>JBJKST010000001.1:0-5299 GCA_046703705.1 Thermoplasmataceae archaeon
GCCGGAAGGCGATTTTGATGAAAATTTCAGTTGTCTATTACAGGAAAGGCGGTGAAGTGTCCGGCGCGGTTGAAGATTACTTCATAGCATCAAGGAACCCTTTCTACCTTGGGATCATAATGAAGCCGTCAACAGGCGCCTGGGAGATCCTCAAGTCTTCTTCCAGCACAAATCTCAAAACTGAGGGTGGCGAAATCCTTGAGTTTGAAATATCTTACAAGATCGAGGTTGGGGAAAACACTATATTCTTCCTGAAGCCGGCGGAAGGGAGCGAGAACCCTGCCAAGGAAACATTCCTGCAATCATAGGAAAGGGCCGTTCAGCACATTCATTACTATTGCAACCGCAACCATGATCAGGTAAACATGAAGGTCCCACCTGAAGATTTTCTCGCCGTCTAGCGGCGGTATTGGGATGAGGTTGAACAGTGCAAACCAGAGATTCAGGGCCGCCATCCAGTAAATTATGTTGTGGACAATGAATCCTGAAGCTGAAACGGGTATGACGAGCAGAGCAATGTAGAGTGATATGCCTATTCCAAGATTCGTTGCCGGCCCGGCCAGTGCAGTCTTGCCAATCTGATCCTTCCTGAACATGCCACCGATGTTGACTGCGCCCGGGGCTGCAAATATTATCCCGATTATGGATGTGACAAGAAGGAGGAAAATTCCCGGAAGCCACATCTTGAAAAAGGCAATCCCCCCGTAGAACCTGGCAACATACCTGTGGGCAAGCTCATGAAGGAGAAATGAGGTTATGACTATGAGAAAGCTGGCCAATGCCACTACTGACAGTGAGCCGCCGAACGCGCCACTGTAGCGTCCAAGGACTATAGTAAACGCAGCAGTGAGGACAGCAACTGAAACAATTATATCCTTGACCTCGGCGGTGAGATAGCGCGGTACATTTCTCAAATCAGTACCCACCCTTCCTGTTCATGTCCTCCATGTATTTCATCAGTGCAATTACTTCCAGCGCATCCGATATGCCAACGTTAAGGTTGGCTGCAACATTGAGGGGTTCCGGCCTGAGCCCATCCCTGAGGGCAATCCTCAGAAGCTTCATCAGCACTTCGTCGTTGGTCTTCGGTTCCCTGAGGACTTCGAGCATCCTCTTGATGTAGATGTAAAGGTTCTTTGCAACAATTACGTCCCTGCTGGGCAGGTTGTTGAATATTACGTTTATCTTCACTTCCCTGAGCGACTCCACCCTGGTCTTCTTTGCTATTTCCTGGAATACGTCCCTTGAAAGGATCTCGTATTTCTCCTCGTTTACGTCCATGTAGTATTCTTCGCTGTTCAGGAAATTGAAGACTTCCTCCATCCTCTCGATGGGTATTTCAGCCTTGTAGAGTGCTTCCTTCATGTCGAAGGTCCTTCCGGCCTTGTACTCAAGCTTCAGCAGCCTTCTGACATATATCAGGATCTCGCTGAAGTTCCTCTTAGCCTCTATTTCCGCAAGCATCTCTCGGTTGAGTTCCCTGTCTATGAGGTCTCCTTCGTATTTCCCGAGAAGCTTCTCGGCAGTGTCAAATTCCTCGAGGAAAATATATGATCTTATTACGAACTGGATGGAAGTCCTGTCAACATGGTCAGGGTTTGTCTGGTAAAATTTTACCAGTGACGTGTAATCCCTGTTTTCATAGTAAATTCTCATTAGCCTGTCCACCAGGAGCATGCTTTCGTCAAAAGCCTTGCACTGCTTCATTGAGTTCAGCAAGAGGTCTTCCGCATCCGCATCCTTTCCAAGCTGGATATAGACATCCGAAAGTATGGCTACACTCTCTATGTCGGCGGGGTAGTTTTTCAGAAGATTTGTGAGGATTCCGGCAGCAGACTCATAATCTCCGGCATCAACCATTTTCCTGGAGATCAGCCTCCCGAGGAAACGGTACCCCTCGCTTCTGTATGCTTTTATAAGAGCGTCCCTGACAAGCCTGTTGGGCCAGAGGTTTTCGGCGATGTAGGTAAGCTTCTCCTCGTCTCCCTCTTCTACAATGTCTGAGGTCTGCAGGAGGCCTATTATTTCCTGGACTTTTCCCTGCTCATAATAGAGCTTGATCTCAAGCAGCCCTGGATCGGACATGTGCTTGATTATTTTGGCAGCCTCCTCAAGGTTCTTTGTTTCAAGAAGGGTGTCGGCATAGTTCTTGATATCGGCGGGATCCGTGTTCTTCTCTATTGCAGACTTGTAGTACTCCAGTGCGCCCTCGTAGTCGCCCATGCCATAATATTCATCACCAATCCAGAGGTCTATGGTCGCACTCTCGTTCTTTCCGCTATTTGATATGAGGAACGCAAGCCTTTCCTTCTCCATTCCAAGCTTCTCAAGCAGATTGACGTGTTTCCTTATATCTTCAAAATTTCTTTTCTTGCTTGCCACCACGAGGCTTGAAAAGTCCAGAGAGTCTTTGAACTGCTGCTTGTGGGCAAGAACATCCCTGTTTAGCTTGTTAAGCCAGAAATTGTCTACGTTGAACGGCTTCAGGGATTCAACCATGCTTTCACCTGCGGTGTAATCGCCCTTGGCCATTACATAATTGTAGACTTCCTCGTAGTTGATATTCTGTATGACCCCTTTTTCTGCAAGCTTGAGCAGCGCTTCCCTAATCTCGTCAACGTCTTCCTCAGACAGAAGTATTTCGGCTTCCAGCGTCTGGAAGGATACGTTTGAAAGCCTTGAGAGGGCCTTCCTTACACTTTTTCTTGCCGCACCTGTGTTACCCTTCCTGAAGTTAAGCACCCCGTCATAATAGTAGTAAAAAGGGTCTGCAAGCTTGCTGTCATATGAATTGTCCAGGACAGTCCTTGCAAGGTTGTTGTCACCCAATTGAATGAGTGCCGAAACGACAGGGTACAAAAGCCTTGGGGAATCGCTGAGGTTCTTGACGGTTTCAACCTTCCCGGAAGCTATTCTTTTCACAAGGTCATACATCTCCGAGATCTCCTTGAATGCAGAATTGGAGATTATCCTGTCCGATTCCTCGGAAGGAGTCTTTTCCCTGAAGTCGGTGCTCTCCATGCAGACTATGTATCCAAGCGCATATGACTTGCTCCGGATTGCCAGGTCAGAGGCACTCCCCTCATAAAGGGGCTTAACCCCGAGGAGGCGGTTGAGCACGATCTTCATGCCATTTCCCGCTTTGCTTCCTGCCTGTGAGAAAAGCTCCTGTATCGTCCTCACCTTCTCGTCGTCCCTTACTGTGTAAAAAACGGCATCAAGGACGTATCCACTGTCCATGATCTCCGGCCTGGCCTTTGCGATGGTGGCGAAATCGGAAAGCCTGTTCAGATGTATGAGGCTTGCTGCATATCGTTCGCTGAACTCCCCTTTTATCTCTTCGTTCTTGATTTCATCAAGTTCTTCCACAAACCTCTTGTATTCTTCTTTGTCGTAGAGGTAATTGAACTTGATCTCCATTGCATCAGGGAACTGTGGATCGAGTTCCAGTATTTCCAGTGAGGTTGAGTATGCCTTGGACTGGTCATTTATAATCTTTTCCAGCTTCAGCTTGTACTGAAGTATTTCCAGGCTCTTGCCGAACTTTCCAATTGCACTGTTGATATTTTTTGTGGCCTCGTCGAACAGTGAAAGGTTTGTCCTCGAATCGATGAGCATTAGGTAGTCAGAAAGCTCAAATTCTGTTAACTCCTCAAGCAGCCCCAGATACTTCAGCGTGTTCTTGTAGTCACCGGATTTGTAATACAGGCTGGCAACAAGTCGCATGGCTTCACTGTCTTTGGGGTAGTTTTCCACTAACTCGGTGAGGGCTTCGGTCGCCTCCCCTTCCCTTCGGAGCATTATCAGCATTCTCGCCTTCTGGAGCATGAGATCACGGTTTGAGGGGTGCGCAACGAGGCCTGACGTGGCAAAAAGAAGAGATCTCGCATGGTCTGAGATGTACTCATTTGCCCTCGCTATTGCCATGTAATCGGACACGTTCTCGACGTCCGCGGGATCAATATCCTTCAAAACTCCTTCCAGCTTCTCATTATCTTTTAAATCGAGGTACAGTTCCGCCAGTTTAACGCGATATGTTGCAGACTCGTTGGTCTCCGTGATTATTTCAAGCAGGGACTCAAGATCATCTTTTTTTCCCTGCTCCTCAAATGATGCGATCAGCTCTTCGTTGACCTGGTCATCCTGCTGGCTTTCAGCATATTCCTGGAAGAGCCCCTCATCGAACATTCCACACCCGGAATAGTACCTCACTGCAGGAACAAACATACCTGCTTTTTCGGCGCTCTGCTTGAGGACATCCATTATGCCCGGTGAATTGCAGTAAGACCTGTCCTTGGTCACCCTGTCAATGACTTCTTCATGACGGCCAGTGTCCAGGAGCCTTACTATCTCATATTCCCCTACAATGGGGTTTTCCGGATCAACATATTTTACAACTTCCAGCAGCCCGTCCATGCTTTTTGATCCGGATTTGTAAACATCCACCACGAGGTACGAGATCAGCTGTGAGGTCTCTTCGGTGACTGCCTCCTTGATAATATCCCTGTTTTCGTCCACATAAGAAATCAGTTCCGAAAGCTGCTTTTCTTTCGACTCAGCATCCTTCGTCCCCATTATCTCTTCGACGAACCCAACAAACCTCTTCAGAGATTTTTTTGCGCTGGAGGCGTCAATCATCCTACTGTAGTTTCTTGAATCTATTTTATTCTTACTATGTCTTGTGTTAATCGGAGGCACGGCTCTCCTCAGAGCGTGCCGGCAAGTATTGCACTGGTTATCTGGAGTGTCCCGTATATGACGACTGCCACTATCCAGCTCATCGTAACTGCATGGTGCAGGCCGAATATCATTTTGCCGCCGTCTGCAATCTTCAGAGCTATTCCCGCGATGAAGGAGTGCACATACAGGATGAGCGATATGAACACTTGTATAAGCAGGATGGAACTTGCCGGCTGCCCGACGAATATCCCGAAGCTGGAGATCGTGCTCGTGTCAAAGGTCTTGAAGATGGAGTTTATGATCTGGAGAACGCCAAATGATATACCAAGGGCGAAGGCAAGTCCTCCGGTGATGCCATAAAGTACGCCGATGTAGCTCTGTGCTGCGGCATGCCTTCTTCTTCTCATCCTGACAACTCTGTCAAAATTCCTCGCCACAATGTCGCCCGCCATCTCAGCGTCAGCTCCAAGCTCCAGGCTCTCGACGAAAGTGCCGGAGAAGACCTCGATCAGGTGAGATCCGGTGTCAGCGCTGAAATATCTCCAGGCGACGATGCTGTTGACCCTGTACTTGAGCCTCTTGTAAAGGTTCCTCACATCCTTTGTAAGCACTCCGAAAT
>JBJKST010000002.1:0-27825 GCA_046703705.1 Thermoplasmataceae archaeon
TCAGGTTTATCCTGGTCCAGATGAATTCAGACTCCTGCTGCACGCCCTGGAAATCCCTTTCCCCATCGCAGACCAAGTCTTCCTGCTTCTTCTGGAAGGAGAGTATCTTGTCTGCGCTCAGGTAACGCTCATAAGCTGTCTCTGCCATGGAAAAAAATAACTGATCGGTTTATATTAATATTATGATGGTCAACCCCTATAATATAGGGTAAATCCTTGTTTTATGTGCATAAAGGTCCGTTAAGAGTAGAGTTCCTTGTATACACTGTAAAACAACTTGCAAGGTATTGAGGCCTTATGCTTCCTCATCGCTGGAAATAATACTTGATGGTCTCCTTTAGCCCTATTGTGAGTGGACTTTAATGAAGCAAAATATTGAAATACACAAATATCTCTGATCTGATAAGGATGGAGCGAAGGTTTCTTGTACTTGTCTCAGCTGTTATAATTGCAGTAATTGCACTTCCAGTATCATTTTACGCAGGCTTGACGGCGGGTTATAACAATGGGTTGACGGCCGGACTGGGGGCTGGCGCAAATGAAGGTTCACAAGCAATAATTGTCCAGATGGGCACTGACATTATCCTCAACCCTGGGCAGGGATTCCTGGTAACTCCACATATCGTATCCTCAGCCCTCAATGTCTCCGACCTGTACTTCAATATGGTTGCAATAAGCACCCACACTGGCACCAGTCAATTTGAATTGAACCTCAGCCTGGGGCCATGGCTGGCATACAGCTCTGGTTATGTGGGTCAGATTTCAGGCAATTATTCTTTCCAGAACCTGACAGGAAACCATCCACTGAATGTCTGGATAGAAGCCAGCGCGAACAACACTGGGATCATTAGCGTAGAATTCATTTCCCCAATGTACCTGAAGCCCGATTAGCTGTTGTAAATATGATTCTCCTCGCGCCCTAACAGAAGAAAGATGTAACTGGGAAAATTTGAGCAACCTTGCAAATATGCCATACTAAAAATCGTTCACGTCTTGAATGAAAAAATGGTATCAGAGAAAATGCGTCAGCCCAAACAACCCAGGTTCTCACTGCACCACCGAGTACAAGTCAAGGTTCCCGGCAAAGTTGTGGACGGGAACCGTTATGTCCACTGTGATGTATGAGGTCTGGCCAGGGTTCACAGTTACAGGGAGTTTGGGGGATTCAGAAACCACTTCAAAACCAGTTTCGTTGACGAAGATGGCAGTTACACGGTGTGACTTGCTGTCGTAATTGTGGAAAGGTATTGTGAATGAAACCGTCTGCCCACCTCCATAGGTCTCAAAATTGGCAGTGACAGCCTGTGAGGGGCTTCCGAAGAAATTGTCCGAAAAACTGCCATAGCCAATATGCAATGATATCGAGATGATATTTACTGTGACTCCTGTGTCGGATGCTGAAACAAGATATACCGCGGTTGACACCGCAAGAGCAGCAACAACCGCAGCTGTTACCCTGAACCTTGCCTGCCTTACAGAGGCTGGTTTTTCAACCTCCACGGGTTTCATGGGTAAGTATAGCACTAG
Source organism: Thermoplasmataceae archaeon (assembly GCA_046703705.1). GTDB lineage: Archaea > Thermoplasmatota > Thermoplasmata > Thermoplasmatales > Thermoplasmataceae. The sequence continues at coordinate 1,528 of JBJKST010000002.1, forward strand.
GCGGATATGTATTTTTTCGCTTAACTGCATCTGATGGCTTTTTGGTGACAAAGTTAATTAAAAGCATCATACATTTGCATTGGAGGCTATATGTCAGTACCGATTACCAGCCCTACACTTGTTTTTGTTCCGCTATATGAACTAGTAATCGATTATGCGCTCTCTTTCGCAGTCACGGTATTCGTTTTCTACTGGTGGTACAGGTCCTACAGCAGGATAGGAATCAACTTCAGCGCGATGGCGTCCTACGCGAAGGAAAACTGGAGAAGCATGGCTTCCAGATATCTGTCCTTCGGCATATTCCATAAGAAGAACAAGAAGAACCATTACGCCGGTACGATGCACATATTGATCTCATACGGCATACTGATACTTTTCATAGCGACTGCCCTCATTTTCCTTTCCCACGACATTCTGAAACCTCTTTTCCATTTCGGAATCCTGGTGGGTACCTTCTACCTCAATTTCGAGGTCTGGGCAAATCTCGGCGGCGTCATGCTGATTGCCGGTCTCGTCATGGCCCTTTACAGGAGGCTTGTGAAGAAGGTCAGGCTCGACACTGTCACCGATGACTACCTCATAATCGCCGGCCTCCTGATACTCGCACTTGAAGGGTTCATCCTTGGTGCACTCAAGATTGCACTCTTCAGGAATGCGTTTGATTCGTACAGGTTTGTGGAATGGGGACTGAGTTACATCTTCCAGCCACTTGGCATCACGGGAAACCTCGGGATCGCGCTTTACAGGGACCTCTGGCTTGTGCACATTGCCTCAGCTTTTGCCATAGTGGCTTATCTCCCTTACTCAAAACTCTCACACATGGCTCTTGCAGCGGTTCACATAAGTGTGCACAGAGACAAGCCGAGAGGGGAGATGACCACTCCGTTCAACCTGGCGGAAGCACTGGAATCAGGCAATTTCGAGTTCACTGTCGGAGCAAAGAAGGTGGGAAACCTTCCAAAGATAAAACTGGCCGAAGCCATGGCCTGCACGGACTGCGGCAGATGCGAAAGGGCGTGCCCAGCGGTTATGGCCGGAACCGATCTCGATCCCAGGGTCGTTGTCCAGAACATCAAGAACGGCGTCACGAGAGCTGAACTTGAGCTGAATCCCGGAATCCTTACTGAAAACGCAAGCTGGTCATGTACAACCTGCCAGGCATGCGTTGAGGAGTGCCCTGTTGTTATAGACCCGCAATCCTTCGTGATGGAGGCGAGAAGGAACCTGGTCATGGAAAACAGGATTTCCAAGGAGACCGGACAATACCTGAATAACCTGACAAATACACTGAACCCTTTTGGCAATCCCCCTGGTGACCGTGACAAACTTCTGGATTACGCCCCAAAATTTGATTCTGGCAAAGATGTTCTCTACTGGGTCGGGTGCATGGGCGCGTTTGATCCAAGAGACAACAAGACCGCTGTTACTATCCTTGGGCTCCTAAAGAAAGCCGGGGTCAATTTCGGCATACTCGGATCAGAAGAGAAATGCACCGGTGAGACTGCCAGGAGAATAGGCGAGGAGGGGAGATTCCAGGAGCTCGTGATGCAGAATGTTGAGACGTTCCAGAAACACGGTGTGAAGAAGATAGTAACCGCCTGCCCCCACTGCTATAACACATTCAAGAACGAATACCCGAAGTTTGGCCTGGAAGCGGAGGTGGAGCACCACTCAGAGTTTCTCTCCAACCTGGTTGAGGAAGGAAAGCTCAAGATGAGGAAGGGGAAGGGGACAATCACTCTGCATGACCCGTGCTATCTAGGCCGTGTGAACAACGAATACGACAACACGCGCGCAATAGTGAGCTCATCAGGTTCGCTCAAGGAAATGGAAATGTCGAGGGAGAAAAGCATGTGCTGCGGTGCGGGTGGAGGAAACTACTGGTACAAGGTGGAGAGCCAGGACTCGATCAGCAAAATAAGAATGCAGCAGGCCATAGACACTGGTGCCGAACAGCTCGCTGTCGCATGCCCCTTCTGCATGCCCATGATGTCGGATGCGGCAAGGACCCTGAATGTGGAGAACAGCATCCAGGTCAAGGATATTGCGGAGCTCATTTCGGACAACCTGGAGTAATAATCATAGTCCCAATTTTGGCATAACAGCAAAATTCAACTATCTCCCAATTTATTTATCAGCTGGTACAAATGTTTGAAAAGGGGCTGCTTAAGGGAAAGAATATAATCATAACAGGCGGAGGGACAGGGCTTGGCAAATCCATGGCACTGAGATTCGCTTCCCTTGGTGCGGGAATAGCCATTATCGGCAGAAGGAAGGACCCGCTTGAAACAACCGTGGAAGAGCTGCGAGAATCTGGAGCTGATGCCGCCTATTATGTCTGTGATGTACGAAAGCCTTTGGAAATTGAGAAGGCTTTTGATTCATTTCTTGAACACTTTGGGGCAATTGATGTCCTTGTAAACAATGCGGCCGGGAATTTCATAAGCCAGACAGAGAAGCTTTCCACTAATGCAGTGGATGCGGTTCTGAATATCGTGCTTCACGGGACATTCTACTGCACACTTGACATGGGGAAGCGCTGGATCGCCTCCGGCAAACGGGGTACTGTTCTCAACATAGTCACGCCGTACGCATGGACGGGATCAGGATATGTCGTGCCATCTGCAGCGGCCAAGGCGGGCGTTCTTGCCCTGACACGGTCACTTGCAGCAGAATGGGGGCACTACGGAATAAGGCAGGTGGCCATAGCACCAGGCCCATTCGAAACAAAGGGGGCATGGGAGAGGCTTGCACCAACAAAAGAGATAGCCGGGATGATGGCTTCCAATGTGCCACTGGGGAGGACCGGAAGGCATGATGAGCTTGCAAACCTGGCATCATACCTGATTTCGGACTTTGCCGAGTACATCAACGGAGAAGTAGTAACAATTGACGGAGGCGAGTGGTTGAACGGTGCCGGGGAATTCAACAGGCTCAGCCGGCTTTCCGAGTCTGACTGGGAAATCATAAGATCCATGACTAGAAGCAGGAAGAGCCCATAAGGGGATGTTTACCAGTGGCCTGCCGCAACTATTGCAGCGACTTTGCCCCATTTCATGGGTTTTCAACTATTATCCTGATAAAAATATTTCGTACGATCAAGGCTTGGATGAAAAATAAAAATGGATTGTTTGGAATAATTTATGCCTGTATTGCCTGGACAAGTTTCGGGACGATCTGGTACATGTCTCCTACGATGCCGTAGTCGGACTCTTCGAATATGGGTGCGTCCTTGTCCTTGTTGATTGCAATTACAGTCTTTGAGTCCCTCATTCCCGCAATGTGCTGGATCTGCCCCGAAACTCCGAGCGCAATGTAAATCTTAGGCTTGACCTTCTTTCCGGATAGTCCAACCTGCCTGTCTTCTGTGAGCCACTGGTAATCCAGGCACACAGGGCGTGACCCTGCAAGCTCGCCTTTAACTGCCTTGACTAGAGGTTCGATGTCTGCAATGCCCTCTTTCTTCCCAAGACCCCTTCCTACACACACTATGATGTCTGCCTTCTCGAGATTGACCGATGTTGCCTGTTTTTCTATCCTTTCAACTACTGACAGCTTTGATTCGCCCAGAGCAACTTCTTCAGTCTCTGAAGCATTATCTGCTGGTGCAGGGTCGGCAATTCCGGGCATTAGTGTGAGAACCTTAGCGTCGGATTCTTCCTGGACAACAGTCTTTCCCCCGTGGGCGAATCTGCTGGTAAAAGCCTTGCCTTCCCTGGCTTCGAAGGATATCAGCTCTGTCATTGTCTGAAGGCCGAGGGCAGCGGCCAGATATCCCGCAACTTCCCTTCCGATTGTAGTTGAACCGAGGAATATGTAGTCATAGGAGCCGTTTTCAAAAATCTGCCTGACAGCTGAAGAGATGTTGTCGTAGAATGCTTCACCCTTCAGGGCGAATACCTTTCCTGCCCCGAATTTTGAGACTTCTCCTGCACCTCCTTCCGAAGTAACCGCATCAACATCCATCATGCCCCTCAGGTAAGTGAGAGATTCCTGAAGGACTGCGGCGTTGTCTGAGAAGACCAGCCCTTTCATCTGATCACCTCCTTAATTGCCTTCACAACTTCGGGTATTCCCTTCTCCGGGTCCTCGAAGATCTCACGTTTCCTGTCGCTCTTCGGCGCCCTGTCTGAAAGTACCTTGACCTGAGATTCAGGCTTTGCAGCAGCCTGCTCCGTGTTGATGGGTTTCCTGCCGGCCGCCATAATCTGAAGAACCGGAGGAAGCCTGGGCTCGTTTATTTCCTGTGCCACCGATATTATTGCCGGAAGCTTTGACGAGATGATCACATTGTGGTCCTCGAGTACACGTGTAACCTTTACCTGCCCGTCTTCAGGCACAATTGAGATTGCATTTCCTATTAGCGGCTCGTCCATGAGTGCCGAGAGCATCCCCGGAAGCACCCCTGTGTATGTGTCAGCAGACTGGTTGCCCAGAATAACAATATCATGCTCAAGGGCCTTCAGCTTCCCTGCAAGCACCTTTGCCGTAAATGAGGGAGAATTCTCCTCATAGCCTGTTATCACGACCCCTTCGTCTACACCCATGGCATAGGCTTCCTTCATTGCTGCGTTTGACTTGTCTGTGCCAAAGATAAGCCCGGTCACTTTCCCTCCAGACTTTTCCTTCAACTGGACTGCTGCCTCAATGGCATTCTTGCTCAGGTTCTCAATCCTTAGTGGAAGATTCTGTGTCTGCGGTTCACCGGTGTTCTGATCAGTCTTCATCTGATCAATATCCGGTATCTGCTTTATCAGAACAGCAATATTATACGGCATAACAAATCACTACAACCATAGCATCTTTTTAGCTTTATATTTTCGCCTGCTGTTTGCCAATGGCTGCGAGGCATAATTTTCAACGGCTCAACGGGCAATCAGAGTGCATCAGACAGGTCCTGGAGATTTCCCATAATATCGTGTCCATGTCCTGCAAGGGGTGAGTCAGCACCCGATTTCTGAATCAGGTTCCTGAATTCCTTGTGTATTGTTTGGTCTGGAGGCCCGGGTGGATCCATGGACACAGGCCAGAGAACAAGCTTTCCTTCTGCATTCTCCCTGCCGTTGTCTGATACAATTAGTTCCCCTTCCTCAGTTAACAGGGCAAAGTCGTAGAAATCCCTGAAGACCTGCATCCCAAGCAGTTCCCCTTCGCTGTTTTTTTCATATTCGCCGATTTCCCCCACAGAAATTAGCTCTCTTGGGTCAACATCTGAAGGATTCTGATCCGGAATGTATACAGTTGCTCCGGTATTGGCAGCTATGTAACCGGTCCCCCTCGGGTGGTTCTGGGATGTCAGTACGATTGCTACAGAGTCCTCCAGCCTTTTTACCGATTCCACCAGGCCTGGAACATTTGGCGGTCCTATCAGAATGCATTCCGAACCTCTCAGGATCAGATGTCACACCAAATTCAAATTGCTGCCTGGAAAAAGCGTCTCCAACCTGAATACATCCTTCCTGTTGGGTGATAACATTATGGGAGTAACACTGCAATGATGGGTAATAAACATCCCCGATAAAATAAGATTTCACTTAGTGTATCCGCTGGTTCACGGCTTGTTTTTGCATGTTTTATTTGTCAATGCCTAGACAGTAAATAACAGTGAAAGGGTAATTTGCACGGATGCAGAAACACTTTTTAATTCTTAATGCGTTGAATGTTACAAGTGTGATTTTATTATGGGTGAGACCAATGAGGTTTACCTCGTTAATTACAAAAGGACAGCTTTCTCAAGGTCCAGGCCGAACGACCCCGGGAGGGATGTCTTCAATTCCATAAGGATGGATGAGGGCCTTGCAAAGCTTATTGACAACTCCACAAACGAGACAGGCATCAAGAAAGAGGATATCGAGGATGTGATAGTAGGTTGCGCACTGCAGGCAGATGAGAACTGGACCTATGGCGGCAAACATCCAGCACTGCTTTCTGCCCTTCCGGTAACGGTTCCTTCAATGGCAATAGACCGGGCTTGCGCTTCATCCCTCAATGCGCTTTCAATCGGGGCAATGGAGATTATGACCGGCAATGCTGGAGTGGTGCTCGCTGGGGGCATGGAGCACATGACCCACGTTCCGCTCGGCAATAACGACCATATTAAGCCGAACATCAAGCTGCTCGTCAGGCCGGAATACCAGAAGTATGACATGAATACGGGCTATTCCATGGGGCTGACCGCGGAGAAGCTCGCAGCGGAAAGGGAAATCGTGAGAGAAGACATGGACGAGTTTTCCCTCAACAGCCATCTGAAGGCTGCAAAAGCCAGAGACAGCGGATTCCTGAAGGGGGAGATTCTCCCGCTGGAAGTCGAGAAAGACGGCGATTTCATCACAATAGACAAGGACCAGAGCATAAGGGACGACGTTTCACTTGACCAGATGAAGAAACTGTCACCCGCATTCAGGAGCGACGGTGTGATCACCGCCGGCAACTCCTCCCCCCTCAATGCAGGTGCATCCCTGACAATGCTGATGTCCGGAAAGAAAGTTGAGGAATACGGCCTAAAGCCGCTTGCCAGGATCGTGTCAATAGGATGGGCTGCAGTTCCGCCGTCCATAATGGGAGAAGGGCCTGTCCCGGCATCCAGAAAAGCACTGGACAGGGCAGGACTGAAGGTTGATGACATCGACTTGTGGGAGATAAACGAGGCCTTTGCAGTTGTAGTGCTTAACGCCATCAGGGAGTTGAATATTGACCCTTCAAGAGTCAACGTCAATGGAGGTGCCATAGCAATCGGGCATCCCCTTGGCGCCACAGGCGCCAGGCTCGCCGGGACGGTGGCCAGGACATTGCAGGAGAAGAAGAAGGATCTCGGAATGGCAACACTCTGCGTGGGTGGCGGCCAAGGCTATTCGGTCATTTTTGAGAGGGTGTAAAATATGGATTTTGAGTTTCCGGAAGAGATTTCCGAATTCAGGAAGAAAGTAAGGGAGTTCGCACTTAAGGAGCTTACTCCAGAGCTTGCGTCAAAGCATGACAGGGAGGAGTCTTACCCCCACGAGCTCAAGGACAAGGTGATAAAGGCCAGGCTCATGGACCCGTCTGACCCATGGAAGACACTGGTAGCCATCGAAGAGATGTGCAGGCTTGATCCCGGCCTAGGAATATCGGTATCTGTACCGTTCTTCGGAGAGGAGGTCCTGTTGCTTTTCGGGAGCGAGGAGCAGAAGAAGAAGTACCTGGAGAAGGTCAACAGCGGCGAGGCCATGATGGGGCTGGCAGTAACAGAGCCCGGCGGCGGCAGTGATGTCGCCGGCGTGAAGACCAACGCAAAGGACATGGGCGACCACTACCTGCTCAACGGGTCAAAAATGTTCATCACCAATGGGCAGATAGCTGATTTTCTTGTCATGCTGGTAAGGACATCCGAGCCTGACGGTAAAAGGCACCATGGCCTCAGCACCTTCCTTATAGAAACCAAGTGGGACGGGTTCAAGGCTACAAAGCTCCTGGGAAAGCTCGGTGTCAGGGCAACCAACACGGCCGAGCTGCAGCTCACAAACGTCAAGGTACCCAAGGAAAACCTCATCGGGGAAGAAGGGAAGGGATTCTACTACATAATGACCTTCTTCAATATCAGCAGGGTTTTCGTCGCAGCACAGGGACTTGGAATAGCACAGGGAATCCTGGACAGGTGCGTCAGGTTCGTGAACGAGATGGCAGCAAAGGACGAGTCGTACAACAGGGAACAGATACAGTTCCACCTAGCAGACATTGCAATGAGGATTGAAGCGGCCAGGAACCTCACTTACAAGGCTGCATCGTTCATGTTCCAGTTCAAGCCGGACCCAATGATAACCAGCATGGCAAAAGCCTACGCCTCTGAAGCCGCAGTATTCGCGTCAGAAAAGGCTATGGAGATTACAGGTGTTTATGGCCTTACCTCTGAACTGGAGAGATATTTCCGTGATGCAAAAATTACAGAAATCTGGGAAGGGACAAGCGAAGTGGAAAGGCTGATCATTTCAAGAATGCTCAGAAAAGCGGAGGCAGGTGAGCAGTAATGGTTTCTGAAGAGCATGAGATACTCAGGTCGACAGTGCGCGAGTATGTGCTGAAAACGCTCGAGCCAAATGCACTTGACATTGAGAGAAAAGGAGTGGGCGAGGAGATAAGAAAGTCTGTCTCCTCCCAGGGTTTCCTTGGGGCCGTGATAAGCAGTGCCCTTGGAGGCTCTGACCTTGATGAGACGGGTTACCTGATCCTACTGGACGAAATAGCAAGATCGTCACCCTCGGTGAGCATTGACATCATGATGCTTAATTCATTCTTCTACCCCCTTGCTTCCGATTCTGAGGATGGGAAAAATGCTGTAAAGAATGTCCTTGCGTCCGGAACCGGATCAACAGTTGTGATCAATACCATACTGGAAGGGTACAAGGGTGAAGGCGAGCTGAAGCTTGCTTCCGGCTTGGCCAGCGGCAGGAGGGAGCATGTCCTCAACAGAAATGCCTCTATGGCGATAATGGCTGCATCAGGTGATTCACTTATCCTCGTAAAGGACGCTGCGTCATTCCAGGCTGAAGATTACTCACTGGGCTTCAGGGGAATGGGAATGGCAAGCGTCGTGATGAAAGACGCACCCTTCACCACCCTTTTGAAGAGTGGCGGAAAAGAGGCTCTTGAGAGTGCAATGGACAATGCTGACCTCGCCGTTTCTGCAGTAGCGCTTGGAATCGTTTCAGGATGCCTGCAGAAGGGAATAGATTACTCCAGGGTGAGAAAGACCTTTGAGCAGCCACTCAACGCGTACCAGCCGGTTGCTTTCACGCTTTCTTCATTGAAGGCTGAAGAGGAGATTCTAAGGAAGGCCCTTTATTCCGCCGATCTCAGCGGGAAGGAGAAGCTGATGGTAAAAGTACGGTCCCTGGAGCTGGCAAGAAGGGCTTCCAAGTATGCGCTGCAGGTCCATGGAGGGTACGGGTACCTGGAAGACTTTGGAGTGGAGAAATTCTACAGGGACAGCACAGCACTTGCCACATTGTTCGGGAGATCTGTGCGCGACATGGAGAGGCTTTCAGAGCACATTTACGGGGAGAAGGCTGGATTTCTCTGATCAAAGCACACTATAAGGGCACCTTTGGCGCCCACCTTTTTCTTGCCCACTTTACTATTATCCTGAGCCAAACTTGTGCAAGCATTGCGAATAATGAGATGCGCAGTATGAACCGGATGGCCGGGCTGGATATGAATATGAAGATATAGTATGCGACCACAAGAATTGCAAAGATCATTAGAATTGAAGACAGCACCGATACAACAAGATAGAATGCGTTGGAGTTCGTCCAGTTTTTATTGCGGGCTTCGGTTGCCAACCTGATTTTTGAGCGTGAATACATATATTAAGATTTTTCAGCAACAGCATCAAATGTCAAAATTCCCGGACAGCCCGACCGCTGCGCATGAAAATAAACGGGTTGCAGGTTGGTTTGTCTTAGAATAAATTATGAGGTTGGTTCTGGTTCTGCAACTTCTTCAAAATCTTCATCAAATCTGTGCCTCGGGCTCAGTATGGAACCGCCAATAAATCCACCTATTGCAGGAGCAATTATTGCACTGATCATGAGTGCTTTCATCAAGACAACAGGCTGCATCGACATGGCCAGCTGCACCTGGGCCACTATGTCCCCCACCAACTGGCTTGTGCCAAGGTAGGATGCATAAGTTGTGATGAGCGATGGCGATACAAAAAGAGTGAGGGCGATCATTACAGCAGAAACTATTGCACCTGAGACAATAGCTGAGACTGTTCCCCTGAGTGACCCTCTTGCGATAAGCCCTGCTACGACACCTGCTATCAGCCAGCCATAAATGGAAAGCCAGCCCAGAACTATGAAAGTGAGTATTCCTGCGACAATGGCAGCCTTAGCACTTCCATATTCAAGATCGGACGGCATGTGTATCATTCGCATTTACACTGTAAATGTATATATTCTTTTGCATGTTTTGCATAAATTTCATTACAGCCGTAAATTGCACAGGGGAAACTGTCTTAGTAATGCCCCTTATTTGAACTGTTTTCCATCATGGAAAACGTGCATTACATGCTCCGGTGAAGCTTTAGCGATGTCATCAAGCGGGTTCCCCTTCAGGAATACGATGTCCGCTTTTTTGCCCTTCGCAATCCTTCCTGTGTCTTCTAGGCCCAGGCAGTCTGCTGCAATGGAGGTGCCCGACTTGAGCGCCTCAAGATTGCCAAGGTGCTCCGACAGAAGCTTCATTTCCATGGAATTCTGGCCGTGCGGTGCTTCCAGGGCCCCAACGAGATCCGTTCCCGCAGCTATCATCAGCCCATGGTCCCTGGCTATCTGGATTTCCTCGTTCAGGTGCCTAGCGATTATCCTGGCTCTCGGCGTTCCTTCCTGCGGCTTGTGTATGGAATATACGCTCATTGTTGGAATATAGTATATTCCGCTGGACTTGATCAGCTTGGCAGTCTCGTCCGTCAATTCAAGACCGTGCTCTATCGAGTCCACGCCAGCTTCAATCACGTTTCGTATGGCCTCTTCGCCGTAAGCGTGGGCAGTCACATTCACGTATGACCTGTGAGCTTCCTCAACAATTGCCCTGAGTTCCTCCACAGTGAGGTGGGGCTTCCATTGTCCTCCCTGGCTCATGGTGCCGGAAGCGTACACCTTGATGGCTTCCGCGCCGTCCCTAAGGCACATCCTTACAGCCCTCCTGCAATCCCATGGTGAATCGCAGTAGTACGAGTACGAGAGTTCCTGCGCCATGTGCAGCGGAAGCAGCTTGTAGTCGTCGTTGCCTCCAGTCTGTGCCAGCGATTTTGCAGCAGAAAGCACCCTTGGGCCCTGAATCTCACCTGCCCTTTCTGCCTTGCTGATGTGTGTGCCTACCTTGCTCCCGAGGTCCCTTACCGTGGTAAAACCAGCGTTCAGGAGATTCCACATGTCCACCACACTCCTGATCGCAACCGTGGCATCTGGAGTTACGTTCCACTCCGGAAGTTCCATGGTCTTGGACCCGAAGAAATGCATGTGCACATCGATGAAGCCCGGAGATATTGTGCCGTCATTGTATTCAATAACGTGGGCTCCTTTTGGCTCTTCCACCTGACCCCTTTCCCCTGCTGCCTCAATTATGCCAGATGCACTGTCAAAAACCACTGCACCTTTCTCAAATACATTTTCCCCGTCAAACAGCCTTCCTTTCAAAACAACTGGTTTTCCGGCCATGCTAATATTAGTCTAGGGAATTAAATAAAAGTTGCCATAGAGCCTTTCATTTGATGCCTGAAGACCATAAGCCCTGAAGAGCTTATCCTCAATATGAAATCGCAACGTTAAATAGTCCATAGTTTCTAATTTTCTGTTGCTTTCGTCTATTCTCTTTCAGTTTCTGGTCATTCTGGCCGCCGCTGTCATTGTCGGCGAGATTTTCCGCCAGATCGGCTTCTCATCGGTTGCCGGGGAACTGATTAGTGGCATAATCGTGGGCCCCTCGCTCCTGGGACTTGTTTCTGATCCGGTTGAGCTGAGCCCCATAGCCTTCGTTTCACTTTTCTTCATAATATATCAACTCGGTTTCAATGCCAAAACAGAGAAGCTCAAAAAGTATGTGTCAAAAGGGTTCACTGTCACACTTAGCGCATTTGTGGCACCCTTCCTGATAACCCTCGCCATTGCCAGGTCGATCTTCAGCTTCGGGGCAGTTGAGGATTTTGTCCTTGCCATAGCGGTCTCGGTACCTTCCATTTCGGTTGTGTCTGTCCTTGTGAGGGATTCGGGGATAGAGGAGAAGGAAAGCGGGCACATCATACTTTCAGCAATAGTAATGGTGGATGTGCTGGCGTTCATAGTTCTTGCCGCCGTCACCAGAACAATTACTGACACCCTGCGGATAATACTGTTTACAGCACTCTTCATTGGAGCATTTCTCGCCCTCGATTTCTTCATCACACGGAATCTGGTAGGAATCAGGGGCGTATTCAGGAAGGCAGCCGGGCTAATAAAAGGGGAAGAGCTTGCCTATGCAGCGCTCATACTCACGGGACTCGTTGTTTCTGAACTCTTCCAGGTCATGGGGCTTGTTTATGTTCTCGGTGCATTCTTTGCAGCCCTGATAGTCCACGATGAAGTCATAGGCGTAAAACTCTTTGAGAAGGTTTCAAAAACCGTCTCGAGCATGAACAAGGCATTTTTTGCCCCTTTTTTCTTCGGTTTCGCGGGCTCAGAGGTAATCCTCACGGAAAGCAGCTATTTCAGCATAGCCTCCATAATACTCCTTTCACTGCTACTCGTAGGCATATCCGTCTCCTTGACCTATTTCTCCACCGGCAGGTTCTTTCGTGGAAATTCTGCCGGAAGGAGGAGCGTTTCAGTCATAATGGCCGGAAAAGGATCAGTGGGCATCATAATTGCAAATGTATCACTTGATGCAGGGATTATTTCATACCAGGTCAATTCCCTGGTCATACTCGCCACCATTGTGGGGTCCCTGATGGTGACCCTCATGCTCAGGGGGCACAGGGAAGAAGCGGCCATGATTGATTAGTCATGTTTCCGCCTCATCGCTCAATCCGAGTTTCTGGGCCTTCCTGACGCTCGTTATATATGAGAGCACACCTATGATGACTACAGACCCTATGACAAGGAAGAATCCGAGCCCAAGCTCATGGAGGTTGGGGATCCCGAGTGGCGTGATAATGGTGTAGTTGTTTACCTGCGGGTATGCCAGCACAAGGGACCCGCCGATAACGAAAGCGAGTCCGCCGTATGCCAGGACTGCAGAGCTCATCCCCCGTGCAACGAACTCAATGCCCTTCCTGCTGAGACCCTTTACACTCGACAGCCACTTGCCGAAACCTGATCCGAGGATTATCTGCATTGTCATGGTCCCAAGGCCAAAGAGCGCTCCAGGCAGGAACGCTACATAGGGCGAAGGCATGCTGGGAGCTATGAAAACGTAGATCAGGATGGAAAACACGCCCATCCCAAATCCCGCGATAAGGCCATGGACAAAAGCGAGCCTGTTTGGCACTCTCCTGTAGTAGGGGGAAGAATCTGTCGCGTCCAATGGGTTGAGCTTGTGCTCATATTCAAGTTGCTGGTCAATGCTTCCTCTCCTGTGTACTCCAAGAAGGTATGACAACTTTTCCTCGATAAGGTGAAAATGCGGCAGCCTGAATTTCTTCATGACATACAGCCCTGACAGGGTCATTACTGATCCCACGATTATGTAAACGATTCCGAGGCTCTCATTCGTGAACAGGAAGCTTGCCAGCGCGAAGAATGCCAGCTCAGAAACGAATGCGCTCTGAAGGGTGAAACCTGAGGAGAAAATGAATCCTGCCTTTGCACCCTTTCTGGAGCTGTAATTGCCTATTGCATAAGAGAAAGTGATTGGCCATGTGTGCTCATCTGGTGTTATGCCGTGGATTATTCCAATTAAGTATGCGGCTACCAGGGAGATGACAAAACCGGAGACAGTGATACCTAAAAATTCCAGCACTTCGCTTCACCCCTTGACCGGCACTATAACTTCACCGTGTGGGCATTTCTTAGGGTTCCCGATGGACCTGGAAAGCTTGCTTGCAGAGGAGACCGGAATCAGGTAGTCAAATTTCTCAACCTCTTCGCAGGCATTCTCCGTAGGTATGCCTGATGTCACGAATAGAGTCTCCATTATCCTGTGGACATATAGGAGAGCAGTAACAGTCTCACTTCCCTCGCCGGTCAGGATCACCATCCCCTTCTTCCTTTCAACCAGGCCCTTCTCTTCAAGCCTTTCTATCAGATTGAGTGCAGTGGGTGCTTTGATACCCATATTTCTTGAGATTTCAGACAGCCTGGCCGGAAAGTCTCCCTCCTGAAGCCTGGAAAGGACAATGAGGCAGTCCCTTTCCTTCTTTGTGACTTCATTAGTATTAATGGTCATACGTTAGTATTATACTAATGTATTTAACTCTTTTTAAAAATATTCGGAGTGAATGTTCACGATCTCTGCAGCCTGCATTAAAGGCCTTGAACCTCCGAGATAGAAATCCCCTTCACCGTGAAGCTAGTCCGATGAAGATTTCCCTATGGCCTCTTCATTATTTCTTGCAACTTCCCTGAAATTTGTTGCCAGATATAGGAAAATTATGGCTGCCACCACTATTACCGTAAGAACTACAGTGGTCCTCAACAGGGATGATTCTGTCAGGCTAAGGGTCACCAGTGCCCCTCCGGAAAGCCCGCCAATAAACTGTCCCGAAAACTGCATTGTGTTGTATATGCCTATGTTGGCACCATAGCTGTCCTTCTTTGATATTTTGGCTATCAGTGGGTAGAACACGATTTCATAGATTGAGAAGCCTGAAAAGAAGACCATTGAGCCGAAAAAGAACCAGTTCCTGTTCGAAGTGTAATGGGGAGCGAGAAATACCAGAGGGACGCTGACCAGCATGACAATTAGGGATACTGCAGAAAACAGTGTGGTTTTCCCCCTGTCAGCGAGGCCCGATGAGCCAACCGCAACGATTCCTCCCACAACCACCGGCCATAGAAGCAGCAGGTCGTACCCATGTGCCCCGTATGCCGCCGTGCCATAAAGTGGAAGATAATAGAAGAAAACTATCATGTAGAGTGAGATCAGGAATCCAACACCGCCCACCAGAACAGCCTTTCCCTGGATTCTGCCCGCTTTCTTTCTCTCAACTGATGAGTAATCGGGTTTCCTGTACTTTACACGCATCATAGGGAATATTCCTATGATTCCAAGGACAGCGGACAGCAGGAAGAGGAATGAAGGCCCGAATATTCCCGAAAGGTACGGCCCAAGCACCAGGCCAATCATGAAGGAGAAACCGATGGGAATTCCCAGAATAGCCATTGCAACGCTCCTCCTGTTTTGAGGAACACTCTCCTGCACCATTGCCATCCCGGAGGAAGTTACAGCTCCTGCGCCTGCAATAAGCCTGCCTATGATGAGCCCATATATGTTCAGTGGATGCCAGGCAATGAAGTTCCCGATTATGTAAGGAATCATGCCGAGAATTATCACATTCTTCCTGCCGAACCTGTCGGAAAGTATTCCGAATGGAGCCTGGAAGAGAGCCATTGTGAGACCATAAGCGCCTAGGGCTATGCCTATCAGAATGGAGGAATCAGTGTAGACTTTCCCGTAGAGCGTGAAAACGGGAACCACCAGGAAAATCCCGAACATTCTCAGTACCTCGATGACCGCAACGGCGGAAATCATCTGCTTCTGGTTTCTGTCAAATGATCTCATCATTTTTGGTTACCACTCCGGAATTCTGAATCTCTATTAAACGGTTAGTTCATGACAGCAAATGCCAATACACGGAATTCCACAATTTTTAGGCGATCGTCGAACACCCCTTGCAAGTTATTGACAGGCAAAAGATTTTATATCCAAGATTACTGCACTGGTAGTGAGTCTGACAGCAACTACCATGGCAACCAACTTTTCAGTCGTCGGTATTTTGCAGATTATTATTGGACTATAAGCACGCAGCCAAGTGTTGACGTGTGTTCTATTGAGGTGTTTTTTTGAGAGGTGCAAAACTTCTTCTTGATTCATTGTCCCATCGCGGGGTTGACACAATATTCGGAATACCCGGAGGAGCCAGCCTTTCCATTTACGAGGAGATGGCTTCAACGGACCTCCGGCATATACTCGGGAGGCACGAGGGGAGCACTGTCTTCATGGCCGATGGCTTCTCAAGGGTTGCAAGGAAACCGGGAGTATTCCTTGGAACATCCGGCCCGGGTGCAACCAACGCCGTCACTGGAGTTGCAACTGCCTACACCGATTCTTCACCTGTCATATGCATAACGGGGCAGGTGGCGACACAGTCCATGGGGAGGGATGCGTTCCAGGAGGCGGACAGCTTCAACCTAATGGTTCCGGTGACTAAATGGAACTTCAAGCTGAGGCATGGAGGGGAGATCCCCAGCGTTATAGGCAAGGCATTCAAGATAGCCACAACCGGAAGATTCGGCCCGGTGGCAATTGACGTCCCTTCAGATCTGGTCAGCAGGGAGGTTGACCCGGATAGCATACTTCCATACAGCGAAGTTGAACCTGCCGATACATCAGACCTCTCGGAGCTCCCAAATGCGGTCTCCATGATAAGAGGCTCTTCCAGGCCGGTCATACTGGCAGGCGGAGGAGTAAGGTGGTCTGATTCTGGCGCCATTGTCATGAAGCTTGCCGAGAAGATTGGGGCCCCTGTCGTCACCACAGTCATGGGCAAAGGGGGCATTCCTGAAGACCATCCTCTGGCACTGGGCACAGCCGGAATGCATGGGAGAAGGTCTTCTCAATGGGCCCTCGGTGAATCAGACCTGGTTATCGCCGTGGGCACAAGGTTCAGCGACAGGACAACAGGAAAGACCAGTGGCTTTCTGCCAAAGGCAAGGGTAATACACATTGACATTGACAGGGCTGAAATAGGCAAGAATATACCGGGGGTTGTCGGGCTGGCGGGGAATTCCAGTGATGTGCTCAAAGCAATAACCGACCGTGTGGAATATCAGGCAGACGGGAGAGGAGACTGGGTAAGGCAGGTCTCTGAGATCAGGACGTTCTGCCAGTGCGACTTTGATCTGCCAGGAAACCCCATAAAGCCACAGAAGCTTATGAGTGAGCTGTCCAGGCTGCTGCCAGATGATGCAATACTCACCACAGATGTTGGCCAGCACCAGATGTTTGCCTCACATTTCTTCGAGACAAGGGGCAAGAGGGAGTTCGTAACATCAGGAGGGCTTGGGACTATGGGCTTCGGGTTCCCTGCCGCTGTTGGGGCCAAAATAGCCGCTCCTGACAGGAAGGTCGTAAGCATAGTCGGGGACGGCGGGTTCCAGATGAGCTATTCAGAGTTCATCACGGCGGTTGAGAACAACGTGCCCGTTTTCACGGTGATAATGAACAACCAGAGCCTTGGCATGGTGAGACAGTTCCAGAAACAGTTCTACGGAAATAAGATCTACGCTGCCGACTACCAGCGGAGCCCTGATTTTGCTAAATTTGCGGAAGCGATGGGCGGGGAAGGTGTCATGGTCGAGAGAGCAAGCGAAATAGGTGAGGCCCTGAGAAGGGGGCTGAAGAGTGATGTGCCTTTCATAGCGGACATAAGGGTGGACATAAACGAGGATATTCTCCCCATGACCCCACCCTGGATGGGGCAGGAAGGCACGATATACGGAAGATGCAAATGGAGGGATTTGAAAATTGAGGAACCTCATGATATTAGCCAGCGATGAAGAAGGAACACTACAGAGGACAATATTTGAGTTCAGCAGGAGAAACATTCCCATAGGAAACCTCACATACAAGAGGGAAAGCGACTGTGTCACAATGCACATAGGAGTCGAAAAGGACGAGGATGTGAACAGGGTCCTGAAGCACCTAAACAGGATCTATGGAGTGACGGACGTGAAGGTACTTGAAAACGAGGAAGTTGGTCAGAAATGGTAAAAGCGTATTATGAAAAGGATGGAGACTTGGAAGTGCTCAACGGAAAACAGGTGTCGGTTATCGGGTACGGCATCCAGGGGAGGGCACAGGCCCTGAACCTGAGGGATTCTGGAGTTAACGTGAAAGTTGGCCTAAGGAAAGGTGGAGCAAGCTGGAAAAAGGCAGTGGAGGATGGATTCGAGCCGCTCACCGTCACTGAAGCAGCCAACAGCGGTGACGTGATCATGGTGCTAATACCGGACGAGGTGCAGGCAGCAGTTTACACTGCGGAGATAGAGCCCGGCCTGAGGGAGGGAAAGACCCTGGAGTTTGCCCATGGTTTCAATGTGCATTTCGGGAAGATAGTTCCACCCGAAGGTGTCGATGTTGTCATGGTTGCACCAAAGGGCCCCGGAAAGATGGTCCGGAGGACGTACCTGGATGGGTTCGGGACACCAAGCCTGGCGGCAGTGGAGAAGGACAGTTCAGGAAAGGCATGGGATACAGCAATGGCGCTGGCCAAGGGAATCGGTGCCACCAGGGCAGGAGTGATAAAAACAACATTCAGGGAGGAGACTGAAACCGACAACTTCGGTGAGCAGGTGGTTCTCTGCGGAGGAGTTTCAGAACTCATAAGGAAATCCTTCAATTACCTTGTATCAGAAGGGTACCAGCCTGAGATAGTGTATTTTGAGGTTCTTCACGAGCTGAAACTGATTGTGGACCTCATTCAGGCAGGCGGCCTCGAGAACATGTGGAGCAACGTCAGCAATACTGCCGAATACGGCGGGAGAACCAGGGGCCCCGAAGTTGTGGACTCAAGCACCGAGGAAAAGATGAAGAAAATTCTCTCCGACATAAGGAGCGGAGCTTTTGCAGAGGAGTGGATGTCTGAGGTTGGCAATGGCGTCCCGCACCTTAACGAAATGAGGAAAAAAGGCTCCGACGAAACAATTGAAAAGGTCGGGAAGGAACTCAGGAGCATGTTTGTGAAGGACAAGGAAGTCACTGCTTCGGCCGAGTGATTCTCAAGGGAGCTTAAACCCTTTTTTCTTATTTTTACTTAAGCAACAGAATAATTTTCTATATCCGAGACATTGCATCTTACACTTCATTTCTATGGCCTAGTGCGCACTTACAGCAAGCCTATTCTTTCTCAAAAATGAAGATGTATTCATGCTTGAAAACGTAGAATCCTCCGGCCAGGGCCCTGTACCTCCACAGTTCCTTCTGAGACTGCTTTCCCTTGGTCTGTTCAAAATTCTTTACCACGATTGACTTCAGCTTGAAGCCTGAGGAAAGAACCTCGTCCATAGCCCTGAACCCAAGCGGGATCCATTCCCCCTTTGCATATTTGTCGCCGATGACCATTGCCAGATAGCGCTTCTGGTCCAGCACAGAATGCACACTTTCTGCACACTTCCTGATGCCATTTAGGAAATCCCCGATATCCGGAGCGTTGGACAGATCGCAAGAGTCATCGCTGAATTTTATGATATCCCAGTAAGGTGGATGCATAATTGCGAGCTGCACAGATTCTATCCCGATGCTGCAAAGTTCTTTTTTGTAATCTGCTTTTGTACTGTCCAGATTTAAAGTTTCGATGCGGACTCCTTCTTGGTTTTCCTCCATGGACAGGTTTTCTTTAGCCATCCTGATCGCTTCCTGCGACAGATCGAAGCCTATGCCGTTTCTTCCCTGCCTCTTGCACTCAATAAGAGTCGTGCCGCTTCCCATAAATACATCCAGTACCCATTCGCCCTTCTTTGTATACCTGTTAAGCAGCTGGTAGGGTATCTGCGGCACAAAATTTCCCCAGTACCCTGCATTGTGGGCCCCACTCCTGTCCCTCTTGTCCAGCTTCCAGAAGCTGTCTGTAAGTATGTCAGAATATTCCTTCCACCTGTTCAGGTTGATGTCATTCAAGCGTCCCGATTTTTCTTCGCCCAATCCTTTGATTAGCCTGCTGATGTAATAAACCGCCCTTTCCTTTTCACGGGATCCAATGACCTGGTCAAGCTCTGACAGTATACCCCTCAGCTGAAGCTCGGTGAAACCGATCCTCTCCCCTTTCCCTGTTTCGAGTGAAGTTTTCATTTCGAAGATGCCGGCCTTCAGCCCACTCAGTTCCTGTATGGCGGCCAAAGCCTTCAGCCTCTGAATTAGCTCATCGGATGATGCAGGAGTTGATGTTTCCTCCCCTCTGGCAAAACTTTCCGAACCTTCAGCCGCCATGATTTTCCTCCTAAGGGAATGAGTTGTATTTCATATAGTTGTTATTCTGCATCGCCATCAGATTTTGAATAGATGCGGTCTAATCCTGAAAATGCTTCTTTTTTAACATTTGCCTCATTTTCTGCAGCCATCTCAAGGTTTATTCTGCCCCATCAACTGGTTCAACTTATGCAATACGATCTTAGAGAAGACATACAGCTTATGTGCCTTAAATCACCAAAGGGGCCGGAAACAGCAGCAGACACAATGTCAAAGGTTGAGAGTATGGTGGACTCACTTAAGGGGAGGAGATTCTATGGGCTCTTCAGGGAAGAAAATGGGGGTGAAACTTACCTCTCATGCACAAGGGTTGAAGATGGAGACAGCCCAGAAGAACTCGGGCTTATAAGAGTGTCCATTCCCAAGGGGAAGTATGATCGGGACAGGCTTGAGGACTGGGAAGATAAATGGGATGGTACATACATTGCCGGTTTGCCTGAACTGTTCCGGAAAATGATCGACAGAAATGCAGGCAGGATCGATGAGGAAAGGTTCAGTGTTGAATATTACAGGAGCCGGAAGGAGCTCATCCTAATGCTCCCCTTGAAATGAGTTGCACTTAACCACAAAAAGGCTTGCGGGAGTTGCAATGGGCCTTCAAAGTTCGAGCCCCATGTAGACTTCATCTACGTAGGACCCGTTGATATAAGCGTTGTTTACCAGGCTTCCCTCAACACGAAATCCTTTTTCCAGGTACAGCTTGATTGCCCCCTTATTTGACGAGAAGACCCCAAGATGGATCTTCTTTATGTTCCTGTCCCGGCACCAGCCTATGGCGTAATCCATCATGTGGCCACCGGCTTTGAGGCCACGGTACTCCTTGAGCAGCCACATTCCAAGCGTCCTTACATGACTGCTTTTTCTTGAATGAGAATACCTAGTAAGGACAAGGCCGCCAATGATCCTTCCGGTTACAGAGCCTATTATGAAAAGCGATTCCTTTCCGTTTTCCCTCCATCTTTCGGTCCAGATATCCTTTGTTTCAGGAGGGACTACCTCCGTGTCGAGAAATATTCCTTCTGAGGCAACCCTTCTGAAGGTATCTGCTGCCTCCTCCATATCCTCATTTTCGCAAAGCCTGATTTCCAGGAGCCTTCCGTCACTGAGCCTGTATTCGTTCAATCCAACCCCATAAGCAACAAACAGTGGGATTTAAAGAGTTTGTGAAAAAGAATGGAAGAATCAGCCGAGATTCTTCTTATTGAAAAAAATATCGGCGCCACTAATTTGGGGCAGCGTTTTCCCTTTCAATGCTTATGGGTATCCTTCTCCTGTTCAGCTGTGAAAGAAACTGCCTCAGGGAAAGCATCTGGTCAAAGTCCAGTGTTACATTCCTGGCTCTCTTGTCCATAGCAAGCGTAACCATCTGGATTCCCCTTTGGGGAACCTTGACCACTGCATTGCTTATTTCATTGTACTGAAATTCCATGTATCTTCCGTCGTGCGGAACATTGAAGCCGGTGGCGTTGAACTTGACCGGAAAGAAGAACTTCCTTGCAAGCTGTGGAGTAATGAAAAGAAGCAGCAGAATCGGCATGAAATAATACGGGTTGATGTAGAAGAAATGCACAGTAACCAGATAGACAGCAAGTATAGCTGCATAAATGATCATTGGAAAGAACCTGAAAAGGCTCCCCCTGGTTTCAACAACTATTGTATCTCCTGAGTCAGGGTGGGGCTGCTGTTTTACCTCCTCCTTAACCGGTTCAGGTTCAGGTTCAGGCTCCTGTACAGGCTGGTTCGTTATGCTGTACCTCTCTTCAGTTCTGCTCTCAGTGTCTCCAAGGTAATTTCCACATTGACTGCAGATCATCGTGGATGCCTTGTTCTTGTGCCCGCAATTAGGGCACGTGGTTTTGGACATGGCTTTCTATGCTGTCCTGCTAATTAAACTTTATACACTCGATACACTCTTTTCTATGACAACACTTTCTGGAACCATCCATTGAATGGTCCCGAAACTCTCTCTATAAAACCGGATAACATATTTCTGCCTGATATGCATCGAGTTCATGTAGAGTGGGAATGAGCTATGGAAATTGATGATTTTCTGGAATCCATATCTGAATCTGAATATGTCTATTACGACCCCGGGACGGGCCTCTTCTTCAGCTGGAACGGCCTGCAGGTTGTTACTGTTTGGAGCACGGATGAGGGCAACTACGAGAATATCGATATGTTCACGGTAGAGCCGGATCTCGATTCAGACTATGTTCAGGAAAAGATAGATCAATACCTGGCTTCTATCGAGGAGAAGTAATGGCGGGCTAAAAGAACTGCATTTCTTGCAGCTGCACTTTCGACACCAGCTTGAGATGGAATGGAAGCTCTAAAATGAGAATGACTTGGATGATGTAGAAATTTGTATTTTGTCGTAACCGTAAACCGGATAACATAACCTCTTTGCTCAATTTTTTACCAAAAGGTTATCTGTGTGTTCTTCTATGTTAATTGGTAATTGTATGGCAGATAACGGCGTATCAAAGACTTTCCAGAAGGTCAGGAAAGGGGCTGAGGATGGGATTGGCCATTTCGTCACCGACTGCAGAAAACTGCTGAAGAAGCTGCATAAGTAAGGTTCTTGTCTATCGTAAGACCGTCTGCAGCCAGGGCAAGGGCAGTGAAAACTAGTTATCTTCGGTTCAGCGATATGCCTATTGCTGGTTCCAAGCACTTCTGAATTAAATCGATGCTCAATAATCAGGCGGTTTCGCCTGCAATATCTGAAGAAAATGCGATGTCGTTGCTATCCGCCTTCTTGCCCACATATACAACCCCTCTGCCTCTTCCTCCCTGGATCGTGCTGCGTCCTGTGATCTTGATGTAGTCGTTTGATGACAAGTCGTCCGAAGACACTACTCTGAGTTTAATGCCGTTGAATACGACGGTTGCACTGTTTGCACCCCTGACGCTTTCCACCTTGAAAGTCTTGCCTATGCAATCGCGCATGGCGCGCGCTACGTAGTAACCTCCTCCAATGATTAGTGCGAAGCCTACCGCCATCAGAACGTACATGTAGTTTATCAGTCCCAGTATCCGTGCTCCTGCGGCATTCTGGGCACTAATGCTCTCTCCCCTCAATTGTGATATTTCCACCAGCATAACGGTAACCGTTGCCAAGAGAGCTATTATAACAACGAAGCCGCCGTATTGTAATATTCTAGCGAGCTTTAGCTTTTGCACCACTAATATACCTATTAGCATATTATAAGTCTTTCTCTCACTTTTAAAAACATAACAAATTGCGAGCAATGGTTGGTTTTGAAACCAGAGAGCTTAATTCATAGAGACAAAGCTTGCCCTTTCCCTTGGATAATGTTGTCGTGATAAGAACTTAATTAACTTTACGAGAACAGTCTTTTCGGTAGTTTATTTTTTTCGCGTGTTTTTCCTGTAATCCCTGAGAACGTTCAGAACCACGGCGCAATTGCTGAAAAGTGCCAGGGCATCAGAGGAGGTTGGGAAAGTGTCCACCCTGTTTGAAAGGTAATTCTTCGCCTTCTCATTTGCATCTCTTAATGCCTTTTTTATATCTACTGCGTCCTTCTTCACTGCCCCTGCCTCTGTCAACCTTTCGATTTTTTCCTCCACAGACGTTCCTTCAATTTGATCCAGAGCGTGGTCGACGACCCTGCTCAGTATCATTGCACCTCCGAAAAACTGTCCGTTTTCGATCGCTTCCCTGGCATAATCAATGCTCTTTCCATAATTCACGTCAAGCCCGTCGGAGATTTCCCTCGCCTCTTGAGCTGCCCTGGTGAGCTTTTGGTTGTCCTCTGCATTCAGGTTTCCCGTCACAGCCCTCAGGTAGCCGAGGATCTTGTCACAACCGATCATTATTTCCCTGAGGTAGCCCCTGACAGGTGTTGATGTTGAAATTTGAGTGATGTGGATTACTTCCTTGGGTATCTGTTCTAAGGCGGAGTTAAAATGGGCAACGAGGGTTTTCGCCTGGGCCAGATAGTCCCTTAGCACTTCCAGGTACTGGCTCCTCTGCGATACCTTTGCACTGGCATTCTTAAGCAGACCCTGGTCTATCCAGACCATGCCGTTGCTTATGCTTGCGGCATGCTGCCTGATGCTTCCGAATTCACTTGTTAGGGACATCGCTTTTTCTTTTTCCACTAGATCAACCTGTTGGTATCAACTAAATGGTATATCAATGGTGGCACGCTGTGATTTGATTTCGCCGGGCTTGAGCTTTTCCATTGTCTTTGGGATATTCTGCAACAGGTTTCTGCTACTGCAAAATTGAAGCATGGCAGTCCTACTATAACTTAAAAATGAAGAAGTGTAGAAAAGATAAGTTTGAGTGCCGTGAGCCGGGATCGAACCAGCGACCTCCAGATCTTCAGTCTGACGCTCTCCCAACTGAGCTATCACGGCGCGATTGTAGATTGGGTGCGTTTATTTAATTCTTCGCAGAACCTCCTGTAACATCGGGCACAGTGTTTTCTGGGAAGAATGTTCATTAGCTAAACCCGCAATATGGCGAAATTCAGGTGATACACCGTGAAGAAGTATAAAAGCACATATGTTCTAACCTAATGGCAAGAAAGTGGTATTGGGTGTACTCAAACGTCAACTATGAGCATTTTGAGAAGAAATTATTCATCATACTGTCCGGTTCGGCACTCATAAATGCTACTCTTGTAGTAGTCATGGTATCGCTTCCGTTCCTGCTGCTTGCGATGGGAATTCCTCTTGCCATGATGGGAGTTATTGAAGCAGTGGGCCTACTGACAAATTTTGCCGCAAGGATCCCCGCAAAGATTTATGCTGAACGAAACGGGTCGGAGGCCGGGATCGCCTCGGGCATAATTGCAATGGGCGTTTCCATGAGTTTTCTGTACCTCACCAAGAACCTGTCTCTCATAATCGCAGCCATCTTCCTGATAAATGTTTCATACACACTGTTCCATTACGGCATGAAGCCAAAACTGACAACCAGGTTCCAGGGCCATCCGGAAGACAGATACCCCTCAACGTACCAGATGTTTAATGCTGCGGGCCCCTTTGCAGCACTAGTTCTTGCAGGGCTTTACCCTGGTGCAGACATTAGGCCAATTTACGGAGGCATTTCCATAATTCTCCTTTTCGCGGGAGTGATGAGCCTCTTCCTGCTGATTTTCAACAAACCCCCCAAGAACTCACTTCCCCTGAGTGTCAGATTCACTGAGCTCGTTAAAAGGCCGCTGATAGCTCTTGATGAATTCGGAAGGATAAGGGAAAAGGACTTTCTCATGGTTCTCACAATAATCCAGATTGTAACAACTCTCTCAATTGGCTCTGTCCTGGTATTTTTTCCGGCCATGGCAATAAAAGACGGTTTGCCGAGGTCCGAGATATTCTTCCTCTTTGGGATAGTGGGTCTTGCATCCTTTTCCCTCACATTCGTCGGAAGGCTTTTCAGGAGCGAGTTTTTTGGAAGGGTGTTCTTTCTGGTAAGGCCTGTTTTTCTCCTGCTTAGCCTTATGATAATCTCAATGGGGTATGATCAGATGCTCTTTCTTACGGGCTACGCCGTAACAGCAGTCTGGTACCTGCTCGAACCCGGTTCAAGCTATTTTGCAGAGAGCAGGTTCCGGGACGGAGACCCCGAAAAGATGATCTACCTTTCATCTGTTTTTTCAAGGCCTGTCGCGGTTATCGCCCCGCTGATGGGGACAATGCTCTGGATTGTCTCGCCAAGGCTGGTCTTTGCCATTGCAATCTTCCCGGCACTGATTGGCCTCCTTCTTGCCCACCTCATTGTGAACAGGCCCGAAATATTCGAGAATTTGAGGCTTGGCAAAAACTAAACAAATTTAATTATCTATGCTCAATTAGCAGATTGTATTATGATACCGGGAAGAAGTAACAGGGAAATGAAGAGAATGATGGCGCAGATGGGGATCAAGTCTTCCGAGATGCCGGATGTAAAAACTGTCATCTTTCAGGGGGATACGAAGGACTACATGATCACTGATGCCCAGGTAACAATGATAGAAGCCCAGGGGCAGAAAACATTCCAGGTCCTTGGAACATTCAAGGAAGTTCCAAAGGCTGCAGGAAGCAAGCCACAGGCGGAGGCGCCAAAGTACAGCGAGGACGATATATCGCTTGTGATGGAAGGTGCCCATGTGGACCGGAATAAGGCAATAGAAGCCCTGGACAGGGCGCAGGGAGAGCCTGCCCAGGCCATTGTTGATCTTACAGGGCAATGATAACCGACTATTCCACTGCAATAGAGAAATATGTACCGGACTCCGAGGAAATCGCAAAACTCAGGTCCATTACGGAACGCTCCGCGGAGTATATCGATAATTATTGCCGGAAAAAAGGAATTGATGCAGATTCAATACTTGTCGGGTCTGTAGCCAAAGGGACCAACCTCAGGGGTGCAGACCTGGATGTTTTTATCAGGTTTGACCGCAAGTATTCAAGGAAAGAGATGGAAACACTGGGGCTTGAACTCGGGCACAGGGTACTTTCCAACGGGCAGGAGAAATATGCAGAACATCCCTACGTGACGGGATTCATAGACGGGGTGAAACTCGATATAGTGCCCTGCTACAGGATCCTCAGCGGGCAGAAGAAAGTCAGTTCTGTCGACAGGACTCC
>JBJKST010000003.1:0-24049 GCA_046703705.1 Thermoplasmataceae archaeon
ATAATGCAGATACCTTCGGGGATCATAAATGACAAATTCACGTCGTCAAGGGTCAACAAGGCATCTTTCCTGCTGATGTCCGCTGTCTTTACACTTTTTTACTTCTACATGGGCAATTTTTCTGCCCTTCTAGTAATACAGTTTACCCTTGGTGTCCTTTCCGCCCTTGTCTATATATCTGATGTGAGCCTGATTCAGACCTGGTTTACCCACAGGCAGAGGACCATATCGGTGGGAATTTATCAGACTGCTTTTTTCCTTGGCGCTTCTCTGGGTGAATATATCACCATAACACTTGCATCGGTGTCGATTACACTTCCCATTCTGGTAATATCCATTTTCCTGTTCGCCCTCGGCTTTGTCAACCTCGTGTTCATCAAGGACCCTGAACATGTGCAGAGACAGGTCAGGAAACGCGTCAAGGTCTCAATTTCGTCGGGCATTGCATATGTGAGCCTCATAAGATTTTCAGCGAGTTTTGTGTACCTTGGCTTCCTATCGCTCTTTACGACATATCTGGTGACAAGCGGCAAGATCTCATATGCCGGAAGTGCGAACTATTCCTGGTTTGCTGCAGTGGCCGGCCTTGTCGGGTCACCTCTTGGAGGCATTCTTACGGACAGGTTTGCCAAAACAAAGCTATATCCCGCCCTTTTTTCCAACATTCTGGTCGCTTTGCTCGTCATCGTTATCGCATTTGTTACGAACATCAACATAATAGTGCCTCTTGCTCTTTTGATGGGCTTCCTCTACGGGATATACGCATCCCCGTCCATGAGCCTGGCCACGGAACTGAGCAAGAGCGACGAGGAGATCGGTTCTGCAAGCGGGTTCCTCAATTTTTCTGCCCAGATAGGCGGCAGTGTCTCCCCCTTAATCATCGGATACCTGGCAGAATCCACTGGAAGCTATTCACTCTCATTTATCATTATAGGGGTGATTGCACTGGCTTTTCTGTCTCCACTGGCAATGCTCATCAGAAGCAAAAGGGAAGGGACAATATACGTCAGGACTGCGGAAGAATGATATTTTGCCAAAAATAAGGCTAAAGTAATTTAGCCAATTCAGATTATATTAATTATGCCGAAGAAGAGTGACGACAAATGGTTCAAATCAGAATGGGATGAGGGAGATCAGCTGGGAACCCTGAATCTGCTTACGCCGGACAAGGTACTTGAAGCGATGAAGCTTGTCAGGAACGGCAGGGTCATTCAGTTAGGCCATCAGCTCTATAATGGCATGCCGGGCAGGCAAGCTTTCCATGGCCCATTCTATTATCTCATATCCCAGAGGGTGTACGACCACCGCCCGCCATTCAGGGAACCGACCGAGAACCGATTTGGCGGAGCACTGGGAAGGGTTGAGATGAGTGACCATACTGGAACCCATCTGGATGCACTGAACCACATTTCCAGGGATAACAAATACTACAATGGACTGGATGCACACGAAATCACAGGAAACACCGGAACATCCAAGCTCGGGATTGATACCTCACCTGGAATCGTCACGCGCGGCGTGATGGTGGATGTGACCAAAGGCGCAAACAATATTGCGGAAAGGGGAAAACCAATATCCGTGAAGCAGGTCGAGGAATTCCTTGACGTTCACTTCCTCGATGTTGTTCCGGGTGACGCCATCTTCTTTTACACAGGTGTCTCTAGGCTCTGGGACAACCCGGACCAGTACAACTCCTATTTCGAATCATCACCGGGCATAGGTATTGAGCTGGCAAAATGGATCGCATCAAAGGGTGCGTCAGTTTCAGGCGCCGATGTTCCCTCCTCGGAAGTGGTTCCGGCTGAAAAGCCCGGTGAAAGGCTTCCTGTCCATCAGGAACTGATAACGAGAAATGGGATAAGGCTGATCGACAATATCAAGCTGGACGAGCTTGCAAAGGAGAAGGTATACGAGTTTCTCTTTGTCTGTTCCCCATTGAAAATTACGGGAGGAACTGCTTCTCCGGTTGTACCGCTTGCAATATTCTAGAATTCTTGCGGATTTACCCCATTCTTTCTATTATAAATAGACGCCAATTGAATGAATATAAATACGCCATTTCTGATTTAATAGACTTTTCTAGCTTCAGATACATTTTTCAACCATGAAGTTTGCAATGAGAAAGTGTTATATGTTACCAATTCCCATGTGAGGTCATGACCATTGGAGACGAAGGCACTAAAAGGCCTGAACCGGTGGTTGGAGGCCAGAGGCCGAACGGACCTAACAGAACAATGACGGCAATCGTTGCAGTTTTGGTTGTCATCATAGTAGTAATGTCTGTTCTGTACCTCACAAAACCAACATCAAACACAGCCCCTTCAGTAAACCAGTCTGTATCCGGCGATTTATCCGCCACAGTAGGGACACCTTTTCATTACACGGTAAATGTGGGAACCTCCTTCAAGACGGTGCAGGTATTTTTTGGAGATGGTAGCTCAGTAACAGTCCCGTACAGCGGGAGCAGCAACGTGACGGTTACCCATACGTATATGCAGCCGGGCCAGGCCATAGTATCCTACCAGGTTACATATGACAATGGAGCGACTGCAGTTGCCGCTGGACATTTGTACCCAATTAAGGTACTTGCTTCAGCGACTACTGTAACGAATCAGCAATCTCTCGGTGTTGTGAACTACAATTATGGCGCATCCAGCCCAAGCATAGCTTCGGGCCAGCCGGTGTTCAAGGTAGGTTCATTTGTTAACTTCACTGTTGGATACTTCGGAGAGCCGGCCAATTCTAGCTACCAGATTGTAATGCAGAACATTTCCGTTAGTTACGGCAGCGGAAAAGAGTTCTCGATGCCATACACCTGGGACAGCGGGCAGCAGATGTACGTGGCGGGCACCCAGCCAGACCTGAACTTCACGTTTAACTATTCAGGCGTATACAGCGTTAGTGTCATAACCTACACTGCTGAAATCAACGGCACGACAGGCAAGATCCTTTCACCACTCTCTGCGACCAGCTACTTCTATAACGTTGCCATTTTCGACAACGGAGCTGTAAGTGGTGCTACCACCAGCGGAGTATTCACAAGAGTTGCAACAACACCCTATGACACACTTGATCCTGCAATCGGGTACGGAGTTAATGATTACCAGATCACACTGGCAACATACCAGACTCTTGTCACGTGGAATGGTTCGCACTCAACTCAGTTTAAGCCGGAATTGGCATCACAGCTTCCGAGCACTTCGAACGGCGAGATCAACACAAACTACGCAAATTACACTGAGACATACATAAACGGAGCCGGCAATTCAGTGACTTACAATGTCAACATTACGCCCGGCGTAAACTACACATTCCAAATAAGGAACAACGCAACATGGCAGGACGGCACACCGGTAACAGCGTGGGATGTAATGTACTCGTTAACTAGGACTCTCCTCTTTGACCAGGGCTCACCCGGAACCCCCGGATGGATTCTTGCACAGTATCTTCTCCCCGGTGGTGAACTCTCTGCTAACACATTCTACAATATCACTCAGAACATGACAGTTGACAACACTACCAATTCGATAACCCTGCATTTCCAAGTCCCGATGAGCACTGACCTGGCTTTTAACCTGGTGGCGGCAATAGGATCGCAGATTACGAGCGCATCCTGGCTTGAAGCTCACGGAGCCGGCATAACTTGGAATTCCAGTGGATTCCAGGCATACCAGAGCCACGGGCTTGTAGCAAACTACCTGTCATATCCACAGAACCATGTTATGTCTGATGGGCCGTTTGAGATAGCCTACATTGTGCCTTCCTCGGAAGTAGTACTGGTGCCCAACCCGCACTACGTTTCACCCGGGCCATGGATGCCAAAGGCAACAGTTTCCAAGGTTATACTGATGTATACATCCCAGATTTCCTCAATGCAGCTAATGATGCAGTCTGGGCAGGCAAACAGCGCTGCAATACCATCAGCAAGCTGGCAGGGAGTTCAGAGCCTTCAGGCACAGGGAAAAGCCAATGTCTACAACTTCACCATGCTTGGAATCTACTACTTCTCGTACAACATGAACATAAACATAACCGGCATGCACAAATTCGCCAGCCAGGCAAATGTCCCGCAGTACCTGTTCACAAACCTGACCGCCAGGAGGGCGTTCTCGTACTCGTTTGACTATTCCTATTACATCAGCAACCAGGTTGGAAATGCGATTTATGGGATAGACTTCGCAAATGAGTATGCTGGGATGCTGCCCAAGGGTATGCTGGGGTACCAGTCCATCGCTGACTTGAATGCAAGCACAGGAGGACAGGTTCCGTATTTCAACCTGCAGGTTGCAAAACAGAACTGGAACAACCTTGTGAACGGATCCTTCAACCAGAACAGCCCCGATCCGATTAGCTGGTCCGCATCTCAGAACGCGTTCATCTATAACGGGAAGCCACTGAGCATACCCATCGCAATATTTGCGGGAATTCCACAGGAAGTAGCCGGTGCAAGCACTTGGGAATCCTATCTGCAGCAGGTCATTCCAGGAATAACCCTCCCGCAGCTGGTGCTTTCTGCAAACATTGTGATATCTGCGACCGCCCCGAACGGTGGAACGCCATGGCCAATATGGTCTGCAACCTGGTATCCGGACTATCCGTACCCCAGCGACTACCTTGGCCCAATGGCTGAACCCTCCAACAATACCTTCATACCGGGACCGAACAGTTTCACGCCTTATACACTCACACAGACAGGACATCTTGACCAAGCAGCAAACGCAACAGCCATGGTCAACTGGTATGAGGCAGGATACAACGAGGCAAACACTACACAGGCACTTGTGTACTTCCACAAGATGAACGCCATGCTCGTGAACATGACCGCAATGCTGTTCCTTGAGCAGCTCAACGGATTCTGGGTCATGAGCCCGAACGTCAACGGAACGTACGTAAACCTGTATCAGTCCAACCTGATGTATTCGAGCGGTGGAGACCTATTACTTAACTGGATAAGATTGGATTACTGATCTTCTCCCTTTTTTATTTTCAATTTTCCTTTTTTTGAACTTATGCCAATATTCATAAGTAGGCTGTAACTCCAAGGAACTGTAATGTCCGCTGAAGTGCCGAAATTCTTTGAAGACAATCTGGAAGACATGGTTAATGACATAAGGCAGCTCGTTGAATGCGAGTCCCCTTCAAACGATCCGGTTTCACTCAGGGAGTGTTCTGATCTTATTGAAGGCATCATGAATGAGAGGCTATCCGTCAAGGCCGAGAAGATCGAAGTTCCCGGCAAGAGCCCAATTCTTGTCTACAGGTTCGGCAAAGAACTTCAGGGCAACCCCGTGCTTCTCCTCACCCATTATGACACGGTTCACCAGAAAGGTGTGCTGAAGGAGTTCCCGTTTTCCAACAGCGATGGAATAATCAGGGGACCTGGCGTCTTTGACATGAAGACAGGCCTTGTTCAGGGAATCTGGGCGCTCAAGTACCTTCTGGAGAGCAATAGGCTGACTGTACCGGTGATCATGATGAGCACACCGGATGAGGAAGTGGGCAGCAATGGCTCCAGGAATGCGATTGAAAACATAGCCAGGGATTGCAGGTACACCATAGTACTCGAGGCAAGTGCTAACGGCATGATCAAGACAGGCAGGAAAGGAACTGGAAGATTCAACGTAAGAGTGCTGGGTAAAGCAGCCCATGCTGGCCTGGAGCCTGAGAAGGGCATAAATGCTATTGAGGAAATGTCCAGGATTGTCATAAGGCTCCAGGAATTGAATAAAAACGAAAAGGGGACGACCGTAAACGTAGGAACAATCAAGGGAGGCACCACATCAAATGTTGTACCTGCAGAAGCGGAAATCTCTGTGGACATCAGGGTGTGGTCGCAGGAGGAAGCCGACAGAATATCTTCCTTTTTCAGGAGCCTTGAACCATCAAACATGGACGCACGGGTTGTCGCCGAGGGAGAATTCGACAGGCCCCCTATGACTGCTACCGCAAAAACAATGGAACTTGTCGAAAAGATTAAAGGCCTTGCTTCCGGTCTTGGCCTGGGACTGAAGGACACTTCCGTCGGTGGAGCAAGTGACGGGAATCTTGTGGCACCATTGGGAGTTCCGGTCATTGACGGTTTCGGAGCAGTTGGTGAGGGCGCCCATTCAAGGTCAGAGCTTGTATATATTGATACCATACCGCAGAGATCTGCACTCCTGGCACTTACACTTATGAACCTGTAGTAGACCAGCAGAAACAAGCCGTCGTTGTTCCCGTGCCGTAATTGCTTCTTTTCAATGTTACACCTTTAATAAGTCCACTGATATGCTCTATCATGCCCGGAACACTGGGTCTCCCTGAACAGTTTTCAAAGGAAGATAATGTATTGTGCATTGACGGCCTGCAAATGACAACTCTTGCCGATAAATACGGCACTCCACTTTATGTGACCTCTGAATCACGCATAAGGGAAAACTACAGAAGGCTTCACAAGGCTTTCAGCCGATGGTTTAAAAATTTCTCTGTCAAGTACGCAGTGAAGGCTAACTCAAATCCGAGGATAATCTCTATTCTGGCAAGTGAAGGATCAGGGGCAGACGTCTCTAATATTAATGAGCTTAAGCTAGCCAAGATGGGAGGAATATCCCCAAGTTCGATGCTCATGTCCCCAAACAACCTGGACCGCAATGAACTTCTTGAAGCTTCCAATCAAGGTGTGGCAATCAATTTTGACGATATCCCTCAGATGGAGCTCATACACGACTCCATGCCGAAGGTGGTATCGTTCAGGGTCAATCCCGGAGTCGGCAGGGGCGAATTCCCAGGAACAGTCACAGCAGGGCCTGAGGCAAAGTTCGGAATACCGGAGGGTCACATTCTTGAAGCATACAGGAAGTCAAAGGAACTTGGAGGGAGAAGGTTCGGAATCCAGATGATGACCGGATCAAACGTCTTGGACGCTGAGTACTTCAAGTTCATAACATCCAGGCTCTTTGAGATCACAAGCAAAATCAGTACTAGCCTCGGCATAGATTTTGAGTTTATCGACATAGGCGGTGGATTCGGGGTACCATACAGGCCCGGAGAAACTGTTCTGCCGGTTGAGGATGTCGCCCGCATGGTTTTTGAAGGCCTCAATGACAGTTTTTCATCGGTCGGCAAAGAATTGCCGGAGCTATTCATCGAACCCGGCAGGTACCTCGTTGCCGATTCAACAGTTCTTCTGGGGAGAGTAACGAATGTGAAGTCCTACGGCAAGACTTTTGTCGGTACAGATATGGGAATGAACACACTTTTGAGGCCGGCTCTCTACGGCGCATACCATGGTGTGGCAGTTGCCAATAGAATGGACGCTATGAACGATTCGAAGGCTGACATAGTGGGGCAGATCTGCGAAAATACCGACAGGATAGCCGTTGAGAGAGATATGCCGAAGGTCAGCATGGGTGATCTGATTGCAGTCTTCAATGCCGGTGCCTATGGGTTCACAATGAGCAATCAGTTCAACGGCCATGGCAAACCTGCGGAAGTGCTTATTTCAAAGGGGAAAGACGCGCTTATCAGGAAGAGAGAAACAATCGATGACCTGACCAGGAATGTAGTCTAAGGGATTATCAAGAAAATCTCCTCTTCAAAGGCCATCAAAATTAATTCAGTTTTTAAAAGGGAAAAATAAAAAATTTAAAAAAAATTAAAAATTTTTGGTTAGGTGTAGGACAGATACTGGTACAGCATTATGTTGTCCCCTGCAACCATGATATTCTCCTCATAGGTTGTGATTGCAGTCGGATTAATCTGCGGGCTTATCTCTCTCCACTGGATTTCCTGCACGATCGGTATGGTCAGCGTCAGATTGACGAACTCGCCGTTCATTTTCTGGAACCAATACTTGGACTGGTCCGGTGTAAGGGCGGCTGAACCATTGTTGTAATCGTTTACAAGACTCTGCAGAGCCATGGCCTCAGTCTTGTTCTGGTATGAATTCGACGAGTTGCCATAGATCCAGTACGGAGTCATGTCAGACGGCCCAACAAAGGTTGATCCATTTGTGGGGAGTGCTATCGGAGCAAGGTAGTCCGTTGGATACGGGTAGTCCGGGTACCAGTCCTGGAGGAATATGGGCATCGGGTTTGTGTTTGGAACATCATAGGCGTTCCTCACTATTCCTGTTACCTGCTGTATGGTTATCTTAATGCCGGTCACGTTAGAGACTGCACTTGCCCATACAGGCAGCATGCCAATATCAGACGTCTTTTGCTGAAGGATAAATACCGGTATCTGGACCTGTTTGCCATTATACATTGCTTGTCCTCCGGAATAAGTTATTCCCAGGTTGTTCACACCAGTCAGGAAGTTGCTCCAGTACTGCTTTGCCAGCGTCGGGTTATAGTATGGCACTGCTGCTCCAGATGCATTGAGTTGCGCCGGAGACTGTGCATAAAGCATTCCAGCCGGAAGCGCACCTGCAAAACTCTGTCCGAATTGAGTGTGGTAGATCGCGTTTCCAAGCTCGTAATTCAGGTAATACTGGTCATTGAAAGCGTAGGAAAGTGCTTTCCTCACATTCAGGTCAGAGAACAGGTTTGAAGGCATGTTGGCCTGTGGGTCAATGTTCTTGGTCAGCATGCTGGTGTTCACGTTGGCATTGAATGCATACCACCATATTCCAAGCGACGGGTATCCATAGGGCTTGGCTGCGCCACTGTTGTTCAACGCCTGAACATCGTTCCAGTTGGCTGTCGGAATGCTTGTTCCCTGCGCTTGTCCGGATTTCACTGCAAGATAAGCCTGTGATGGCGAGTTGATGTAGTTAATCACTATCTCCTGTATCTTTGGCTTGGGATCCCAAGCGCCCGGAGATGTGAACGAGGGGTTTGCAACTAGAACAACCTGCGAGCTTGGGCTGATATATGCTATTTTATACGGACCCGTAGCAAGCACATGGTTCTCAACATACTGGTTGTAGTTGGCGGAACTGGCCTGTGACTGGTAGTTCTTGAATCCGGTAGCATTCCATGTTATGCCTGCACCATGGGCCTCAAGCCACTTTGCACTTGTGATCCATGTTCCGCTGGTTTCCAGTATCTGGAAAACAAGGGCAGCGGGCATTGAGTTCTGGAAGTGGAACGTTATTGAGTTCGAACTGTTGTCCACTGTAATGTTGTTCGTGATGTTGTAGAACGTATTGCTTGAGAAATAGTCACCCGGAAGCAGGTACTGCGCCTGAATCCAGCCCGGAGTCCCCGGAGAGCCTCCGTCAAACAGCAGAGTCCTGGTGAATGAGTACATGACATCCCATGCCGTTACAGGAGAACCGTCCTGGAAAGAGGCATTCTGCCTTATCTTGAAGGTGAAGTTCTGTGACGGCCTGAGGTGAACAGTGTAGGTAGTTTCCCATGGCGTTGTTTGAGTGTAGTTCTTTGTGTTGTTGTTAACCATGCCGTTTGCCATTGTCGGTATCGCTGTCGCAAGTGCAGGCAGGAAAGACGTTGCTGAGGACTGGTTGAACGTCAGGAGCCACTGGGCTGTATTGTCAAGTATGCTGTATCCCAGAAGGTCATAGTTAATTGCCGGGTCCAGTGTTGTGTAACCGCCCGGTGCAACCTGGTCGTTCACGAAGACTGAGTTGCTCACTGGGGGTTTGTATAGCACGGCATTCTTAAAGACCGGAACGTCTGTGTAATACTTTGTGCTGTAAAGCCCCATTGATACGTTGAGTGCACCCGTGTTGGTGTTTGCAACATAGGCCGTATAGGTTGTGACTTCAATGACATAGTATCCTTCCTTCATTCCACTCATGTTAAGGTGAGACAGTGAGGATGGCAGTTCATAGACGCCGGAGCTTGAGTTGAATGAATATCCGAGCTGATCGGAACTTACGAGGGACCCGTTAAGGTATAAATTGGCTGTCTGGCTGACCACCTGGAAGCTTGAATTCGAAGGCTCTGTGAAATATCCTATCAGGAACGATGCGTGCGATCCCGGTGAGAAGACTGTTGTCTGGTTAATTTCAGGCGAACTCGATGCCGACTGAACAAGGTTTACCAGTCCGATGGATGAATACTGGTCCAGTGATGAACTGGTGGCTATTACCTTAACCAGTGAGCCGCTTCCCTCGTATATTGAGCTTCCAAAGTTGATTGTGTAGTAGATGTAATAATTCCCTGGGTGTTCGTATACATGTGAAACTGATATGTTGGTTGTCCCTGAATAGTAGACCTTTGTCTGCGTATGGTCACCAAAATACACTGTCATATCGCTGAACTTGCCGTTTGTATGAACGGTGAAGTTATATGTGCTTCCTGTGGCTGTCGTGGCTGCCGCGCTGGCTACAACTGCAGAGCTTCCCTGACCAGCAGTCGGATGACTAAGGTCAAGGACAGCAAGTCCTGCAATAATAACAACCAGCACGACTATAATCGCAAGGAGTCCTTTTCCTTGCGGACCCTTACCGGGGGATCCTCCACCCGGATTGGGAACTATTGGATCTTTTTCGTCTGTCATGCGTTATCATGGTTTCACTGATGCATTCCTATTAAATGTTTACTTCGGCAATCCGAAAAATTGCAACTGTGGACACAAGGAAATGGAGGATAAAAGGAATAAATATTTAAAAAATATAAATAGGTGGATTTAAAATTTAACCCACTACTTGTAAGCAAGGTACTGATACAGCATTATGTTGTCTCCGGCCACCATTATGTTCATCTCGTAGGTCGTGATGGTTGACGGATTGATGCTGTTGCTTATCTGCCTCCACTGGTACTGCTGATACAGCGGCACTGTCAGAGTCATGTTGACAAACTGTGCATTCATCTGCTGGAACCAGTATTTTGCCTGTGATGCTGATGTTGCCCCGGACCCGTTGTTGTAGTCGTTTACCATCTGTTGCAGTATTGCAGCCTCGGTCGCATTCTGGTAGCTGTTGCTGGAATTTCCGTAAATCCAGTAAGGCGTGTAGTCAGAAGGGCCGACGAAGGTTGAGCTGTTGGTAGGCAGTGCAATGGGTGCAAGATAGTCCGTTGGATACGGGTAGTCAGGGAACCATTCGTTTATCACGATTGGCATCGGGTTCTGTCCCTGGATGCTGTAGGCATTAAGGTCAGGGAAAGGCAGCGTGACAGGTATAAGCTGGATGCCTGTTGCATTCATGACACCGCTGGCCCAAAGGGTTTCCCCTGCCTGGTTTATGGGATCTCCGGACTGAAGGAATACCGGCACGACAAGCGGATGGCCATTGTACTGTGCAACACCTGAGGACATGGTGATTCCAAGTGTGCTACTGTAGGGACTGTTGAGGAAGTTGTTCCAGTACTGCTTTGCCA
The DNA here is from genome assembly GCA_046703705.1 of Thermoplasmataceae archaeon. Lineage (GTDB taxonomy): Archaea > Thermoplasmatota > Thermoplasmata > Thermoplasmatales > Thermoplasmataceae. The sequence goes on from JBJKST010000003.1 coordinate 11,268, forward strand.
GTGTGGGGTTGTAATATGGCACTGCTGCTCCAGAGGCATTGAGTTCCTGAAGGGACTGCGAATAGAGCATACCGGCCGGCAGCGCTCCAGCGTACCTCTGCCCGAATACCGTATTGTAAAGTCCGTTCCCAACATCTGTTGCAAGGTAGGTCTGGTAGTCGTAGGCATATGAGAATGCTTTCCTGATGTTAAGATCAGAAAACATGTTGGAAGGCATGTTGGCGGCGCTTGCTATTGATGAAAGCATGCTTGTGTTCACGTTGGCATTGAATGAATACCAGTAAATCCCCAGTGACGGGAAGCCATAGGGTGTTGCTGCACCACTGTTGTTCAGGGAAATAACATCCTGCCAGTTGCTTGACGGTATGCTTGTTCCCTGTGCCTGTCCGGATTTCACTGCAAGATATGCCGTAGAGGCTGAACTGATGTAGTTAATGATCACCTCATTGATGCTGGGCTTCGGGTACCACGGACCTGGTGAGACAAAGGCTGGGTTTGCAACCAGGACAACCTGTGAGCTCGGAACTATGTATGCTATCTTGTAAGGACCAGAAGCAAATACGTGGTTCTCAACATACTGGTTGTAGCCGTTTGCATTTGCCTGCGTCTTGTAGTTCTCAAAGCCCTGGGGAGTCCAGGTAATTCCGGCACCATTTGCCTGAAGCCATTTCGCACTGGTGATCCATGTTCCGCTTGTCTCAAGGACTTCGAATGCCAGTGCTGAGGGCATCGGGCTCTGGAAGTGGAAAGTGATATTGTTTGTGGTGTTGTCCACTGTAATGTTGTTCGTGATGTTGTAGAACGTATTGCTTGAGAAATAGTCACCCGGAAGCAGGTATTGCGCCTGAATCCATCCTGGCGTTCCCGGAGAACCGTTGTCAAAGAGCAGTGTCCTGGTGAGCGAATACATCACATCCCATGCCGTGACGGGAGAACCATCCTGGAATGAAGCATTCTGCCTTATGTGGAACGTGAAGTTCTCGGAGGGCTGAAGCTGCACGGTATAGGTTGTTCCCCAGGGGGTCGTCTGAGTGTAGTTCTTGTAGTTATTGTTGATGCCACCATTCTGCATGGATGGTACTGCACTCGCAAGCGCTGGCAGGAATGAGGTTGCCGATGACTGGTTGAATGTCAGGAGCCATTGGGCTGTGTTGTCAAGTATTTCATACCCAAGAAGGTCATAGTTGATAGCGGGGTCGAGAGTTGTGTATCCACCGGGTGCAACCTGGTCATTCACGAATACTGTTTTTGCAGTCGGGCTTTGGTAAAGGCCTGCAGTTGTGAATACCGGCATGTCAAGGTAGTAGTTGGTGCTGTAAATCCCCTGCGAAAGGTCAAGTGCGCCTGTTGTGGCATTAGCAACGTAAGCGGTGTATGTGGTTACCGACAGAACATAATAGCCAAGTTCAAGGCCACTCATGTTGAAGATGGAATTCTGCTGGGGGAGAATGTACGTGCTTGAATTGGCATCGAATTCATACGGGAGCGTATTGCTGCTGACCAGAGATCCGTTATGGTAGATGTTGAGCGTTTCTCCTACTACCTGGTAGCTTGAATTGGACGGTGATGTGAAATATCCTACCAGGAATGAGGCGTGTGATCCCGGTGAGAAAATCGTTGTCTGATTGACAAGCGGTGCCGATGATTGGCCAGGCAACAGGGATATAAGCCCAACCGATGAAAAATCATTGATTGAGGATGTTGTTGCCACAACCTTGACCAGTGATCCGCTGTTTACAAACTGTGTCTTGCCGAAGTTGACAACATAGTAGATGTAATAGTCTCCCGGGCTGTTGTACACGTGGGATATGGAGATATTTGTGCTACCACTGTAGTAAACAGTCGTGTGCGTGCTGTCACCGAAATAAACAGTCAGGCTTTTGAATTGGCCATTGGTGTTTATTGTCAGGTTATACTCATTTCCAGTCAGGGCAGTAGATGCAGCGCTAGAAACCGATGAAGAACTGCCCTGAGCAACCGTGTGCGGAAAGCTCAGGACAGCCAGTCCGGCTATGATGACTACTAGGACAATTATCACTGCATACAGACTGCGTGCTCCAGGGCCCCTTCCGGGTGGAACGGGGGTAGAGCCTCTAATTTGTGGTTCATTGCCATCTGTCATTAATTATCAAGGGGTGAAGAATTACCGAGTATTAAAAGTTCCGTTTTCGTTATTCTGCTACGATTCTCGTAATAATTCTCTTAAACGAACTTCCATTCAAAAGTAATATAATGGCAGCCACCCATGTGTTTCATGATTTGCAATGGCGCTAAAGTCTATTGACGGATGGGATTACAGCAAGATTCACTTTTCATGGAAGCCAGTGAGAGACCCGATTGCTAATGTAAAGGATGGCGAGGTGTTCGAGGTCAAGGTTCCCGACTCATCTACCATGCAGGTAAAAGAGGACTGGACCACCAGTGACATGGACCATCTGGACACAAAGAAGTTTGACGGTGCAGTGGGCCCTATTTATGTTGAAGGTGCTGAACCGGGAGACGTACTTGAGGTTGTTATACAGGATATCAAGGCTGGAAGCTGGGGATGGACTTCCATTCAGCCTGACTTTGGATTTATAAAGAAGAGGTTCCAGAACCGTCTTGTGATATGGAAGATTCACGATGGCATTGCAGAGACAGGAACGGATTTTCTGAAGGGCGTCAGGATAGATGCAAAGCCTTTCCTTGGTGTCATAGGCGTTGCGCCCAAGGATGGCGAATACGGAATGATTCCGCCCCAGTACTTTGGCGGGAACATGGACAACCACCTTCTTACCAAGGGAGCGAGGCTGCATCTTCCGGTGAATCAGAAAGGCGCACTGCTATCAGTATCGGACCCCCACGCTTCACAGGGCGATGGTGAGGTTTGCGGCACAGCAATTGAGACGAGTGCCGTCGTAACTTTCAAGGTAAATATTCTGAAACATAAGAAGCTGGATTACCCAAGGGCATATTCCACCTACACGGATACCAATGAAAAGCTAGTGGCCATGGGAATATCTCCGGATCTGAAGGAGGCAGCACATATCGCCCTGGACAACATGATCGACCAATTGGTCGAAATGGGTTTCACCGCAGAGGAAGCCTATGCTCTCATGAGCGTTGCCGGTGACCTGAGAATATCCGAGATTGTCGATGAGCCAAACTTTGTGGTTTCAGCAACAATTGCCGAAAAATACGCCGCGAGGAATTAGGCCCCATCTACTTTCCCACTCTTTTTCCTGTAATTGATCAGCTTGGAAATTTCCATCCAGAAAGATGAGAACATTGAGGCTACAACAATCAGGATCCAGTCCCTTGCAGTGAGGGATGCCGTGCTCAACAGTATCTGGAGGTCAGGGAATATTGTTATTATGGCGAGGGCGAGCACTACCCCTATACCCCACAGCACTATTATTCTGTTTGAAAAGAACCCCTTCCTCAGGACGGGCTCCTTCTCAGTCCTGAGATTCTGGGCAAGAAAAACGTGTGACAGCACCCAGGTGGAAAAAGCAGCTGTCTGGGCTTCTATGACATTTGATGTGACGAAATAGGTGTAGAGGTATATCAGAGTAACAGCCGAAACAAGTCCCGCCGAACCCAGTATTATCCCCTTCTTCATGCTCCAGTCAAGGAATTTCTTTCCAGTGCCCTTTGGAGGTTCATTCATTAAGCCGCTCTCACCTCTCTCGGACACAAAGCCTCCGAGAGCGGCCACGTCCATGAAGAGCTCAATTATGATGATCTGGATTGGGGAAAACGGGAAAGGAATAGACAGGAGCAGTGGGATTACGAAAATTGATACGAGCGACATCTTGACTGTTATGTAATACCTCACACCTTTTCTTAGGGTGTGGAATATCTTTCTCCCTTCGCGAACTGCGTCAACTATGGTTGAGAAATTGTCATCCATCAGGACCATGTCGGAGGCCTCCTTTGCCACATCAGTCCCCCTTATTCCCATTGAAATACCTATCTGGGCCGTTTGAAGGGCAGGAGAATCATTGACGCCGTCACCTGTTACAGCAACTATTTCGTCCCGGTTTTCAAGAAGCTTCACTATCCTGAGCTTGTCCTCCGAGGTGATTCTTGCAAATACTGACACGTCTGAGAGCCTTTCAAGGAGATCATCATCGCTCATTGCCTGGATCTCAGTTCCCGTCAATATTTTCCCGGTGTTGTTTATTCCGACACTGTCGGCTATTGACCGGGCCGTCCTCGGGTGGTCACCCGTCAGCATGATAACCCTGATTCCTGCATTCTGGCACTGGCTGATTGCATTTCGCACCTCCTTCCTCGGCGGGTCCACAAAGCTGATCAGGCCTGCAAAAGTGAGCTTCTTTTCAAGATCCTCCCTTGCGTCACCGGGGTCAATCCCTTCGCGGTATGATACTGCAATGATCCTTTCTCCCTGCTGCGTAAGCCTGTCAACGTTTGCAGTTATGACATCCCTGTCGGCATCGGTTATGTCCCTTGCGATCCCTCCTTCAAGTATCGAGGTTGAATTGGCGGAAATAATCTCAGGAGCACCGCTCACATAGATTGCGTTGCCGGATTCTTCCCTGTAGATATACGAGGACATTTTTATCCGGTTGTCAAAGCCGAACTCCTCTATCACCTCGAACCTTTCCCTCAAGGTATCTATTTGAGAACCAAGGCTGCGTGCATACTCCAGGACGGCGACCTCCATTGGGTCCTTGTATTTTGAAGATACGCGTATGTCGGAAAGCAGTGTTCCGGTGCAGAGTATGCCGATCTCCATCAGTCTCGGATCAGGTGCAATTGTTCTTTCCCGCAATTCCCCGTCATAATAGGTGTGTCCTACCGACATCCTGTTTTCTGTGATGGTTCCAGTCTTGTCAGTAGCTATCACCGTAACGTTTCCCAGTGTTTCGGCAGCCTTGAGGCTTCTTACTATCGCATTTTTCCTTGACAGTGCGTATGCGCCCACCGCCAGCGTAACGGATATTACAATCGGCAGTTCCTCCGGAACTGTTGCAAACGCCATGGAGAGTGCAGTAATGATCATCAGGTCCATCGGCTGCCCCTCAAGAAAACCTATCAGGGGGATGGACACGCTGAAGAAGATGGCGACAAATGCCAGTATGAATGCAAGAGCATTCATGGATTCCTCCAGCGGGGTTACTGGCTCTTCAGCCTCTTCTACAAGTTCCGAGATTCTTCCTATCTCCGTGTTCCTGCCGGTACTGGTGACTACCATTTTCGCGGTACCCTGAACCATTAATGTGCCTGAAAAGACCATGTTGAAGAGATCAGCAAGCTGGTCACTCCTCGGAATCTCCTCAAAATACTTGCCCACCGGAAAAGATTCGCCAGTCAGGGATGACTCATCGACCTTGGTGTTATAGGAATCTATCAATCTCCCATCGGCAGGTATCCTGTCCCCTGCTGAAAGTATCACAATATCGCCCGGAACAATGAACTTGCTTTTTTGCTCTGTCATAGCACCGTCTCTGTATATGACGGAAGAAAGTGACGTTAGGGCTTTCAGGGCCTCAATGGATTTTTTCGCCCTGTTTATGTTGAAAACCTCTACGCCAACCACTATCAGGACTATGACAACGATGGCAATAGAGTCTGTAGGATTTCCAATGAAGGAATAAATCACGGCTATGACAATAAGCAAAATGATCATTGGCTCGCGTATCTCTTCAATGAGTACGTCAAGCACACCCTTCTTTCTTGACTCACTTAGCCTGTTGTAGCCAAAATGCTTCAGCCTTTTTTCCGCCTCATCACTGGCCAGGCCATCTTCAATATCTGTGCCGAGGGATGTTATCAACTCGTCAAGACCGATATGCGAAACGGAGACTGAATCAGTTTTTTCCAACATGTCAGCAATGAATAATCGGGTTTCCGTTCATAACTCCCATACCGAACATGTGATGTTATTGTTGAAAGATATGAATCTGGAACCCCACTTGCATCTTTTCGCATTATTCTACAGAGTGCACCAGCTTGCCACCCACATATGTCTGCAGCGTCTTCATATTCCTCAATTCCATGGTGCCTGCCTCCATGGGATCCTTGCCTACTACAATGAAGTCTGCCATATGGCCTTCATGAAGGCTGCCGAGCTCCTTTTCACCGATTGCAATGGAAGAGCCTCTTGTATAGAATTCCAGAGATTCCTCGACTGACAGTGACTCTTCCGCAGTAACCTGTCCCAAGGGTATGCCTTCTGCACTCCCCCTGGTTACTGCAGCATAGACTGTTTCCCATGGATTCAGCGGCTCCACTGGGGAGTCTGTTGAAAAGGCTAGCTGCAGGCCCTTAGATGCCAGTGTCTTGAAAGGGTATGCCATCCTGGCCCTTGATTTGCCTATCCTGTCCAGGGTCCAGAAATCGGTTATTATGAAATGTGGCTGCACAACAAGAACAGGAGACATACGTTCAAGTTCCTGAATCTGGTCCTGCCTTACCAGTGAAATGTGGTCAATCCTGTGTCGGCCCTTCAGTTTCCTGTATACTTCAATAACGTTGTCCAGGGCCTTGTCGCCGATTGCATGTGTTGCTATGTGCATCCCCTTCTCTTCTGCAATCCTTCCGAGCTCAAGCATCCTGGCCTGGCTGGTGATCTCAATCCCGCGGTTATCGGGTTCGTCCTTGTACGAAAAGGAGAGGTATGCAGTCTTTGTTCCGAGAGATCCGTCTGCAAAGATTTTGATTCCTGTTACCTTGAGCATTTCATCGTTCCTGAAACCCTTCAGGTCACCGATCTCATCTGCATTTAAGTATGCCCGGACCCGTATATTCAGTTTCCCTTCGTCCCTCAGCCTTTCAAGATGCCTGAGGGCAGAAAGAGAGCAGCTGACAAAGCCCACTGTGGTAATTCCCTTGCTGGCAGCCTCTTCCAAAGCATCACTTATCATTGTGCAGCTCTGGTCTTCTGAACATTTTTCCTTTATTGTTCTGTCAACATACTCAAAGACGTTCTCTTTGACGATGCCTGTGAGTTCCCCTTCCTTTATCTCGAGATTTTCAGATTTATGGAATCTGTCCTTCAGTTCCAGCATATCTATGGCCTTTGTGTTAAGCACTGCAGAATGGAGGTCGACCCTGCTCAGATATACCGGCCTTTCGCTTTCTACTTCTTCAATATCCTGCCTTGTAGGCATCCTGTGCTCGGCAAAACGGTGCTCGTCCCAACCATGCCCGAGTACCCATCCCATAAGCCCATGGGATCCCCTTATCTTTGCTTGAAGCTCATTAATGGAAGAGACGCCGACTAGATTAATCTCATTCAGGTATTCTCCTAGGTTGTCAAGGTGCATATGCGCATCTATGAACCCTGGCAGGACTGTTTTTCCCTTCAGGTCTATTCTTTCCGCGTCTTCTCCTGCAATTTTCCTGATCTCTTTCTCATCGCCGATATTGGCAATGATTCCATCTTCAACCAGCATGGCGTTTACATGGCGGGCTGGCCTGAACGATGTGAATATCTTACCGTTTGAAAATATGGTCTTTACCATTATTCCCCTCCATTGAAAAGTACTTTCTCCCATAATAAGCGTAGATGCTCATAAATGAGGCTACACAGTTACTATTGCAGCCAGACCCTGATCCTCCAGACATAAAGGAGGCTTATGACATAATTTACAGGGTATGCTACAAGAGCACCGGCTATGTTTGCAATTACCGGGTTGATGCCAAAATTGTAGTAGATTAGCAGCTGCACTATTATTCCAATTGCACTCCCGGCAGCATAGATTATCTCAAATTTCAGCAGCCTTGCCACAAGTCCCCATAACGCCCCTCCATGGTAACCTTCATGCCTTACTGTCCACCACTCATTTGCGAGAAAGCCAAAGGCAACGCTGAAGAAAACTGCTGCGATATTCACAGGAATTATGTATTTGAAGCCGAAACCGTAGAGGCCTCCTGCGAGTATGGCCTCCTCAATCCCGAATGAGACAACGCTGACAACCGAGAACTTGGATCCCCTTATGAGATTGGATATAAGAACTGCATAGCGCCCATTCTTCAAGTGTGCATCACCCGGTTCCTTTACTTTCTTGCGCGAAACTGTTGGAAAAACAAGCCGGACAGTATTTCATCCCGGTTGTCTATGGGCTGGGACCCTTAAAAGTGTTGCAACTTATATGTTTATCCGGATTTTCAGTTCCTGTTTTTCCCGCCAATGAACACATTTATTGTCTCTGCGATCTTGAGCATCTTGGTGTCGTCACCGGGTCCGCCGCTGATCATCAATCCTGTCGGAAGGCCATCAACAAATCCGGACGGGATCGTGATGGAAGGTGCGCCTACAACGTTGAACAGTTCCGTATTCTTGATTAGATTGTCCCTGTATCTCGCCTCATTTCCGATGACGTCGAGTATCCTTGGTGCAGTTATTGAGGTCGTGGGGCATATGACGGCATCGAAATCGAACATCACTTCATTGTATTGGGTGATTGCCTCTTTCCTTATTGAGAGGGCTTCCTCATAGTCTGTTTTCTCAATCTTTGATCCTGACTCAAGTACTGCCCTTACATCCGGCGAATAATCGCAGAGGTTGTTCTCCATAAGCTTGCTATGCCCATCATAACCGTCCTTCGCTGATACCAGTCTTCTGATCCTGTTCCCTTCCTTTTCCAGGATGGGAATATTTGCATACTCAACGGCAAACCTGTCACCCTTGTCCCTCATCCTTTCAAGCAGCCGGCCGAAATTCCTGTCCGTTGTATCACCCAAAATTCCGATCCTTATCCTGTCGGAAGACCAGTCCATTTCTTCAATGTTCGGAAACAGCTCCCTGGATGCCCATCTTAGTGTGGTAAAGTCTCTGGTAATTATCCCGGTGGTTTCCATGATGTCCGAAAACGGTATCTCCGAGTCACTCTTCACATACATGTTTGACGGCTTGTAACCTATTACCCCGCAGAGTGCCGCAGGTATTCTTATGGACCCTCCTGTGTCTGTCCCCACGCCCACATCGACAAGGCCTGATGCTACTGCGGAAGCCGATCCGCTGGACGACCCACCGCATATTCTTTCCATGTCGTATGGGTTCCTGCACGGGCCCATCACAGATGAAGTGCCGGTCGCGCCTACCCCAAATTCGTGCAGGTTTGTCTTCCCTGAAATCTCCCCTCCATTGAAGAGGATTGTCTGGACAACTCGTGAATGCTTTTCTGCAATATGATTGAAGAGGACCCTGGATCCGGATGTGCACCTTAGTCCCTTTACGGGAATTGAATCCTTGATGCCAAAGGTCATTCCATTCAGGGACCCTGATTCCCTCTCCTTCACCTTTTCGAGGGATATGAAAGAATTTGTGACATCCTTGACGATCATATACATAATTGAATGTTTGCACAATGATTAATTTTTGCTGAATGCAGTTATAATCATCGCTTTGTGAGGCAAGAACAGATGGATTCTAATATTGCCTATTATGGCTATTATCTATCGGATTAAAAAATTGGTTTAAAAAAATTTAGTTGTAGGATAGGTAGTTATAGAAATAACTGCCTGTTCCTGCAAGTAGCGGGTTGTCATTCCAAACTGTTATGGACTGGCTGCTTACGTGTGTGTTCACTACCCTGTTGACAACGCTCTGGTAAAGGTATATGTCCATAGTCATGTTGACAAGTTCTGCATTCATTTTGTGGAAGTATTTCTCCCTGATTGACTGGTTAATCGATGATGTGGCGTTGTTGTAGTATGACTGCATGTCAACCAGATGCTGTTTCTGTGTAGTGTTTCCAAGCACGTTGAGCTGGCTCGAGTTTCCGCCACCCATCCAGAACGGCGACATGTATGTCTGGAAGGACAATGAAGCCGACGGGTAGGCCAGAGGGCCGAGGTTCGAAGACGGTGTAGTCAGTGAAGGTATCCAGTCTCCGGGGAAAATGGTCATTGGATTCTGGCCGTTGACGGATAGCGAGAGCCATTCCGGGAATGACACTTTCACTATTGTCAGTGTAATTCCGGGTATGACATTCTGTAGGTTCGTCTGCCATGTGCTAACTGCAATCGGCGTCGAGAAATCACTCTTCAGGACGAACACAGGAACATCCAGTGGCTGATTGTTGTATTCGATCGTACCACTTACGTTCTTTATGTTCACCTTTGCTGCTGCGCTGCTCATGAACTGGTTCCAGTACTGCTTGGCAAGCTGCAGGTTGAAGTATGGCACATTGCCGCCAGTAGTGTTGTTAAGGTCTGAAATGCTCTGTGAGAATCCCATTCCCTGTTCCAGGAAACCTGCGAAACGCTGTCCTACCTTTAGGTGCGGGAATGCCGGGTTTCCAAGCTGATGCGTGAGGAAGTAGTTGTAGTTGAAAGAATAGGCAAACGCCTTTCTGACGTTGTGGTCGGTGAATAGGTTGAACGGCAGGTTAGCCTGCTTGGCATACGATTTCTGCAGTAGTGTCATGTTTATGTCCGCATTGAAATTCATCCAGTTGATTGCCGGAGTTACCAGGCTCAGCACCTTGACTTTTCCCTGCTGTTCAAGGTTAAGAACAGAGCTCCATGAAGAAGTTGGGATCTGGCCCGACTGAGACTGGTTTGACTGCAGCATCAGCGATATGGTCGACGGCGAGCTTACGTAATCTATGATGATCTTACCTATCTTCGGGGCGGGGAACCAAGGTCCTGGCGATACGAAATTGGGATTTGCAACCATCACGACCTGTGATCCCGGAATGACGTAGGCAATCTTGTATGGGCCATCAGAAAGCACATGGTTTTCGATGTAAGTGTTGTAGTGTGGCGCATTGCCCTGCTGCTCGTAGGTTAAGAATCCCTGGGGAGTCCATGTTATTCCTGCCCCATGTGCCTGAAGCCATGCTGCACTTGTAATCTGGCTTCCATAGTTATCAAACGTCTGGAACACGAGGTTCGGGGACTCCGGCTGCTGGAAGTGGAAAGTTATAGAATTCGTTGTGTTGTCAACAGTCATGTTATTGGTTATGTTATAGAAAGTGTTGGTTTTCAGATAATTTCCAGGAAGCATGAGCGGAGCCTGTATGTATGCCGGGGTTGTTGGAGTTCCTGCAGAGAACAGAAGGGTCCTGGTGAGCGAATACATGACGTCCCATGCAGTCACCGGCTGCCCGTTCTGCCACTTCGTGTTGTTGCTTATGTAGAACGTGTAGTTCTCATATGGATTCAGGTGCACACTGTAAGTTGTTCCCCATGGGGTTGTTTCATTGTACGTCTTTGTATTGTTGTTTATAAGTCCGTTGGATATTGTAGGCAGTGTCGTAGCAAGCATTGGCTTGAAGCTTGTCTCGCTTGACCCGTTGAACATCACGAGCTGCTGGTATGTGTTCATGAGTATTTCATAGCTTACAGTGTCGAAGACAGTAGCGGGGTCAAGCTTTGAAAATCCTCCATTTTCAAGCTCAGCATTGACAAAGACAGTCTTACCGGTCTGGGTCAGCACGTTTCCATTCTGGAAAACGGCCACATCCACGAAGTATGATGTGTTATAGTCCTTTGCGGAATTTACTGATCCTGTTGTTGTGTTGGTCAAAGGTGCAGTTGTGGTAATAACCTTCATCGCGTAGATGCCGTCAGTCATACCGGACAGGTTCAGGTATGAGCTCTGCGGCGAAAGGCCATATGAACCGCTTGAGGAGTCAAAGCTATACGGATATTTCACCGTCTTTTTGTCTGTGGTGTTCTTTACTATCTCAACCTGCTGCTCTATGACCTGATAGCTGCTGTTTGCTGGGGGAGTGTAGTATGCAACCGAGAACGAAACATTTGAACCGGGGCTGAATACCAGAGTGTTGTTTAGAAGCTCACTTGATGAAGCTGTCATGTTGTAATTCAGAAGGCCGGTTGATCCCTGTGCCGCGGAGGATGCCTGTGTAGCTTCAACAGGAATCAGATTGTTTGATCCTGAGTAGACAGATCCGCTGTAATTCACCCTGTAGTATATGAAATAGTTCCCGGGGGAATTGTACACGTGCGTTACGTTCAAATCAGTTGTGCCGTTGAATGCAATGTTCTGTGAAGTTCCGTCACCAAAGTTAACCTGAACAGAGGAGAAGTCACTCTTCGTGTTCAAAAGAAAACTGTAGGTGCTCCCTACTGTTACCACCTGTTGCGCGTTTGAAACAGAAGGCACTGCATTGTTGTTTTTGTTATGTTCCACTATTGCCAGTATTGAAAGACCTGAGACAATTACAATTATTGCCAGTATGATGGCATATCTCTTCTTTCTGTTTGGGTTCCCTTGAGAAACCACTGGCTCTTTATTAGAGTCGTTTTTTTCCATAGTAATTCTCCAAACAAAATCGGCGAATCATTGTAGCATTAAATAAGTAATTTGTCATTTGTCCTTAAAAATAGAATTTTTCTAGATAGTATAAATATGATCTTGAACAAAGCTAGTTATTTTATATAGGCTAAATTAGAAACAGGCAAATAAATGCAAAAGCCATCAAATATCTCAAAACATTTTTCCAGGACAGACATTTTGAAATAAAATAGAGTCGATCGGCATCTCATGTCTGAAACCAGGCTTGACAATGACATCATGGATTATCTCGTTAGAGTTCGGAGGCATATACATGAGCATCCGGAACTCAGTTTTCAGGAGCATGAGACAGCAAAATTCATAGAAGGGGAGCTTGACCATATGGGCATCAAACACAAGAGAATAAACGGCACAGGAGTAATGGCAGAAGTATCTGGAAAGCACCCCGGAAAAACAGTTGCCCTGAGGGGCGACATCGATGCCCTTCCAGTAACGGAGAAAAATGACCTCGAATTCAAGTCAAAAAACCATGGGGTCATGCACGCATGCGGACACGACCTCCATG
>JBJKST010000004.1:0-34660 GCA_046703705.1 Thermoplasmataceae archaeon
GTTATGCCCCGCCCAGTTATTGCGGCCCCTTAATTATTGGCCAGGCAGGGGCCGTATTTCTTCAGGGTCGGGGTATGGCACGGTTCAAGCACAAAAGTGAGTCCTCTCTCTTCGAATTCAGAAAATACTGTGGCCCCTTATTAACTCGAAAACAGGAGTTGAATGGCAGAATTAACAGTGGCTTCCTTTCTACAGGGCGTTCCTGGTCAAATGGGGAAAACTCAACTTTAAGTATGCACGCTCCCTTTAAGCAGAGTGTCGCTGTTTCTAGTGATAGTCGGGACAGTAGTAGTGCTCGGAGGGCTGCATATGATCGCGCCGGACCACTGGGTCCCCCTCATGGTTGTGTCAAAGAAACTGGGATATTCTTCAGGAAAAACCTATGCCGGTGCGGCAGCAATGGGGGGCTTGCACGCAATAACTTCAGAAGCGGTTGCTGGCATTGCACTTGTTGCCGGAATATTCCTTGTGAAAAGTTTCCTGCACTACCTGGAGATTGCCTCAATTATACTATTGTTGGTAGTTGCAATCTACTTCATAGTAAACGGGTACAAAGAGGAATACTCAGATCAGGGCTATTCTTCTTCATCTGTCAGATCGATCATTGGGATAAGCGCTTTTCCAGATTTTGCCCTCATTCCCATCATGCTGGCAAGCTCACCTCTTTCTCCAGCTTCGATATCCGTAGTCCTGGTCACATTCATCCTCATCAGCGCCCTATCATTGATGGCCATGGTATATGCTGCTGTCAAGGGTTTCTCAAAAGCACTGGAAAGGGTCCCGCCGAGATATATAGATTACATTATGGGTTCCGTGCTGATCATAACCGCAGGAATTCTTGCATTTGTCCCTATCTGATGCTTGTTTCTAGAGAATTCATCGGCATTACTGCATGCTGGGGCGGGCATGACCGGTAAATTTTCCGGAGGTCTAGCTTAACCTGTGCAGAATTATTTCGCATCAACCAAATCAATGGCGCCACAAGTTAAGTATGGAATCCATATGATATCTCATTGATAAACGGTCCACTCCTTAGGATGATATTTCTGTTCCCCACCTTTCTTTACGTGGTCAGCGCAGCAGTCAGGGTAATCATCCGCAGGGAAGGCAGGTACCTGGGGCTTAAGGGCCGCGAAAACCGCATTTATGAGAGAAATTTTATATTCACACTGCTTGCGGACTTCCTCATCCTCAACCTTGTCAACGGGCTTATAATTATTTTCGGTATTGCCCAAATTTTGTTCGGGCTTGCGGTCATCCTTGTCGGGACTTTAATCTCATTATTCGGGATGTCCTCCATTTTTACGGAAACAGAGGAAGTGAGGGAATTCTTCCTTGCGGTTGCCAATATAATGATTTTTGGCGAAATTTTTGAACTCTCCCTCTATTCGCCAATTGTTTCCGGAGTTGTAATGATCGCCCTTGTTGCTCTGCTAGTTTACTACACCTTCCGGGTATCGGGCGTGTTCGAGCCGGCAGCTGTCCAGTGAACAGCTGCCTTCCTAGACTGGAAAATACCATGCCAAGGGTCAGATGGAAGCAAGTGGTGTTAGTTCACGTGATAGTGCATTAGAAAGACGAGAGCAGGTAGAGTGTTGCAGAAAGTATGCCGAACGCGATAATTATGTACCCCTGGAAGAACCTGAGACTTACCTGCGGCGCCTTCCTTATTACCCATGACCCAAGAAACCCGCCCATGAATGCACCTATGACAAGTGGAGGGGCGTATACAATGTTGACGAATCCAGTGTAATAGAAGTGGAGGAACATTCCTGCAACGGTAACCGGAAGCGTTGCTGCGATTATTGTCGCTATTGCCACCTTTGGCTGGGACCTCTTTATTGCAGTCAGGTAAGTCCCTATTATCCCGCCAATACCTATTCCGATAAATCCTGAAACTACTCCTGCAACCAGTGAGACAATTCCTGTGTCTGCATCATGTGCCGGCTCTGAGCTGTATTCTTCAGCTCCTCCTTTTGTCTGCATTCGGGATGCGTACACGGAGAAGAGCCCAAGGGAGATGAGTATGGCTGAGAAGACTCCTTTGAACACGCCGGATGGTATATGGCTTGCAAGGAATGATCCGAATAATGCACCAAAAACGGCTAATGTTCCCATTATGATGAAAAGTTTCGTGTCCACGAGCTTGCGCCTCATGTTCTGAACGAACCCGGTCAGGGAACTGAATACCAGTGTGAGGAGGCTCAGGCCCGCAGCATCAAGCGGGTTGAAACCGAATGCGTAGATAAGGAAAAGAATGATCATAACACCTCCCCCTATGCCGGATATGTTTCCAATCAGGCCCACCAGGAAAGCAAGTGCGAAAAATACCATCAGCAGCAGAATAAGCACAATACCCTGAATGCCAGCATGTATTAAAGAAAAACGGGAATTTTTCCCAATGCTTACTATTCGCAATTTAATGGCGTTTCCTCATTTTATTCAGTACAGGCAATGCTTATATTCTGTGCTAGTTAAGTGTGAACATGGCAACATTTGTTCTCGTTCCCGGAGCCTGGCTGGGATCATGGGTATGGAAAAAAATCACCCCACTTATGCGCAATAAAGGTCACGATGTGTACACTCTCGCCCTGACAGGTATGGGGGAGAGGGTGCACCTTGCGAATAAGGACTATGGTATTGAAGTGGCGGTGCAGGACGTAATCAACCTGATAGAATTCGGGGACCTGAAGGATGTAATTCTGGTGGGACACAGTTTTGCAGGGAAAGTGGTCAGTTTAGTTGCGGACAGGATTCCTGAACGCGTCAAAATGGTCATTTTTCTTGACGCTATGGTTCCAAAGAAAGCAGAGGGCCCGCAAGGAGGAAGGAGCGAATGGAAGCCCGAACATATAAAGATTGTAGAAGACGACGCGAGAAATAATGGCGACGGCTGGAGGCTGCCTCTTACCGATGGCATACTAGTTGACATAGTTGACATAAAGGGGGAAGACTGGGAATGGTTTGGGTCCAAGATTACCCCTTGGCCGCTGAAATTGCTTTGGGACCCGATCTCAGTGGGTAGGAATTATTTTGAGGCCAGGAAGGCATACATCCTCTGCACCCGGGGAGGAGACAACATCCAGGAGATCATCGATGGTGGTCTCGACGGTGAGTACCGGGTCATAGACTCAGGGCACTGGCCCATGGTATCAAAACCAAAGGAACTCACAGAAGCACTACTGGAAGTGGCCGGAGAGAATTGAGGGTCTACGGCAACCAATCCTGACCGGGGCACTCATGCCCTCCTCTCTATTCATACTGGACTGAAGTGAATAGCCAATACTCCTTAACCGTAATGACAGAATAGATTTAATAAAATATAACAATAACAACTCGATGGCAACTCCGGGCTTCAATTTTCCTGCTGATGGTGAAATAGTTGAATTTCAGACAGAAGAAGAGCCAAAGTGGATTACGGTCCGCTTGGGCGATGGTTCTGTCATACAGATTAAGATGGAGATAGTATCAGTTCTGAGGGGTGGAAACGATCCCAACACTGGAATTCCAAACTACATGGTGCAGGCCACCAATATCATAAGAATGGTAAAGGTTCCAAAGGAACTTATCAAGAGAGGCAAGAAGGACGATGACAACAAGGGCCAGACGATGTATCGCTGACCTTATCTCCTGATTCTATCCCATTGAAGTGTCAGCAGTTATCCAAGACTTACTATCCGGTTACTCTGTGGACCGATTGTTAGGTATACACCACGGCGGTCTCTTTTCTGATCCTTATTGGGCCGGCAGAGGCCGTGAAACTATTTTTCACTCAAAGAACTTGGGCCGCTGACGGATAAGCACAGGTATTGATGAATTTCGGAAAATATATTTAAGCAAATGCAATTACAATAGTGTGGACGAAAGGGATAGGGCTATTCTCGCCCGACTCCGTGAAAACTCAAGGCTTTCCAATTCTGAAATAGCCAGGGACCTCAATGTGTCAGAGGGAACCATAAGGAAAAGAATTTCCAAGCTTGTATCTTCGGGCGTCATAAAGCAGTTTACCGTCACAACCAGCAGCAACGGGATAGACGCCATAGTTCTCATAAGGATGGACGTCAAGAGGGCGCAGGATATCATTAAGCTCCTGAAAAACAGGTTCAGTGAAATTTATGAGTTCTCGGGGAGGGTGGACCTTGCTGTGAAGCTCACCTGCGGTTCCGTCGAGGAGCTGAACCGAATAGTTGACGAGATAAGGGTCGTTGACGGAGTGAAAGGAACTGACACACTGATAAGGCTGGGCTGATTTCCGCATCAAGTTGCGAGTTCATTGTGTATTCAACCTGACGATATGGTTATATATCAAACCGAAATCAGACACATGGAGAGGACTACAATGGCTGAAGAAAACGTAATCTTTGTGGGAAAAAAACCAACAATGAACTATGTTCTTGCAGTTGTTACACAATTCAACAACAACGTAGACAAAATAGTCATCAAGGCGAGGGGCAAGACAATCAGTAAGGCAGTGGATATTGCGGAGATAACAAAACACAAGTTCATTCCTGAAGCCAAGTACGCCAACATAAACATAGAAACTGAAGTCCTCCAGGGAGAAAGAGGAGACTCCAACGTTTCGTCAATAGAAATTACCCTGACAAGGTAAGCCAACCCCTCTTTTTTTGATGTTCAACATAAGTAGAGTCGTAGAGGTTTTGAGACAAATCTGATATTTCTGAGTACCTAATATGGACTAAAAAAGAGTTATATTTCTATTTGTAATCATCAGACTGCACCCTGATAATCATGAAGAGCTTCTTTGAATGGGAGATGGGCCTCCACGGAAAAGTAGAGGAAGTTAATGAAACACTTCTGAGGAATATTTACACTCCGCAGGACGAACTCTACAGAATGTCAAAATACGTTATTGAGGCAGGTGGAAAGAGATTCAGGCCGCTTCTCACAATACTGGCTTACGAGATAAGCACGTCAGAGCCCTACACCAATATTCTTGACCTGGCCGCCGGATATGAGCTCATACACACTGCGAGCCTCATACACGATGACATAATCGATAATGCAAAGCTGAGGCGGGGCCGGCCGACACTTAATTACGTTGACGGTGAATCTAACGCCATCGTAGTGGGAGATTATCTTTTCGCAAAGGCCTATGAGCTTGGATCAAGGTATGGCCCTGCAGTCTCAAAAATAATGGCGGACGCATCAAGCAACCTTGCCGAAGGGCAGATACTTGAGGCGACAAACCTTGGAAACCTCGACCTCCAGGAAGATGTCTACTTCGAGATCATAAGCAACAAGACAGCCAAATTTTTTGGAGCTTGTGCTGAAGGTGCAACCACCGCATCAAAAGCTCCATCCGAGGTCAGGGCAAACCTTACAAATTTCGCGTACAACCTTGGGATGGCCTTCCAGGTCACAGACGACATAATGGACATCGTTGGAGACCAGGAGAAAATGGGAAAGCCAGTCCTGGCTGACATAGGGCACGAAGCAATAACGCTCCCTGCCATATATGCACTTAAGCACGGGGACCAGGATGCAAGAGAGACATTAAGGGGGGCATTGACGGGCAAACTGACTGTCCCCGGCGAGAAGATCAAATCTGTATTCATGGAAACCGGGTCAATCGACTACTCGTTCCAGAAGGCAAAGTCATTCATAGAAAAGGCACTGCATGCACTGAGCAGGACTGAAAAGTCTGCCGACCTGGACCTTCTGATGGAACTGGCGCTCATAGTTATAGACAGAATAGAAGAATTCGGATAAAATGACAACACGAATAATGCTTTTTACGGGAAAAGGGGGCGTAGGCAAAACAAGCATCGCCGCCGCGACGGCAGCCATGGTATCAGGGAAGGGACTGAAGACTCTGATTATGTCAACCGACCCGGCACACAGCCTTGCAGACGCAGTTGGAGAGCGCATTGGCCCTAACCCAAAGAAGATTGGTGAGAACCTTTATGCACAGGAAGTCAGTGTTCTTGAGGCAATCAGCAGCCACTGGAACGAGCTGAAAGGGTACCTTACAGGTCTGTTCCAGTCACAGGGACTTGACCCCGTCTCTGCAGAAGAAATCGCAACTCTCCCTGGTTTTGATGAGGCATCACACCTTCTTTACCTCAATGAATACGTTGACTCAGGGGAATATGACGTGATTGTGCTTGACAGCGCCCCAACAGGGGAGGCTCTGAAGCTGCTCTCGTTCCCTGAGGCTATGTCCTGGTACATGGAAAAGTTCTTTCCCATAAGCAGGAAAACAGCCAAGATAATAAGGCCGATGGCAAAACCATTCTTCAATCTTCCTCTTCCGGACGATTCAGTGTTTCAGAGCATGGAGGCACTGTATAACAGCCTTAGCAAGGTGAGGGGCTTGCTTTCGGATCCTGAGAGGACATCAATCAGGCTGATATGCAACCCTGACAGGATGTCCGTTAATGAAACCAAGAGAGCCTACACCTACCTTATGCTCTATGAATATCCCGTGGACGGAGTGATTGTTAACAAGATATACAGGGAGAATACGGGGCCGTTTTTCGAGAAATGGAGGAAGTCACAGGATGAGATAATCAGGGAGGTTGAGGACTCATTTGGGGACGTGAAAATATTCAAGTCTTACCTGACAGAGGAAGAGCCTACCGGTCTCGAAAAGCTCACCGAATTCGGAAAGAGGCTTTACGGCAAGGATGACCCGTATGAAATCTACTACAAAGGCAGGCCGGTTGAATATATCCGCGAGAACGGGCAGAGCATAGTCAAGATAAAACTCCCATTCGCTGACCGGGAGAGCCTTAACCTTTTCAACAAGGGAGGGGAGCTTGTGATTGAAATGGACAACTGGAGGCGTGTGTTCTACCTGCCCCAGACATTTTCCGACAAGAGTCCCGAATCCGCAGAATTTATTAACAAATATTTACTCATAAGGATGTCATGAGCACATCCGGAAACACCCAGGGAAACAAGGAAAAAGGGAACGAGCAGAACAACGCAGTCATAGAGATCAGGATATCGATACCGCCTCTCTTCGGGGGAAGCTTTGGTTCGATACTCGAGAATTTCGGCAAAGCTGCAATGGAAGTGGCAAAGGTGGGGAGATCTTTTGTATCATCCGACAGCTCAGAATCCCCAAAAATGCGCAAGATAGAAATTAAGTAATTATTTCTGCAACTTTTAGTGGTTAGTTTTTTTATCCATTGCCCCGATTATCCATAGAGTTGTTTTCATCGGTATGGTGATATTATGGATATTGACAAGTTTAGAGCCGAGACTCTCGAAAGACTGGGCATTGGTGAGGTAAACTCAGGCATTTATGACGGTGAATGGGCTTCCATTGAAGGCAGGGAAACTGTGACTTCCTACAGTCCCATTGATGGCAAGCCGATCGCCAAGGTTACACTGGCAACAAAGGAGGATTACGACAATCTGGTCAGTAAGTCCAGGTCTGTTTTTGAAGAATTCAGGCTCATGCCTGCCCCTAAGAGGGGGCAGATTGTGGCCGAGATAGGAAAGGCACTCAAGGATCATAAGGAAGACCTCGGCAGGATGGTCACGCTCGAAGTCGGAAAAACAAAGAGCGAAGGCGAGGGGGAGATCCAGGAAATGATCGACATTGCAGATTTTGCGGTTGGGCTCTCAAGGCAGCTCTACGGCCTCACAATTGCAAGTGAGAGGCCATACCACAGGCTTTATGAACAGTGGGTCCCGCTTGGCCCAATGGCTGTTATTTCCGCCTTCAATTTCCCCTCGGCAGTCTGGTCATGGAATGCATTTATTGCGGGTGCCGCAGGAGACACTGTTCTGTGGAAGCCTTCAACAAAGGCGCCACTAACTGCAGTAGCCGTAATGAGGGTGATTTCCGGAGTGTTTGAAAAACACGGCTTCCCACCCGTATATTCCCTCATGGTAAGCAAGGGCTCGGAAGGCGGGAACTGGATTACCGACGACCCTGAACTGCGCCTTGTTTCATTTACGGGCTCAACGAAGGTCGGGAAGAGGATCTCGGAACACGTTTCCAGAAGGCTCGGGCGGACCATACTGGAACTTGGTGGAAACAACGCAGCCATTGTGACAGCAAAGAGCGATGAGAATATTGCCCTGAAGGGTGTTGTATTCGGTGCACTGGCAACAGCTGGGCAGAGATGCACCAGCACAAGGAGGGCCATAGTTGAGGACAAAATATACGACAATTTCCTCGCGAAGCTGAAGAATGCCTATTCAAAGATCAAGGTCGGGAATCCGGCCGAGAAGGGCACCCTCGTTGGTCCCCTTGTGGACAGGGAAGCTGTGGATGATTTCCTCAGCACGGTTGATACTGCCAGGGAACAGGGTGGCAGGGTAGTGTATGGAGGGAACGTGGTCAAGAGCACAGAGTTCCCTGGAGGGTTCTACGTAGAGCCCACTATTATTGAGGCAAAGCAGGGCATGGAAATAGTGCGTGAGGAAACATTTGCCCCAATTCTTTACGTTCTCAAGTACAGTGGCATAAAGGATGCACTTGAACTGCACAATGCAGTCCCTCAGGGACTATCTTCTGCACTCTTCAC
Source organism: Thermoplasmataceae archaeon (assembly GCA_046703705.1). GTDB lineage: Archaea > Thermoplasmatota > Thermoplasmata > Thermoplasmatales > Thermoplasmataceae. The sequence continues at coordinate 8,505 of JBJKST010000004.1, forward strand.
CAACGACCTCAGGGAAGAGGAGGCATTCCTTTCCGCTTTCGGCTCTGACTGCGGCATTGCCAACGTCAATACAAGCACTGCCGGCGCAGAGATAGGAGGCGCCTTTGGCGGAGAGAAGGAGACCGGCGGAGGAAGGGAGAGCGGTAGCGATGCCTGGAAAGGCTATATGCGAAGGCAGACGGTCACAAAGAACTGGGGCGATGACATACCGCTTGCACAGGACGTGGTCTTTGACTTTTAATAAGCATATTACTGATAGTGATATTTTTATCACTAAATTTTTTTAACCTGCTCCTATACAAAATCCCAGTGAGCAAGTTCAAAACCATAGAAGATATAAATTTCGTCAAGTCTGTAGAACTGGTACCCAAGAAGGGAGGAGGAGTGGAGGACATAGTTGAGGCGGTAGATGTACTTGGCTCGTCGGCAAATTTCCTTACTTCGCCTGAGAATCCAATGGGTAAGCCCGGCATCGACCCTGTGGTTTCGCTTTATTTCGCATCACAGAACAGCAACCTGGTTGTAATGCCGCATATTACTCCTAGGGATAAAAACTCCCTTTACGTTTATTCACAGGTCCTTACGGCCCTGAAGTTTGGCATTAACCATTTCTTCCTGATTGGGGGCGACCCGATCGATAACTCTCTCGGCTCCAAGGAAGTCCGGGAAATGGATGTGATGGGGATGATCTCATCAATAGCGAGCGAAGAGGGATACGTGAAAAAGCAGAATGGGTACAGCAGCTCCATCAGAATCGGGGCGGCACTGAACCCGTACAGGGACCAGGAACCTGAAATTGCAGCCAAGAAGAGGGCAGCAGGTTCCGATTTTTTCATCTCACAGATTATTTATGAGAGCCAGTGGCTGAAGAAGGACTGGATCAGGCAAAGGAACTTTAAAGTGGTAGCAGGCTTTTTCCCGCTGAGGAAGAAATCACAGCTGGAATTTGTCAAGAAGATGCATGTCCCTATCTCCAATGAACTCGAAAATAAGATACAGAATTCTGACAACGTGAAGGATACCTCGCGAAGACTCATACTGGACGCCATTGACGATCTCAAGGGATACATCGATGGGGTCCACATAATGCCAATAGGCCACAATGAGATAGCAAAAGACATACTGGAGAGTATATAGATGGTAAAAATTGAGACACAGGTTTACGGTATTTACCCAAAAACTGAAGAACTGAGGAAAAAGATTAACAGGTGGGAGCGAGGAAAGATCGAGGGCTCGGAGATAAGCGATACCCTGAAAAGGGAAAAAGAGCTGTATTACAGCCTGGTAGAGGAGGCAAAGATAGATGTCTACACAGATCCGCTGTTCAACTGGTATGACATCCTGAGGCCGGTCTCGCTCCTGTCAGGCGCAAAACTTGGACCGCTGACAAGATACAAGGAGACAAACACGTTCTACAGGCTTCCCGAGTTTGATGAAGTCAGGGGCCTGGCATTTGATCCGGCCGGAAATGTTGAAGTTGAGTCAAACCCCCCGTTCCCGCTTTACCTGAATTCTGATGCACCGGGTTTCAGTGCCTTTTTGCCGTCCCCTGTGACACTTTACAGAATGTCACAGGTCGCAGAATCGGTTGAAAAAAAGGATTTCATATCCAAAATCACCGAAAATTATCTTGAAATATGCAGGAAGTTCGGCGCCAAAAGGGTTACAATTTTCGAGTCCTTCGAATTCAACGGGGAAGACATTTCTTTCATAGACTCCCTGGGGAAGGAGCTTGACGTTTACCTCATAACAGAAGGGGAGCTTGACGAGGGAGCCCTTAAAACACTGGGAAGCAAGCCATACTCCATAGTGGCATCTGACAGGGACAATTTCAGCCTCGCTGCAAAGTATTCCAGAGTCCCGGGAATCAAGCTCTTGGATGCTCATAACACCCGACTGGAGAAGGTAGAGGACCTCAGGAAGCAATTCGAGGAGCTTGCCAGTGCAGAAAACCTTGAGAAAATAGTCGTGACGAACTCAGACTATTACGACTTCCTCCCAAGGAGCATAGCAGACAAGAAGGTAGGAATCCTCGCAAAGGCAGGTGAGTAAATGACCAATATCAAGTTTATTACACAGGAAATCGGCAGTTACAGGAAACCGGACTATCTGAGCAAGAAATTTCACACGCTTAAGGGAACAGGGGAATTCACTAAACTGGCAGAAAAGGCCACGCTTGAAACCCTGAAGCTCTTTGATGACGCAGGCATCCAGAACATTGGCGTCGGCGGGGAAATGTTCAGGTGGGAAATGTACGAGCACCTTGCTGACCATGTGGACGGAATAGAGTTCTACGGCAAGGTTAGGTCTTTTGACAACAGGTATTACAGCAAGGGGAGCGTGGTGAAGCAGATCAGCAGAAAGGATCCTGTTCACCTGGACGAGCTTGAGTTTGTGCTGAACAACACCGACAAGGCAATCAAAGTGCCGATAACAGGCCCGTACACAATGATGGACTGGTCATTCAACGAGCACTACAAGGACAGGCGTGAACTGGCAAACGCCTTTGCGGACATCATAAAGGATGAAATTAAGGGCCTCAAGAAGCTGTGGGATGCAAGAAGGAGCGGTCAACTTCTGGAAATACAGATAGATGAGCCTGCGGCCACGACACACCCAGACGAAATGGACATAGTTGTGGAATCGGTGAACAGGTCAATGGAAGGCATCACCGGAGCCGAGTTCAGCATTCACGTGTGCTACAGCAAGGACTACAGGATGCTCTACAACGTAATGCCGGACCTGAAGGTGGACGGGCTCAACCTTGAATACGCCAACAGGGACACACTGCATCCGGGAGTAGAGGATGAGGCAAGGATTGGCTACGATGACCTTGCGGAATTTGCGGAAGTGAATGACACGCTCGCAAAGAGAAAATTCCTTGGCCTTGGAGTTACCGATGTGCACCAGGACACGATAGAGTCCGTGGACCTGATAAAAGACAGGATAGAATATGCCATGGCCTTTATAGAAAACCCGACAAACATAAGGCTCAACCCGGACTGCGGCCTGCGGACAAGGTCCAGGGAAGTGGCATTCCACAAACTGAAAAATATGGTGGAAGCGAGAAATCTGGTATTCGACGAATACTAGAATTTTATTTCCCTTTTTTTGCGCATTCTTCCCAGGTACCTTGCGGCCATTACAGCATAAACAATTATTCCGATCAGTATAGCGGCATTCGCAAGCAGAACGAAGGGATTGGAATATCCGAACGAGACTATGTGGCTGCTGTATATCTCGCCGTCAGTCAGGAATACCGAGACGGTGATGTAATAATCCTTTCCGGGCAGAATTCCCGTAATAAACGCGAAGGTTGTATTCTGGTTTGACACAGTCACCGTGCGGTATTGCGCCATGCTGTGGGAAGTTGATATGTATATCTGGTAGGCTGCGAAACTTGAACCGCTGTATTTGTTCCAGGAAATGTACCCGAAGTAGAAGAGAAGCGGGAATGACCTGCCTATCTCAATGTTCGGTATGTTGCTCACGTTTGCGTTCTTAGGCGCCATCTGGACGCTGATTGAAGTAGTCTTTGTCCCGGTTATGTTGATGTTGAGGTACTGCTCAACATACAGGTACTGGCTGAATGAAATGTTGTACTTGCCGGGATTCAGGAACATTATGAAATAGCCAGAGGTGTTTGTAAACGTTTGCGGCGCACTGGTGTTGAATATCCTGACTCCGCCAATGGGGAAGTTGTACAGCTTGTCTGTCACGTTCCCCGTGAGAACTGCCATTCCAGATACGTTAAGGGGTATGAGCGTCTCCTGCCTGGAGTAATTGCTCCCGGGCTGGAGGTTGACGTTAATGTTGATTGGCTGGTACCCGGGCGAACTGATGTTTATGTACGCGGTCTGAGGCATCATGGAGACACTGTGCAGCCCCGCAGATGAATTTGTGAGGTTTCCGTTGACTGTGACGGTTGCATTTGACGGGAACGTGAAAACAGAGACATTGACGGGCTGCGGCGAAAGTGTCAGAGAGTAGGTGCTTGCAAACGGAAGGTCGGCAGAAATTACCTTGTACCCGTAGGATGTGATTGTCAGGTTATTGGGCCCGACCAGGGCTGGCACCTTGATATTGCCGCTTCCTGAAAAACTATAGAAGTGGTTGATTGCAAGCCTGTATGATGGGGCACTGTCATAGGAGACAGGGCTCTTGGCCGTAACATTTACGGTCTGAACCGATGGGACATTTATGAACCTGGTAATCTCCTCTCCCAGCCCATACACTGCAGTTACGTTATATATTCCACCCTTCTGGAATGTAGTGTAGTTGTTTCCTGACAGCGACGTGCCATCGACATACCACTGCGGGGGTGTCGCCGATGGGTTGTTCAGCAACGAGAATATTGCCTCCGGGGTGCTTGAGTAGCTCAATGTGTAAAGTATCTGTGTGATCGGCGCTACGGTTGTTCCAAAAATTTCATTGGACGGATTAGCTGAATAGGAAACAGTGTAATTGGCTGGCGAGCTGCTCCCTATCTGTATGGTGCTGTACCCTGCCGTTCCAAGACCTGAGTAATGGGTCTCATAAATCTGGTTGGGGGCATAGGCGGTGTTGTTATGCTGGATTGCCACACCGGTAAATGTCGCATATGGAATTTTTACCATGTCACTGCCGGATGATATCTGCTCTGCGCCGAAAGACATCCTTGACTCGCCTGCATTTTCAAGGTAGAGAGCCAATGATGTTTCCTGGCCGTTGACTGTGAAATTCAGGTACTTCCCTGAAAGTGTGAGGCTGATGTTGTAGCTGTGGACCCCGGAACTGAATGTGCCAATATCCTGGAAGGACTGGTACTCTATTCCGTTCTGGGAAATTATGTAACCCTTAGAAATTGTCGTATTGTTGACCTCAATCCCCGCCTTAGCGAAATTCCCGCTGTTGAAATATGATCCAAGGTAGTAGAATGTCGTGCCGTTGTAGGTTTCATTCTGCGGCGAACCTGTAACGTTCATGGTAGCGGTGATGCCGCTTGCATTGTACCCTGTTCCGTTTATCAGCGCTATTGCGCCGTAGGGTGACAGCACCTTCTGCGTTGCGTTGATAAGGTCGCCTACCTTTGGAGTCCCGAGCCCTGTAGCCGGGTCCCAGCCGGTTGTTGCATTGTAGTAGCCGTTGTTGCCGGTCGTAATGTCTTCATAACTTGTTTTGTAAAGCGGGGAATTGGCTATCTGGTAAAGCAGCGGGTTGACGAAGCCGAGTGATCTGTGGGAAACCTGGTCCATGAGGCTGATAACATCCGCCCATATTGGTGACGCGATGCTTGTGCCACCTATCTTGTAGGGCTTGGCTTCCGAGATCACGAGCATTCCCGTATTCTTGTTGGCGTTCATCGAAACGTCAGGCGTTCCCCTGTAGGCTGATCCAAATCCCGGTGCAACCTGCCACCAGGGTGCGGAAAAGTAGCTGCTGTAACCCCCTCCGCTTCCATAGGAGCTGCCGTCATAGGTTCCGCCCCAGGCGCTTTGCTCGTAGTGGTTGTTGACGGGATAAAGTGAAGTCCCGCCTATGGCTAGGACGTAAGGGTCCGAAGAGGGAAAATTGACCGTCAGCGAGGTCTGCTGGTCGTATGCGCCGTAGTCCCCAGTCGCGGCGAGAATGCTTATTCCGCTGTCGGCCGCATACTTGTATACCTTTGAGAATGTGTTTATCCCCTGCGGGTCAAGCTGGTTCTCCGGAAGCCCCCAGCTAAGGGAAATTATGTTTGCAAGGTGGTTGGAAACAACATAGCTGACAGCATAGTCCAGGCTGCTGACATTTGCGTTCTGGGCTATAACGAGCAATATCCTGGCACCGGGTGCCAGGGCATGGGCCCACTCAACATCAGTTGCAGTTTCTATGGACCAGCTCCTGTTATATTGTGTCGGGTGGTAATTTCCCGGGTAAATGATTTTAAGGTTCGTAGGGGGAAGCCCCGTCAGATTGTCGAATGCGCTCACGTCATAATTTATCAATGGATCTCCATATGCATCCACCAGGGCTATTGTGGTCCCTTTCCCAGTAACATTGTGGGTCAGCGGGTAGGTGAAATTGTACGCCCTGCTTATGTCGACTGGGAGGTACTCGTTCGGCGTCTGCTGCGCAGGATTAACCGCCGAAGCATTGTAGGATGAAGGATATGCAATCGCACTGCTGTTTGAAACATAATAGCTTATTCCAAAGTCATGCTCCAGGATTTTCAGCTCTCCAACTACACCCGAGGAGGACGAAGCCGGTATATGGAAAGATGACAAAAGGCCATAACTGTCAAGGGGTATGCCAACTGTTGAGAGGTACTGTGAAAGAATCCCCTGGACAAAACCGCTGCCGGGGGGTATGAATACTGTAACCTGTGACTGGTTCCCACCATTCGGTGTTGAAGCCTGGATGCTGTTCAGTGCAATGACGCTTGAATCATTATTCGAGTAAAGAAAGGGCTGCAACTGCAACACGATCATGCCTGCAAGTATGATTGCAGCCAGCAGTCTTTTTTTAGTGGTCACGGCTCCCTATCACAAACATAATTAAAATATTATTATATTTAGTCGCATGGGCGAAAAAGAGTCCGAATTAAGGCTGAAAAACTATTTTTCCAGGTACTACGAGAGCTGGACTCTGAGGGCCCCTGAACTTCTTCAATCCAGGGAGATTGGATTTATACCGTTTTTCGGGACTATGACAAGACACCGGAAAGCAAACAGCATCAAAGAAATGGACAACTTTGTGAAAACTGCAGTCCCGAGGCACCTTTACTATTCATCGGCGTATTACCGGAAACCTGACGAGAAAAAGATGCTGGACAAGGAATGGCTGGGAGCAGAGCTGATTTTTGACCTTGACGCGGATCACATAGAGTCTGCCAAGAAGATGAGCTATGAGGAAACGCTTGAGCTAATCAGGGATCACACCGTCAGGCTGATAGAGAGGTTCCTTCTGGACACATTCGGGTTTGACGAGAAGGACATAAGGGTCTTTTTTTCCGGCGGCAGGGGCTATCACGTTCATATATTGAGTGACAGGGTATATCCTATGACTTCCGACTCCAGGAGGGAGATCGCCAGCTACATACGGGGCGAGGGCCTGAAGCTTGAGGACTTTCTCAAGGCATATAAGACGGTCCCCCTGAACCATGGAGGGTGGGCGCAGGAGATTTCCACTATTGTAAGGAAGGAAATGGGCTTTCCTACCACCATTTCGGCCGGGAACCCACTGATAGAGGTTGGGAGCATGAAATCAGCGGGAGTGAGAAAGCAGAAGGCTGCTGCAAAGGCTTTGGAAGAATTCAGGCTGCAGACGATGGCCGAGATAGACGAACCTGTCACAACTGATGTGCACCGACTAATACGCTACCCCGGAAGCCTTCATGGCAAAACCGGCTTCGAGGTGAAGGAGGTCAGCATCAGCTCTCTGCATAATTTTGAGCCGCTGGAGAATTGCATACCCGCTGTTTTCACAGATGAGGACGTGGACGTGGAAGCCTCTGCACATTTCAAAATAAGGCTCATGGGCACGGAATATGAACTGCAGAAGGGCAGGAATAGTGTGCCGTTGTATGTTGCACTATACACTGTTTTATCCGGAAGGGGACAATTTATACCTAATATCTCTTGATAGGAATTATCAGAAAGATTTATTACCTCTCCGATCATCAACAAACAGGTGAAAAAATGGAGCTAAAAAGCAGCAAGACTCTAGAAAACCTGAAGGCTGGATTTGCAGGCGAATCACAGGCCAACAGAAGGTACCTGTATTTTGCCCAGAAGGCCGACGAGGAAGGAAACCAGGAAATAGCACAGATTTTCAGATCCACTGCAGACGGTGAGACGGCCCATGCATTCGGCCATATGAAATACCTTGCGACCGTCGGAGACCCGGTCACCGGCGAGCCGGTCGGCACAACAGAACAGAACCTAAAGTCTGCCATAGCAGGCGAGACATATGAATACACACAGATGTACCCGGGCTTTGCAAAGACGGCCAGAGAAGAAGGCTTCGATGACATAGCACACTGGTTTGAAGTCCTTTCAAAGGCAGAAAAGTCACACGCAAAGAAGTACGAAGACACGCTGGACAAACTCAAGCAGTCACAGTAAACATGTCTCTGAAAATTGAAAGGGAAGATGTTCTTCCCCCAGAAACCTATTCGCAAAAGAGGACAGAGGCCAACGCCGAAGTCATCAAGAAGATAAAGCTCAGGCGCCTTACGACTAAGACCTTCAGCTTTCTGTTTGAAAACAAGGATACTGTGCTCAACCAGATAAATGAGATGGTTTTCCTTGAAAACATAAAGGACCAGGACGAAGTTGACAGGCTGATCGAGGTCTACAGCGAACAGCTTCCCGGTGACAGTGAGCTCAGCGTTTCAATGTTCATTGAATTCGAGGATGAAAACCAGATGGTCAGGGAGATCCCGAAACTGGCAGGTATTGAGAAGTCGGTATATCTCACCTTTGACGGCCATGAGTTGAGAGGAATCCCGGAAGAGGGAAGGTCAACAGAGGTTCTTGAATCGACGCTGCAGTACCTGAAATTCCAGTTCCCCGCCAACCTGCTGGAGAAATTCCTCGACTCGAAAAACGTTTACATTGAAACAAGGCACAAGACTTACCAGGAAATAGCAAAGTTGAAGCCGGAACTCCTTGAGCAGCTCAAGAAAGAGCTCAAAGAGAGCCAATAACCCTTTTTTTATTTACACAACCAGGCAGGAACCCGGCTATTTCGGAAATCATAGCGGGTGCTAAGCGGTGGCGAGCCAGTCTGTTATGAAGAAAAGGTAATAAAGTGAGGGAATATCTTAACTCGATTACACATGGAATCCATTCATTTGTCTGAGCCGGAAAAAGATGTCCTGAAATACGTCACGCAGTTTGCGCAGAAGGAAGTAAAACCTCTCGCAAGGGATATAGACGCCAACATGACAGTTCCACAGAAACTCATCGACAGAATGAATGAGCTCGGACTTTTTGCCAGTTACATACCGGAGGAGTATGGAGGGGCCGGATTGAGTTTCAGCTTCCTGGTCAGGGTCATCGAGGAGCTCTCCAGGGCGTGCCCAAGCACGGCCCTTGTCCTGGACGGTGCCCTTACACTCTTTGCAGAGCCTGTTATGATGTTTGGCTCCGATGAACTCAAAAAGAAATATCTTTCAAGGGTGGCCAAGGGTGCAGTGGGAGGCCTTGCCCTTACAGAAACGTCGGCAGGAAGCGATGCTGCGGCCATCAGCACAACCGCTGAGAAAAAAGGGGACAAATACGTCATAAACGGCAACAAGATTTTCATCTCAAATGGAAGCATAGCGGAGTTCTTCGTTGTTGACACTGTAACGGACAAATCCAGGGGATACAAGGGTATAACCACTTTTGTCGTTGACAAAGGGACTCCAGGGTTTGAAATCGGGAGGGAGATCCGGAAGATGGGCATCCGGGGGAGCAGCACCGTTGAGCTCTCCTTCAATAACGTGGAAGTGCCCGAATCCAACATGGTAGGGAACCTGAACGAGGGTTTCAAGGTGGTAATGGAGACACTGGACGCAGGGAGGATAGGCATAGCCGCACAAGCCCTCGGAATCGCCCAGTCTGCATTCGATGAAGCGCTGGAGTACATCAAGGGAAGAAAACAGTTCGGGAAGAGCATTTCAGAATTTCAGGGGATAAAATTCCTGATAGCCGATATGGCAACACAGCTGGAGGCGGCCAGGATCATGACCTACCGCGCGGCCGACATGTGGACCGCAGGGGAGAACACAATAAAGATAGCCTCAATGGCAAAGCTGTACGCATCTGATATGGCCATGAGGGTTACTACCGACTCCCTGCAGCTTTTCGGTGGATACGGGTTTACCACGGACCTTGACGCGGAGAGGCACATGCGCGATGCAAAGATTACACAGATATACGAAGGCACGAACCAGATCCAGAGGGAGATCATAGCAAAGGAAATTCTGAAGGGCCTCTGACCTCAATGATTTATCTGGGCTGCTCAGGATGGAGTTACCCTGACTGGGTCGGCCCGTTCTACCCTTCAAGGAACACCGACAAGCTGGATTATTACGCAGGCATTTTCAACACGGTTGAAATAAATACCACGTTCTACAGGGTGCCTGAGGCCGAGATGGTCACCGGATGGATGAAGAGGGTGTCCAACCGGAATTTCAAATTCTCAGTCAAGTTTCCCAGGGAAGTCACGCACAAGGAAATGATGAGCGATGCAAGAAAGGCTGCATCCGATGCCCTGAAGTTTGAGGAAACCCACCTTCTGCCGATGCTTGAAGCCGGAAGGCTCGCTGCAGTCCTAATCCAGCTTCCTCCATATTTCACGATTAAGAATACGCACAGGCTCATGGAGACACTTGAGACCTTGTCTACCAAAAGGATCAGGTATTTTGTTGAGCCAAGGCATGGCACACTTTACGGAAACGACAGGTTCCAGGCCGAAGTAGTCGATGCCGGTGCCGAGGTGGTTGACATAGACGGCCCGGAAAGAGCATTTGACGGGATCCACTCAAGATCAAACACCTTCTATGCAAGGTTCCATGGCAGAAACTACGAACTCTGGGACAAGAAGACAGACAACCCATCCGACAGGTACGACTATGAATACACTCCACATCAACTCAGGCCGATTGCAGAAATCATAAGGGAGAACCTGAAGAGATTCAGCGACGCATTCATCTATTTCAACAACCACCCTGGGGGAAAGGCTCCGAGGAATGCACTATCGCTTTCGGAAATGCTTGGCCTGGGGGCCCATGACCCACAGCAGAGGCTCATCTGAGATTATGCCAGGCTTGGCATTTTGCTTCGGGACACGCTAATTATTTATCGTAAGCTCATATTTCTAACTGTCAGAGTTCTATGTCCAACAGCGGGGAAGCCTTTAAAATCAGGAAGATAAAGTTCGTTTACAAGGGTGCCGAGCACGAAGGGACCTTGATCAACGAGCACTCGGGCATGATTACAATCAAGCTGGATAGCGGCTACAATATTGTGGCAAGAAGTGACTCGGTAGAGATTAAGGAAGAATCTGCAATAGAAGTTACGCAGCCTCCGTCCTCAAAGAACAGATTCATTGGGTCCGGGCCCGGAAAGGTTACCATAGTCGCAACAGGAGGCACTATCTCAAGCAGGGTGGATTATGCAACCGGCGCCGTAACGCCGTCCAACGACATAAGTTTCCTTAAATCGACGGTTACGGACCTTGAAAGAAGGTTTACAGTCGAACTTGAAAGCAGGGACAACATACTCAGCGAAAATATGACTCCGGAAAAGTGGTCAAAAATTGCCGGATGGGTGAAGGAGGGGCTGGACAAGTCCCATGGGGTGATAGTATCGCACGGGACTGACACCATGTCGTACACAGCAGCTGCAATATCATTCATGCTGGAGAAGCAGTCAGGCCCGGTAATTCTGGTTGGATCCCAGAGAAGCCCTGACAGGCCCAGCAGCGACGCTTTCACAAATATAGAGGCGGCAATACATTTCGCATCGGCCGAGATAGGCGACGTGGGGATTTCAATGCACGCAGGGAACTCCGACAACAGGATTTCCCTCATAAGGGGGACCAGGTCAAGGAAGATGCATTCTTCCAGGAGGGACGCTTTCGAAGCGGTTGGAGAGAGGCCACTGGCCTTTTATTCCGACGGGAGCGTCATAATTGACAGGATAAGCAGGAGGCCCGACAATGAGACAGTTGTCAACAGCAGGCTGGACGCTTCGGTGGGGCTCGTCTATTTTCATCCGGCCCTGAGCGGAGAAGACCTTATGGGATACTCCGAGGGGAAAAAGGCAATAGTCATTATGGGGACGGGGCTTGGCCACGTTGCTGATCGGCTGATAGGCACCATACAGGACCTTAAGCGGCAGGGAAAGAAAGTGATCATGACCACGCAATGCATCAGGGGTACTACAAACCTCAATGTATATTCCACAGGGCGCAGGCTCCTGGACGCGGGTGTGCTTGAAATTGGCAACATTGTTCCTGAAGTGGCGTATGTCAAGGCAATGCACGTTCTTGCCAATTATGAATTAAGCGACTTTGACACCGCAATGAAGACAAACCTCAGAGGGGAGATACTCGAAAGGGAGGAGTTGCTGTAACATGCCCGGAAAAGCAGTGCGGACCAAACCTGTGGAAAGGAAGATAATGGTCGGGCTGGAGATACACTTTCAGCTCAAGGGGAAAAAGCTGTTCTGTGACTGCAGCACGGAAACCCATGGCGTGAAGAGGACCACTTTCGAGAGGACCCTCTCCCCAACTGCAAGTGAGATGGGCTTCTATGACCCGGCTGCAGAATACGAGAAAACCCGAGGCAGGACTTTCAGGTATATCTCAACGGACAACAGCTGCCTTGTGGAGGCGGATGAGGAACCTCCCCACACACCGAATGGGGAATCGCTCGAAACCGGACTCAAGGTTGCCAGCGCACTAAATTGCAGGACGCTGGATTCAGTGATGTTCATGAGGAAAGTGGTCGTGGACGGTTCAAACACCTCGGGCTTCCAGAGGACTGCAGTGGTTGGAATTGACGGAAGGATAGAGACCAGCAAGGGGCCCGTAAGGATATCAAGCGTATGCGTTGAGGAGGATTCGGCAAGGAAAGCGGACCAGGAAGGAAACCAGGGGGATGAGGTCCTGTACTCCCTGGACAGGCTCGGGATACCTCTGCTGGAGATTGCAACTGAGCCGGACATAGTTGATGCCGACCATGCAGTTGAGGTCGCGAGGGCCATCGGATACATCGTGGCTTCCACGGGAAAGTCCAGGAGGGAAGTGGACTCAATACGCCAGGACGTCAACATTTCACTGGGATATGGAAGGGTTGAAATCAAAGGAATCCAGAAACTGTCACTTATCGGGAAATCCATTTCCCATGAGATAGAGAGGCAGAGAAACATGAGGGCATCGATGGACGAGTTCACAAAGAGGGGAGGCCTTACCTCGCCGTTTGTCTTTAAAGAAGTGAAAAGCCACTTCAGCAACACATCGTCCAAGATGTTGAAATCATCGTTCAAGGAAGGGAAATCCATCTACTGCTCACTTGCGCCCAATTTGTCAGGGCTGCTGAAGGAAGGAAGCAACCGTGTCGGCAAGGATCTGTCCGACATAGCAAAGGCCTACGGGCTGGGTGGAGTTCTCCACTCAGATGAACTGCCGGCCTTCGGCATTTCTCCCGAGGAGGTGGAATCTGTAATGAAGGAATTCGGGCCATCCGTCAACGACGCACTGGTTTTGCTTGTTTGCAGCAGTGACAGGGCAAGAAAGCTCGAGGATGCATTCACCTCGAGAATTGAAAAAATTTCCTCCCTGGATTTCTCGGAGACAAGGGGTCCACTGGAGGACGGGTCTACCAAGTTTCTGAGGCCACTGCCCGGGAAGGAGAGGATGTACCCCGAAACCGATGTTCCAGCCTTCCTCGTCAGTGGGGAGATGGGAGAAAGGATCAGGGCTTTTGTGCCCAGGGGAGAAGAAGAAATAGCCGAAGACCTGGTATCTGAATTCTCGATTTCGATGCAGGACGCCAGAACAATAGCCTCCGGATTCCTCGTGGACGAATTCATGGAATTTGCACGCATAACAGGAGACGGCAAGGTTGCAGGGCGGATTATCCTCCAGACCGCTCCGGAAATGGAAAAGAAATACGGGTCTTCATTCGACTCGGCCGAACTGAAGGAACTGCTACGGATATCAGCAGAAAACAAGTGGGCCAGAAATGTCCTGGAAAGTGCAATGGACTTGATGCTGTCAAAGAACCTTGATGCCAGGACCAGTGCGAAAGCCGTCCAGAAGGCATCAATTTCGGAAGAGGAACTCAGGTCACTGGTGGAAGAAATTGTCAGGGATTCCGGGAGGGAAGTAAAGCCCGGCCCACTCATAGCAATGCTGAAGGAAAGGACGAAAAAGAACTTCGACCCGAAAAAGGCAATCGAAATGCTGATGAAACTTTAGAGATTTATCCTCCTTTGTATATAATTTTTTCGCCGATGCCTGCGGCCATAGTGTCCTTTCGACGTAATATTTAAATACTAAGACTGAAAAAATTCGCATCGTCAATTTACGTTTTTTCAGCCGTTAAACTCCGTTATAAGCTGGTAAACAATACTTAAATATCGCGGGACGATTACAGGATATGTTAGATGGGTATATAGCACTGCTAATCACGCTGGTGCTGATGGTATTATCCCTCTACGCAGTTTTTGCAATTCTTCCTTCATTGTCCAAGAAAAGGTATGATCCCTCAAGCAAGATCAGTTTCAAGATCGAGGACGTCCTGAAAAACCTGGTTAACGAAAGCAATCCGCCCGTAAAGGATACCAGGTACCTGGAGCCCTACGAGTCAGGAGAGGTCTCCAGGGGAGAACTCGGAAAGTACGTGAACGTCCAGTACTACATCGTGATACTTCTCTTCGCCCTGTTTGATATAGATATGGCACTGCTGCTGCCCTGGGCTTTTGATTTCAAGTACCTCGGAATTGTTCCGTTTATTGAGACACTTATATTCCTTTCCATGCCCCTGTTCGCAGTTTATTATGCCATGAAAGAAGGATATCTTAGGTGGTTAAAGTGAAAACCGGAGATATGGGTGTAATTACAACTACACTCGAGAAAGCCCTTGAGTGGGGAAGAAGCAACTCTCTCTGGCCCCTTACGTTTGGGCTTGCCTGCTGCGCCATTGAGATGATGGCAACACAGGCATCCAATCTTGATATTTCGCGGTTCGGAAGCGAAATATTCCGAAACTCGCCCAGGCAGTCAGACCTGATGATAGTGTCAGGAACAGTCACCAAGAAGATGGCACCAAGGGTTAGGCGCCTCTATGATGAAATGCCATACCCGAAGTATGCCATTGCAATGGGTGTATGTGTAATTCAGGGAGGGCCATACAACCAGGGTTATTCAGTTGTTCTGGGTGTGGACAAGGTAATACCGGTCGATGTGTATGTTCCGGGTTGCCCCCCGACGCCTGAAGCCCTCACCTATGGAATAGTCACGCTTCAGAAGAAGATAAGAGGGGAGACAGACAGGTGATTGGCTTTGGCTGAGATACTTGAAGAAACTAAGGGAAAGGACGGACGGCGGGTTCTTAAGGTAGCCAAGGAAAATTTTCTTCAGCTCATGGAAGAGCTTAAGGCCCAGGGCTTCGACCATCTGTCGCTTATCACAGGGGTGGACTGGAGGGACCGCATAGAAATGGTTTACCACCTTCATAACATGGAATCCGACAATTACGTTGTTGTCAAATCAGAAACCCAGGACAACAGGTTCCCTAGCGTCATGCACCTATGGACCAGTGCAGACTGGGACGAAAGGGAGCAGTGGGACATGCTCGGGGTCTGGTTTGAGGGCCACGAGAACCTGAAGAGGCTCTTTCTCCCTGATAGCTGGACCGGACATCCTCTGAGGAAAAATTACGACCTGAGCAAAGTCCAGTATGTCAACATGGATGACGAGGGGAACGATTATGCCACATTTGACCCGGGGGATGGTTGGTAATGGTGGAAACGGAAGAAAGGAGCAAGTGGGTCGACCTGAACATGGGCCCGCAGCATCCGTCGACACACGGTGTCCTGAGGCTTAAGGTCAAACTTGACGGCGAAGTGGTGAAGGAACTTGAGCCGGTTATCGGATATCTTCACAGAAACGCTGAAAAAATATGCGAACTTGATTATTATTGTGATTCCATCATCTACTTTGACAGGATGGATTACGTCGCTGCAATGAACATGGAGGTCGGATACCTTGAGGCAGCAGAAAAGCTTCTGGAAATTCCGCCGCCTGAAAGGGTCCAGTGGATAAGGGTCATAATGGCCGAACTGAGCAGGATCGCATCCCATCTTGTCTGGACCGGCGCATTCGGCCTCGACCTTGGAATGCTCACCCCATTTTTCTATGCATTCATAGAGAGGGAGAAGATTCTGAAGATCTTCACTGAGGTTTCAGGCTCAAGGCAGGAAGTCAACTACATGAGCATAGGGGGGGTATACCAGGACTTCAACGACACCATCATCCAGGAGATTGACGAATTCTGCGCACAGTTTCCAAAAAAGCTGGAGGACATGTACAACCTGTTCATAAAGAATGACATATTCATTTCCAGAAACAAGGGAATAGGAGTGCTCCCCAAGGAAGTTGCACTTGATTATGCTGTTACAGGGCCAATGCTGAGGGCTTCCGGGGTACCTTATGATGTCAGAAAGGCTGAGCCTTACCTGGTATATGACAAGGTGAATTTTGACATACCGGTCTCACAGAAAGGCGACAACCTTGCGAGATTCCTCGTCAGGTTTGAGGAGATGAGGCAGTCCGTAAAAATTGTAAAGCAGGCACTTTCAAAACTCCCTGAGGGCCCGTATTTCAACCCCAAGGCCAAGAAGTCACTAATGATAAGGCTCAGGGGAGAGGGTGACGTTTATGCCAGAACCGAATCTTCCAAGGGTGAGCTTGGAGTATACATTGTCGGGGACGGTTCGGTAAAGCCCTACAGGTTAAGGGTAAGGAGCCCGACGCTCAGGAACCTGTCGGTGCTCAGGTACCTTGCCAGGGACCGGATGATAGCCGATGTTGTCGCAATTTCAGGAACAATAGACCTTGTTTTCGGGGAGGTTGACAGATGAACGTACTATTGAGGCTGGCAGATTTCTTCTCGCCTCTCACCCACTACATCGCCTACATACTTGCGTATTTCTTCGAGACCCTTTTCTTCCTGCTGTTCGTGACAGTGTCGCTGGTGCTTATAATATACGTTTTCAGGAAATACATGGCAAGGCTCCAGGTTAGGCGTGGTCCCAACAGGGTCGGAAAATTCGGGTTGTTTCAGCTTATTGCCGACATGATGAAACTCGTGCAGAAGGAATCCATACTTCCAAAGAAAAGGGACGATCTCCCCTACAAGGTTGCACCGGTGGTCGTGATGCTTGGCCTTTTCCTGGGATTTGCCCTGATTCCGTACGGGAGCTTCTTCTACATAGGATCACTGACAATCACCCATTCGTCTGTCAGCCTGATTCTGCTTATCGCAGTCATAGCAATAATGCCAATCGGGGAAATACTGGCGGGAATAAGTTCCCACAATAAATATGCCCTCGTCGGGGCACTCAGGGCAGTTGCAAAGGATGTGTCATTCGAGGTCCCCATGATGATCACTGTTCTTGCCCTGGTCATGATGGCTTCGGGCCAGACATCTTCCCCGCTCAATATCGAGTCAGTGGCAACCAGTTCAAGGTCATTCATCGCATATGCTCTGGTTCAGCCGATTGGCTTCGGCGTTTTCTTCATATCCATGATAGCCAGGGCATCCTACAGCCCGTTCGATCTTGGCGAGAGCGACAGCGAACTCGTTTCGGGCCACTCCACCGAGTATTCCGGAATGAGGTTCGGAATATTCTACATAGGGCTGTTCGGGAGCATTCTTCTGGGTTCCATGATGGTGTCAGTCCTCTATCTGGGCGCATCAAACGGGCCGTTCACCGGAGAACTTGGCTTCATTTACCTTCTAATCAAGACGTGGATACTTGTCCTCATAGCATTCACGATATGGCTTTCGATGCCAAGGATAAGGATAGACAGGTTCGTAAACTTCGGCTGGAAGTACCTTCTTCCGGCATCAGTTATCAACCTGATCCTTGCCGGAATCATAACTTTGGGGTGGTCATTGTGATCGGAATTAAGGAAGTGGAGGAGCCAAAGAAACAGATACCGCTGGTAGGCTCACTGAAAGGCATGCTTCTTGTGGCCAAGCATCTGTTTGAGAAGCCTGCAACGGTCGAATATCCTGAAACCAAGCCCTA
Organism: Thermoplasmataceae archaeon; assembly: GCA_046703705.1. GTDB lineage: Archaea > Thermoplasmatota > Thermoplasmata > Thermoplasmatales > Thermoplasmataceae. Next base: position 26,276 of record JBJKST010000004.1, read on the forward strand.
CATAGCCGAGAGGTTCAAGTTCAGGATATTCCTAAGCCTGGATGACTGTGTGGGCTGCACCCTGTGCGAACAGGTTTGCCCTAACCTCACGATACACATGCAGCCGGTGGACAGGGAAAACCCCAGGAACAAGAGGAAGATATACCCCGATGTGAACTTCGGCACCTGCACCGTATGCAGGAACTGTGAGGAGATATGCCCCACTGACGCCATATACCTTACCCATGAGTTCGAGACATCAAGGACCAGGAACAGCTTCACCTACTCTCCGGAAGAACTGCAGAAACCAGAGGATGAGGTGAAGAGATGATAGCAGACACAATTATTTTCATAGTCTTTGCGATCATAATGATACCCCTTGCTCTGCAGTCAATCAGGGAGAAGAACCTCGTCCATTCCAGCGTATACCTGATGGTTTTCCTCTTCGTCCTTGCATCGCTATTCATATTTCTCGGGGCCTCAATTGTCGGTGCAATTGAACTGCTTGTCTATGTCGGGGCAGTCATAACACTGCTGATATTCACCCTTATGCTTACGGGGGGCAAGGAAATTGAATAAGAACCTCTCAAGGGCCGCAGTGATCCTTTTCTTCCTTGTATTTCTGGTGGCGATGGTACAGATCCCGGGAAGCTTTGTCCCCACATCGCAGGATATTGCAGGGATAAGCAGGGCGCTTTTCGGCCCCTATGTTATCGCGTTCGAACTGCTTTCAGTAATACTTGTGGGCGCAATAATCGGAATGTTCTACATCGCAGGGAGGGATGAATAATGCAGATAGAATTTGTGAACGTCCTGTCGCTAATACTGTTCAGCATAGGCCTTTACGGCGTAATGACTTCAAATATAGGCATAAAGATGCTTATCTCAATAGAGATACTCCTCAACGCGTCAATACTCAGCCTTATCGGGGCGGGTATACTGTTCAATACAAGCAGCCCCCTGGTCTTTGCACTTTTCGTCATAGCAATCGGAGTAATCGAGTCTGTAATAGGAATGAGCCTAATGGCCGCAATATACAGGAAATACGGCAAAATTAGCATATCATTGATAAAGGAGATAAAGTGGTAACATGTTCATATGGGCTTGGCTGATATTCATCTTCCCGCTGATCGGGTTCATACTCTCTTGGTCCATAGGCAGGTACAAGAAGGTCCTGGGAGGCGTTATTGCATCCTTCATGGTGGGCCTCTCGCTGCTGGCGTCATATGAGACCTTCCTCTACGTAAACAGCCTAGGGCATCCTCTTTATGAAAGCTACAGCTGGTTTTCCAACATAAACCTGGGAGTGTATGTTGACCACCTCACACTGATAATGGTGCTAATGGTATCACTCGTTTCCACCATAATTCACCTGTTCACACTTTACTACATGAAGGGAGACCCGGGAAGGCACGTTTTCTTCGCCGAGACATCACTTTTCACCGCAGGGATGCTTGGCCTGATCGTTTCGTCCAACCTTGTCATCTTCTTCCTTTTCTGGGAGCTGGTGGGACTCTGTTCGTACCTGCTGATAGGTTTCTGGTTCTTCAAGCCCAACGCCACAGCCGCCGCCAAGAAGGCATTCATTGTCACAAGGGTCGGCGACCTGCTGTTCCTGATAGGCATGGCAGTGATCTACAACTCGCTGGTGGGTTACCCTGGCCTTGCAGGAAACAGCCCGCTAAGCATACCGTTCCTCATCAACAACGCATCAAGCATTGCCTCTTACATGGGCCCGACAACACTGGGCATAGCTTCAGTCCTCCTTCTGGGTGGAGCAGCGGGCAAGTCCTCGCAGTTTCCGCTCCATGTATGGATACCGGACGCAATGGAAGGCCCTACGCCTGTGTCAGCACTGATACACGCGGCAACAATGGTCACCGCGGGTGTCTACCTTGTCGCAAGGACATACAACCTCTTCTTCTACTCGGCCCCCTTCGCCATGTATTCAGTGGCAATAATAGGGGCATTCACCGCAGTCTTTGCGGGAACTCTGGGAATTGTGGTCAATGACCTGAAGCGTATCCTTGCTTATTCCACAATAAGCCAGCTTGGCTACATGATGGCTGCAATTGGCCTTGCCCCTGTCATAGGCGCCGCAGGCATATCATTTGGAATGTTCCATCTTGTTATTCACGCAATGTTCAAGGCCCTGCTCTTCCTGTCCGCCGGCGCCATCCTGATTTCCCTCATGGACCTCAGGGACGTGAGGCAGATGGGAGGGCTCTGGAGGAAGATGCCTGTCACCATCACGCTATTCCTCATAGGATCTGTAGCGCTTGCCGCAATTCCGCCCACTTCAGGTTATTATTCAAAGGATACCATAATTTCAGCATCATGGGTCTATTTCACACACTATGGGAGCTTCCAGGCCTTCCTGCCGTGGCTCTTCCTGAGCCTGGGGGCACTCCTGACTGTTCTTTACACCTTCAGGATGTTTTTCCTGGTGGCTGTGGGAAAGCCGAGATCGCACCTGGCAGAACACGCAAAGGAGGCACCTATAATCGCGCTTGTGCCTCTGTTTATACTCGCATTCTTCTCCCTTTTCGGAGGGTATCTCTTCCAGGGGGACTTCTACAATTACCTTGCTTCAGGAGTCACACTTCCTTCCATTCCCGCCTACGTTGAGGACATCCCGCTTGCGTATGTTGCAATAGGCTTCTTCGTGGCGCTGTATCTCTACGGGACAAACAGGTGGAAATCAATCAATCTCAGCAGAAACCCCGTCTACAAGCTCCTGAAATGGAAGTACTACATGGACGTGCTATACACACGCATAATTGCTGAGCGTGTGATACTGCCGATTTCAGCAGCGATTAGCTCGGCAGAGCACTCCTACAACAATGCCGTTGACAGGACAGGATCCGGTGCACTCAGTTTTGGGACAATACTAAGGCGCATGCAGGACGGTGTTGTCGAGAATTACTTCGTCGTTCTGATAATCGGAATTTCAATCGTGTTTCTGCTCGTGGAGCTTTTCAAGGTGGTGATCTAGATGCTGATGGTCATAACATTCTTCCTTTCAATGATTCTTGCCTTTGTCTCTTTCTTCATGGGAAAAAGGGCCAGGACATTCTCCATAGCTTCAGGCTGGGTCCTGGCTGCACTGGTCGCCGTATACACTTACATAACCTTCGGGGGCGGCTACGCAGGCGGACTCGTGAGCCAGTACAGCTTTCCGCTGTCCAGTTCAATAGGGATCTCTTTCAGCACAGGGATAACCGGATTTACGGACGGCCTGATAGTCCTGTCGGCTGTGATTATCCTCGTCTCACTTATGGTGGTGGACAAGAAGTCTGAAGGATCAATATACGCCTTAATCCTTACCACGGAAGTTGGAATGTTCGGTCTGCTTATCTCAAGGAACTTCCTCTTCTTCTACATATTCTGGGAAGTCGTGCTCATACCCATGTACTTCCTGATAATCAGGTACGGAGGGCCAAACCGGGACCACGTAGGACTGAAGTTCTTCGTCTACACGCACATCGGGTCTGTATTCATTCTCCTGGCGTTCTTCACACTCTACAACTATTACTATCTTGACACGGGGGTCTTCTCGCTCAACATGGGCCTGCTGATGAACTGCACTTTTATCTCGTCCCACGTCCCTGTTTTCTGGAGGGACTTCATGCTTTTCGGATTCCTCATCGGATTCCTTGTCAAGCTGCCTTCATTCCCGGTGCATTCATGGCTGCCAGATTCATACCAGACCGCCCCTTATCCGGGAACAATAATACTTGCAGGAGGGCTGTCGCTCATGGGCGGATACGGACTCTTCGGAATACTTCTTCCGGCATCGGGGATATTCAGCGCACCGCTGCTCTATTTCCTGATATTCCTCGGCATAATCAGCCTGGTCTATTTCTCCTTTGTAGCAATGTTCCAGAAGGACATTAAGAGAATGATGGCCTATGCAAGTGCAGCAGCCATGGGCTTCGTTACAATATCCTTTGCTGCCGGCATCCTCGAGCACGGCTATCCACAGGTCCTGGAGCTTTCCGGAGGAATGTTCCAGATCATTGCCCATGGATTCATCATGGCATTGATATTTGCCTCTCTCTACTACATAAAGAGGAACACGGGTTCAGAGATCACCCACGGCCTTGGAGGAATATACAGAGAAGCACCACTCCTCAGCTCATTCATGCTTGCCGGTCTTTTCGCCTCGCTCGGTCTGCCGGGACTTGCAGGCTTCATAGGTGAATTCTCCATAGTGGTGGGAGTCTTCCAGGGAATTTCATGGTGGATTTTCTTCATAATACTGGGAATGATAATTACGGCATCATACCATGTCTGGGTGGCCCAGAAGTCCCTATACGGCCCATATAATGAAAATCTTGGGAAAATCAGTGATGTGAGCAGGAATGAGTTTGCCATACTCTGCGGCCTCCTCGTTCTAATATTCGTGCTTGGAATATTCCCGAATCTGCTTGATGGGCTCCTAAAAGCATACATTGGAGGATTAATATGATCGCTAACAGTTTCGTCTCTGATCTGACGCTCAACCTCGGGTTGTCGAACCTTACATACCTTTACCCTTTGTTCCTGCTCGGCATAGTGGCATTTGTGATCCTGGCCATGGGCATCAGGTATTCAAGCCCAAGGCTCTTCGCCTCGATTACCGCAGGTGCCCTCGTGATCGTATTCTTCTGGCTATTCCTCTTGCCGGGCAGCTCCGGGCTTGCCATGTCCGGGACAACAATTTACAACCGGTACGGCACGTACTTTGCAATGATTATGATCCTTGCCTCACTCCTGGTGGTATTTCCGGCAGCAAGGAGGCTCGGCAAGAAGCCTGACATATTCTATGCAATACTGCTGTTCGTCAACATCGGGATAATTATCGCCTCATACTCGTACAACATACTGGTCATGTTCGTCTCATTCGAGGCAGTGAGCATAGGGACGTACATAATGGCCGCTTTCGGCAAGGAGAGGAGGCAGCTTGAGGCATCCCTGAAATATTTCTTCACAAGCACCATTGCCACCGCATTTACGGCATTCGGCGCTTCATTCTTCTACATTTCAACCGGCACATTCGACCTCACGACCGGCCTGAGAATTGCATCAGTCCAGTCCATGGACATATCGCTGATATTCCTTGCAGTTGGATTCGGCTTCAAGATGGCCATATTCCCCATGCACCAGTGGGCAATCGATACCTACGATGGGGCGGAGAACTCAATTGCCGCATACCTGTCCACAGGAAGCAAGATCCTAGCATTCGTAGTCGTTCTGAAAATATTCCTCGTCGGCTTCTCCGGAGACTTCCAGGCTGTATTTTACCTCTTTACGATCCTGGCAATAGCATCGATGACCTACGGGAACATAGCAGCACTTTCCCAGGACAACCTCAAGCGAATACTTGCCTATTCAAGCGTTGCGCAGGTAGGATACCTCATACTTGTGCTGGCACAGGTATCATACGTTGGAAACCTTTCCTCCCACGCAGTAACACTTGCGGTGGCCACTGGTATGTACTATTCAGTTGCCTACATATTCATGAAAGGGGGCGCTTTCCTGACAATGAACGTTGTCAAGAAGGACAAGGTTCAGATTACCGATGTCATAGGGCTTTACAGGAAATCCCCGGTCATTGCAGTGAGCTTTTCCATTATACTGCTGGCTCTTGCAGGCATTCCCGTAACCGGAGGCTTCTTTGCCAAATACAACCTGTTTCTCGCACTGATAAGCGGACAGCTCTGGTGGCTCGCCGTCATTGCAATACTCAATAGCGCAATTTCAGTATTCTATTACTTCCGTGTCATACTCTACATGTTCAAGGACCCCGAAGGGGAGGTTGACTTCGACCTTTCGAACTCAGTGAAAGTACCGGTAATTGCCACGGCATTCATTACAGTAGGGCTGGGAGTCGCTTTCCAGATGGTGTATGTCCTGATGTCTGTTGCACCGGGGCTTTTTGGGTGATATAAAATGCTGAAACCTGAACTTGATGTTGAAGTGATAAAAAGTGCCCTGCTTGCCGGCGAAGTGGATGACGCCGAAAAGTGGATCAAGAAGGAAATGGGCAAGATCGAGGTGTACAGGAGGATTACAAAGAAGCCAAAGTACGATGCCAGGTACAGGTTCCTCGAAGTATTGCAGAATTACCTTTCCGGCCAGTTGACAATAGGTGAGCTGAGGACAGCCATAGAGAAGATACCCGAGGTGAGGGGAATCTTTGTGCCCCCTGAAGAGTTCAAGACCTTTCTGGACAGTTTCCTCTACTACCTGCAGTACACTGTCGACAGATACAATATAAAACTGCCTGCATTCGACGGAAAGAGGTGCGATGACAAATGAAGGATACGTTTGAGGAGTGCTACAAGGACCTCGAAAGCACAGAGGAATCCGCTGCAGAATGCATTCACTGCATGAAGAAGTACGGCGAGCAGATCTTCTTTGACGGCGAGCTAAAAAGGCTCAAGCTTGGAAGGGAAATCTACGACAGGAAATATTCCGGAGTGATGGAAACGCTCTCCGGCATCCTTGGGATAGACTCTCTGGAAAAATACCAGGAAATGGACCGGAAATACAACCTGACGATGTACTGATTTTTTAAGATAATCAGCTGAATTCCGAGGCTGAATTTATTCTCTCCGCCTCTGCTTTCTTTTCTGCCCTTTTTGCAAAGTACAGCCCCCCTATGTAGAGAACAATTATGGGGGCCGCCATTACCACCATGGTGAACCCTATTACGCCCGGAGAAAATATCATTCCGAATATCAGGGCTCCGACTATGGCATGCCTCCAGTGGTCTGCCCAGAATTTTGCAGGGACCATCCCGGTCCTGGTGAGCCCAACCATGAAAACAGGCACTTCAAAGGATATCCCGAAGGTCACGGTGTAGATGAAGGTGAACGAAATGAAACTCATCAGGGAGAGCGTCTCTGCTGCCCCCAGGCCAAGATCGTAACCGCTGAATATGGCAAAAAGAGGTGGCGCAACTATCCACAGGCCGATGAAAGAACCTGCCACAAAGAGCCCGGAAGCCGGTATGATCGAGGACTTCAGTGCGTCCTTCTCCCGCTTCTTGAGAGCAGGGCCAATAAACTCACCAATCTCCTTTACCATGAGGGGCATGGTGAATACGAGCGCCAGAAACATCGAAATGTCAAGGTTTGCAAGCACGCCGTCCGCTGGCTTGAGGACAAAAATAGTAGTTCCGGCCGGAAGGAGGTGCTTTTCAATCAATACCAGAAACTGGGTTGATAAATTGTGGTAAATGCTGGGATAGAAGAAAGGAAACGTGAATCCAAAAATGGTCACGTCCTGTATTCTGACAACCAGAAAGAGCGCAACAAATATGCTGAAGAGTATCAGTATCCTGACCAGCCTTTCTCTTATCTCTTGCAGATTCCGAAAGATCAGGGGAAGGAACTCTTCATCGCTCATGTTCTTAGTTCTTCAATTTCTGTGCTATTTCTTCTTTAATCTGGCTCTCATTCTTGTCTGTGGTGTCTATCCCCATATTCTTGGCTACCTCGTAGAAGTCAACTTTCCCTGAGTCTGTCTCAGTGATTGAGCCAGCGTACATGGAATTCTTGATCTCTTTCTGAAGTTCCATCTGGCCTCTCTTGAATTCACCAGTGGCCCTTCCAAGACTTCTAGCAAGTTTAGGTATCTGTGTCCCTCCGCCAAAGAGTAAAACAACCACCAGACCGATGATGGCTATCTCTTCGATACTAAACATGGTAATCCCATAGAAAGTTGTTATATAATCTTTTATGGGCTCAAATATGAGGGGTTCTAAATGCGTATTATGGGATGAATTTATAAAAATAGGGATGTCGGATCAGCTTGGCAGATCCAGTTCCACCTGGAACCCGGCCTTCCTGTATTCTTCCAGGGCCTGTTCAACGCCTTTTCGGGTGTCGCCATTCATTTCACTGAATGAAAGTGAGACCACTTTTTTTGCCTTATTCAGGACAACGAACCCCAGGGTCCTATCTGTTGGCTGGATCTCGTCAGTCCTTGCGAATTCCTGTATGTATTCCGCCATGCTTTCTTCTGGGTACTCTGATTTTGTTACTTCTATAAGGCCGGAAAGTGAATCCTTCAGCTTTGACATCTCTATACAAATTGTCGATGGGTGGTATTCTCCCATCGTTATGTTGAACATGGCGCAATCCGTCATTTGGACCTGTCCTTACGCCTTCTGCCTCTTGAGGTACCATCTCTCGGCGCCCTCTTCCTTCTCCCTTGCGAGTGCGCCCTCGAACGTGCTCGGTGCCCCAACTATTCCTGAGTCTCCTGGCTGCCAGTTCACCGGCGTGGCAAGCTTGCTGTTCCAGTTGAACTGGAATGCCTTGATCACCCTGATGATCTCGTTTATGTTCCTTCCGATCTCGGCCGGATAGTAGATCATCCACCTGACTGTCTGGTTGGGATCGATTATGAATACGC
>JBJKST010000005.1:0-50128 GCA_046703705.1 Thermoplasmataceae archaeon
TATTTGCCATAAATCCTCTATCTGAATTTACCACATTCGTATATTTAAGAATTATTTTTCTTGGATAATTTGTAATAATTGCACAAATTGCAACATTACGGTAATACGGGCAATTCAGCCCTCTAAAAATCAACAGAGGCAGATAAGGGCTGGTTGTGGGAAAAAAGACTATCTTCTGCAGGATGTGGCGCATAAATCAGGAAAGTAAACCTATCCCGGATCCATGAACCGTGCCTTGTCAAACCCACTCTAATTCCCGCTCTGCATAATCTTTCTCACACTTTCGTGGGGCAGTGCCGAAACATAATGATCCTCAAACCCTTTCATAGGCTCCGCAGCAACCAACGAATTGATTATGGCTTCTTCCACTGAAAATACTGTGCCTTCAAAAAGCGGGTCCATTGAGCTGTTTGGTATGAACGAGGTTTTCAGTAATGTCTTGGGCTCAAGTTCGAATGAGGACGCAGTTGAAACTGCAATGAAGAAATCTCCGGATCCGTTTGATGAAACGCTCCCGGTTCTGGCAAGGCCGTGATATGCCCTCCTGGCGACTCGCCTAAGCTGCACCGGCATCAACGGAGCATCGGTTATTATGACCCCAACGATTGATCCCGTCTCTCTTTTCTTCACGAGATTTTCTCCAAGGCTTTTTCCCACTGGTTTTCCTGAAATTGTGAGGTGCCTGCGGAGTCCGTGGTTCGCCTGCACAAGTGCCCCAACGGTGTACTCTTCCCCCAATGTTTCAACTACTCTTGATGATGTGCCTATGCCTCCCTTGAATTCGTAGCAAACAGCACCGGTACCTCCTCCGACATTGCCCTCTTCAACAATCGGGCTTTGTGCATTTTCTATGGCGTTAAAGACGTGTTCCTCCTTGACGTGTTGGCCCCTTATGTCATTGAGGAATTCATCTGATACTTCGCCGACAACAGGCAAAGATTCGGCATTGATGCCCCTGTCGGTAAACCATTTCAGCACTGAATCCCTGACCAACCCCACACTGTATGTGTTTGTAAGCATGATTGGGCCGGACACAAGGCCTGATTCTTCGACCCATGATGCTCCAGTCACCTCACCGTTTCCATTGAGGACGGATATCGCCCCGAATAGGCTTGAATCCACTCTTTTCTTCCCGAGTGGCAGTATTGCCGAAACACCGGTTCTTACAGGTCCGGACCCGACAGAACCTTTTCCATCCCCTCTGATTATGGTCGAGTGGCCCACTTCAACACCCGGAACATCAGTGATGCTGTTGAGCTTGCCAGTTGCACCTTCAAACTTTACACCCAGATCGCGTGCCCTTTCTGCCGACATTTCTGATCAGAACCGCAATTAACATCGGTGTTTTCCTAAAAACTCTTGCCAATGCGTTTCCGGAGAAATGCAAATTGCAGGAAAACTTCAGTATAATCCTTTTCTAATGCGGCTTTTCAGCTCCCCGGTCAGATGTTCAAAAGCACCTTCTTCCCTGCCCCTGAAATACATTATGCCGTAAGTTGGCTCCAACTGCCAGTAGAATTCCACACGCTTTCTGAAGTTCAAATCAATGGGGCCAGCATATCCAGAAAGCATATCTTCGACCTCATCTATTCCAAAATCGACGGCAAGTGCTGCAAAGTCGATTGCCGGGTCTCCGAAGCAGGCAGTCCCCCAGTCTATAACTCCAGTCACCTTTTGCCGGGATTTGTCGATCAGCACGTTTCCCCTGTACAGGTCGCCGTGTATCAGGGACACCTTCATGGTGCCGGTCAGATTCTCAAGAAAGTCCTGGAATTTTTCGGCTATGATGGAAAGAGACTCGTCATCTAGCACATCAAACAATCCTGAAAAAATGGTCTCCTTGTACCCATTGTACCTGGCCTTCCATTCATTCTCGTCGGGTATTCCGAGGACATCCAGCACGCATTTATCACTAGACTTGCCCAAAAGGTAGTTGAGAAAATCGGTCAGCTGATTCTTCATTCCGCCGGGCAAGGAACTGACAGAGTTCAAGCTGTCTCCGTGGATGTACCTGTAGCCTGCTATGAATTGCCTGCCGGAATGGCCTGTAAAAGAGAAGTCGGGAACGGGTATGGGGCTGTCCCGGAGGCATCCTGCCAGGCTGACTTCCTTCCTTAACTGGTCAGATTGCCCAGCATCCCTGGGAATCTTGAAGGCGATTTCACCATCAGCCACAAGGACGTAATTGTCCCAACCCGATTCAAGCAGTTCAAAACTTCCATCTCCAAGATCCGGAAATGCTGACCTTACCAGAAATGCAAGCTCCTCAGTTATTCTGCTGTTAGATGCCATCCCAAATTCCTCTCAAAGCAAATCGCACAGTACGCTATCCCTGTTTTATAAAAAACAATTTAGCTGTTTCCACAACTAAAGGATTTTAACTCATTCCTGCAATATTGGGCTGTATGTGTGCGGACTGCTTTGAACCGGGATGCCAGTGCAGGAATTGCGACAGTTACCATCATCAGTCATTCTGCGGAGACTGTGGCTGCATTCTTCAGGCGGACTGTTGCCAGGGATTCTGATCAAACCCATCTGCTTGCAGTGGTGAACCCTGAACGCCATGGTTTTTCTTTTCTAATGGCTCGCCGCGGCGTGATAATAAGTCACTAACCCTACATAATAGGGCATGAAGTATAATACATTTGGACCGATAGTTCACAGACGGTGTTTTTATGCTTGAAATACGCTTTCATGGCAGAGGTGGGCAGGGCGCTGTTACGGCATCCAAGATTCTTGCCCTTGCGGCTTTTAACCAGGGCAAGTATGTTATTTCATTCCCCTTTTTTGGAACGGAGAGAAGGGGTGCACCCGTAACATCATTCACCAGGATTGATGACAGCAGAATTTTCCTGAAGACTCAGATTTATGATCCCGATGCAATTGTAATCCTTGACACTTCAGTAATGCAGTCCACCGATGTGACAGCTGGGTTGAAGAAAGACGGATTCCTGGTGGTCAATTCAGACAAGCCTCCCGGGGAAATCGGTAAAGGGGGAAAGGTCGCAACAGTGGATGCCACATCAATAGCAATAAAGCACAGGCTCGGAAACCGGGCAAATCCGATTGTGAACACTGCGATCCTCGGGGCCTTCGCAAGGGCTACCAGAGAAATTTCTCTCGAAAGCCTGGTCGAAGCCACTAGGACGGCATCACCCAGGCATGGGGACAGGAATGCCGAAGCGGTAATGGAAGCTTATGAAGAGACGCAGGTGGGGTGGTAAACATGGTTCTAGTGCCTGTAACTGAGAAAAGTTCAAGGGAGAACAGGACGGATTCCTGGAGAATCCAGACGCCCAAGTTGGACTACTCGTCCTGCATCAGGTGCATGATTTGCTGGAAATTCTGCCCGGACGATGCCATAAATGTCTCATCCGGGCCCTTTGAAAGCCCTAACCAGCGCATATCCCAGATGCCTGCGCCGGTGATAGACTACGATCACTGCAAAGGGTGCGGAATATGCGCATACGAATGCCCTGAAAATTCCATTGAAATGCTGCTGGGAGGCAGAATAAAATGAAAAGCGTGGCACAGGCAAGGGCACTTGTAACGGGAAATGAAGCCGCCGCCATTGGCGTCAGGCTTTCAGATGTGAGGTTCATTTCCGCCTATCCGATTACACCACAGACAACCATAGTGGAAAAACTGGCCGAAATGGTTGCAAACGAGGAGCTGAACGCAAGGTATGTCGAGGTGGAGAGCGAACACAGCGCCATGACGGCAGTATTCTCCAGTGAGATATCCGGAGTGCGGTCGTATACGGCCACAAGTTCACACGGTCTCCTGTACATGCACGAGATGCTCCACTGGACAGCAGGCTTGAGGCTTCCAATCGTTGTGAGCGTTGTAAACAGGGCAATAGGGCCACCCTGGAATATTTGGGCAGATCAGACCGACAGCATGAACCAGAAAGACACAGGCTGGCTTCAGGTATACTGTGAATCCAACCAGGAGGTTCTTGACACGATCATAATGGGGTACAGAATAGCCGAAGACAGAAACGTGAAGCTTCCCATAATGAGCATGGAGGACGCATTCATTCTGTCACACACCTCAGAGCCTGTTACGATACCTGAGATTACTGAGGTCAGGGAATACCTTCCGGAATTCAGCCTTGATTTTTCGGTGAATTTGCAGAACCCCATGGGTTACGGATCCTATTCAACACCTGATGGCCCTTTCATGGAGCTCAAAAGAGACATGGTCGAGTCCATGGGCAAGGCGAAGGCAGTTATCAGGAAAGCCTATGGGGAATACTCGGAAAGGTTTGGAAGGGATTATTCCGGGCTTGTGGAGAATTACATGATGGATGATGCTGAATATGCCCTAGTGGCGACCGGCACACTAGCTTCAACAGGCAAGCATGTTGTCAACCTTCTGAGGGCAGAAGGGAGAAAGGTCGGTCTTGTAAGAGTAAAATTCTTCAGGCCTTTCCCGAACGAGGAAGTCCTTGCGGCACTTCGAGGAATAAAGGGAGCTGGCGTTATTGACCGCTCACTGTCTTTCTCCGGAGGAGGCAGCCTTTACTCCGAAGTTTCATCAGCACTGTTCAGGAAAGCCGAAATCCCACTGGCAGGTTTCGTTGCCGGGCTTGGGGGAAGAGATGTGAGAATTGAGGAGTTCAGGAAGATGTTTGACCTTGTTCAGCTGGGTGCAGAAGGCACAATATGGATAGGATTGAAGGGGGGTGAGTGAATGCCGTTTTCAATACCGGAGGAGGAATTGATGGAACCCGGGCACACAGCATGCCATGGCTGCGGGGCCACCCTTGCCATGAGATATGTCCTTAAGGCTCTGGGCAAGAACACAGTACTGTCTGTTCCCGCTTCCTGCTGGGCAGTGATTCCGGGGGCCATGCCATACAGGTCCCTGGATGTTCCCATGGTGTACACTCCATTCGCTTCAACCGGCGCTTCCATAACCGGAATCAGGGAGTCTCTTGACATTCAGGGCAAGGAGGATTACAACGTTGTCGGGTTCGCAGGAGACGGGGGGACGGCAGATATTGGCCTGCAGTCTCTCAGCGGGGCCATGGAGCGGGGCCACAATGTGTTTTACATAATGTACGACAACGAGGCCTACATGAACACGGGTGTTCAGCGGTCCGGAAGCACACCTTACGGCGCATCTACGACCACAACGCCGGTAGGAAAGGCAAGGAACTTCAAAAAACAGGAGAAAAAAGTTGTTGCCGACCTCATGATAGCACAGGGCGTTCCGTACGTGGCCACTGCTACCATAGCATATCCCGAGGATCTAATAAGGAAACTGAAATCCGCTAAGGAAATACACGGCCCCAAGTTCATGCAGATTCTTACGCCATGCCCCACGGGATGGTACTTCCCTCCCGAAGAGACTGTTGAGCTTTCGAGGCTTGCTGTGAAAAGCAACATATTTCCGCTGTTTGAATACAGGGAGGGCAGGTTCAGGGTCACCAAGCCGTCCGGTAAGATACCGGTTGAGGAGTATCTGAAAAAGCAGGACAGGTTCGGTCACCTTAAGCCGGAAGAAATAAAGTCTATTGAGGAATACGTGGATTCAAGGTGGAACGAGTTGATCAGAAGGGAGAAAAACTCAATGCCGCAATAATACTGAAACCAATCTACTATTTTTTGAGTAATTACTCAAGTATTTTATATCCACTATGGATATCCCATCTGTGTTCAGCGAACTGGATAACAGCAAAGTCAGGCCTTTTCACATAAAGAGTGTCATAGTAAGCGGGATGGGCGTGTTTTCCGACTCCTACAATCTCTACGCCATTTCCCTTGTGTTCTATCCAATGATCGCTTTCATGCACCTTTCAACCATTCAGTCCTCCATTCTCACCGCCTCCTCATTCTATGGGGCAGCAGCAGGTGCAATGCTTTTCGGCCTAATTGCCGACAAGATCGGCAGGAAGCCCATGTATGGCATTGATCTGGCCCTGATATTCATAGGCGCTTTTTCCCAGCTGTTTGTATCAAATTTCGATCTTCTATTCATATCACGGCTTGTACTCGGCTTCGGCATTGGGGGAGACTATGTCATGTCCCCGGTTATAATGGCCGAGAACTCCAATATGAAGGACAGAGGCAAACTCATGGCACTTGCATTCTCCATAATGTTCCTCCTCGGAGCAACACTGGCTGCATTTGTCGACCAGGTCGCATCTGCATACATCGCACCCCAGTTGGCATGGAAAGTTGTTCTGGCATTCGGTGCAGTTCCGTCCCTGTTCGTGATATATTACAGGAGGAAGATACCGGAAACCTACAGGTTCTCCGCAAGGGTCAAGGGAGAGACCAGTGCCCAATATGATCCGGATTCGGGGAGCGGGATAAGGGAAAAGCCCGCCAAGGACAACATCAGCTATCTGAAGCGTCTGGGGTCATCAGTTCCGCTCATACTGGCGGGTGCAATACTCTGGGTTCTCTACGACACCTATTCCAGCACGTTTACGATTTACGGCCCGATTACAATTGCCTCCAACCTTGGCCTGACACCGGTCACCTTTACTTATGCAGCCGTCTTCCTTGCCGGTATACCCGGAACCATCCTTTCCATATTTCTCATAGACAGGGTAGGAAGGAAAAAACTTGTTGTAGTCGGATATGCGGGCGTATTCGTTGCACTTGTGCTGTTCTCTCTTCTTCAAATAGATCCGACAATTTTCGGCATTCCCCAGAGTTCCATAGTGCTGGGAAGCCTGACGGGAATTGCTGCTACACTGGGCTTCACATTCTACCTGTTCAACTATTTCTCCTCAGCCGCAGGCCCGGCCACCATAATTGGCGGCACAATAATCGTGCCCGAACTAGTGCCGACAAAGGTGAGAGCCAGCGGACAGGCGATAAATGTGGCCATCGACAAGGTCTTAGTTGGAGCTACTATCACATCGTTTCCACTGTTGCTTAAGGAGGTTGGCCTTGGATACATGGTCCTTGCATACGCACTTATTGCCATTGCCTCCAGTGTGCTAATGTATTTTGTGATACCGGAGACGAAGGGCAAGACCCTTGAGGAGATAAGCCGGGAAACCACAGACGCCATAGGGCATTGACAGAAAAATCTTCAAAACAGGCACTTTGCCTTCAAAACAGGCAAAAATGCCTCACATGTAGCAGGTCATTTTAATCATATCGGAAGAGTTAATATATATTTGAAATGAGCAGTCAGAAATTGATGGCTGTGGCATTGCTCTTTATCATACTTGCCCTATTCATATCCATAACTCCATATGTCCCAGTTCTTTCCCACCAGTCCAATCATAACGACTCCTCTTTTCACCTAACCCTCGTGATTGCAAATAAAACTGAGGGGAACTTTACGGACTATGCATTTTATGTCCTTACAGACGGATATATGGAGAACTCTACTGCAATAAATGTGCCGTCAAACGTGTCGGTCGAAATTCAGATATTCAACCTGGACCCCGGCATGGACAAGCTTCTCAAGACTACAGATGCCAACCTGACTGGTTCAGAAACCGGCCATATGATGGTGCAGGGGTACTATCAGCCCGATCCGCTATCATGGGCTTATGCTGAGAACCAACCAGTTGAAAGCATTTCTCACATACCCGCCAATGAAATATCCCACACATTCACCACCAGCACCGGGCTAAACATACCTATACCACCGCTCTCCACTGTTACTGTGAATGCGACCTTCAGCACGCCGGGCGTTTATTCATGGGGCTGTATGTGCGATTGTGGAATGCAGTCGATGGACTCATCGGGCTGGATGCTGGGCTCATTCGTAGTATCGTAAGGTGTGCCTGTCACTCTACATTTACAACATATGCGCCCATTCTAATATTACAGTAGGGGAACATATCGTTACCAAAGGCTGACAACGACCAGGCCGGATGGTGCGTGGTGATCCTCGCGTTCGGCATAGCTGTGATATATGTGGTGATACCTGTTCTGCTCTTCCTTGTCTTTTCCACAGCAGTAAGGGTTATGATTGAACTGCACTATTTTGTCTTCAGCCTGAGATTCTTTGCCGGGCTGATTGCTGGCATCGTCATGGCGTTGGCCGTATTTCTGGTTTTCACCTGCATGAAGAAACATGCCGCCAGGAGGATGATAAACAAATTCCTGCGCCACTAGTGTTGAAGCTGCACGGCGAGCCCGTCACTGAATTCCTGAAATTATGGAGTACACTCTTTTCCTCAGGTCCTTCCTGTCAGGCGCAGATCTGATCAACCCATTGTCAAGCAGTTCTCCGAGTGCGTTCTGGACAGTTTTCCTGTTCATGCCTGTAAGATCCATCAGCGCGGCCTGGTCAATGGGACCATGGTTTGCCACCACGTAGTAAACAAACTTGTTTGATGGCGGGCCGTTCACCTTGACTGTATTGTCCACCACTCCAAAGGTGTCTCCCCTCATGCCCCTTCTTTGCGTCTCCAGGGCCGCAACACTGTTAAAAGCTACATTTCCGAGGTTTACGTTTGAGCCGAGCTTGATGACCAGTTCAATCTGCTGCTTTTCGTTGGGAGCCTCAAACATAATCCTGTCCCGCGGGTACTCCTCGACTATATTGTTGACCCAGTCCCATTTAATGTCCCCGAGGTCATCGTAAATCTCCACACTCCTTCCGGCTTCCCTTCCTTCTATGATAACGAATTCAGGGCCAAGATCAAGAGACTCTCCTATTTTCTGTAATGTCTCGTCCAGGCTAAGCTGGTTCCTCGGGCTTTTCTTCCCGACCTCTATATTCAGGTGCATTCCGTTTGAATGTGCGAATTCGGCCATTTTCTTCTTCAGAAATATGGGCACGTCAATGACCCCTTCACTTATCTCAATGGTATCAAACCCGGCACTCCTGATTGACTCCAGTGCCCTGTCCATTCTTCCCCGGTTTATTGCCATTTCAAGGAGGGTACCACCATGGGACACTGATACCCCCGATTTGATAAACCTGTCAATCCTGCCCATCAGAGTTTTACTGCCCAGGAGCAGCGGAAGGGTCCACCCGATCTTGATGACTTTTATCAGTGGTGAGAGGTCCGGAAGTATCTCCCAGTCAATTGAAGTAAGCCTGTCAAGCACCATGGTATTGCCAGCTCCCTTTCTGTCGTGTTCGTATGGGATGATGCCGCTCATGAACCTGTCTGAATTCATTCTGTCTGTCTAATGAAAGGGGGCTTAAATAGTTGACATATGGGAACTTACTTCCCATAACTGACTTAAATTGCCCACAGACAAGCGCTAATATCTGCGCCGGGAATAGTAAGGTGTATGTCAATGAAACAGGACTATTCCGAGATTGAGGAAATGAGCCCGGCAGAAATACTGCAGTGGGCCTGGAACATCTTCGGAAAGGATGCAGTCTTTACTTCAAGCTTTGGTGCTGAAGACATGGTAATTATCGACATGATGTCAAAAAAGGGAATCGGAATACCGGTTGCCACCATTGACACTGGAAGGCTGCACGAGGAAACTTATGAGCTCATGGACAAGGTGGGCTCAAAATATGGCGTAAAGATAAATTCATTCTTCCCCGACTACACAAGGGTCGAGGAGATGGTCAGGGACCATGGAGTGAACCTTTTCTACAAGTCAGTGGACAACAGGAAGCTCTGCTGCGGAATAAGAAAAGTGGAACCTCTCAACCGGGTGCTCAAGGGGAAGAAAGCATGGATAACGGGGCTGAGGGCTGACCAGACCAGCTACAGGCAGAATGCAGGTGTTGTGGAAGTCGATTCGGAAAGGAATCTGGTCAAGATCAACCCCATTCTGAAACTAACATCTGATGATGTCTGGGAATACATAAGGAAGAACAACGTGCCATACAACAAGCTTCATGACAGCGGATACCCTAGCATAGGCTGCGAACCCTGCACAAGAGCTGTAAAGGCCGGTGAAGGGGAAAGGGCTGGAAGATGGTGGTGGGAATCCGACGTCAAGGAATGCGGTCTTCATGTCAGCAGCAGCGATTCTGTACCGCATTTCAGGATCAGCACTTCCGGAGACGGATCAGAAGAGGCGGTGAGGTAAGTGATACCAAAACCCCATGGAGGGCGGCTCGTCGGAATAAAGGAACTTAACAGGTCTTCCCTTGACGGGTCTGATATTAAGCATTCCCTAGAAATAAGCTATGAGGCCGCTGTTACCGTCATGGACATTAAGAATGGCGTGTTCAGCCCAATTTCGGGTTTCGTGGATGAAAACAATTATCTTAGCATACTGGACGAGCAGCGGATGGAAAACGGGCTTCCTTGGAGCATACCCATCATGCTGACGGTCGATGAAGAGCATGCTGCCAGGATAAGCCAAGGCGACACGGCCATACTCTCATATGCAGGAAAACCTGTTGCGGAACTGGGAGTGGTTGAGAAATACAGGTATGACAAGAAAAAGCACAGTGAATCTGTATTCGGCACTAACTCTGGCGAACATCCCGGTGTTGTAAAGGTGATGAAATCAGGGAATATCGCCTTGGCGGGTGAAATAAGGGCTGCAGCAAACGTTCCAATTCCTTTCGCGAAGGAAACCATGTTTCCAGTGCAGACCAGGAAGAGATTCAAGGATCTGGGCTGGAATACCGTCTCTGCATTCCAGACCAGAAATGTCCCGCACAGAGGACATGAGCAGATCCAAAGGCTATCTCTCCGCTCGACTGACGGTCTTTTCATTAACCCTGTAATCGGGAAGAAGAAGAGTGGCGATTACACCGACGAGGCAATAATGAAAGCTTATTCGGCGCTGGTAGAGCACTATTACCCTCCACAGAAGGTTGTCCTGACGCCCCTGCACTACGAAATGATGTATGCAGGCCCCAGGGAAGCCGTCATGCATGCCATAATGAGGAAGAATTACGGCTGCAGCCACTTTATAGTGGGGAGGGACCATGCAGGCGTAGGATCATTTTACGGCCCCTATGAAGCCCAGGAAAACCTGAGGAACTTCAGCGACCTTGGCATCAAGATAGTGCCTTTCGAGGAGACCTTTTACTGCAGAAAGTGTGAACAGCTTGTGACCGACAGGGAATGTGCACATCCGGCATCTTACCAGGAAAGGTTCAGCGGCACGAAGCTGAGGGAGCTGATAGTTTCGGAGGAGCATCCACCCCATGAGGTAATGAGGATAGAAGTCTACAACGTAATCAAGTCGATGCCGGAGCCATTTGTGAGATAGCCCCTTTCTCAACCCATCCCAATCTTTTTTCTGCACTTCTTGCACCTGGCTGCCAGTTCCCGTGAGCTCGCCTCTCTGTCAACCTTGGCAAGTGCAAGCACTCCGAGATACCCCGGGTCAATTTTGCCCTCAATTGGCGAATTATGGTTGAACCCCCGCCTAATCATTTCTTCCACTATGGCCCGGTGCCTATCCCTGATAGAAGAAGGCTCCAGCAGGCCGTTTTCCAGAAATCCCCTAAGATTTTTTCCCTTCTGAATTGACCCCTGCAGCATATGTATTTCCAGGTGCTCCCCCAAGAGGTGTTGATTGCACATCAGTGCGGGATCAACCATCCACATTCTCAAAACGTCCGCTCCCTTCCCGTCCGCATAAGATGTCACAGGCTTCTGATTAGCCTCTCCCTTTCCTCCAGCGTGTCATGTGAAGTGAAATTCCCGCCTGAGCTCGGCTTATCCAATCCCCTGGATCTTGCCAGCTTCCTCAATGATGCCAGGTAAATTTCCCGATCGTAATTCTTGGCAGCAAAAATGTCAGCCTCTTTTTCAAACTTCCTGGATATGTAGCCGCGCCTGAGGGCCAGGTATGCGACAGCTACAGCAAAGGCAGTGGCTGATATTGCTGCAGCAGCCATAAGATGGAAAATTGCGAACGGAGCTGCCATCAGGTTGATCCAAAATAGAGGCAGAAGGGCCGAAAGCAGGAAGGACTTCTCAGAATGCCTTGCTTTTATGTGGCCCAGCTCATGGGTGAAAATGCCCCCTATTTCGTCGGGAGTAAGAACAAAGAAAAGGTCCTCATTGGCAAAGATGTAGCTTTTCCCGTTTGGCAGGCTCCAGGAGAATGCGTTAGCCCTGTTCCCCCTGCCGGAAGGGATGATCCTCAGTTCGGGGGTCTTCATGCGCAATTTTGCAGCCAGGTCTGATACTATTCTTGAAGATTCAGGGTCAGCAAGGAATGATCTCGAAAGTGTCCTTGCAACTCCGGGGCGTCTGAAAAAAACTATGGATATCAGCAATAGGAGAATGGCGTCAAAAAGGGCCAGCAGCACTATCCATCCAAGAATGCGTGCAGCATGATCCAGCGCTTCTATGATTAGGCCTGACACTCCCATTCCCACAGACAATATAATGTTCTGGAGCAGTGCTTTCTTCTCAAGCAGATAATTTCGGAAAGTTCCTCTGAACTGCCTCTCGGAAGTTTTTATTGTGAACAGGCCAAAGCTCCTTGCCGTGAGCAGCAGGAAGAATGCGGCAGCCGACGGCAATAGTGCGGCTGCTAGTTTGGAATACGGAACCGCTGCCCATATTAAAAGCAGTGCGGGGATGGCAATGTTAAGCAGCTTTACAATCTGCTTGCTGCGTCCTTTCTCTTCCATGTCTATCTCGGCACCTGCTGTCAAGAAGATGCATTCAAAGTGAATAAAATCGACTGACAGGAAAAAGTGAGCATTTGTTTCAAGACACCTCTTCCGACCGTGTCAGCATTATCTTGACCGTATCGCCCGGAGACAATTTCCAGTAGTGTTCCCCTGGCGGGAATTCCAGCTGTATCTTCTCGCCATGCCCAAGTTCAACATGCACCCTTTCATGATCACCCTCAAATCCAACTGAGACTACTTTACCCTGAAGATCCTGGTTTTTCTCAACCACCTTGAAGTCTGAAGGGTAAAACGCTTTTTCCCTGCCTGCTATTTCAACAACATTGTATCCCAGGAACGCGGCGCTTCTCCGGGTCAGGGGGTGCAGGAAAATATCCCTTGGTGGGCCTATTCTCTCTATCGATCCGTCGTACATTATGCCTGTTTTGTCACCCATGTAAAGACCTTCGCTGCGGTCATGGGTCACATAAATCATTGTCAGGCCAATTTTCATTGCAAAGGCTTTGAATTCACTCCTGAGGCTGCTCCTTAACTGCATATCGAGTGAACTCATCGGCTCATCAAGAAGCAGGATATCTGGGGAGGGCGCAACAGACCTCGCGAGAGCCACCCTCTGGCGCTGGCCCCCAGAAATCTGGCCCGGGTATCGTCTTAGCAGCCGGGAAATCCCGAGCATGCCGGAAAGCTCTTCGACCCTTTCCTGAATTTCCCTCTCTGCGACCCTCTTCGACCTGAGCCCGTACGCGATGTTATCATAGACCGTCATATGCGGGAAAATTGCAAGTTCCTGGAAAATGAGGCCGATATTCCTTCTGGTTACCGGCGCATATGTTATATCTCTGCCATTCACAACCAGTTTTCCTGAATCAGGCAGGTCCAGCCCGCTTATGTTTCTAAGCAGGGAACTCTTTCCAGACCCGCTTGGCCCCATCAGAGTCATGGTTTCACCCTTTTCAAGGTCGAAACTGATATTTTCGAGCCTGAAATTTCCAGAATATTTTCTTGAAAGCCCCCTTGCCTCAACGAAAGCCAATGAATCTCTCACCCAACCTCTGAATGAAATAGAATGAAACAAGGCTAATAAGAAGCAGCAGTGAAGCTGCTGCGAAGGATGCTCCAATCAGGCGAACTCCCCTGAGGAGGTACATCTCCACCGTGAGCGGGATATAGTTTGCAGTTGCAAGGAAATTTGTGGCTGAAAACTCACCAAGGCTAATGGCGAAACCGAACATTAGCGCCGATGCAAAGGTGGACCTTGCCATGGGCATTTCCACCTCGAAAAAAGGGTTTCCGCCAAGTGTCAAGGCAGCTTCCGTATAGGATTCGTGAATTGAGGAGAATCCAGAATCTATTACTCTCAGGACAACCGGTACTGCAACAGCTGACTGTGCTATGATTATTATTGCCCATACGAGGCCGGCCGGGGTCAATATGCCGTATGAGACTGAAAGCGCGAATGCCATTATAATTGATGAAATAACCAGGGGGACATACTGGAGGGGTTCTGAAGAAAAACGGCTTCCGTTTCCCAGACGGCGGCGCCCGAGTATCCACATCAGGCCAAGGGTCACTACCAGCAGTGATGTCATGGCACCATAGAAAAATGTGTTCAGGATAGAAGATGCAGCACTTATGCCGATTGAGGCTGCGGCCCTGCTTCCGAACAGCACAGCGTAATTGGACAGGTTCCAAGCCGCACCCTGGCTGTTAAATGACTCCAAAACAACCGATGAAAGCAGGTATACTTCAAGTGCCACCCAGAGGGCAGTGTATAATGCGCCTGCAATGAAAAATCTGTTCTTTACGGCGGCAGCTCCTGGCAGGGAAGTCCGGTGCCCGGTTACCCTTTTCCTCCGCGAACTGAAGAGGATGTATGCCAGAGCAGGCACGATGAGCATCAGCGCTTCTATGAGTGCAAGGATTATTGCAGCCTGCATGTTGCTAAGCGTCTTGACCATGAAATATATCCAGGCATCCAGTGTAAAGTACCCGGGGCCCCCTATTACGAGGGGAGCAGCAAAGCCGGCAAAGGAATACGTAAATGCAAGGAGTGATGCACCGGCTGCAGCCAGAAGTGCATCTCTTCCCCAAATGGTTCTGAACCTGGCGAGTCCGGATGCACCCAGTGTCATAGCGGCCTCATTCAGGCCCACATCACTCTGTTCCACGGCGGTCATGGTGAACAATGCCACAAGCGGGGCGTTGAAGAAAGTGTTCACGGCAATTATTCCGGGCAGACCGGATGAAAAGGAGCGAAGGAAGGGTAACCCTCCTGCCAGCGCAGAGTCGGGCCCGAAGCCGGATATGAAAGCAAATACAACCAGGATAGAGGGCAGGAAAAAAGGAATAATCACGATCGAGTTTATCGCCCTCTTGAACCTGAAGTTGTACCTCCCCAGAAATATTCCCATTGGAAGGCCTGCGAGGAATGAGAACAGAGAACTGATACTGCCCTGGATAAGGGAATTGCCAATTGCTTTTCTTGTAAGCTGTGCAATGGGAGAATTGCCAGCAATCTGGCCGAGAAAGCTTCCATTAAGGTTTCCATGAACAAGCAAAAGGAATGGGTACAGGACAACAGCCAGAATGAAAATTGACGGAGAGAAGAGCAGGAGCCATCTGACCAGGCTCTTGCCGCTTCTACCTACTGCAAATTCAGCCATTGAGTCTCCCACGCCTGAATATTCGATGCAATATCAGACGCAGTTATGTAATTGTTCAACGGGTATATGTTATTTTGATCCGGAAGTCCATTGAAGACAGGTGGCAGGGATATTGTTGAATTTGCAGGGTACATCCATTCGTTTGTAGGTATCTCATTCTGCACCGTCGGGCTCAGAAAATAGTTGACGAATTCCTTGTCAAGGGCAATATTCGATGAACCGTTGACGATCCCTATTCCGTATATTGTCCTCCACCCGTACGCCTTGCCATTGTGGTAGGCTACAGTGGAGCCTGTTGAATTGCCGTACCCGAAAAACTGGTTATATGCAGGATCGGTAAGGTAGCTCACAACCAGGTTAGTATTGTTGCCCGTGCCGAAATAGCCGAATGCAGTGTCCCATGAATCGTATATGTGTCCTGAAGTGTATTGAGCTGTCGCATTCCACCAGTCTGTCCAGTTGTTGTCATGCAGGACATACTTGTAGTAGGCTATCTGCCAGAGGAGAAATCCCAGCCCTGTATCATCAGTGGTGGGATTCTCCATCAGAAGGTTTGACGCCAGAACACTGTTGGTAAGGTTGCTGAATGAAGGCGTGAAATTGCCATTCGGGGCAAAAGAAGTTCCGTTGGCAAAGGACTTGTTGTAGTCTATTCCGAGGTATGAGTACTCATACGGGGTGATATAGCTTGAAGCACTCCCCATATCTGCGGTGAGTGATGAATTGATATAGCGATCGGCGGGTGGCGTATAGTTTACAAGCAGGCCCTGTGACGACGCGATGACTCCATTCATGTTGGTGAGCCCGATTACTATGTCAGCCTGAGGGTTGTTCTTCTCTGCCTGAAGCTGCTGCAGTATGCCGTTGGCGGGCGTTTTAATCACAATTTTCACGTGGTGTGCGTTTTCAAATGTTCCGAACACAGCATTGAACGCATTTGTCTTGTTTTGGCCGTAGGCCATGAATGAACTGTATGTGTATACGGTGAGCGTTTTCTCCCCGGTGGGTCTGTTAATCATCCCATAGTAGATTGAAAAGCCGGCTATTACTACTATTACGGCAACGACAAGCGCAACCAATCTGCTTCTGTACGATCTGTATTTTCCGCCTTTCGGCCCATTGTCTCTTGCAGGATCCATTATTCTAAACTCCTGCCAGAGAAGTCTACTAAGAACTTTGCTTCCCTTCGCCGGCATTGCCCGGATCAGGTTAAAGGGTCGGCAGCAATTTGTGGCTGCCCTCTCAGCATATTCCTTTGGCTCCCCTAGCTGGCGGTGTATTTTCTTTGAAATAATAAACTTTCTCCGTCTGCCTTATGGCCGGGCTGACATGCCATTCCCGCCTGTTGGCTCGATATCTTTTGCCTATTTGGGGTTAAAGTGTTTCACCTTTCTTCTAAGCCGTCTAGTATTTATGCAGGTCCCAGTTTTTTAAATTGTAGACCGTTGGACACAATGATCAGTCTTATGATATACGCAGTGTCAGGATGCAAGTGCAACTGTTAAATGGGCTGCATCGGGCAAATTAAAGCACATTCAAGCACAACCATTCCGGTCTACTGAATCCTGTAAGGGGGATCGTGACTGAAATGATGGAGCCGCTTGAAATTGAGGCCATGCTGGCCTGCCCTGTTTGCGGAAACAATGTAGACAAGGACCTGATTTGTTCATTTTGCCACCGCAAATACTCATCGCGTGAAGGCGTTTACATAATGATTGACCCGGATACTTCCGGCATGGAGTGGAAATGGGACAGGAGAATATCTTCCCAGAAGTATAGAAAGGAGGTAATGGACGGTTACGAGAGGCTGATAAGCCCTGAGATCAGGAAGGCACACGGTAAATGGTGGGAATCAACGCTGCCGGAACTGTCAAATGTCACCGGGGCGGTGCTTGACCTTGCCACAGGACTCGGAATGATGCTGGAGCAGGTCCTGAAAAGAACCTCCGCCAATGTTATCGCTACGGACATCGATCCCAACGTGCTTCTTTCAACAAAGAGGTCATTTGAGGACAATGAATTTAGGAAGGCCTTCTACCTTGCAACCGACATAAAGCACATGGCCCTTAAGGAAGGGCTGATGGATTTTGTCACCTCATTTGCAGGAGTCAACAACATAACTGATACCGATCTTGTGATGGCGGAGCTCTACAGGGTAATGAAGCCCGGGGGAACTGCAATACTGATGACTTCCTTTGTTGATGAAGGGACGCGTACCGCAGATCTGGCAGAAGATTACGGCTTCCTTGACGCTTACATCCATGACCGGTTCATGGCACTGGCAGAAGAAACAGGCTTTGAGCTAGAGAAAGACATCAGGGCATCCTCGGTGGTATGGAAGGAAAATGAGATGGACATTTTCCCGATAGACGGTGACACGGTCTACTTCCACACTATGCTTATCAGGAAATAGGGCGGCAGCTGCCCTTCCAAAAACTCAAACCTTTTAAATATTATTCAGGCTTGGGCATTATATGTCGGAACACAGAACAGGGTGGCCCATGGTGAACGGGAGCAATGAAGCGAAGCTAAAAGAGATATCGCGGGGCTACATCAATTTCCTAAACAACGTGAAAACTGAATTCGAAGCGGTCGATTATTTTCTTGAAAGACTGGGAAGGAAGGAATTCCAGGACCTGGAGAAGATGGAGAAACTGCAGCCAGGCTCCAGGTTTTACCTCAACCATATGGGGAGGACCCTTGCGGCTGGCATTGTCGGGAAAAACGGCATCGACAACGGGCTTTATGTGATCGCATCACACATAGATTCTCCCAGGATCGATTTGAAGCCCAAGCCTGTGTATGAAGATTCCGAAACAAATACAGTCCTTCTTAAGACCCAGTACTACGGTGGAGTAAAGAAATACCAGTGGGTGAACAGGTCCCTTGCCCTTCATGGAAGGGTGTACACCAAGGACGGTGAGGTGATAAAGCTCCGGATCGGTGAAGAGCCGGAGGATCCAGTTTTTGTAATACCTGACCTCCTTCCGCACATAGCAGACAAGGTTCAGGGCGAAAGAAAACTCTTTGAAGGAATAAAGGGGGAGGAGATGAATGCAATATTCGGCAGCATCCCCGGAAATACAAAGAAAGAACAGTTCAAGGCCAACATACTGAAAATCCTGAAAGAAAATTACGGCATAGAGGAGGAGGACCTGGCATCTGCCGATCTCTATCTTGTGCCTTCGGACAGTGCAAGGGAGTCCGGCCTTGACTCGTCCATGATAGGGGGTTACGGGCATGATGACAAGGCGTCGTCATACGCATGCTTCCACGCATTCATGGATATAGAGGACCCTGAAGATACTGTGCTTGTCCTGTTTTATGACAAGGAGGAGATAGGAAGCATGGGTGCGACCGGCTCGCAGTCAAACCTCATGGAGTACCTTGCAACGCAGATTGTGCACAAATCAAAAGGAAAAGCGGACAATCTTGACGTCCTTGCCCTCCTCAGAAGAAGCAAGGTCATCAGTTCCGATGTAGATGCAGCCATGGATCCAAGCTTCAAGGACGCACACGATACGCATAACGCAGCAAAGCTTGGGGACGGCATTGTGCTGACCAAGTACACTGGTGCGGGGGGAAAATTCATGTCCTCAGAAGCCCCCGCAGAGTTCGTCGCATACATAAGAAAGATTTTCGAAAAGTACGAGGTAAAATACCAGTTCGGAACGCTGGGCAAGGTTGACGAAGGCGGAGGAGGCACTGTTGCGCAGGACTTTGCCCGCTACGGGATGAGCGTCATTGACGCGGGCCCCCCGGTTCTCGGGATGCACTCACCGTTTGAGCTCGTTAGCAAGGTGGACATGTGGAGTTCCTACATGGCCTACTATGCATTTATGATGCACTGACAAGGCCATTTTTTCTTTAATCGGCAGATAACCCATATTTTTCAACTATTTTTTTAGTACCGGTGAACTAAACGCCTATTATTTTCGGCTCCACCCTTATTATGATTGAATGTCTAACACACGCATGGAAATAAAGGGTTTTTATGACTTGAGCGTAACTCTTGAGACCTATATGCCGATCTGGCCCACCAACCCTCTTGTGGATGTCAAACCCATCGGAACGGTCTCACGCGACGGTTACAAAGTTGAGACATACTACTCTGCCACACACTCGGGCACACATATCGACACGCCTTCCCATATGCTCGAGGACGGAAAGACAATCGACCAGATAGGAATAAGCTCCCTTGTTGGAGAAGGTTATGTGATAAGGCCTAAGATAACAGGCCCGGAAATTTCTCTGGAATCGATTAAGAATGTATGGAAAAACGAATACGACGGAAAAATAATACTCATAAACACTGGATGGGACAAGAAGAGGGGATATACCAAGGAATTCCAGTATGACTTCCCGGGCCTCTCCAGGGAAACGGTGGATTTCTTTGCCCAGAAGAAACCCAAGATAATAGGGATCGACA
Source organism: Thermoplasmataceae archaeon (assembly GCA_046703705.1). Taxonomy (GTDB): domain Archaea; phylum Thermoplasmatota; class Thermoplasmata; order Thermoplasmatales; family Thermoplasmataceae. The sequence goes on from JBJKST010000005.1 coordinate 19,597, forward strand.
CCCTCGGAATCGAGCCGTTCAACCATGAGGACTTCGCTGTCCACAAAGCGCTGCTGAAGCACAACATGGTGTTCATCGAAGATCTCGCGAACCTTGACCAGCTGACAGAGGGCAAGAAATACCTGATTGCAGCCCTGCCCATCAAGATAAAGGGCGGCAGCGGCGCCATGGCACGTGTTATTGCAATGGACGTATACTGAGGGACGCAATAACCAGAATCAAACTTTTTTCCATATCCCATTTATATTTTGGTGCAGTTACTTTAACGGATGGAAGACAGGAAGAGCGCACTTGTAATCGGCGGTACTGGATTCATAGGGAGAAGGCTGGTGAAGAACCTCCTTAAAGAAGGGGTGGAAGTAACAATTGCAACCAGGGGAAAATCGCCAAATCCGTTCGGGGACAAAGTCAGGCCATTGGTTCTGGACAGGTTTTCACTTGAAAATATCTCAGAATCATTCTCCCGGGAAATGCACTTTGACATTCTGTTCGATCAGGTGGGGTTTGGCCCGGATGACATGGAGACAACATTGTCCGGCCTGGACGGCATTGTGGGGCGTTACGTTTACACGTCCAGCATGGCGGTTTATGACAAATTCGCCGATCGAACTTCTGAATCAGATTTCGATCCATTGTCTTACGCAGTGAAGGAGGGTGGCATTGGCAACCTCGGCTATAGCGAAGGAAAAAGGTCTGCAGAGGCATACCTGTTCAAGCACTCAAGAGTTCCAGCAGTCGCTGCAAGGTTCCCGATAGTGATCGGCCCTGACGATGTAACGGGAAGAGTCCAGTTTCACGTTGACCGAATACTTGAAAGCAGGGAGATAGTGGTTCCCAGGCCCTGTGGAAGGATGAACTACATCTGGGTAGAGGACGCAGGAAGGTTTCTGGCTTGGCTGGGCCTTAAGGGAAAGGAGGGAACATATAACGCAGCCTCCAGGGAATCTGCGGACGCTAGGGGCATGATCGTGAGCATGGCATCTGCCTTAAACAGGGAGCCCGTCATTGTGGAACAGGGGAAAAAGGAAGACATCAGCCCTTACCATGTTGACCAAGACCGGATGGTCTCAGTCGAGAAAGCCGAAAAAGAGGGGTTTGCCTTCACCTCCATGGAAACATGGCTGCCTGAGGTTGCCAAACAGACTGCTGAAAGCAAGGGAGTTCAGCACAACAAAATGGATTACCTGCAGGGAAAGCTTCAGAAAAAAGGGTAGTGGTTGCAGGCAGCCTATTTCGGTGGCTTTCAGTCAACATATTTACGAAGATCAGAGAGCGTGGCCAGTGTGAGAAACGGCCTCACCCCATTTGCTTCAAGCCTTTTCTTCCTGCTGTTCACCCATATTCCCTTGATTCCCAGCTCGAAGGGGGCAGCCACCTCCCACTCGTACTTGTCACCTATCATCCATGCATCGGAGTGGCTTGTTTCAAGTTTTTTCAGAGTATATTTGTACACCTCATAATCCGGTTTTCCGTGCTCATGCTCACCTTCAATGTAGATGTATTCAAAAAATCCAGACAACCCGAAACGTTGAACTTTTGCACGTTGCGCTGACGCGCTTCCGTTGGTAACCAGGGCAAGTTTAACACCCTTCTCTTTCAGGAATCCAAGTGTTTCAATTGCACCCGGGAATGGCTTCATTATCCGGTCCCTGATCTCTCCGAATCTGTCGGCAATATTTGCGGAGAGGCCAGCATCCTCAACACCGCATTTGGAAAAGGAGAGTGCGCAGATGTGTCTCCTTGCTTCATCCAGGTGTTGCCTCCATTCCCTGTGCCTCTGGGGATCTGACCAGAACCAGCCTGATGTCCTTTTGATTATTCTGACAATCTCTTCAATGTTGAGTCCTGGTGAAGAAAATTCTTCCTTGATTTGTTCCCAGCACTGGTCCTTGTAGACCTCATTCGCAATAATCGTATCATCCAGATCGATCATTATGGACTTGGGAAGCTCATATTTCATTTTACAGGCCAGCTACGTATGACTATCGAATTATTAGTGTTTTAGCAGACTCAAGGAACCGTTCTAATGCATATGCTTTCTGAACCACTCCAGTTTTCTCGAGAGCCTGTCCTTCATATTGGAAGGTATTCCCCTTCTGGCATGCTCATGGGTGTCTCCCGGGTACCTTGCAAGAACAGCTTCAGTGCCATTCATCTTAACGGCGCTGTACATCTGCTCGGACTGTTCGATTGGGCATCTGTAGTCCTCCTCACCATGGATAAAAAGGGTGGGTGTCTTCACATTCTTTGACCTTGTAACGGGGGAGAGCTCAAGCAGCCTTTTCATTCCTTCCTCTGACCATGGATCGTCGACGGAAGATTCGATGGCGTTGAACCAGAAACCGATGTCGCTGGTCCCGCACATGCTCATTAAGTTTGAGACGCACCTTTCTGAAACAGCGCATTTAAAACGGTCGGTCTTAGTTATGGCTGCGTTGGCCATATAACCGCCATAGGAACCCCCGGTGATTGCAAATATGTCTTTCAGCCCCTTCTCCCTCACAGAATGTTCCACGAATGCCAGAAGGTCTTCAAAATCCTTTCCGCCCCAGTCTCCGACACAGCCTGCAGCAAAATCATCTCCGTAACCGTCGCTTCCCCTTGGGTTTCCGTACAGGACGTTAAACCCGTTATTCACCAGAAAATTAAACTCAATGCTGTAGGCGTACCCATAGGCAGTCTGGGGGCCACCATGCACGGCAAGAACCGTAGGGTTTTCTTTTGATGAAACAAGGAGCCATGCCTCCTTGCCACCGACTTCGATTTTCTCGGGAGATTTTCCATTTACTTTGGCATTCGGGTCGTAAACAGTATCAAAGGCAAGAATAGAGGGCTTTTCCGGTGTGGTATAGATGTAGGCCACCCTTCCATTCAGGGCGCTGAACTCCCTCACGGATATATTTCCCTCGGTGACTCTTTCAACACTGCTGCCATCATAGGAATAAACGTGGGAACTGCCGCCTTCCTGTCCAATAAGGTAGTATTTCCCCTCATCATAAACGAGCGAGTTGCTGCCAGGCACGAATAGGTCTGAATTAACCGTGTTTCCTGCTGTCTTTCCTATTGGAACCTCCCTGTTTTCACCAAGAATCATAAGAGAGCTGGATTTCCATGGCTTTATGCCTTCTCTATGGCCCACGTATGCGATGCTCCCTTCCCCTGTCACGCATACCAGTGAAGCAGCGCCCTGGCCGGCAGTGACCTTCTTGTAGCTCCCCTTCTCGATGTCAAGTGTATAAATGTCCTCAAGCCCACGGTCATCATCTTCAATCGTGGCGCTGAAGGCAACGATTTCCCCGTTTGATGCAACATCAACAACATCAAAGTCTCCCGAAACGAGCTCTAATGCTTTATCGTCCAGAAGTACCAGCTTCATTCTCTTTCTCAGAAATCCAGATGAATCGGAACGGTACTTGAGTTTTCCGGTAACGACCGGATCTTTTGAGTCAGACTTATCTCTTGAAATAACCAGTATTTTCTTTCCATGGAAGATGTATTTGCTTATCGACTTGTTTGTGTAAAGTGCCCTCTGCTCCTTCAAGGGCTCGAGAACATATAGGGTCTCCTCCTCTTTACTGTACGAAATATAGTACAGGCACCCATTGCGGACCCGTGGGAGCTTCTCATGGCCCCCGAAAGTGACTCTTTGAACCTCATTTCCGTCGTGCTTGTATATCGAGGACCTGTATTCGTTACCTTCGATCCAGTTCATTGTAAAAAACACTGCATTTTCTGTAAGTACGGGATCGGACATGACCCTTATTTCGTATGCTTGTTCAGGGGTAAACATAACATGAAGAGAAAAATTATGCCCAAAAAAGTTTGTATGGCCTCAATCCTTGCCGAATCTCCTTATGCATTCAAGGGCAAGGCACTCCATTGGGTCGATCAGCTTTGATTGCATATCGCCCTGTGATATTACAACAGGAACTTCAGTACAGCCAGCTAGAATATGGTCAACACCACTTGATTCGAGCTGGCTTATCTGTTTCATGAACACTGCCTTTGCATCCGATAGCCTGCCCGACTTGACAAGGTAAATTGCCTTCATTATTTCATTCTGGTCGTCCCCGTACATTACTGATATCCCTCTTTTTTCGAGGATGCCGGAGTAGAGGCCCGAGAGTTTTACCGGAGTGGTTGAGATGATGCCGACCCTTGCACCGTCCGGTATGCAGCCGGAGGTTATTTCCAGCATGTTAAGCAGTTCAACAGTTGTTGACTCTCTTATTTGATCGAACCAGATGTGAGCAGTGTTGCACGGCATAGCGATTATGTCTGCACCTGCGGACTCCAGGACCTTGGCACTTCTTACAAGTTCTGGAAGTGGAGACTCCCCATTTCTAAGGTACGCCTCGTTACGGTCCGGAATCCTGCAATTGTTGTAAATAATTGTTGGAATCTGTTCCTGGTCGGTATCCGCATTGGTCAGGTTAAGCAGTTTTTCAAGGAAGTCCAGTGTTGCTGCCGGTCCCATGCCGCCTAATACTCCTAAAGTTTCGGGGTGTCCTTTCAATTTATCACCTTTGAATCTGTCTGCTCTGCCAAAAATAATGGCAGGTATCTTAAGGCTTCGGTAATAGAAACCATAAATGGTATTTCAATTTGCTGAACAGCATATTACAAAAATGAACATAACATTTAACTAAGATGCACTATTAAGGCATTGAGTGCGAATATGGGCAATATTGGCTATTTTGCAGCATGCAACAGCCAAAATATTAACGTATTCAGTTAATCGATATAGTGTATTGAATATATACTTATGAATAAGCTTAAATATTCGAAATGTTATGAGATGACTATCATGCTGAAGAGACTCCCGGAGAAATCTGAAACCATGGAAAAAGTGTCAGCTATGCTTGAAAAATATACAGAGGGAGACATCAAGGTGAAGGGAGGAAAACTTTTCACCTATCTTTATGACCCGGGATTGGAAGACCTGTCAAAAGTTAATGAAATTTATGTTAGATTCCTCAACAGGAACGCCATGGACTACCATGCTTTCCCAAGCACTCTGAAGCTTGAGAACGAAGTTGTTTCCATGATCGGGTCTCTGCTGGAAGGTGACGAGAACGTGACCGGCAATTTCACCACAGGCGGCACTGAAAGCATACTAATTGCAGTCAAGGCTGCGAGGGACCTGTTCATAGAGAAGAACGGCGAAGGAGCAAAGGAACCAGAAATAATAATACCGGCAACTGCACATCCTGCATTCAGAAAGGCTGCGGAGTACCTGAAAATTAAGCCAGTGCCGATTCCGGTAGACCCTGATACTTATCTTGTTGACCCGAAAACACTGACGGAATATATCAGCGACAGGACGGCAATCATCGTAGCATCAGCGCCGAACTTTCCATACGGTGGGATAGACCCAATTGAAGAGATAGGAAAGGTCGCAGAAAAGCATGGAATATGGCTTCATGTGGATGCCTGCGTAGGGGGAATGATCCTGCCATTCCTGAAAAAGATAGGAGTAAACGTTAAAAAATGGAATTTTGCAGTTCCTGGCGTTTCCTCCATCTCAGTTGACCTTCACAAATACGGTTACACGCCAAAGGGTTCCTCAGTCATCCTGTACAGAAACAAGGAATTGAGGAAATACCAGCTATATGTGAATGCAGACTGGCCCGGATATCCCATGTCTAACATAGGTATCCAGTCTACCAAATCCTCGGCACCCCTTGCAGCTTCTTGGGCAGTACTCAACTACCTTGGGGAAGAAGGTTATGTAAACCTTGCCAGGAAAACCCTCAGCGCCAAAAACAAGATAGTTGAAGGAATCAAATCTTTAGGGTACAGGATTGTAGGGGAAGGGGAAACAACAGTCTTTGCTTTCACCAATGACAGCCTTGACATGTTCGAGGTTGGATCACAGCTTAAGGAAAGGGGGTGGTTTCTTCAGATACAGCCGGGTTCAACAGAAATGGGCATGCCCACTAGCCTTCACTTGAATTCGTCTCCGGTGCATGACAGTGTTGCAGGCGATTTCATCGATTCCTTGAAAGAGGTAACAGAAGGGCTTAAGGGAAGGGGGCCAAGAACCAAAGAAGAGATAATGGCTGAAGTGGGTTCTGTAGGCAAGGAAATCGATGCGTCCAGGTTGACCGAGGTGCTAACTTCTGGTGACAGCCCGCTAAAGGAGAACAAGAACCTTCTCTATGAGCTTATAAGGCACCTGCCGTCTGAAGTGGTAGAACAAGCTTTCCTGGAAATGGTGAACAATGACTTTTCTGCTGCCAGGGAGCAGCAGTGATCAGCAGAACCTGCATCTCCTTTTTAAAAAAATTATCAGTATCCCCAGTCTCTTGAAAGGCTAAAATAGCTGGGGTCTCTCTCTATACCTTTAATTGGACTTTTGGCCATGAAAACCATACTCTTTTTCACTTCGGCCGACCAATAGCCATGAAAGTCCCAAATAGAGCTTTTAAGTGGCAATTGCGAAATTATTTTGTGTAAATATTGCGTGCAAAGGATTAATTATTTTATACAATTTAATCAAGAAATGTACGTCATACCAATTGTCATACCGGTTTTAATTCTCGCGCTGTGCGTTATAGCTTTCTTTGCACTCAGAAAGGCATTCGAGAGTTATTTTACCGGGCTCGAAGACAGGACTAACCTTCTCCAGAGAGTACTTTACCTGGTTATGACAAAGGACATCGTATCATTTTTTGCAAGCCCCGAGGCAAACAGGATAGTGGACATATTATTTGATGAAGCACAAAAAAGCAAGGAGGATGTTGAGGACAAGCTTCTGGAGTCAGTGCAGTCTGCCGGGCCAGAAATTGAGAAGCTATATAGCTCTTTGAAGCGCGCATACTCGCCTTCTGCATTTATTTACAAAGCTAGGTCTGTTTCGCTTCTCCTGAGGCTCAACATTCTGCTATATGGGATCGCAGTCGCTTCTTCAGAAATTGTGGAACTTTTCTTCCTGTACATCAAGGACGAACACTCGGTGATCTTCCTGAACGGTATTGTGTTTGGTGGAACACTGATATTCGCAGTCGCTCTTGTGTCAATGGCAATATACATACTCATTGAGTCAAGAAAGATTGACAAGCATATGCAGAAACTCAGTGACCCGTCATTTATGGATACGCCGACAGAGACGCACGTTTAACCGGTGCCTCTTCATTCATGTTAACCTATTGGCTTTATATTGCACCCGCATATTTCACATCCGGATATATTTCCGGCATCTCCCGCAATCTCAAGCGAGGCTTGTTCCGGAGGGATAAACATGAATCTTGACACGCAGTCGGTAACCGAGTTTTCCACCGCCCTTATAATGATTCTTAGCATAATTCTTAGCCTTTTCCTCACAAAATCCTACCTCACGAAGAAATCCTTGAATTATGCTTCCTGGAGTGCCGGACTCTGGCTGTTCACCATCGGAGTGCTCGAGGAATTGTTATTCGCAATGGGCTTCTATTCTCAGCTGCTGGTTAAGTCATATCTGGGCATAGTGGCACTATTAGTCCAGTTTCTTGCAATAGGGTCTCTCCAGCTTGCCGGATACAGGAAAGTTCTGAACTTTTACTACGCATATTCCATAGCTGCCACGATCTTCATCATCTATTCCCTCGCGGTTTCGGGAATTGGCAATATTATTTCCAGCTACGTAGTATTCGGTACACTGCCAATGCTGGTTATAATCTCCTCATCGCTGATAACTTTCCCGGCTGCAGTGATTATACTGGCGGTGGCTGTTATAAGCTACAGGAAAACTCACAGCTACAAGATGCTGAGCATAATAGCCGGAGTAATAATCGTTAGTGTTGCCGGAACATTGTACATAGCCAAATTTCCAGCTTTCCTATACTATGCCGAGTTCATAGGAATTTTGCTCCTGTGGGCTGGATTCTTCAGCCCAAGGAAGGTCGGGGTTTCCCCTTCACAAGTCAGATCCTGAATATCTCTCAATCTTCTCCCGCTAATCCTTCTGCGGGTGCGCTCATGTTCCTAGGCTGTGAAATCCTAATTGTCCAGGCAGATATGTAAATGCTCCAAATTCCGAGCAGGGTAGCTTCTATCATTTCCGGTATTGCAAGGCCTATGCTTATGAAACTTATGGCGCCGAAATCTATCAGGATTCCCGTGATGATCGTGACAAGGGAAATTGTTGAGAACACATATCCAAGTAATGCCTGTGACTTGTGCTCCTTTATTATCCCCTTCCCGAACAGGATAATCGATACGGGAAAGAGGATGAAATATAACAGGGCAAATGTCAGATGGTACAGATGGTAAGTTTCAACAAAAATGCCAACCATTGCGAGCCCTGCGCCACTTATAACTAGAGCCGAAACAGTTGATTTTCTCAATCTGAATGCTCCATAAAGGCCAAGGGCAAAGAAGAAATTCATTACACCTTCGAAAATAAGCGAATAGTTGAAGAGGTATGAATACTGATGGACCCCTAGGTCGCTCAATGCGTTGTTTGTCCAGGTGAACCATGGGGAAATCACAGTATCAGCTACCGTGAGTATAATTGCAACTGCTGGGCCGATAATGCCGGCTGCAAGCAAAAGTCTGTTTATTTTCAAATTAAACCAGAAGCCAATACAACAGTAACCGAATAAATATATCGATAGAGAGTCGGTTCCGACAGATTTTTCAACTCAATATACATAGTCTCTGCGGGACGGAAATGACAATGTCAGCAGGGGCGTCCAGGGTAGTAAAACTGACGGGAGTCAATGTAACATTGGAGTCTCCCATAGACCCGATTTATGCAGAGGAACTTGCAGGCCTCGCAAATGACATTGAAATAAGGGACAATATCGGGGCCCACAGCTTCCCGCATCCGTACACATTGGAAAATGCCCTTGAATTTATTGACAGGAACAGGGAGATGGAATCTATACCCTTTGCCATAGATTTTCTCATTTTTCATAAAAACAGGCCCGCCGGAGTCATTGGGATAAGTGACATAAATTACCTGGACAACAAATCCCACATAGGGTACTGGGTTGGAAAGCAGTTTCGCGGGAAGGGGATAGCCACTGAGGCAACAGGACTGGCATGCGACTACGCATTTGGCACACTCAAGATGAGGAGGCTGCAGACCAAGGTGCTGGAAGGAAACCTTTCCTCCATGAGGGTACTGATAAACAACGGATTCGAGGTTGAAGGCATAGAGAGGGATGCGTTTTACAGCAATGAGAGGTATTACTCATTCATCCTGTTTTCACGCATAGAAAAGCTGCCTTACCCCACACGGTGAAAAAGAAAGCACGCCATCAGGCAACGCACAAGGTTCATGAAAGGAACGGGAGTGCCACAACTACTGCTATTGCCACAATGACTGTTCCAATTATCAGATAAACAAGATGCTTGACCGGGAATTCATCATGCTTATCGATTTTCCTATCTGGAACCATCAGGTAAAGATCAGTATGTACTATTTCTAAATTGGGATACGCAGCAGACCGGGGGGCGGGTTGGTGGACCTGTTACAGCCTGATGAGGCTGGACATCCAGAGTCCGGAAACCTTTTCTGCACTTTTTTCAGCCTCTGCCTTGATCCGGTTAAGCTCGCCCAGTTCAACCGTGTCAGGGACTACACCGATGTTTCCTTCCAGGGCCACTATCCCTCTCTTTTCGAGCAGCTTCAGTTTGCTGGGATCAAACAAAGGTTTTCCTAGCTCCCTTTTTTTCTTTGTGCCAACCGTGAATACGACATTGCGCATGACGCGGCTCAAAAGGAAGTTCTCATATTCAGGAGTGTTCTGGAATTCAGCAAAGGAGGCAGCTATCTTCTCACCAAGGTTGCCCCGGTCCACCGGGATTTTTCCGGCGGCTCTCCCATTGAAGTAGAATAGATGGGGTTCAAGGAATCTGCCGGATTCGTGCTTTCCCAGAATAATGATTGCATTGTTTTGGCCCGATGGCTGGATACCCTTCACTGTTTCCGGAACATCCACCACTTTGCTTCCCTCGACCATTTCCATCATGACCCTTGGGACAAAGTCATCGGGAAGGAACAGCTCATTCTTTATCGCAAATATCCCGTCGGAGATCTTTACAGGCACTTTTCCTCCATTGGAGAGGAGATTAATCTTATGATACAGGTACCACTTGAAGGCATCTTCGACCGATAGGCTCTCCGGCTGTATGCTCTCGGCAGGCTCTTCAATTATTGCATCAGGGAAGGTGCTGGCAAGTGCCCTTACCACCTTGATTCCGCTGCCAGAATTTTCGACGCTGAAAAATTCAGGATATTCCGACAACGCTTCCGCCACTTCCGCAGAGTTCTCTATTCCACAGTTCAATGCAATCTGTTCAATATCCCAGGGTGCAACAACAAATTCAGCCTTGTCCCGATCATATCCGTCAATAAAGCCCTGGAGTTTTACAGTTTCAGAAAATTCTCGTATTTCGAATGTATTCTTGAGGTAGTTTAGTACATTCTGTCCAACTTCATGGTTCATCATCATTCACTGATATTTTTACGAATGAATAAATTAATGTAGCTGCCTGCATAAATACAAACACTACAAAATACACATTCCTCGATTGAAAAACCTTCGCAGGACGAAATTTATCTTTGATTTGCGAACCTACGTTATTATTAAATATTAATTTTCATTGGTATAGGTAAGCCACGATAATATAATGTGGGAGTCTGCTTATGTCAGGTGACAGGTTTAACTATTATCTGAAACTGATACTGAATTCTTCTTTGGAGGAGTATTCTTTGGTTTCGGAACAGATCGAGAACGACTTATCCATTACAGAAAGCGAGGCAGAAGAGCTTGAAAGGCTTATAAACAAGTACATGGGGGTCTATAAGCGGTTCAACATAAAAGTTGTAAACGCATCCACGGGCAAGGAAGAAGCCCCTCCACAGACAATTATTGACAATTTCGGAAACAACGCGAACTTTGTTGGTACAGAAAAGATGTACGGCGTACTGTGGAAAGTATATACTCCGAAGCCAAACTTTCAGAATTTCAACGTCAAGAGATGGTACTACAACGAAGAAATATCGTCGGCACTGAATGATCTGCTGCTGGATGTGATTCCCGGAAGATACAGGAATTATTTCGATGTACCACCATGGGTTCTTGGAACTGTGTATGCACCTGAGACAGTCTATGTCCCTCTCACGGATCTAATCAACACCGCGATTTCAAAGAATGTTATTCCGGACTGGGAGTACCTGGTGGCAAAGGGAATACCAAGGGAATTCGTAAACGTTCTCAGAGCGACAAATCTTGGCTCTAAAATGGGATAGTTGAAAGGCTAGTCCACTCATTAAATTAATTAGTGTCCGAGCCCTTTAGACATTTATGAATTATGAGGGAATAATCACACCTATAATTACTCCCTTTGACAGGAAGGGCTCAATTGATTATGACGGGACATCAAAGCTCCTGGAATTCCTCAATTCAAACGGCGTCACCGGAGTCTTTCCACTGGGCTCGACTGGGCTATTCCCATGGCTGAGTTTTGAAGAAAAAAAGGAGTTCATATCCTACGTTGTTGAAAATGCAGGCAAGCTGAAAGTAATAGCAGGCATAGGCTCATCCAACGTCAACGAATCCAGGGAACTCGGAAAGCATGCCAAGGATGTTGGGGCTGATGCTTCGGTGCTCATGGCCACATATTACATCCAACCTTCCCAGGAATGGATTCAAAAACAGTTCAATGACGTTATGGCCGGGAATGACATGAACTTCTTCATATACAGCATACCACAACTGGCAGGGGTATGGATCGACATTGAGACAATCAAGCACATAAGGGAGGAACATTCAAACATCGTTGGGGCCAAGGAAAGTTCCGGTGATATGAGATATTTTTCAAGGCTCGTGGCTATGAAAAGCAGTGATTTTGCGGTGTTCCAGGGACAGGATGATTTGCTTCTTGCCTCACTCGCTCTGGGAGCGAGCGGAGGTGTCTGTGGCCTCTCCAATTTCAGTGAATCGATTGCACTTCTTGACTCCCTTTACAGATCGGACAAGAAGGATTCTGCCCTGGAGTTGCAGATGAAGGTGGTTAACCCGCTTATTAAGGGAATCAATGTTCCAAAGTTCCCATCGGGCTACTACTATGCTTCCTACAAGAGGCTTGGGTTGGAAAGCGGGTTCAGGTCTCCGATGACACCCCTAAATGATAATGAAAAGCAGGTCATCGATCGCTCGCTGAACGAGGCAGAGAACCTTCTCCAAAGGTATAAATAGCCTTTTGCGTTCTCTCCTTTACCTGGTGAAGGAGGTAAAAGAATGGAAAAAGGAACATATGTGAAATTCGAAACTCCCGAGTCTCTTGAGAAGAAAATACTTGATCTCGCCGAGAACTCATATAGGAGTGGAAAGATTAAAAAAGGAACCAACGAGGTTATTAAATCCGTTGAACGAGGGGAAAGCAAGTTTGTTATCATTTCAGAGGACGTAAGCCCTCCTGAAGTTGTATTCTACTTGCCGGTCCTTTGCGACGAGAGGAAGATACCTTACGGTTATGTCAAAAAGAGGTCCGATCTGGGAGCAAAGGTCGGCATCGCTTCAGCCGCATCCATATCAATTGTTGATTATGGAAAGAGCGACGAGGCATACAAATCAATAGTAGCTGAGCTTGCTGAGCTAAGGAAGTAAGGTGAATCAAAATGGCAGAAGACGCTACCCCTGCAGAAGTACTTGAACTTATGGGCAAAACCGGAATGACCGGGGAGGCCACCACAGTCAAAGTAAGAGTACTTTCTGGCAGAGATCAGGGCAGAATCATTGCCAGAAACGTTCTTGGCCCTGTAAAGGTCGGCGACATCTTGATGCTCAGAGAAACGGCGCGTGAAGCTAAGAAGCTTTCCATAAGGTGATTAAAGTGGCCGGTAGAGTATGCACATTCTGCGGACAGCAGATAGAGCCCGGAACTGGAATGATCCATGTGAGGAAAGACGGCATGCCGCTTCACTTCTGCAGCAGAAAGTGCAGGGTGAACATGCTCAAGCTGAAAAGGGTGTCAAGGAAAACCAGATGGACCAATGAATATCACAGCATAAAGGAGACTAGGAAACAGTCTTCTAAACCTTAATTTTTAGGTGATATCTATGACAGTTGAAAAAACACTAATACTTATCAAGCCAGACGGAGTCAAAAGAAGGCTATCAGGAAGAATTCTGCAGAGATTTGAAGACAAGGGAATGAAAACTGTTGCTGCAAAGATGCTTACAATGTCCAAGGAACAGGCAGAGAGGCACTATTCAGTCCACAATGACAAGCCGTTCTTCAAGGACCTTGTGAAGTACATCTGTTCCGGCCCTATCCTGGCCCTTGTTTTCGAGGGGAAGGATGCTATTGCGGTGTCGAGAAAGCTCTGTGGAACCACTGACGGCTCCAAGGCTGAACCCGGAACCATCAGGGGGGACTTCTCTTCCGGAATAGAAAAGAACATAATTCATGCATCGGACTCTCAGGAATCATTCAACCACGAATTCCCGATATTCTTTGGTGAAGATGAGATCCAGAAATTTGAGTACGGTGATGAGTCACTAATACTCTGAAGAGGTGAGTATGGATAATAATTCACTCAGGCAGCCAATTGTCTGCGTCCTTGGGCATGTCGACCATGGAAAGACCACCATCCTGGATGCCATTAGGGGAACCTATGTGGCGAGAAAGGAAGTCGGTGGCATAACCCAGAGGATCGGTGCCACAAACGTTGATGTCAAATCAATTGAGAAGGACATAAAGAAGCTGCTTGGTGGAAAATCATTAAAAATACCCGGCCTCCTTTTTATAGACACTCCGGGCCATGTTGCTTTTGCAAATATGAGGGCCAGGGGCGGAGCGCTGGCAGACATAGCAATTCTGGTTGTGGACATTAATGAAGGGTTAATGCCGCAGACAGTTGAATCCATCAATATACTTAAGAAATTCAAGACGCCATTCATAATCGTTGCAAACAAGATAGACCTGGTCCCGCTTGTCAGGGAAGCGAAGGATGTAACATTCAAGGAGTTTGAAAAGCTGCAGAGGGCAGAGTATGTGGAAGAGCTTGACAAGAGGCTTTACAACCTTGTCAACAACCTGTACTCACACGGGCTGCAGAGCGACAGGTATGACAGAGTAAGGGACTTTACCAAGACGATTGCAATAGTCCCGACAAGCGGCAAGATGAGGGTGGGGATACAGGATACTCTTGTAACCCTTTCCGGCCTTGCCCAGAGATTCCTTGAGAAAGATATAACTATCACCCAGGCAGAAGGAAGGGGAACAATTATCGAGGTGAAGAGGGAAGAATCACTTGGGACAACCCTCGACACAGTGCTCTTCCAGGGAAACCTGAAGAAAGGCGACTCAATCGCAATAAACACGGGCGAAGGCCCCAAAGTGACAAGGATCAAGGCGATGCTTGTCAATCCGGGCACACGCGGATCGACCCTGCAGGAAATATCAGACGTGTCGGCTGCTGCAGGAGTTAGAGTTTTGATAACAGACAGGTATGATGTTATCCCAGGTTCACCAATGATTGCAGTTGGCGAAGACACCACAAGTGCATTCGATGAAATACTGAAGGAGTCGCAGCCCGACATAGAACTTGCTGCGAACGGGGTTACGATAAAGGCAGAAGCCCTGGGCTCCCTTGAGGCGCTGTCCTTTGAGCTTAATCAGAGAAACATCTCAATCCGGTCCGCCCAGATTGGCGACATTACAAAGAGGGACATTGTTGATGTATCAACCCTAAATGACCCTATGGACAGGATAATTCTTGGCTTTAACGTGTCATTTCACCAGGAAGCAAGAGAGGAATCAATGTCCACCGATGTCGGCGTTATGGTGGGCAATGTCATTTATTCGCTTGTCGATGACACTGAAAAATGGCTCAAGGACAAGAAAAGGGAAATGGAGGAGGCCAGGAAGAGCAAAATGCCAATTCCATCCAAGATAACGATTATACCGGAATACATTTTCAGAACAACCAAGCCTGTTATTGTAGGGGTCAAAATTCACACCGGTGAAATCAAGGTCGGCGATAGGCTGATCAAGGCAGATGGCAGATCTGCGGGAACGATAAAGAGCATCCGTGACAACGAGGTAAACAAGAGGGCGGCTTCAGCCCCTGCGGAGGTCGCAATCTCAATAGAGGGGGTCACACTCAACAGGCACATATTCCCCAGCGAAGCGCTCTATGTGGACATATCTGAAGATGTTGTCAAGAAGCTGAGGGAGAGGGAGATGGACCCGGGAACCATGGAGACGCTGGAAGAGATCATCAAGATCAAGAGGAAAGAAAATATATTCTGGGGAACGAAAGTCTGACAGGTCAAGGAATGCGGATTCTTACCCCTGCCTTTGATTAGATTTTACATGATCTTACAATGACTCGAATGTCCGAGAAAAAGAAAAAAAGGGTATTTGGTAAAATTTTATGGTGTTATTGCTTCGGCCGGTTTTGCTACCGGAACTTCCTCATCGAGCTTTTCACCGCGAATGATCCTTTTTGTATCAATGCTGGTTGGCTTTAGCTCGTTGAGAACATATTCCAGGGCTGAATCGGCAGTTCTAGGGTCCCCGCAGGTGTATATGTCAAGTGTGACAAGTCCATGCTCGGGCCATGTGTGAAACGAGAGATGGGACTCGGCAAGCAGAACAATGCCACTCGCACCACGGGGCTGGAACTGGTAATAATCCGATGAGATTTTAGTCAACCCACCAAATTTTACAGCGCCTTCCATGATCGGGTAGAGCCTGCTAGCCTCGGATATAACTTCCGATTCCACACCATAAAGATCTGCTATTATATGAACGCCCACGGCCACCTTCATCGTCCTCCATCATTTTCACCTCTGTTGGTAAAGCACTTAATAAATATGTTCTATTTAAATATTTATAAAACCACTTGAATTTCATTTTTATTTTGTATAATAAATATAACGCAAAATAACTATGGCATCAAATTAAATTAATGTAAAATATAATTATTAATTTATATTTATGAATTTCATCAAATGCTGATTATTTTCACAAATACTTCATCATTCTTGTTTTCCAGACTTTTCAGGTCCTCCAGTATGAACCTGAATCTCCGGTTGCTGACCAGCACCACTGAAGAGAGGCCTCTGCTGGCGGCTTCGAAGCTCGCTTCGAGAGGCGCATACTTGATCGGCTCCCTGATCCCAAGCTTACCGGAGACTATCAGTGCTTCTTCTCCTATTACGGCGTAGAGCTCCGGATCAAGTGCTGAGGTCTCCTTCCTGACCATTTCCGCCAGTGCATCTATTCCGTTAAGGTTCTCTACATCAGGCAGGATGATTATTGTAATTCCCTTTATTTCCAGCTCTATAATGCCTTCAACCTTGGTCACGCCAAGTATTCCGCCTGTGGGGCTGTCGCTTATGCTTATTCCTCTGGATTCTGAAACCTTTTCCTTGAATGCAGAGAGATAGCCATTCTCCATTTTCAGGTAGACTGTGTCGCCTTTCTTTATCTCATCCCTGCTGACTGCTTCCCAGGTGATCACGCGATCCAGTTTGTAAATGTTTTCCGAGACAAAACCGCGCATATTGTTGAGTCCGGAATATAGGTATTCAAAACCCTTCTGGGAAACAGTGTTGTCCTCGTTTACGAGCCCCTTGTTCTTAAGGATCTTCAGGTGGTACTGCACTCCCTGCAGTGTGATGTCTATGTTCCTGGAGATATCGGAAGGTCTGTTGACTCCGTCGAATAGATTCAGCATTATCATCAGTTGGGTCAGTTCTGCCTGTCCGGGAACCATGGCTTATTCCTCTTCTTATATGGTCGACTGGTAATATAATTTAACCGACATTAAGAAAAATTTGCCTCGACCCACGCGAGGGCAATTTCCCTTTCAGTTTCCAATCTTTTCCCTGAAGTCCTGCAAGAGGTCATAGAACTGTGAAGGTCCGGTTTCAATTCTTTCTTTATCCCCCAAACCTGCAATTCTTACCATATTGGAGTCCTTCTTCACCTTTCCGATGTCCACAACGTCGATTCCGTTTCCAACCAACTCCTTGATGAAATCTTCGGACACGTCCTCCTGCATTGTCATGAGTATAGAACCCATTGAATTGGTGAAATAGGGATCAAGGCCAAAGAGCTGGCATATGTCCCTCACTTCGTCATAAACCGGGATTTTTTCAAAATCAACCTCAACCCCCAGCTGGCCGGATTCAGAAAACTGGTTAAGGGCCCCGATTATGCCCCTGTCGCGCAAATTCACCATTGATGTGATCCCATTCTTTCCGAGGCCGAATTTAATTGCCTCCTGAATCTCCTGAAGTGTAGAAGTCTTGAAAAATAGCTTCTGGGCCAGCCTGTGGTTGTACTGCCCGACTTTCTCCTCAACATATTCCGGAAAAATGTGTGAGAGTATTGTTGCAACCTCAAGTCCGGAAGTCTTGCTCATAAGTATCCTGTCCCCATCATTCGCACCTTCCGGAGTGACATAAAATGCCTTCCTGGAAGTTCCTACGGATGTCGTCCCGCCCACGAACGGCTCTCTTGCCTCGCTGCTTGCGCGAACACTTCTTCCGGTAATTGCAGCCTGGAATTTCTTGGACTCTATGTTAAGGCTGTTCCAGAAATGGGCAATAACATCCTCCTCAATCTTGTCAGGGAGATGCAGGTTGACACCTATGTACTCTGGGACGATGCCCGAAGCGCCCAGCTTGTCGGCGGATCTATGGAATGTAAGGTATGCTGATTTGTCGGGTGTCAGCCCGGACAAGAATATTGCATCGTCGGATGCCATGCCCATTACCTTTTCGTCAGATATGCCTATTATGCTGTAGTCATAGCCCTTTGCAGGGTAGGCAATTATCTCAGTTCTTTTCTGGCCCTGTTTCGGGTCCAATTTCTCCCTGATGAATTTTTCATTGATGTCATTGACTTTGCCCATATTGATTCCTCCAGTCCTGCGATGGATCACAGGATAGATCGTGGATAAACTCCCATTGATCAATAACTTAAAAGATTTGCAGGAGTAAACTATTCAGGTCATAGGGAATGGGGCAGATCAATTGAAAGGCATTATTGCAGATGCTGGAAAGACCGATTACGCGGAAATGCTGGAATTGCAGAGAAGCTTGAACAGGTTGAGGAATGGGCACTCCATCCCTGACATCCTCATATTCAATGAGCATGATTCAGTGTATACTGTCGGCTTGCACAAGAATCCGGAGGAGGTTGTGGACTCCTCAATTGTACCGATCCAGGTAGAAAGGGGCGGCTCTATAACATATCACGGCCCCGGACAGATAGTGGTGTACTTTATCCTGAGCCTGCTGGAAAGAAAAACCAACATAAAGGCCATCATAGAGTCTGTTCAGGCTGCAGTGGTAGAACTTCTTTCGGCCTACGGAATAAAAGCTCTAGGTAAACTGAACAAGGAAACCGGTGTCTGGGTGTCTGACAGAAAGATCTGCTCTATAGGCTTCGCCATAAAAGAGTCGGCAACTCTGCACGGGATTGCGCTCAACGTTTCAACCGATATGCAGGCCTTTGGAAGGATTCTTCCCTGCGGTTTTTCATCCTCGGTCATGACAAGCATGGAGGCAGAAACAGGGAAGCAGCTAGAGTTTGCCCAAGTACAGGATAGGCTCAAGGAAATACTTACAGAGAAACTTGACATAGAAGTCGTGTCGGAAATAAAAAATTTTGAGAGCCTGAAAAGGCTCGTTTAGTGGGCTATTGTCTGGGACTGTTCCCTCAGGAACTGCTGCAGATAATAGTATGATCCTGTCCCTTTGCCGGTGCTTCCGCTCATTTTCCAGCCGACGAACGGGTTTGAACCGACAATCGCTCCGGTTGATCCCCCTCTTTCACGGTTGGCATAGATAACACCCACATCGACATTGTTGAAATAATACTCTATCTCGTCACTGTCTTCCGTGAATATCCCGCCGGTGAGCCCGTATTCGGAATTGTTGATATCATTGACCGCATCCTCAACGCTTTCCGCCTTAACCACTGCCAAGACCGGAAGGAAAAGCTCGTTCTTTGCGATGTAAGCCTCCCTGTCAACTCCCGCAACTATCGTTGGCTCAACGTAGAAACCATCCCTGTCAAGAGTCTTTCCGCCTGCCAGGACCTTTCCTTCCTTTTCAAACGTTGGAATAAGCGACTTGAACTTCTCGAACGCGTCCTTGTTCACGATCGGGTTCAGGAAAGTGTCCTTTTTCCTAGGATCACCGATGACAATCTTCTTCGTCCTCTCGACCAGTTTGGGAAGGAAATCGTCATAGACCTTTTCATGGACATACACAATCGAGCAGGCGCTGCACTTCTGGCCGGAGAACCCGTACGCAGCCCTCGCTACACCTTCTACGGCCTTGTTGATATCGGCCTTGTCGGAGACAATGATCGCATCCTTTCCGCCCATTTCTGTTATTACCGGCTTTGGCTTGAATTCTGTCGCCTTCCTGAAAATCTGCATTCCAACATCTCTGGAGCCTGTGAATACAACACCAGCAATCTTGGGGTGCTCAACCAGCATCTTCCCGACAACGGATCCTGATCCTGAGAGGTATGCAACTACTTCCTTGGGTATTCCAGAATCATGCAGGAGCCTTATAAAGAGGTGTGACGAAAGCGGTATGTCGCTTGAAGGCTTCAGTATGGAAGCATTTCCCACAACAAGGGGGGCTACTGTCATACCAATGGTTATTGCCAGAAAATTGAAAGGTGCAATGACGGCAAACACACCGTACGGCTTCATTACGCTTTTGCTCTCCTCATTGGGATAACCTTTTCCGGAAAGCCTGTCAAAGCCCTCATTCTCGATCATGTTCAGCGCATAGTATTTCATGAAGTCTATGCCTTCATCCACGTCGGCCATTGCTTCGTACCTGTTCTTGCCATTCTCGTATGCAAGCAGTGCCGCGAACTTATACTTCTCCCTGGAAAGGTTCTCTGCTGCGTTAAGTATAATGTGGGCCCGTCGCGCATATCCAAGGTTGTACCATGATTTGTAATTTTTGTGGAGCAGTTCTATTGCCTTCTCCGTGGTTTCGACCGATGACAGCTGGAAAGTAGCAAGCTCTTTTCCATCAATTGGGCTTATGTCCTTAATCTTCTTGGATTCAACCACTTCTCCTGCAATTATGTTTGGATACTCTTTCCCAAAATACTTCTTAACATCTTCCACAGCCTGTTCATATAGCCTGTGAAATTCCTCCTCTTTTCCTGCTTTCTGCAATTTCAGAAAAGTCTGCTCATTGTCAAACATGTTTAAAGCTATGCGATCTGACTACATTAAAAGTTTGGAAAAATGGTTAAAAAATTTGTAATTACAGATAATTTACCGGCAAATATGCCAGTACTCATCCTCGCGCCAAATCCCAACAAGGAAACTGGGTGCTTATTTTACAGCCTTTGATCCCCTGTCCACCGTGATGGACTGCCCATTGATTGCGTATGCCATTTCGCTGGCCAGGAATACACCAACATACCCGACCTCTATGGGGTGGAGCTCGGTTCCGTCGGCAAGCTTCTGGAAGTTGAATGGAAATACTTTCCTGTAGTCTCCTTCAGCATGGACGGACCCAGGATGGACACAATTGACCCGTATGTTGTATTTCCTGAGTGCTTCTGCGGATTTTCTGGTCAGCTCACTCACAGCGGATTTTGCAACTGTGTAGGACATGGAATTACCCTTGAAGAGGCTCTCGGCAGCCCCTACATTGACGATGGAGCCCCCGTTCTTCTTCATGGCTTCTGAGAATATCTTGGTGGCGCTTTCAAGAGTCAGTACATTGGCTTCGAACATATCATTCATTTCACCCTTTCCCGGGAATGGTCCGGATTGTTCCGGGTCAAGCCACTTTCCGACGTTGTTGTAAAGGAAATCTATCTGACCGTAATCAGAGAGTATCTTATCCCTGGCCTGCACAAGTTCCTCCTCATTCCTTGCATCTGCCTTGTATGCTTTAATGGTCGAGGATTCTGCGAGGCCGAAGGTGTTGCCCGATCGTGAAATCAGTGCAACTTTGGCTCCAAAATTTATGAACAGTTTTGTCGCGGTGATGCCCTGGCCTGGCCCGACTCCCAGTATGACCGCAACCTTGCCGGCCATTGATTCTCTAATAAGATCTACCATAACCCAACATGGTGGTCTTATTAAAGAATCTAATGTGACGCCGCCCATTAATCAACAAATCAATGGGATTATCCACGCAGGTCAGAAATACGGATTAAAAGCCGGTTTCCTAATTTTTAAACCCTGGAGACCCATTAAAATGTAATGAATGCCATGAATTAATTAATGTGGGTAATCGATGAATGGAATTATATATGTAAGTTTCATAGTTAGCATCATGACCATAACACCCGGTATTTTTGAATATTATACTCCTTCGACAGTGGTCGAAGCGGTCGGTCTTCTGGAAAAATATGGCGACGAAGCCAAGGTACTCGCCGGGGGACAGAGTCTCATACCCCTGATGAAAATGAGGTTCGCTAGTATCTCACATGTCGTTGACATTTCCAGGATCGAGGAGCTTGACTACATCAGGGAAGATGACAAAGGACTGAAGATCGGGGCCCTCACCACGGTTCAGGACCTTGGGTCAAGCCTCACAGTGAAGAAAGGATACAGGATAATACAGGAAGCTGCTGAACAGATCGCGGACCCTCTTGTCAGAAACATGGGAACAATTGGAGGCAACCTGTCACATGGAGACCCTGCCAATGACCTGCCATCTGTAATGCTGGCCCTCGGAGCAACCTTCATGGTGCAGGGAAGCAAAGGGCAAAGGGAGATAAAGGCTGAGGACTTTTTCCTGGACTCTCTTATGACAGCGCTGGAGCCGGGTGAAATTATGTATGAAATACGTGTCCCCAAAATGGGTTCCATGCAGGGTGGAGCTTACGTGAAGCACAAAAAGGTTGCCGGGGACTTTTCGGTGGCTGCGGTTGCAAGCAATATTGCAGTGGACAAGGATGGAAAGGTCACCGATGTCAAGGTTGCCATGACTTCAGTAGGGCCAACCGCAATAAAATCAGCGAAGGCGTTATCCTTGCTGGCGGGAAATAAACTGAATGAGGACGCCGCGGCAGATGCGGCGCGTGCAATTACTGAGGAATCAGACCCAATCTCCGATTTTTACGGGTCTGTGGAATACAAGAAGAAGGTTTTGAGGTACATCATAAAAGAATCCCTCATGACCGCTTACAAAAGAGCGATGGAGGCGTGAAAAATGTCTAAGATAAAGGTTAGCATGAAGATTAACGGGAAGGAAAGAAGCGATGAAGTCGAGCCCAGAATGCTTCTGGCACACTACCTGAGGGATGTGGTGGGAGCTACCGGCACCCACATTGGCTGTGACACAAGCAACTGCGGAGCTTGCACTGTAGTGATGGATGGAAAGGCTGTGAAGTCATGCACAATCCTTGTCGGGCAGGCAAACGGCAGGGAAATCAAAACTGTTGAGGGGCTCTCCCAAAACGGGAAGCTCAGCAAGATCCAAAAAGCGTTTCTCGACAAGCATGGACTGCAATGTGGCTACTGCACATCCGGTATGCTGATGACCTCGTACTGGCTGCTCAAAAGGAACAAGAAGCCAACAGAGGAGGAGATCAGGAAGAACCTGTCAGGCAACCTCTGCAGGTGCACGGGGTACCAGAACATAGTTGAGGCAGTGAAGTACGCTGCAGAGCTCATGGAAAAGGAAGGAGAGGAAGAAGAGGTCGTAGTGGAGTCGCACTGACGTCCCACCCAGAATATTGGTGATCAAATTGATAACAGGACAGAAATTTGTAGAAGGAAAAGGAAAATACATAGACGACATAAATTTCCCCGGCATGCTTCACATGTCAATTGTTAGGAGCCCTTACTCCAGGGCGAAAATTACATCGCTCAAAGGAGGCCTGAACGGGAACGACTACACAGGCAGGATGGCATCGGTCGGTGAAGGCGGCTCCGGCGAGATAAATCTTTACAGCGAACCTGTGTTTGCCCAAGGTTATGTTAGCTATCTCGGGCAGCCGGTTGCTGCGGTTTTCGGTGATGACAGGTACAAGGCGGAAGACCTGCTGAACTCAGTTGAGGTGGATTATGAGCCGATGAAGCCGGTCATGAACATTGAGGCTGCACTCAAAGCTGGCCCCATTCACTCAGGGACCAAGAACAACATCCTGATCGACCAGTGGGTCGGAAAGGAGTTCAAGGATCCTGGCTCACCCATTGTTCTCGAGGACACTTTCTATAACGAGAGGGTCGCCACTAACCCAATGGAGCCCAGGGGAGTTGTAACAACATATGACGGAAAAAGGCTGACAATGTGGGTATCAACCCAGTCAAGCCAGAGCGTGAAGGAAGGTCTTGTGGAAGCCATGGGGCTGAGCCCCGAATCGGTAAGGGTTATACAGACCGACACAGGAGGAGGTTTTGGCCTCAAGGGCGGGCTTCACCCCGAATATGTAATAGCAGCCCACGCAGCCATGAAGTACAAGAGGCCCGTGAAATGGATCGAGACAAGAAGTGAGCATCTTAGCTCAAGTAATCCTGGCAGAGGAGCCAAAGGAATAATGAAGATATATGCCGGTAAGGACGGAATAATAAATGGCGTCACAGGCGAAGTCCACGTAGATGCTGGAGCCTATGGCGGTTTCGGTGAATTTGCACCGAGGTTCATCGCATACCAGCTTACCGGCCCGTATTCAATACCCAACGGTCATGTCCGCGGCTTAGCACTGCTTACAAACAAGGTACCACAGGGTCCGTACAGGGGAGCTGGCCGCCCGGAGGCTTCGTATTTCATGGAAAGGATGATAGATCTCCTTGCAGACGAGCTGAATATGGACCCTGCAGATGTACGGCTCGCCAACATGTCGGATAAGCCATTCAAGTCACCGCTTGGGCTTGATATTGATGCTGCCAGGCCATTCTACCAGCAAGCCCTGAAGGAGTTCGAATATGGAACGAGGTTTAAGGCCGATAGTGCAGGCCTTGCGTTCTTCGTTCTTGTCCCGGGGGTAGGCCCGGGAGAGGGAGCCCGCATCCATATAGAGAATGGGAAAGTGAAGGTCTGGCTCGGCGGAGATACGGCTGGCCAGGGACATCAGGAATTTGTGAGGACGCTGATACAAGAAGAGCTTGGAATATCCCCGGAGCTTGTAGAACTCCAGCTTGGTGACACAGATGCAATTAAGAAAGGCGTCGGTGCCTGGGGAAGCAGGTCGGCAATCGCTGCCGGAGCTGCACTTATTTCCACCTCCAAGAAAATCAGGGAAATGGTCGCAAAGGATCATGGTGAATACACACCTGAAAATGCGCTTTCCGGGAAATATGACGTGGACCATTACGAGGAGATGAAAGGCACACTGAACTCATTCGGAGCGAACATGGCCGTGGCAGAAGTTTCACCGCTCGGTGCAGTAAAAGTCAAGGAATGCTGGTCTTACTATGACCTTGGGAGGGTCCTCAGCCGGGATAGTGCATGGGGCCAGATCATGGGCGGTTCTGTTCAGGGCATCGGCCAGGTGCTGTCGGAACAGATTTCATATTCTGACGAGGGAGAACTCCTAACAGGGAGCATTTCCGACTCGGGAGTACTATCAGCTGACCAGGTACCAAACTTCGTAGTCAAGGTGGCTGAAAACCCGTCTAGTCTACCACACAAAGTAAAGGGGCTCGGCGAGGCACCGACAATAGGAGTTCCCAGCGCTCTTGTAAGGTCCATTGAGAAGGCCATTGGAAAGCGGATTAGGGACACTCCCATAAAACCGGAAACAATCGCTGATGATCTGTAGGATCATCAACCCATTTTATTTTACAAGTTCTGCCTTATTTCTTTGACAATTTTCTTGCTTTTTCCATATCAGAGGGCGTATCCACATCAAGGAGCGTGTCAGGATCTTTGATTTCCACCGCGCATACCGCATCACTGTGTTTGACTGCAACCTGCCTGGCACCCACATCCATCTTGATTTTGCACAATTCATCAAAATATTCCCTGGAAAAAAGCATCGGGTTTTTTAAAACGCCATCCTGGCTGCATGCAACTATTCCACAGCTCTTTTCCCGAAATTCTTCTATGAGTCGGTCAATCAGCCATGGCTTCACAAAAGGCTGGTCTGCAACAAGGAACAGGACGGCATCCGAATCTTCACTGACTGATTCTACTCCTACCCGGACGGCACTGCTCAATCCAGCGCTCCTTCCCGGGTTCTCGCATACTCTGACACCCGGGGGGATGATATTCCTTACTTCTCTGTTGCCTGGCTCAACGACAACTGTTATCTCAAAGTGGTTAGCCTCTAGAGCATTCTTGATCGCATGCATAAGGAGCGGACTTCCATCAAGGTCTTCAAGCAGCTTATTCCTTCCAAACCTGGATGAAAAGCCTGAAGCAAGTATCACTACAGAGACATTTTTTTCTGCGGGCATATTGCAGTAATGCATATGTGGGACTGTTATATTATTTGGCGGTTCACTAAAGCCCAAAAACGATAAATACATCAAATCAATAGTTAATCGCCTTGAAACCTCAGGATTTTCCAACTGTATTGGGCGAATTGATGGAGAAAAGAAAGCCATTCGTAGTAGCGACTATAATCAATGTAGATGGGTCCACACTGGGAAAGCCCGGATTCAAGATTATAATCACCAGTGATGAGGATGTCCCCTTCGGGACACTTGGAGGAGCCTGCCCTGAATCCTCTCTATTGCCACACGCAAAGGAGGTTATGAAAACAGGGAAGCCCAAAATGGTAAAAGTGTTTCTTGAAGAGGCGAAAGATGCGGTTCTTTCAATGAACAGGACAATCCCGGAGAATGAAATCCACGTTGAAACATTCTGCGGCGGTGTAATGGACATATTCCTTGAGCCGTATAATCCTGCACAAAGGCTGGTAATTATCGGCCAGGGGGGAAAGGATGACGTCCAGGACTCACTTATAAGGCTGGCAAAAATTCTTGGGTATGAAGTAGTGCTTCTTGATCATGCACCTGTGTTAAACCATGAACCCGACCAGGTCCTCAAGGAAATCAGTGACGACCTTTCCAATTTTGAACTGTATGAGTCGGATTCTGTCGTTGTTCTGACGAAAGGCGCCAGGGATATACCAATTCTGCAGGCACTATCCAGGCAGAAGTTGCGATACGTCGGCCTAATGGCAAGCAAGAACAGAGTCAAGGCAGACAAGGAGCAGCTTTCTTCTAAGGGCATCTCTGCCGAGTTTGTTGAGAAAATGCATGCGCCAATAGGCATTGAAATAAATGCCGTAACACCGGATGAAATTGCTCTAAGCATCATGGGGCAGGTTGTGCAGGTATCCAGAGGTTCAGAATCGCCCGCAGCAAAGAATTCCGGAAAGCCTTCACTTAAAACAAATTGACGGAATAGTTCCATTTCAGAACTTTTCTAGCTTTATCGACTTAATTAATCTTATTATTTTATTTAATAACTTTAAGGATATTTTATTACTTGCAAAATCCGTTTTTCAGCTATAAATGTATATAAACTATACTGCTCATGTATCTCGGGCGAAATAATATTATATGTCATTTTTAATGTTCTCAATGGATCTGTTATGTATTCGGCCAACTTTAGATATTATTCCCCCAAAACCGTTTCAGAGGCTGCAAAACTTCTTAAAGAACACGGAGAGGGGGCAAAGATTCTCGCAGGAGGAATGAGCCTAGTACCGATGATGAAAATGAGGCTTATGCCGATAACACACATTGTTGACGTAGGCAAAATAAGTGAAATGAAGGGGATATCTGCAAATGGCGGCTCGGTCGTCATAGGGGCTTCCACCACACATCATGAAATCGAGTCCTCCGAGCTTATCAGAAAGAATGTTCCGCTGATGGCGGAAGTTGCCTCCTGGATAGGAGACCCACAGGTCAGGAACCGAGGGACCATTGGAGGTTCATTGAGCCATGCTGATCCTTCTGGAGACTGGGGGGCAGGATTAATTGCCCTGAAGGGAACAGTCACTGCCAGCAACGGTGAAAAAGAGAGGGCAATCTCGTCTGGCGACCTGTTTGTTGACATGTTTGAGACTTCCCTGAAGGAAGGTGAGATACTTAC
The DNA here is from genome assembly GCA_046703705.1 of Thermoplasmataceae archaeon. Taxonomy (GTDB): domain Archaea; phylum Thermoplasmatota; class Thermoplasmata; order Thermoplasmatales; family Thermoplasmataceae. The sequence continues at coordinate 46,598 of JBJKST010000005.1, forward strand.
CAAGATAACAGTGCCGTCTGCCTCCGGCAGCGGCAGCGGGTTTGCATACATGAATATGGAGCGCAAGGCCGGAGATTTCTCTACGGTCGGGGTGGCAGTCCAGATGTCCATTGACGGAAGCGGGTCCTGCAAGGATGTTGGCATTGGCCTGACCGCCTTGGGCAGAACACCTCTCAGGGCAAAGAAAGCCGAAGAATACCTGAAGGGAAAGAAGCTGGACAGTGCATCAATGGAAGAAGCTTCTAGGCTGGTGGCCGATGATACTGACCCGTCGGATGATCCGTTGAGGGGAAGTGCGGAATTCAAGAAGGAAATGTGCTCAGTTTATGCCAGAAGAGCGATTCATACAGCCTTTGAAAGGGCAGGAGGTGCAAGATAATGGCATTCGAAAGTTCATATGATAATGAGATTGATGTGGAGAGTCTTGTAAGTGTGGAAATGACAGTGAACGGGAAGAAACATAAACTCGCAGTTGAACCGCGCGAGCTTCTTGCTACCGTGTTAAGGGACAGGCTGGGAATGACCGGCACCCACATTGGCTGTGACACAAGCAACTGTGGCGCCTGCACAGTCCTAATGGACGGAAAATCAGTCAAATCATGCACAATTTTTGCAGTTCAGGCCGAAGGGTCCGACATACTCACCGTAGAGGGGCTACAAAGTGACGGCAATCTGCATCCGGTTCAGGAGGCATTCCAGGAAAAGCATGGCCTGCAGTGCGGGTTCTGCACAGCCGGCATGATTATGGAGTCATACTGGTTCCTTAAGGAAAATCCTGACCCCAGCGAAAGCGAGATTCGGTACGGAATATCCGGAAACCTCTGCAGATGCACAGGGTACCAGAATATCGTGGATGCGGTCAGGCTGGCTGCAGACAAGATGAAGACAAAGGGAGGGCGGTAATTATGCCCCAGGAAGTCCAGTCCGTAGTGGAGAAAGTTGCCGGTAGGAAGACCAACATGATATCCGGAACCAGGGTGAAGAGAAGGGAGGATTTAAGGATGATAACCGGCAGGGGCACCTATACTGACGACATCAAATTCCCGGGTACCCTGTACGCGGCATTTCTCAGGAGCCCTTACGCCCATGCAAAAATAAAGGGGATTAATACCGACGCGGCAAAGCAGATACCGGGTGTTGTAGGCGTGTTTACCGGCAAGGACCTGAAGGACAAGCTGAACCCGATTCCAACCGCATGGCATGTACCAAATGCTGACCAGAAAGACACTCCCTATTATGCGGTAGCCCATGACAAGGTAAGGTACGTGGGGGACCCTGTTGCGGTAGCGGTTGCCAGAAGCCCATACATTGCCAGGGACGCCATTGAGGCAATAGAGGTGGATTATGAAATTCTTCAGGCCGTGAGTGATCTTGAAGAAGCTGTTAAGCCTGGTTCACCCCAGATTTACGACGGGATTGAGAATAATGTTGCACTCGACTGGAAATTCATGGGCGGAGACGAGAAAGTCTTTGACAATGCAGAGGTAATTGTAAAGGAAAGGCTCCGAAACCAGAGGCTTCAGCCCAGTGCCATGGAGACCAGGAGTGCCATAGCGAGCTATGATCAGGGAAAGGATGAAACTACGATGTGGATGACTTCACAGAATCCGCATGTCCACCGTTTCCTCTTCTCCTCTGTTACAGGCATACCCGAGACTAAACTGAGGATTATTTCTCCCGATGTTGGAGGAGCTTTCGGAAGCAAAATTGCCTGTTATGGCCCCGAGGTGGTCCTGCTTTATCTGACCCGGCATTTCAAGCAGCCTGTGAAATGGACTGAGGACAGAAGGGAAAACTTCCTGTCAACAACCCACGGAAGGGACCATGTCCACTATGTAGAGATGGCAGCAAAAAAAGACGGCACAATCCTTGGAATCAGGGTAAAAGTGTACTCAAACATGGGCGGATGGCTATCCACAGTCGCCCCTGGAGTGCCAACCATACTCTCTGTCCTCATGTACAGCGGCCAGTACAGGATGCAGTCAGTGCAGTGTGAGGTCATAGGCGTGCTTACAAACACGATGGCCGTTGATGCCTACAGGGGAGCAGGAAGGCCCGAGGCAACATTCATTGTCGAAAGGATGGTCGACAGCCTGGCGAGAAAGCTTGGAATGGACCCCGCTGAATTGAGAAGGAAGAACTACATCGGCAAGGATGAGTTTCCTTACACAACCGCAGCAGGTACCGGATACGACAGTGGAAACTACCACGAGGTGCTTGACAAGGCCCTTGAATTGATAGACTACAAGAAGCAGGTGGAAGAGAACAGAAGGCTGAGGAAAGAAGGCAAGCTCGTTGGTACCGGAATAGGAAGCTATGTGGAAATGAGTGGCGCCGGCCCATCCAAGGCTGTTCGTGGAACAGGGTATGCATTAGGACTATGGGAAAGCGCTACCGTGCGTGTTCACCCGTCAGGAAAAGTTACCGTTCTCACGGGGAGCCATCCTCACGGGCAGGGCGAGGAGACAACCTTTGCCCAGCTAGTTTCGGACGAGCTTCAGGTACCCTACGAGGATGTTGACATCGTCCATGGTGATACCGAGGCAGTGCCTTTCGGAATGGGAACATACGCCAGCAGGACTACCCCGGTTGGAGGAGGCGCCATCGCTCTTGCCTGCAGGAAACTTCTGAAAAAAGCTACCGGGATAGCTGCTCACATGGTCGGTGCCGGTGTTGATGAAGTGGTTTATGAGAACGGCAATTTCTATTCGCCTGCCAATCCGGACAAAAAAGTGACAATGGCGGAAGTCGGTTATGCTGCATACAGTGCTGCATTTGAGCACCTGCCTGAAGGCATGGACCCGGGCCTGGAGGAAACTTCCTTCTATGATCCTGTGAACTTCGTCTTTCCATTCGGGACTCATATCTGCAACGTTGAAGTTGACCCAGAGACTTTTCAGGTGAAGATCAATAGGTACGTGGCAGTTGATGACTGCGGGCCACAACTTAACCCAATGATCGTCGAAGGGCAGATACACGGGGGGATAGTGCAGGGGCTCGCCCAAGCGCTTTACGAAGAGTCGATTTATGACGAGAGCGGCAATCTGCTGACTGCCTCACTGGCTGACTATGCTGTCCCGACTGCGGTTGAAATTCCGAGGTTCGAGACAGCCTTTACGGTAACTCCTTCCCCACATAACCCGACTGGGGCAAAAGGTGTAGGGGAGTCCGGAACTATTGCCTCAACCCCTGCTCTTGTAAACGCTGTTATCGACGCACTTAGCGAGTATGGCATAACAAATATAGACATGCCACTTAAGCCCGAGAACATCTGGAAGGCTGTGAAAGCAGCCAAATCCAGATAATATTTCCATTTATTCCACTTTTTTATCTTGGATTTCCATTGATGTTTCCAGACTCCCTGCCTGATGTGCCACTGCGGATATAAAACTGTTAAATAACGACGCCGGCATGCTCATACGATGCAGGTTAAGATGTGCCCAAAATGCGGCTCCCTACATGTGAACTGGGTTATCGGCGGAATAATGGGATACATCTACAGATGTGAGGACTGCGAATATTCGGGCCCTT
>JBJKST010000006.1:0-43068 GCA_046703705.1 Thermoplasmataceae archaeon
GAGACTTTATTCTCTGCATCCCCTGAAGAAGGAGCCGGACACTGGTTCATTCATACCATCGCCGGAGGGGGTGCAGAGGATGAGGATTTTGCATGGCCCGCAAGGACCAGTACACATGGAAGAGAAACCTCGTAATGATCGACCTCCTGGCAGCCACAGTAATTAGAGCTGGAGAACTATTAAGGATGAATCATGAGAATGTCAAGAAGAACGGAACGATCTATGTGAAATCGGTAAATGGAGAGGAAGATCCCTATGTGCCGCCGGCTGACAAATCATCGGCAGAGGTCATTGAGTATATAAAGAAATTCAGGAATGACAGCGACAAGAAGGCGCTGTTCACTACTCGCACGGGCAGATACAACTATACGAAACTGAGGGAGATTGTCAAGTACATCGGCAAGAAAACAGGTGTAGAGGACGTTCACCCGCACAGTTTCAGGCATTATTTCGCCACGACCCTTGTAAGATTGGGTGTGGATATAAGACGGGTTCAAATCCTGGTGGGACATGCCCGCATTGACACCACTACAAGGTACACCCATCTGACACAAAAAGAGGTCGGGGAAGAAGTAAAAGAGAGCATCGAGAAGCTCTACCAGTTCAATCGGCAATTGTTCAAAATGGGTTCAGTACCCGTGGGGGCAGACCCTAATATGGTGGGAGCACTGGGATTTGAACCCAGATCTACGGGTCTCTTCCCGGTTCATAGTTCCAGTCACTCATCATCAAGATCAGTTGACCCATAGCTAATCATACCCTGACTGGAGCCCGCTAGGATACCTGACTACCCCATGCTCCCATTAGGTCTTGTTTGCTCTGCGCTGCCTTTTCAGTCTTCTTATCTTCTTCTTTCTCCACTTCCATCGCATTTTGCCGCGCTTTTTCCAGTCGCGTGAGCTTCTTTTCAACGTTTCACCTCAGTTTGTGTATTTCACTAATTTACAGGGAGAGATGTGACAATCTCGTGTTTCCTGTAATCCCTTCTTATTATTTAACAATACTTCGAATTTCAGCCCAAGATGCAATTCCGGCAGTTCCGGACAATGGAGGCTGACATCGATGCAGTGCAGTTCTGGGAAATGGGTCACACACTCTTAAGGTTTTGCAGCTATGCAATCTTCCTAAGGTTTATTTACTTAGTGCAATTGAAGATTCGTGGAAGACCAGGTTACCCAGTACCTAAAAAACATATTCAAGACCATGCCGTCTGAAGACCTCTATTTTGAGGCTCTGAGAGACATAATGAAAGATCTGGTCAAGGAATATTTGCGAAAGAAAATCAACGAGAACGCCGAGCTCAAAAACTCAATCGCGGACGTCCTCCAGGAATACATGGAAGGCAAGCTCAAGGAGTATGATTCCATGGCTAAAATGGCTAAAATAACTGCAAAAATAGGCCTAATCACAACCCCGCAACCCATCAGGGACGAGGCAATAAGCGATTTTATGAATGTTTTCCAGAAGGAAATAGAGGAAATAATAAAGAAAACTTTCTGATCAGTCCCTGCTGAACTTCTTCAAGACCGATGTCTGCGAATTAAGGTCGAACACCGTCATTATGGAAGGGTTCGGGCTGAAGTTCATCATTTTCTGGTAGTCGGTCTGGGATTGCCATGTGGATGAGTTCACATACCTGACTCCTCTGTAATTGCCCAGGTAATGGGAATGGATGTGCCCGGTTATGAAAATATCAGGGACGTCCTCTATCACATGATAATCGTTTGGGGACGGTATAAGAGGTGTTTTGCCACCATACTTTGGCGCGAGGTGCCTTCTCTTCAGGATTTCCTCTATGGCCTTTCCGATGGACTCGTAGTTAGCCCCGGGCACCAGCTCCACCATATCGTTCAGTGACATTCCATGGTAAATAAGAACTCTCTTCTTCTCCAGTTCCAGGGTATACGGGTTCGGCAGGAGTGTCACGTTCCTGTTGAACGCGTTTCTTATTTTCTCCGGGAATGAGGGCTGTGGCTCAGCCAGCCTTACGCTGTCGTGGTTCCCCGGCATGACAAACACGTTTATGTCTTCCGGAACCTCGGCCAGGTATTCACCCAGTTTCTCATACTGCTCAACCGGATTGAGGATCTCCAGGTCCTCCTCCTGTCCGGGATAGACACCTATTCCATCAACAACATCGCCGCTGAGTATGAGGTACTTGAGATCTGCAGCTTCACCTTCAGACCTTTTCAGCCAGTTTATCATGGCCTTGAATTCAGATTCCCTGAAGGTCTTGCTTCCAACGTGTATGTCTGAGATGGAGCCCACATATACGGGCGGTTTCTTCTGCTCATCTATCACCTTGTAGGGGATGTCCGGCCTCACAATTTCATTTGCGAATATGACCGGCTCACCAGGGCCATTGCTTATATTCCCGACAACCCCCACCACCTCATCCTGCAGAATCAGCTCATCGGCAAGCCCTTTGCTTTTCATTAATATGGCCTGTATTGAGTCCTCGAGGTCTTCAAGCACGATCCTCTTATGGCCGTTCTTTGTCGTGGATACGTCGGATACCATGCCAACTATTTTTATCTCGCCGCCAGCCCTCTTGGCATCCCTTATCCCCTGGGTGCCCCTCATTGTTCCGGAGGCTGAAACTATTTTGGAAAGTTTGTTGTACCTGCTCACAAACATCTGCCTGAAATCCTCAACCGAGCTGTTTACCTTGATGTCAGGAAGGTAGACCTCAAAATCCTGGGGCTGCTGTTTCCGTTCTCCCCTGAGTATCGCCTTTACTGTTTTCTCGTCTATGTAGCCTGCCTCACTCACCTCGTCTGATACAAGGCGGGAGATCATTGAGCCCATACTCCTGTCGAGGATGTAGTTCAGGGCTTCAGGTGAAATCAGCAGCCCATGCTGGTGAAAGTATTCGAGTATTGAGACACGATCTTCAAAAAGAGACATAACGATTTTTTGAAAGAATTACAAAAAATAAAGATTTGTTGGTCACACCAATGCTACATTATTTCAGTCATTTTTGAAACAACCTGTGTATCAGTATACGATTCTGGGAAATGTCACTTTCTGTTCCCCCCGGAGCATTTCCACCCGGCGGCCATCTTTTTTCTAGGCCTGTAATGCAATAAAACTTTATCAGGATGCCCAATCCCGGTTAATGGTCAGCACAAGGGACGTGGTTGCTTTTCTCGCAATGGCATCGTTCTGGGCCTTGAACTACCCCCTTGTCAAATTCGCCATAGGCTATGAGCCTCCCCTTTACATCCTCCTCTTCAGGGTCCTCTTTGCCATGGTTTTCTCTCTCGTATTCCTTGCAAGAAACTTTGATGTCCCCAAGGACTTGAGAACACACATTTCCATTGCAATTGTAGGGCTCCTGAATGTTGCCATGTTCATGGGTTTCTGGTTTACAGGAGAAAAGACTGAGCCTTCATCTATCTCTTCCATTCTTGTCTACACATACCCCATATTCGCCATGGCTTTCTCAACCGTATTTCTTGGGGAAAGGCCCAGCAGGTACAAGATCATTGGGATCTTTGCGGGCTTTGCAGGAATCGTGTTCATTTTTGCAGACCAGCTTTACATCAAGCCGGGGATAGGCCTGTTCTTCCTGATTGCTGCCGCGGTAAGCTGGGCAACCGGCACTGTATACTTCAAGAGGCACCTGGCTTCCCACAATGTCTACGCCATAAACGCACTCCAGTTTGTCTACTCACTCCCTGTGATAATAGTTTGGGCATACTTCTCTGAGCCCTTCAGGTTTGCAACCTTCAACCCGCAGTTCATTGCAATCACGCTTTACATGGGCTCCCTTGGTTCTGCCCTTGCTTACTACATCTACTACCATCTCTTCAGGAAGTATGACGTATCCTCGATCTCAGCCTTCTTTTTCACTGTCCCCGCACTCTCCATCGTGTTTGCGTTCTTTATACTCAGAGAAACCAATTCGATCTACACATACATTGGATTCGCGCTCATTTCACTTGGAATATATATGACGTCCAGAAATGCCCGCAGGATTCGCAGTGCTGCTTAACAAAATAATTTATACGCAGAACCACTTGTCAAAGTTGCCGATGGATTCCATTCTAAATCTTTGTACAGATATTAAAAACTGCAAGAAATGTGATCTCCAGTATTCTAGGAAAAACCCGGTTTGCGGTTTCGGAAAGGCATCTCCAAAAATGATGCTGGTTGGAGAGGCACCCGGATCCAGAGAGGATGAGATCGGAAAGCCATTTGTAGGCAGGAGCGGGAAAATTCTCACCCTTGCACTTGAGAAGGCAGGAGTGAAGACAAACGAGGTATACCTAACCAATTCCGTGAGGTGCAGGCCCAAGGTTGGCCGGAACCCGAAGGTTTCAGAAATCAAGGCATGCTCTTCATATCTGAGGCTGGAACTGGATGAGATCAGGCCAAGGCTCGTTGTGCCCATGGGAAATTCCGCGGTTCAGTCTATTTCAACAATTATCAATAGAAAGCTTGGGAGAATATCTGAGGTGAACGACAAGGTGTTTCACTGCGGAAAGTATTACATAATACCACAGTACCATCCGTCGGCAATACTGAGAAATCCCAAGAAAATGGAGTTGTTCAAGGACAGTTTTGCCAGGATTGCTGCATTCCTCAATGACCTTGAGTCAGAAAAAATGGAGTATATTTTTAAAAAATACCAGGTCCAGTCTATTTAGTTCCGCCTTCTCCTCGCGTAAACAGCTACTCCCAGGCCCAAGGCAATAATCACGACAACCGCGGCATAATAGATGTATGGTGCCGCACCGTTTGCTGGCGGGTTCTCATAGGTCAGGCTGTTGCTGTTTGCAGTTGCGTATCCGGGAGTGACGATGGAGTAGGAAGGATCAGACTTCACAGTCACGTTCACGTATGTTCCGAAGATCGTGCCGTTAAACGTGTAATTCAGAGTGTACCCGGCGTCAGTTGTGAACGTCGTGGTGTTTGTCAGCTGGTTGTATGCCCGTGTCCAGTTGCTCAGCGGCTTGGAAAATGCAGTGAAGTTGAGTGAACTGTATGTGCTTGCGGTCGTGTTGCCAACCTGGAAGTGGTTGTAGTTCACATTGTCTATTACAACAGACTGGTTGTCTGAGAAAGATCTCCAGGCAAGGTCAAGTGTTCCGTTGTGATAGATATTTGTGACGTTCATGACTATCTTCATCGTATGGTTAATCACAAGTTCCTGTGAGTTTACCTGTGCGGATGTCCTCGTGGCGTCAATGCTCAGATAGCTGATCCGTGCCGCTGAAGAGTTGTTCTGGATTGCCGCCTGCATGTCATCAAAGATGGCGCTGGACGAGTTGAAGACCACGGATGAGTTCTTGTCTGTAAAGTTTGCCAGTACGGTTGCAATGTTCAACAGGCCGGAGTTGTTCGTCTTTATTGTAGCAGTAGTGTTCACGTATGCGGTCACGTTGGCACTGTCCGTGCTCGGACTCACCACGGTCGTAATGTTCGAAGCGCTTGCCATGGGTATGGCTGCCGTAAAAGCCAGAAGAGCAACCATCAGCATGACAATGCCCCCTTTCTTTGTCATCATTGGTTTTAAAGCGAAATCAAGTATAAATACCAAGTGGTACAATAGTTAAGGAAAAAAGGATCAGGATTAAACCTGATAAATCTGGTAATTTGGGGGCTCAGTAATCACTTTAATGTCGTGTGGGTGGCTTTCCCTTAGCCCGCTTGCGGTTATCCTGACAAATCTTGCGTTCTTTCTGAGTTCGTCAATATTGGCTGCACCGACGTAGCCCATTCCGGATTTTATTCCGCCGAGCATCTGGAATAGTGCTTCTCCAACCTTCCCTCTGAACGGGACGGCTCCCTCGACCCCCTCAGCTACAAATTTTCCGGACCCTGTTTCCCCGTACCTGTCCGAAATGCCTGTTTGGATTGCCCCAATTGAGCCCATTCCCCTGTAGGCTTTGTACTTCCTTCCGCTGATGATCATTTCAACACCGGGGCTTTCCTCTGTGCCTGCCAGCATTGACCCTAGCATGACGCTGTTTGCCCCTGCTGCAAGTGCCTTAACAATGTCACCCGAATACCGTATTCCTCCATCGGCAATGACCGGAACATGGTGCTTTTCGGCGACTTCTGCTACCTCTGACACTGCTGTAACCTGTGGAACTCCGACACCCGCAACTATCCTTGTTGTGCAGATCGATCCAGGGCCAATTCCGACCCTCAGTCCATCCACTTCGAGCGATATGAGGTCCTCGGCCGCCTCAGCTGTGGCGATGTTTCCTGCCACCAGGTCAACCGTCAGGGCCTTCCTCATTTTCTTGATTGACTCCATGGCCTTTATGTTGTGTGCGTGGGCGGTATCGATGACAATTACGTCCACTCCCTCTTTCTCAAGATTTACGGCCCTTTCTATATCAAATGGGCCGACAGCCGCTCCGACAACGAGCTGCCCTTCCTCGTCCCTGGTTGCGTTGGGAAACCTTTGCCTTGTGTATATGTCCTTGGCCGTGATGAGGCCCACGACCCTTCCCGACTTGTCCACAAGAGGCAGCTTCTCAATCCTGTTTTTGTAGAGGATTTCCTTTGCTTCCTCTATGCTGATGTTGTCCTTTGCGTAGATTACGTCCCTGACCATTATGTCAGAGACCTTGAGGTTCTTTTTTCCCTGGGCAAGTTCAAGGTCCCTCCTTGTGACTATTCCCACAAGCTTTTCTCCCTGCACAACCGGAAGCCCGCCGATATTTTTTGTCTTCATGATGGTGCCGACCACGGCTATGGGAGTATCGGGGTCAACTGTGTGGACATTCCTTATAATTATGGACTCCTCCCTTTTCACCTTTCTTATTATCTGCATCTGCTCGTTGGTGGATATGTTTCTGTGCACAATTCCGATTGCCCCGTTTCGTGCCATGGACACGGCCATCGCCCCTTCGGTGACAGTATCCATTGGAGAGCTGACAATTGGGATTTTCAGTTTTATGTTTCGGGTAAAGAAAGTCTCAGTATCGACATTTTTCGGATCTACCGCAGTTTTGGAGGGAGACAGGAGAACATCATCAAATGTGAATCCTTCCTTGATTTTGAGTAGCTTATCCTCAAACATGTTATCGTTAGTAAAAACCACTACATAAAAATTGCCAGAGTATTCCTTCAGACGCTGCTGATATACTTCTTTACGAAGTCAACCGTCCTGTCGAGGTGGCCCAAATAATCGTATTTTATGAGAGAGTAGTACCTTTTCATGAGCAGCCGGCTCAATCCAAGCCTCTCCGATGCTTCCTGAACAGACTTGTCAATATCATTTGCTGAAGGGTGGACGGCATCATTCACTGTTTTCATCTCTTCCGGCTCTTCATTTCCATTATGGCCAAGAGCTGCATAGAGCGGCTGAAGGTGGTAAATCCTGGAGAATTCGTAACCCGTGTCAAGGAGCACGTTATAGTTTCCGCCGTAGACTTTCAGTGCTTCATCACCTATCACCAGAGCATAGTCTGCTGCGGAAAGCAGGTCTTCAGCGTAGGTCTTGTCCGTATGGATCATTTTGTAATTGATCCCGAGGCCCTTCAGCACCATCTTTGTGTAAAACTCAGTTGTTTTCGTGTGGGAAGTCACGGCCACTTCCATGTCCTTCTTCAGTTTTTTCCCTGATGACACAAGGATCGTTGACATTGTGGTGGAAATTGAGTGTATGTTTGCTCCCCTGACGAGTTTCAGGCCGTTCTCCAGCAAAGATACAAGGGAGACCATGCCACCTTCGATTTCATTGTCAAGTATCATCCTGAGAATTCTGGCAGGAGACTGCCTGACAATGACCTCTTTCCTTGCAATGGCAGAATAAAGAGGGTCGCTGTGAGTGAAGTTGATGATCCCAATCATCAGCCTGTGATGTTCAGATTGCTAAATATATTATGTTATTAAATATGAGAAAAAAGAGCACATCCGGCAGGATTGGAAGATCTGGCGATTCATGCAACAGGTATTCTGATGATGGTCGTGAGCTTTCCCGGTGCAGTCTTTGACGGGTCAGAAAGGTAAATTTCGTGATATGCCCCGTTTTCCTTCATGCCATTTGCTTCAATGAAATCTTTAAGTTTCCCATATGACCTTCCTGCATCCTCGTATCTCCCAATATGAAGGATCTGGGCACATTTTCCCTCTTCCATCCGTTCCAGCCTTGCATTAGCTGATGCAATCCTGCCTTTCCTGTCTGCCTCGATTTTCTTTGCCTGTTCAACACTTTCTGAGGTTACGAAGCCCGGTACACGGATTATCAGCTTCCACCTCCAATCCTCCTGGGAAATTCCGGCCTCGAGCCGGCCTGAAGCCTTCCACCAGAGCGCCTCGAGATTTGGAGCTGAAAAATCTGATCCTGCAGCCTTATGATCGAACTTCAGCCGGTAGGCGAGTGAAAATATTGCATTGATGGATTCCTGAAACTTTTCACTTCCTGGCTTTCCTTCGCCCTCGATGGTTATGAAGTAAACTTCCTGCAATTCTATCATCTCCGGGTCAGGACGGGCAGCATAATACTTCCGGTCCTCCTTCTTCAGAACTGTTTTCTGCTGTGGCATGATGGTAGCCTCCCGTTAATATGGGGCACCCACAAATCTACCAATACGCCAAAATGTAAAGAAAATCATATTTTTCTGAGAAGTATCTCAGTTGCCCTGTGCTGAGGGCCTTTCCTCAGAATCAGGTCGGCGTGGTACTTGGTTGGCTCAATATTTTCCCTCAGGTTCCGGGCATTAATGCTTTCCCAGATTTCATCAGCCCTGTTCACCGCCTCTTCCTGGTTCAGGTAAGAGAATTTGTGGAAGTATGACCTCTCATTCCTGAAGGCCGTTTCCTTTAACATCAGGAACCTCTCCAGGTACCACCGCTTGATGTTGACCTCCTCTGCATCCACGTATATGGAGAAGTCGAAGAAATCCGAGACAGAAAGGCCCGGGAATCTCTCGGAAACATACCGGCCGCTGGTCTGGAGGACATTAAGCCCCTCGACAATGACTACATCCGGGCTCTCAAGAACATTCCTTTCCCCGGGCATTATGTCGTATTCCAGATGGGAATATACCGGCATGGAGACTTCCTGAACCCCTGATTTCAGCATCAGAAGGAAATTCAGGAGGCTTTTTACGTCAAAGCTTTCCGGAAAACCCTTACGGTTGAGTAAATTCCTCTCCTCCAGTTCCCTGTTCGGAAAGAGGAACCCGTCTGTTGGCACAAGGCTGACACGGGGCATTTCGTCCCACTTTGAAACCAGCGACTGCAGAATCCTGGCTGTCGTGCTCTTGCCAACTGCAACGCTACCCGCAATACCAATTATGTAAGGAACCTTGACGTCCGTCTTCCCAAAGAACCTGTTCCTGGCTCCGTACAGACCAAGGGATGCCGTAAAATGAAGGTTGAGAAGACGCGACAGAGGAAGGTATACATCTTCCACCTCGTTCAGTGAGATTTTCTCATTAAGCCCCAGGAGTTTCTGGAAATCGTATTCGGTAAGTGTCATGGGAGTAGAATTGCGCAGGTCTGCCCAGGCTTCCCTCCCAATTGTTATGTAAGGAGAAAGATCCACCCTTTTACCGGTTTCCTGAGTCATTGCAATCCCTTCCCGCCGGGCAGCATGTCATCGGTAGATATGCTACCCACTGGGTTTATTGTGCCATACATAATGAATGTTGATGTGAAAAAAATTGTAAAATGGAGAACTGTTTCGTTCTCAGTAGGATTTTATGTTGTAGAAGGTGTCTCTCTGTGCCGGAACTTTGCCTATCTGTGAGACGAGATTGTTCAGCTCTTCAATAGTTGTCCCTTCTGTCCTGTCCGTCGCCCCGAACACTTCCTCGCTGAATGCAGTCCCGACGAGATCGCTTCCTCCAGCATTCAGTGCAACCTGGGCAGTGAGTTTTCCAAGGGCAACCCAGTATACGCTTATATTTCTGATTTCCTTGCCCGCAAGTATCCTTCCCAGTGCTATGACTTTCAGGTCCTTTTCTGCGGAAGCTGGCCCGCTGACCTTCTTCATTTTCATAAGCGGAGTATTTTCAGGGCTGAACTTCAGCGGTATGAAAGACAGGAATCCCGGCACTTCTATCTGGTTATCCCTCAGCCTGACGATGTGGTCAACAATGTGGTTCCATTTTTCCACGTGGCCGTAGGTCATGGTTGAGTTTCCAGGCACACCGAGGGAGTGGATTATCTTGGCGTCTTCCAGCCATTTCTCCCCGCTTATCTTCTGTGGTGTCGTTATCTGCTTCCTCACTTCATGGTCGAATATTTCCGCCCCGCCACCGGTATGGGCGTCCATGCCTGCTGCCTTGAACCTTCTAACCACTTCCTGTATAGAGTTACCGGTGGTTCTTGCAATAAAGTCTATCTCAGGTATGGTGAGTGTCTTCAGCGTTATGTCAGGAAGGTATTTCTTTACAGTGCTGAAAAGTTCCTCGTAATATTCAAGGGGGAGGTCTGAGTTGAATCCTCCTACGATATGCACTTCGGTCACATTAAGAGCCTTGGCCTTTGCTATCTCTTTCCTGGCATCCTCGATGGTAAGCTCATAGCCGCGGTCGCTTTTGCCCTTAAGTGACATTGGGACATAAAATGCGCAAATCGGGCAGCTGGCAGTGCAGTAATTTGAATAATTCAGGTTGTATGAGACTGCGTATGTGACTGTGTCCCCTACCTGCTCAGAAGTCAATGTGTTGGCAAGCGATAAGAGGGAGTGGGTGTCCAGGTCTTCCAGCATGGTCACTCCTTCCCTGTAGGTTATGGGTCGGTCTGCCCTTGCCCTTTCTGACCAGTAACTGAGATCGTAGGTTTCTTTTTGCATCGGTTCTGAAACGGATGTTAAGTTATAACCATTATGATTTCTATTTTAGGCACAGGTGAGACCCTGTTTCGTTCGGGCCTTTGAAATTAGGCATTGCACGGAGACTTGCCCAGTTTTCAGGCAGGCAGCTGGAGAGGTATGACAGGAGGAAGCAGCGAAACTTGTCCCGGAGATTGGATGCAATCGATAGGGAAAACTTTGAAGGAGCCATAATTTCCTGAAGCTTGTTGCCGCTCTTGGAAAGTGGTGCAAGCAAAAGTGGTTCTATTAATCAATATTTGATAGAATATGTTATTATATTTTTTCAAGATGTCGTGACCATGCTGGGGCTAGCAGATCCTTTGGAGGATCTCTTCCAGAAAGTGAATACGGGCGAGGAACTTGATGAAGACGATATCGTATACATGTACGATACCGCGGACCTCATGACCCTTGGGCGCATGGCCAGGTCCATTGCTGACAGGATAACTGGCAGATACACCTCGTTCGTATCGAACATGATATTGAACTATACCAACATCTGCAACGTAAGATGCAACTTCTGTGCCTTCTACAGAACAGGGAAGGAGGAAGACTCGTATCTTCTCACAAAGGAACAGGTACTTGAAAAAGTAAGGTTCCATCACAAGAATTTCGGAATAAGGCAGCTGCTAATACAGGGAGGGGTGAACCCTTCACTTGGGCTCGATTACTACACAGGGCTCTTTTCAGCAATAAGAGATGAGTTTCCCGATGTAGGGATTCATGGCCTTTCCACTTCCGAGATCTCATTCATCTCCAAGAAGGAGAAGATGAGCTTTTATGACACAATTTCAGCGCTCGCGGAGAGTGGCCTTCAATCAATCCCGGGTGCGGGCGGTGAAATACTCTCTTCCGACGTGAGAGTAAAGCTCGGAAGGCCTGCAAACAGCGGCGAGGAATGGCTCAAGGTCATGGAGGAAGCGCACAGGCAGGGTGTCCGAAGCAGTGCGACCATGATGTTCGGTCACGTAGAGGAGAGCCGTGATAAGGCAAGGCACCTGCTTTCCATACTTAAACTCCAGAGGAAGTATGGTGGTTTTATGTCATTCACAGCGTGGAATTTCGAGCCCGGAAACACGAAGCTGGAGAAAACCGGTCAGGTAAAATACAGGGCAGGTGGGTCAGATGTACTCAGGAACATTGCGATAGCGCGCATTGTTTTCAACAGGGAACTGCCCGTTATACAGAGTTCATGGCTCACAAACGGGCTTGAAATGGGGCAGCTTGCCGTCCTGTTTGGCGCCAACGACTGGGGAGGAACGATCTACGACGAAAAGGTTATTCCCGCGACTGGTAAGAAGGTCGGGAACCTCAGGAAGGACTTCATCATCAATAACCTCAAGCAGATCGGCATGATACCTGTCGAGAGAGACAACCTGTACAGGGTCGTGAAGTATTACTGAACAAGATGCGCGATCCTGAGAAATTGGTTGGGATTGAAGGATATGCCTCTGCAATTCCCGGATTCCGGGGTAGCATAAAGGATGAGGTTGAAGATTTTGTTGTTGAAGAGATACCGGACCCTTCCATAGTCCCTTCTGAAGGCGGGAAGTACACTTATCTCAGGATACGCCTCAAAGACTGGGACACGAACAAGTTCCTTATGCGCCTTTCGAAGGAGCTGCATATAAGCAGAAAGAGAATAACATACGCTGGCACAAAGGACAAGAGAGGGGTAACAGTCCAGTTTTTTTGCGTAAACTCAGACATTTCGCCTGACGCCATACGCATTAGCGATGCCGAAGTCCTAGATTCCTTCAGGTCAGACCATTTTCTCAAGCTCGGAGACCTTGTCGGAAACAGATTTACAATCAGGATTTCCTCTGATGTCGACAGGGGAGCTGAAATTGGAAAAATCCACGGGTCAGTCCTGGAAGCAGGAGGTTTTCCAAACTTCTTTGGAATGCAGCGTTTCGGATCCATGAGGATCAACACACACAAGATCGGCAGGCAAATTGTTCAGGGGAACTATGAGGAGGCAGTAAAATCCTACATTTATGACTCCGAATTTGACGAGGAGGAGTATAGGGTTAATTTTGGGAAAACGCTCGATGCGGCCCAGGCACTCAAGGAGTTCCCCATGAGGCTAAATTTTGAGAGGGCCATTCTCGGGCATATCCAGGAGAGTGGAAGTTTCGAGGGTGCGTTCAGTGCATTTCCGAAGAACCTTGGAATGCTTTTTGTCCACGCGTACCAGTCATATCTCTTTAACCGCATACTCTCTGAGAGAATAAAGCATGCAGGGAACCTGAAGGAGGCCTTTCCCGGGGACATAGTGTACGCAGTGGACCGTTACTTCAACCCCATTGACAGGGAAGAGATAAAGGTGAACAGGTTCAATACTGATAAGATAAACAGGCTGATCATCGAGGACAAACTGAGGGTTACTGTTCCTGTGATCGGTTATGAGAGCAGATTCACAAAGAATTTCCAGGGGGAAATTGAGCAAAAAATTATGGATGAGGAGAATCTTGAATTCCCCAATTTCCGCGTTGGCGGATATCCTGAGCTTTCGTCCAAGGGGGACAGGAGGATAATTTCTGTTAAGCCTCTGGATTTTTCATACAGTGGGAATAACACAGTGAGTTTCTCCCTTGGAAGAGGCATTTATGCGACATCATTCCTAAGGGAGTTTTTAAAGGGGAATTAGATAAGTCCCACTTTCTGAAGCTCTTTCTTGACTTTTATCACTGCCTGCTCTATCTCGCTTTCTTCCTTTGCCCCAGTGCAGACAACCTTTCCACTGCCGAAGAGCAGAAGGACAACTTTTGGCTCTTCTACCCTGTAGACAAGCCCCGGGAACTGCTCAGGCTCGTACTCTACATTCTCAAGGCCCAGTGACATTGCAATGTCAGTAAGGTTAAGGTCCGCTTCAAGATCGTATACTGCTACGATATTCTGGACAACTATTTCCGGATTATCGTAGACTTCAATTCCGGCCTTCTTCAGTTTCTGTATAATTGTCTCTATGGTGAGCTTTACATTTGCCAGATTTTTTGCCCCAGTACAGTTGACCTTGCCGCTCCTGAATATCAGAACTGCCGTTTTAGGCTCCTGAAGCCTGTATATAAGTCCAGGAAACTGCTCAGGCTCGTACTCAGACCCATCAAGGGCGAGGGCAATTCTGCTCAAATCTAGGTGCTCTGCAAGCGACGTAGAGGCAACTATGTTTTCAATGTTAATCTTTTCCCTTTCACTCATGAACAACCCTTCTGTGCTTTATAAGTATTGACTATTTAAATATGTTTTTCAGGATGACGGGCACAGCGAAGTTTAACCGTCTCGGGACCGAGTATTATGAGCATTTTCCAGAATTTGTTCGGAACTGTTATGTAATTTCATGCCACAATTGAACAAAGTTCAGAAATGTGGCTGCCTATTGTGAGGAGAGGGTTATATTTTTACTGGCCTTCGCCGCTGGCACTGTCAAAAATTCTTCGTGAAAGGTGGGTTGAATCGTCACACATTCAAGTTTCAGTAATGTGCCATCTGAAAGATACGGATTGGATTCGTCACTATTTTGAAGACGTAGGGCGATCCAGGTTGCGATATTGGGCAGGCCCGAATTTAATCCGGGCCACAATGAATTATTAAAAACCTCCAGACGGAATTACTTGCTTTGATCCTATCTGCAAAATATTGTGTTCTAATAAAATTGATATACTATTTAGAATTGGATCGCCGCATGGTTGGGAAAGAAAAACATGGTGAAGTACTTCCCATGAAAGAAGTGTTTCATCCGGGTATAGAAACTTATAGGCAAGTTTACAGGGAGTCAATTGAACAGCCCGACAAATTCTGGTCCAGACATGGTGAAGTCCTGGACTGGTACCAGAAATGGGACAGAATCCTGGATGATTCTGATGCTCCGTTTTACAAATGGTTTGCAAACGGCAAAATAAACATTTCATACAACGCCATTGACAGGCACCTTACAAGAAACAGGAGAAACAAGGCTGCATACATATGGGTAAGTGAAAAGGATGAGGAAAAGATAGTCACCTATGACGGCCTGTATCTTAGGGTAAACAACTTTGCCAAAGCCCTGCTTGACCTTGGCATCAAAAAGGGCGACAGAATAGTGATGTACCTTCCGATGGTACTTGAGGCTCCTGTCGCTATGCTGGCAGCTGCCAGAATTGGAGCCGTATTCTCATTTGTGTTCGCCGGTTTTGGAGCCAGCGCTCTCGCAGAAAGAATAATTGACTCAAAGGCCAAGCTGGTGATTACTGCAGACGGCTTCTACAGGGGAGGGAAACTTGTAAAGCTCAAGGAGATTGTTGATGAATCACTCGTCCAGGTCTCAACCGTTGAATCGGTCGTAGTTGTAAAGCGCTCCGGCCATGACATACAGATGCAGGAAGGCAGGGACATATGGTGGCATGACATAATGTCCAAACGCCAGAATTATGTGGAGCCGGTGTGGATGGACTCAAATGATCCGCTTTACATACTTTACACCTCGGGAACCACAGGAAAGCCGAAAGGTGCTGTTCATGGCAACGGAGGATATGCTGTTTGGATCGCCAACACTCTCAAGTGGGCCTTTGATCCAAAGGAAGATGACCGCTGGTGGTGCGCGGCCGACATCGGTTGGGTGACCGGCCACAGCTACATTGTTTTTGCTCCGCTCATTCTGGGCCTCACTTCAATCATGTACGAAGGTGCGATTACTTACCCCGCCCCGGACAGGCTGTGGGAGCTGATTGAGCGATACAGGGTGAATCTCCTCTACACGTCCCCTACTGCCATCAGGACCCTGATGAGATACGGTGAAAAGTACCCGGACATGCACGACCTCAGTTCCCTGAGAGTTCTGGGCACTGTCGGCGAGCCAATAAACCCGGCCGCCTGGAAATGGTATTATGATGTAATAGGAAAATCCAACAGCCCTATCATAGACACCTACTGGCAGACGGAGACCGGCGGATTCATGATTGCGCCTCCCCTTGGACTGGGGCTTCCACCCTTAAAGCCCGGGTCCGGAACGTTCCCCATGCCTGGAGTGGACCCTGTGATCCTCGACGAAAACGGAAAGGAAGTTCCTGCTGGAGAAAAAGGGTATATCGCATACAAGAAGCCATGGCCAGGCATTTTCCTGACTCTGAACAATGATCCTGAAAGGTTCAGGAACACATATTTCACAAAATTCAACGGCAAGTACTACTGCGGTGACTATGCCATAAAGGATGAAGACGGCTACTACTGGCTACTGGGAAGGGCGGATGAAGTCCTTAACATATCGGGGCACAGGCTTGGGACGATTGAAATAGAGGATGCGCTCATTGCATCGCCGGAAGTTGCAGAGGCTGCCGTATTCGGAAGGCCTGACAAGGTAAAGGGCGAAGTGATAGTGGCATTCATCGTCATCAAGCAGGATTCTGAGAAGGACGGGGAAATTGTCGGAAAACTCAGGTCCAGAATAAGGTCAGAATTGGGGCCAATATACGTTCCTGAGGAAATACATGTAGTCGGTGCACTTCCAAAAACCAGGAGCGGCAAGATCATGAGGCGTGTTGTAAAAGCCGTGGCCCTGAACCAGATGCCTGGAGACATAAGCACGCTCGAGAACTCTGCGTCTGTCGACGAGATCAAAGCCCAGATTGACTCCTTCAGGAAACTTACCTCGGGATGATATTTTCCAATATTTCTCCCTTTTTGGCCGCTTTTTAGAATACATTACATGCCGGTGGCAGATTAAATAAATATAGAGGGTGTTTTCCAGTTTTGGTTGATAAATACATTTGAAGGATAAGCCCTTCTACATCATGTTGAGGGCTTCCTTAGCCTCGTCCGTCATCATTTCCGGGTTCCAGGGAGGTTCCCAGACAAGTTCCACATCAGCGGCTTCCACGCCTTCAATATTTTCAACTACCCTTTGTGCCTCAGATAGAATCCAGGGGGTCACAGGGCAGGTCGGGGCTGTCATTGTCATTTTTATGTAAACTCTGTCGTTGTCGATTTTAACTTCATAAATGAGGCCCAGGTTGACTATGTCCATCCCTATTTCAGGATCAGAGACCTGTTTCAATTCCTCGCGTATTTCTTCCTCTGTAACCATTTATAGTCCCTCGTAAAAAAGTATTAACAAATACTTAACCGTTGTGTTATAAAATTTAAACACATAGCCTCTTTTTCAAGGTATTCATTGATATATGAGAACCGGTTGATTACATGTGTGCTTATGTTCAGCAACAGGAAAGAGGCGGGAATAAGGCTTGCTGAGCTCCTTGCAGAGTACAAGGGCAAGAAATGCGTGCTTTATGCGCTGCCCAGAGGAGGACTGCCTGTCGCATACCAGGTTTCACAGGAATTGTCGGTTCCGCTTGATGTTCTGATTGTCAAGAAGATAGGGGCGCCTTACCAGGAAGAGCTTGCATTAGGTGCCGTGACAGAAGGGAACCCTCCGGCGTTTTACTATAACCACGACCTTCTTGCCCAGACCGGCTATTCCGAGCAGAGCCTTGAGCCAATAGCCAGGAAAAAGAGGGGCGAAATAGAGGAGCTGAAGGGGTATTACAGAGAAGAAGGGGATATCAAACTGGATCCGGAGGTTACTGCCATCATAGTCGATGACGGAATCGCAACAGGAGCAACTGTAAAGGCTGCCGTGAAATTCTTCAGGGAACGCGGGTTCAAAAAGGTCGTTGTCGCAGTACCCGTAGCACACGAGGCTGTGCTCAGGGAGATATGGAAAATTGCAGACGAAACTTATTGCGTTGACCCAGTTCCATATATGTACGCAGTTGGAGAATTTTACAGGGATTTCGGGGAGATCTCCCATGACGAGGCCCGAGAGATTCTGATCAATGCGAGGAAGATCGCCAGACAGACGTGACTCGGTTATAGGTCGGAACTTGGGGACATTCTCGGAATAAGCGCATTCCTGACAGCCTCCTCAACCAGGTCCTTCCGGAGGACTTTTTCCCTCGACATGAATCCTACCAGGCCTTGTCCCGAGCCAATGTTTTTCTGACCCTCCAGTTTCTCGAATGCTTGGGAAAGGTCCAGGTTTCTCTTGACCTCCCTGACAAGTTTCTCCGGAACCTGGAATGCACTGCTGAAACCCGTCGTGAGTTTCCCATCCCTGTCAATTAAGACTGCGCAGTGGACATCGTAGTATGTGTCGTTGAACCTGTTCCTGAATATACCGGCTTCAACTCCCACCGAATAGTCGAAATCCTTGAGGCCAAATAGTGCCCTCTCATTTGCAAGCTCAATTATCTGCTCCCCGAAGGGCTGGAAACTATCCGGCTCAAAGCCTCCGTCCATTTTGACACTGATATTAGACATGAGAGAGGAGAAGACGGATTTTACTGCGTCAGCTTTTACACCGTTTCCCGTGGCAACGTTTATCCGCACAGGATTCATCCGCTTGCCGTCCTCATCTATTTCGCCCTCAATTATTCTTGTAGAGCTGATGGGAAACAGGTCTTCAGCCAAAACGTAAGGAACAACAATAATCTTCATGGGGGCAAGACCGTTCCTCCTTCTGGCCTCGTTTATCTTTTCTGCCCGCGACACAGTTTCCCTGGAAACTACTATGCACTCATACTCGCTGCCTGTTTCTGAGTTGCCCTCCCTTGAGGTGAGAGGCACAATATCAAAATCCGGTGTGAGCGTTTTCAGGTACCGGGCAAGCCTTTCCCTCCTTTTCTCAAAGGGAACCTTTCCATAGCGCTTGTTGGCAACGAGATATTCATCTGTGGTCAAGCCGACCACCACCCTGTTGCCGGTTCTGGCTGCCGCCTTCAGCAGTTCCTTGTGACCCGGGTGGAGAAATGCAAAAGTCCCTCCGAGGATGGTAATCATTGATAGACGATCCCGGGAGGGTATAATTTATTTGCCAGTTCAGCCCTTAATTGCTTCCTGCTCTTCCCTGACAACTCCGGAGAGCCTCTTTATGCCCTCGACCAGCTTTTCACTTTCAGGGAATGTGAAATTAAGCCTCATGGACTTTGTATGTGAATTGTCAGCCGTGAATGCCGGGCCACTCACATAAATCACTCCTCTCTTTACTGCACGCAAAAGCATTTTTGAAGTGTTTATGTCAGCACTGGCAGTCGCCCATACGAACATTCCGCCATCGGGTTTTGTCCAGGTCCCGACATTGGAGAAGTTTTCCTCGAGCGCGGAAAGCATTACGTCCTTCTTTTTTCTGTATATCTCTATGGACTTCGGCACCTGCTGGTCGATTATGTTTCTCTTCAGGTACTCGTATGCTATGAACTGGGAAAGAGTGTTTGTAGACAGGTCGAGTGCCTGTTTTAGGAGGTTTACAGTGTTCGACACTTCCTCAGACGCCACTATGTAGCCAAGCCTCAAGCCCGGTGCCATTATCTTGGAGAAACTCCCCATGTAGATCACAGCTCCGTTCCTGTCGAGACTCTTGATGGAAGGTATCTTTGTTCCTGAGTACCTCAACTCCCCATATGGGTTGTCCTCCACTATTGGAATGCCATTATCTTCTGCAATGTCCAGCAGGTGTTTCCGGCGGTCAAGCGACAGCGTGACCCCTGTGGGGTTCTGGAAGTTTGGTATCACGTAGATGAATTTCGGAGCCTCGCCCTTTGCCTTGAGCTCAGAGATTTTGCTTTCCAGTTTCTCGGTCAGAATTCCATTTTCATCCATTTCCACCTGGATCATTCTTGCGGCGTTTGCATTGAAAGCAGAGACTGCGCCAACATACGTTGGGGATTCCGTGATTACTGGATCACCCGGGTCAACAAATATCCTTCCGATGGCGTACAATCCCTGCTGCGAGCCTGCCGTAACTATTATCCTGCCCTCATCGGTTTCGATATTCTCCTTCCTCTTGACGAATTTCTTCAGTTCGGTCCTCAACTCATCGAGCCCAGCTGTATTTCCATACTGCAGAGCCTGGTCTGAACTGTTTTCGATAACATCATCGATTATCTTCTTTATATCATTCTTCGGAAAGGTGACAGGATCCGGCATCCCTCCGCCGAAGGATATAATGTCACTGCTGGTTGCGTATTTAAGAAGCTCCCTGATTTCAGAAGGTTTCATGTGGCCGATTAGTTCTGAAAATTTGAAATTCATACGGCATCTCCCATCAAGTTAGTTCCAAAGCCTATAAAAATAATCCGCCAGTCATAGTTTATCACGGTTTCATGCGCATATGTTATCCGCAAATTATAATATAGAACTTCAAATACAACGACGGATGGAACCGGAAAGAGTCACCTGGAAGATTACGGTCCTTGGCCAGCCGGAGTCTGGCAAATCTTCGCTGATTTCCAGGATAGTGTATGATTCAGATACAAGCGTGATAAAACAGAGGGGTCTCATAAAGAAGAAAATGACCCTGGAGAAGGACGGGATAAGGTACATAGCTGACCTCCTCTTTCTTGAGCTTCAGGATGAGGAGGGCGTTGAGAAGCTGCTCAGGGGATCCAACTGCATTCTGGTGGCAGTAGACATAACAAAGGGAGAGGAGCTTGAAGTTGCAGCGGATATTGTCAGGTACCTTAACAGTTTTGAGGAAAGTCCGCTGGTTATCATGGCAGGAACAAAATCCGACCTGAAGTATGAGGCTGCAGTATGGGAACACGATTTTGACAGGCTGAAGAAAGAGCTGGGTGTCGAATATTTTCTGGTAAGTGCCAAGAACGCAACATCCGTGCCCGAGTTGGTGGAATACATGACAGGCAATCTCCTTGAAAGGTTCTATGCCAAGAGGAAAGCCAATGCATAGGGCCATTAGCTCAAACCTGCTTTTTACTATAACTAACTCAAAGAGCCCTTCTTTCCTGATGAACAGGTACAAGATGGGCCGCCTCGTCGAAGATACGCTTTACCTGACACCATTTGAGTGCCTATTTCTATTTTTGAAAGGGCGCATAAAGCCGGAGAACACATATTATTCGAACAGCCTGAATCTTATGAAGGAACTCCTCCCTGACAACACCGACCTGATATTGTATACAGTCTATGAACAGATGAAGCTGAAAGGATTATATGCCAAGCGGGAGTCCGATTCCCTGTTCTTCAGAAAAAGCCCGAAAAGTGAGTATAGTGGCCCAATGAAGGTTATGAGGGAGAGCCGCAGCGTTTCATTCTCCGATCTCGCTGACCTTTCGGGATCGCTTGTGGCCACCGTAGATGATGAGAATGATACAACATTCTTCAAAGTATACAGTATTGACCCAAAGGGTTCTGCAGACCTTGGCGGCTTGAGCAACATCGAAACGGAAAGAGTTTCCGACAGGTACGTGGCTGCCGGCCCTGGAATGCCGGACTGGATAGGAAACGAGTTCAGGGGGGTCAGGTTCCTGACCGATCTCGAAGAGTGCCTGTTGCGGACCGGTAAGGAGGCTGCAGAGGGGTGCAATTCACAGGACCTCTTCAGGATATATGCTGATCTGGTGAGCAGGAACCTGATAGTGAAGACCGGTTTCAAATACGGCACAAACTTCAGGGCTTACTCGAAAACCATGGAAGAGCATGCGGAATATCTTGTGCATTTCCTTTCAGGGACAGATGAGTGGTACAAGATAAGCAGGGCTGTCCGTGTTGCCCAGGGTGTCCACAAAATAGTAATATTTGCCGGATTAATAAAAGGAAATGTAGGGTACGTAGCTGTAGAAAGGATAAGGGACCCTTTCTTCCAGAAAGCCTGAAAATTGTTTTAAAAAAAGTATGAAGTTAAAGTTGAACTTCAAAGTCGTCTATGGTGAAACTGAACTCATCATAGGATGAGATTCTTCCCTTATTCTTCAGTATCTCACGGGCAAGAAGCCAGTATATCACTGCAAGAGACCTTCGACCCTTGTTGTTTGTTGGAATTACAAGGTCGACAAAATCTGTCTTATTGTTTGCATCGCACAGTGCGATTATGGGAACTCCTGTCTTCTTGGCTTCCTTCATAACCTGTGTATCGGCGAGTGGGTCAGTTACAACTATTGCCCTTGCTTCCCTGTAGCTGTCCAGCTGTGGATTCGTCAGCGTACCTGGAATGAACCTGCCGACTATTGAATTTGCGCCAACCACTTCCGAAAACTTGTTGACCGGCCTGAAGGCGTACTGCCTCTGTGCTACCACAAGTATCTCTGAAGGGTCGAGCCTGGAAAGCATCTTTCCCGCAGTTACAAGTGCGTCGTTTGTTTTCCTGACATCGAGTATGTAAAGACCGTCATTTCTTATTTTGAAAATGTAATTCAGCATATCCTTTGACTTCATCTGTGTTCCAATATGGACACCGGATTTCTGATACTCTTCCTCTGTGATTAATAGCTCCTCATTGCTCATCAGATCACTCTTTTACTGGATAATGTTTCCAGATATCCCGTTCTAATATATTTAATATTTTCTTTTGGTTTTTTAAATATTATTTCCAATATTATTTGTTTACCCAAGATTTTC
Source organism: Thermoplasmataceae archaeon (assembly GCA_046703705.1). Classification (GTDB taxonomy): domain Archaea; phylum Thermoplasmatota; class Thermoplasmata; order Thermoplasmatales; family Thermoplasmataceae. The sequence goes on from JBJKST010000006.1 coordinate 22,172, forward strand.
AAGCTTTTCGGGGAACATGCCCTGCGAGATTTCCTGACCGGACGCGCAGAGATTGGCAGGCCGTTCAATACAGGGCTCCCCTGCGGGTGCACATATTGGGAATCCATTCTTTATATCCTGACAGGATAAAAAATCATGACTGAGGATGAACTCCGAAGAAAGGCTGAAAAAATCGCAAAGGACAAGGTCGGGTTTCAGGTTCATTTCGGGATATACCTTGCAGTGAATGCTTTCCTGATAGCCATATGGTACTTCACGGTCACCCCGCATGGCTCAATATTCCCATGGTTCATATTCCCGCTCTTTGGCTGGGGCATAGGGATAGTGGGTCACTTCCTTGGCGCCTACCGCGGAGAAGGTTATGTGAACCGCAAAACCGAGGAGGAATACCAGAGGCTGAAGAAGCAGAAGGAACAGAGGAGCTAGATCCTCTTCATTCCCATTCAATTGTTCCCGGCGGCTTATTGGTTATGTCGTAAACAACCCGGTTTATCTTTGTAAATTCGTTTGTTATTCTGGTGGAAATCTTTTCAAGAAGCTCCCATGGAGTTTTCGTGAATGTGCCGCTCATAGCGTCGGATGTGTCCACACTCCTGATTGCAACTGTCAGGCCGTATGATCTCTTGTCCCCATGGATCCCGGTTGTCTTTACTGGCAGGAGGACGGCAAAGAACTGCCATGGTTTCTCCCTGCTTTTATCGTAATGATTCGTTATTTCTGTCTCCACTATGTCGGTGACACCCCTGAGGAGGTCAAGTTTTTCCCCGGTCACCTCCCCTATAATCCTCACCGCCAGTCCTGGCCCCGGGAAAGGCTGTATGTTTGATGGGAGTTCCAGGTAGGCCGATACTTCCCTGATCTCATCCTTGTACAGATCCCTTAGGGGCTCCAGAAGCTTGAGCTTCATATCCTTCGGAAGACCGCCTACGTTGTGGTGGCTCTTTATTGTGTCCCTTACTCCGCCTCCGCTCTCTATCCAGTCCGGTGCTATTGTTCCCTGCAGAAGGTATTCCGCTCCAAATTCTTCTGCGACAGACGAAAATACATCGATAAAAGTCTTCCCTATGATCTTTCTCTTCTCCTCCGGGTCAGTGACCCCTTTGAGGTTTCCAATAAATCTCCCGGATTCGTCGAGAATTCTGTAGTTCAGGCCGTAACTCTTGAAAATTTCTTCGACTCTCTCTTTCTCGCCCTTTCTCAGCAGGCCGGTATCTATGAATACCGTAAGAACTGAGTTTCCGGCCGCTTCGTTTGCCAACACAGCAAGCAGCGTGCTGTCCTGGCCGCCTGAGCACGCCAGTATTCCCTTTGAAGCGCCGAGTGTTGATGATATCTGTTCCTTTGCTTCTCTTATGAAACCGGGAGAGTCGAACATCTGAAACTTGATTTGTACCTTCAATAATAACTTATCATTCGAGGGTACATTCCGGGCCGCCCCCAAATAAGCCCATTAGGGCTGTTTGTACCTGAATCTGCACCATGCAAAATTAAGTAAGAAAAAGAATTTTCTGGTTTTGGGCTAAAAAGGTTTATGGAAAGGCTGATCAGGTCTTCATTATGGCCCCAAGAAAAACAAGGAGACCTATGGCGGCCCCGATTATTGCAGCCACGACATAGTATATTGTCGCTACCACTACATTCTGGACAAATCCGGCGTGCCAGTAGTATTCGGACCCGACAACGGTTAAAATGCCGATGACTACCCCTACTACAAGGAGCACAACGCCGACTGCCCTGCTTTTGCCACTGCCGAAATAGGATGTCAGTATTCCCAGAATGATCAGTGATAGGGCGAGAAGAGCAAGAACTACTAGTAAAAATATTTCCCAATTCCACGGATTCCAAGGAGTCAATTATTCACCTCACAATTTGATGCCAGTCAGTGTTTTTGTGTCTATTACGCCTTCGATGGTTCTTATTTGCTCGACCACTGTTTTGCCGAGTTCGCTGTAGTCCTTAGCGTCTATTTTCACGATAAGGTCGTACTCTCCGAATAGCGGGTGTATTTCAACCACATAGTTCACTTTTGAAATTTTGTTATAGACCTCGTGCTCCTTACCCGGAACAGTGCTTACTAAGACAAACGCTATGGACACTTTTGATCACTACAACTTTAAGCTTTAAATTGTTAATAAATATTTCTCAATATAGTATTTCATTGTATTTTTATGAATAACGGAGAAATGTTTCTATTTAAGCAGGTCTTTGGTGTCGCATTGCATAGCGTTATGCGTGACAATATGTGTTATGGAAGAGTGGTGATGAAATCCTCTAATTTCTGCGTCTTCTGTTCCCCGGACTTCAGGTCCCTGACGGTCACCGTGCCGGTGGACACTTCCCTTTCGCCCACAATCAGAGCGTAATCACAATCACTCGCCGCTGCAGACTTCAACTGTGCCGATAGACCCCTTTCAGAGACTTCAACTATTGCCTTGCTGGATTTCCTGATCTCGTGCGCGAGCTTGAAAGCATACTGCTTGTCGCCCTTTAGAAGGCAGGCTATGTAATAGGATGTGCCGTGTGATTCAGGATGCCAGTTTCCCGTCCTTTTCATGAGAAGTTCAATAACGACATCCCCCATTCCGAATCCTACTGCAGGGATGTCCTGATCCGAAAGCAAGGCTGCAAGATTGTTATACCTGCCACCGCCCAGTATTGATCTGTATTCCCCCTTGATGTCGAAAGCCTCAAAAACTATTCCTGTGTAGTACGATAGGCCCCTTACTATGGAAAAGTCATATTTCACGCTTGATTCAGTATACGTGCCGATAAGTCTGCCGGTGTAGATCATTCGCTCAATATTCTCGATGCCAATTTCTTCCTGTGGCACATATTGGGAGATAACGTCCATCAGCATTCCGACCTCAAATGGCTCAGATATCATTTCCAGAAGCTTTAAAGCACCTTCCTCGGAAGCTCCGCTGCCCCTTATGCCGTCTACGAAGGTTTCCCTGTCAATTTTCCTGAACCTGTCTATGACTGCAAATGCGCCCTGTATGTCTGAAATGCCGAGCACTTTCAGGAGTTTCTCGGTAACGTACCGGTTGCTTACCCTGATTTCATATTCGCCTTTGAGCCCGAGAGAGTCGAGTATAGATGCAGCAAGGCCAATTACCTCCGCGTCTGCTTCCGGAGTGTCCGGCCCGAAAATGTCCGCATTAAACTGTACATGTTCCCGCAGCCTTCCGGCCTGTGGCTCCTCATATCTCCAGAGCTTGGGTGTTCCATACCACCTAACAGGCTTGGCAATATCCTTCCTGGCAGTAAGCATGCGAACAACCGATGGAGTGAATTCAGGTATCATGGTGACTTCCCTCCCTCCCTTGTCCGTAAAGGAATATGTCTGGGAGACCAGTTCTTCACCTGATTTGATTCTGTAAAGGTCCAGAGATTCAAGGCTTGGAACATCAACCTTCAGGAAGCCGAAAAACTCTGCCTGTTTCTCCGCAACACTGAGGAGGCGCTTTCTTGGCCCCATCTCTTCAGGGTACTGGTCCCTGAACCCTCTGACCTTTTCAATTTTCATTACTTGCGTAGATGACATCCTCACATATTTAATTTGACAGATTTCGCAACCATGCGCACCGTAACAAAATCTTTAATCTATGTTCTCCCCTGACAATAATTATAAATATGCACTAATGTATATATTATACAATGGACAGGGAGAGAGCCAATTCGGTCTATGATATGCTGCGCAATGCAGGATACAGCAGGAACAAGGCCAAGATACTGGCTCTCCTCGAACAGGTCAAGGGCTCCAGGCTCGAGACGATGGTGAAGCTCCTTGGCATTAATTCTTCAAGGGCAAACCAGACGCTCAACTTCCTTCTTTCCCAAGGATTTGTGCAGCGGATGGAAAAGAAGGACACACCCGGCGTAGGCAGATCATACCACGTTTACAGGCTGAAGGTTCCCATTGAGGAAGTCGTCAGGGCAGGCAAGAACAAAATCAAGGTTTACATTTCGGAAGATTATGATTTTGATTATTAGAAATGGGTCCGGCCTTACTCCTTGAAATGCCTGTAAGAGATGAAGAGAAGCAAATCGTAGACTATCTTTATGCCGCCTCCAAGGAAGAAGACTGACGAGGCATATGTTTCTATCAACAGTCCCGCAAGCCCGGGTCCCGGGACCTGTGAGGCGTTTCTCACAACAAGGAATGTGGAGTTGCTCCTGACCCTGTGTTCAGCAGGTATTATTGTGTTTATGAAGCTGTCCCTGCCTGGGACGTCCATCTGGCTTGTTGTCTGCCTCAGGTACAGCATCAGCTGGCTGAGTGCAAGAGTGTGGAAAACTGGCACTAGTATCAGGAAAACGTTGCTTACGAGGTGCGAATAGACCATGGTCCTGATCAGCCCAAGCCTGTCCGCCAGCATAGAGGATATTATGATAGAGACCGCGGTTACTATGTTGACAATCACGAACATCAGGCCGGCCTGGGACAGTGTAATATTGTACACCGACTTGAACCAGAGCGTGATTATAGACGTAACAACAATGCCGCCGCCGAATGCGTCCATTGCGAAAAGGTATGACAGCTTTCTCACTGTCTTGGAAGTGGGCTCATCAAACTTCCTTGGGGATTCCCTTTCAATTTTTTCCGGGAACTTCACCGAAAGGTAGGGGATGAACTGCAACGCAGCAAATATGAGGTCCACCGAGAAGTAGAACCCGAGGTTTCCGGATCCGTAAATGAATAGAACAAGGGATGCCAGGGAACCTGCCCCATATGAGGAAAAATTGTAGACTGAAAATGCATAGTTCTTGCTCCTTTGTGATTTTTCGTATGTGCTTATCGAGAATTTCTCTATTGTCTCATTTGGGGTCATGTCCCTTCCAGACAGAGTCAACCCGCCCACAACGAGCGCAAGCATGAAAGGAAGAATGCCCCTGTAAAAAAGCAAAATGGCCATGGAAGCCGTAAATAATGCCGAAAGCAGGAGAAGCCTGTATCTGAGCTTTGCCTTGAGGAATGCGAAAGCATACACAAAGAGAGTGGAAATTATCACTGCAGCGACTATAACCGCTCCAATCTCCAATGCCTTCAGGCCCAGGCTGGAAAGATAGTATGGGGTTATTACCGCGATCATTGTCAGGACAAAAGACCTGAGAAACTTGGAGAAGGAAAGCATTGCACTCTGTATATTCATGCTTGGATGTGCGATGCACAGACCGCCATAAATGTTTCTGCGGGAAACCTAACAACAAAATTAACTAACGATTTCATATGGTGAATCATGGACAGACTCCTGATGCACGTTGGACCTTCCATTGGCAACAGGGATGTTCTCCTTGCCGGCGCCAGGGAAAACATCGGTTTTGCAACCAAAGATTTTGTTAATGCAATGAAGAATTCACTGGACGGGCTGAATCTCGTCATGGGGGCAGACAGCAGCTACCAGCCATTTATACTCCCCGGCAGTGGCACCTCGGCAATGGAAAGCGTTGCATCATTCCTCAAGGAGGACGACAGGATTCTCATATTGACCAACGGTGTCTTCGGAAACCGCTGGGAAAGCATTTTTTCAAGGTACAGGGTCAAGTACGATATTATCAGGGCAGATGCCGGAGAATCAGTTACACCGGAAATGATAAGGGAAAAATCTGAAGGAAATCATTACAGGATGTCGTTCATGACCCACGTTGAAACCAGCACCGGAGTCAGGCTTCCGATGGACGAAATAATAGATGAGCTGAGGAAGAACGTTGAGCTGGTAACGGTTGATTGTGTAGCGAGCGCAGGCGGCGAGCCGGTGGATGCATCAAGGAGAGGGATCGACATTTGCCTCACTGCCAGCCAGAAAGCCATCGGCGCTCCTCCCGGAGCTGGACTTCTCGTTGCATCCGCAAGGGCAATGGAACACCTTTCCGATGACTCGCTGGCAGGATACTCCCTCAACCTGAATAACTGGCTCCCAATCATGAAGGGGATGGCCGAGGGCAAGGGAGGCTATTTTGCAACTCCCCCAGTGAATACGGTACTTTTCCATGGAAAAGGCGTTTTCCCTCATCAAGGATGAAACCATGGAAAAAAGGATGGAAAGGCACAGAACGGCTTCCGGAATGCTCAATGCGGGGATTTCCGCCCTCGGCATGGAGACAGTTGCAAGGGAAGAATACAGAAGCAACACGGTCACTGGCCTGAAACTCAAGAATTCGAGCCAGAAGGATGTCATTGGGAATTCCCTGAAGCTGGGGATCGAGTTCGGTTCAGGAGTCCATCCCGGAGTCAAGCCTGACTACATCAGGATAGGACACATGGGATGGGTCGAACAGCACCACATCATAAGAGCCCTGTCTGTTCTGGAGCGTGCACTCAAAGCCGCGGGAGAAACAATTAATGTTGGGGCCGGAGTAAAGGCGGCCCAGGACTATATTTCCAACAGCAGGGCCTAAAAGTAAAAATTCATTGCTGCCAGATTGGCCATTACAAATATCAGCGCTATCTGGAAGAAGGCCTGAGATCCGGACAGCCTGAAATTAATCATTCCCAGCCTAGATATCTTATTTGTGTCAGGTTTTTCCTTTCTCAGTTCAAGAAATATCCTGAGCTCATTGGGCAGGAATACTCCAAGGCCCTGTATTAGGAGAATAACCACTATAATACCCGCAGCGATGATTGCATAATAATGGATGTTGAATATGCCTTCCCAGATGGCCAGATAAATTCCCGCAGTTATGGTGACAGATGAAAGTGACGGCATAAGGAAAAGCATCATGGGCATCATTTTCTTTATAAACTCAACCCTCGCCGGTATGCTCACCTTTGAAAGCACCCTGCCAATGACAAGTCCCATGAATAGGTCTATGCCGGTCCACAGTGCACCCATAAGCACGTGCACATAGTCCAGGTACATCTCCCGGCCCAGAGCCAGCACAACTGAAAGTGCAATTATCGGCACCAGCAGGTACAGGAAGGAGGAGCCAGTAATGAGCTTGTCCTGGATTCCCGAAGCTGGCCTTCCGGTATCTGCGGCAGATGCTTCCATTGGCTCAGTTAAAATGACTCCGTATTAGATATTTTGCCAGCCTGAACAGGTACCTTCCGGGCGATATTCTATAAAGATTTTTTTGATTCACTTTTAACTATGCCGCCAGGATTTTCCAGCGTGAACTTCGCCAAAACACTCATAAAAAGAAGGAAACTTGTGGTATTAGTCTGGATTATCGCCATGCTTGCAGCTTTCCCTGCCATCATGGGTTACTCGGGTTTCATCAGCTACAACACGTCATCCGGTTCCAGCACTGCCTCCGAGTCGGCAGTGGCTTCCAGCCTCATGAAGCAGGCATTGGCCCAGAATGAAAGCCTGACTGTCCTGGTTGGGGCCAATCCCTACAACAATTCATCCCTGGCCAATGAGGTTCTTGCATTCCAGAGTGCCATCGGCGCTGCAGGAATTGCAAATGTGACAGGAACATCCTCACCGTACACGGCATATGCAAATTTCACAAACACAATTCTTGAACCTCACCAGAAAGACATAAAGTCATTCTACTGGGAGATGACAAATGCCTCGCTTATCGTTTTTTCATTCCCTGATTCTTTCCTTAAGAACTGGTCATCTTACGGCTACACCAATTCATCCGTCTATGAGGCTGCACTTGCAGCAGGGTACAATGGCTCATCCTATGAGAGCGCCTTCCTGCAGAGTGTCAATTCCTCATATTCATCAGGAAATTACAGCACCCCGCCTGAAATAGTCCAGGCATCAATAAACGACTCTGCTTACCTCACATACGGGCTAAATCCCTTTGCCTACACCGTTAGCACCGAGCTTAATGTAAACAACTACACCTCAGGTGTTCCGGGGCTTGTATCCAGCCTGCTTTATGGCATTACCGGGTTCAGCATATCAGACAAGCTCGTCATATCCGCAGCATATTCTTCGGACCCTGGGCTGTACTATGTCACGCACTACGGCCTTGAAGGCATCCCCAAATTCATCTCGGACCCCTATATCAGCTCCGCCAACACTTCATTCCTGATCAGCATCAATTTCAATACCCCTTCAGGGTATCTTGAAAGCAACGGCACAAGCCCGACCCAGGCGGCCACACCCCAGGTGGACAGGATAGCATCCGACTACCTTGGAAATTCCGCCACTGTTACCGGACAGGGGGCCATAGCATACCAGACCCAGCAGCTGACTTCACAGTCGGGCTTCGCATTTGCGTTCATATTCATCATACTGGCCATAGCTGTCTTCATAACAGTTGTTTCTTACAAGGCTTCCATAACGACCCTTTTACTCGTTTCCGTGGCGACGGCGCTCGGGTATGTCTCAATTTACATAACCGGCCTGATCTTCCACTCAGTCGACTACGTGGTAAATTACACCCTGACTGCAGTGATACTGGGTGTTGCAACTGACTACATTGTGTTCATACTGTCCAGGTTCAGGCAGGAAATAAGGCTTGGAAGGGCAGAGGATGAGGCAATCGAAACGGCGGTGTCGAAGGGCGGAAAGGCAGTTTTCATCAGCGGAACGACAGTTGCTGCAAGCCTGCTAATGTTTTCATTCGTCCCGGGGTTCAGGACATGGGGCCTCGTCCTGTTCCTTGCCATCATGCTTACAATGATAATGGAAGTGACACTGCTCCCTGCCATAATGAAATTTGCCGGAAGGAAAATATTCATGAAGAGGGGGCTTAAGCCCCTGGCAGAGGATCACCACAAATCGTCCTTCTTCTACAGGGCCTCCAAATTCTCCACGAAGAGGAAAGCCCTCGTGCTGGGAGCAATTTTCATTCTGGCGGCGCCATCAGTCTACGTGTTCTTCACCCTGCCTACAACCTACAATTTCAACACCGGGCTTCCTGACAGCCTTTCCAGCGTGCAGGCTCTGAAGCAGATTGAGAGCCAATTCGGCGCAAATGTCATATACCCGGTGTATGTGATTGTTCCGCTCAGCGGCGGCAGCAACGCAACGAACATCAGCGCAGCTGACATGCAGACACTTGAAGGTGCATCGGCATTCCTCAACGGGACTGCCGGAATCAACAGGATAATTGGGCCGCTCCAGAATAATGCGACCACAGCCGGCACGATCTCCGGCTTTTTGCTCAACAACGGGAGTTATGCCTATTTCCTTGCTTACACTCCATACAATCCTTACTCGTCCGATGCCGAAAATGTGGTGAACAGCCTTAGGGCAAACAGCAGTGTAATAGTCGGCGGGATAACGTCCGCCGTAATAGACCAGAAAGCCCAGAACCAGAAAACATACACCGAACTTGCCATACTCATTGTGGCAGCAATTGGAGCAATCCTGCTTGTATCATTCAGGTCCCTGAAATACCCCATAATTTCACTCAGCGGAGTGTTCATAAGCATCGTCTGGACCTCGGCAATACTCTACCTCATAACCACCGTTTTCCTCCATGAACAGCTGATATACCTGATTCCGATCATTCTGTTCGTAATACTGATGTCCCTTGGGAATGACTACACCGTATTCATAATCTCAAGGATCAGGGAGGAGGAAAACCAGGCCGACCTGGACGAGGGAATTGCAAGAGGCATGGTTGGATCAGGCAAGGTAGTCACCTCACTCGGACTTATACTCGCGGCATCCCTTGGATCCCTGGCTTTCATACCTGTAGGGTTCCTGCAGCAGCTTGGCATAGCTTTCATAATTTCCCTGATCCTCGATACCTTTGTCATAAGGACTCTGTATTTCCCGGCAATGGTGAGTCTCTTCGGGAGGAGATCGAAAAAATTAATCGAAAGCAAACAATAGAATCCGGAATGGATCCAATTGACAAGAAGATAATATTCAGCCTGCTTAAGAATGCCAGAATTCCCCAGAGGCAGGTGGCCGAGGAGATTGGCATTTCAGCCCAGGCGCTAAACTACAGGATGTCCAGGCTGAAGGAGGCTGGCGTGATCAAGAGGTATGCCCTCCATGTCAACCCTGTCTTCTATGGAATGGTCAGCGGATTTGCCGCATTCAAGAATGACACATACGATGGGGATGAAGTCATTTCCAGGTTCAAGTGCCTTGAAGAAATAACGATATACGAATTCATGTCCCCAAAGATAGAGGGCGTGGATGAGCACATATCCAGAGTCTCTGAAGAGCTGGGCCCTCCCGTGATGAAGTATGTGCCCGAGCCTCGTGAGCTCAAGATGAGAATAGGGGAAGTGGACAGGAAGATCGTGGAAGCCCTGAAGGAAGATCCCAGGCTTCCCGTTTCCGACATAGCAAAGAAGCTCGATCTCCCCAACTCCACGGTCAGGAAAAGGCTTGACCTTATGGAGAAGAATCGTGTCATTTCTGTCATCGCTGAGTTGGACCTCGCCAAGATCGACTCTGTGCTCTATTCTGTGATCTCCAGCAACATAAAGACACTCCTCCCTTATCTCCCTGAGGAGATAATACTCCTTATAACCGACAGGGACAACGGAATTCTTGTCTGTTACTCCGACAGCCTGAAAAGTGCCAGGGGCAGCATTGAACGGATGAGAAAGACAGATCCCGGGGCAGAAGTAATGGTTGTTTATGATTACGAGTTCAGAAAATAGCCCGCCCACAGATATTTTCCTGCTACTTGGGCTTCAGGACTCCGCCCGAAGGGTTTCCCGGGCTCCTGATCCTGTAGAGTATTGAAAACAGTGCGCCCTCCTTTCTCCTCCCCTTTTCAGTCTCCCTGAGCCTTGCGAAGAGGAACGAGGCTGAAAGCCTCCCTGCGGTTGAGATGGCATAAACCAGCATAAGAGCCTCCGCGAGGCCGTAAATGCCTACAAAATATCCGAGTATGTATCCTCCCGAAAGCGCGCCTATGAAATAGACAAGCCCGTTGAATCCGTTCAGGATTGATATGTACTCCGCCTTGTTGTTCTGTGGCACAATGTCAAGGAGATAAGAATTCATCACAACATTCTGCATTGCGCCCACAGTTCCGCTGTAAAGTTCCATGAACAGGAATTCCGGGAATGTGCTGAAAATTGCATACTGTATGGGGATCATGCTAAGGAGCACCCTGCTGGAGAAGATGATTGTGGGCCTGTACACCCTGTCCACAACTCTCCCCAGAAGCCACTGTGCAGCTATGGTTGCGACCAGTGAGGAGGCGGTAAGGACCGCAACCTGCGAAAGGCTGAAGTGCATTATGGTCACGATCGTTATGGGGAATGCCGGCCAGGCAAAGGACCAGAAAATACCCTGTGCGTTGGTGGCAATGAAGTACTTGTAGAAATGCTCGTTTTCCCTTATGTTCTTAAGGTTGCGGTACAGTGAGTTCCTCTTGAACGCTCCCGGGTTATGCTCCTTAATTTTAAGCAGAAATGCAGTGGATATTACATAGGATGCCGAGGCCAGAAAGAATGAGATCAGTATGTCCCTCGAAGCTTGGCCCCTGAAGATGAGTGACATCAAGAACAGAGCCAGGATTGTTCCTACAGAGGCAATGTTGTTGATCACCGCCAGATAATGGCCCCTTGTCTCTGTTGCCGTTGACTCGGCGATGAGGGAGAACCAGTTGACCACTATCATGGCACCCATGAGTGATATTGCCGAGTATACAGCCACAAGTTCACCCGGGGTGCGGACGTATCCCAGAGACCCCCACAGAATTGCAAGCGCTATGCTTCCCAGAATCAGGAATGGCCTTCGCCTGCCGATCTTGTCGCTAATCCTGCCCCACAGAATCTGCCCGCCGTTCATAATTGCGTTTGACGTTGACTGCAGCCAGCCCATGTCCGCAGCAGTGGCGCCCAGTATTACGCCGTATACCCCGACAAAGGAAGCTGCGGTAGTCGCACCAACCGCTATTATAAAAGACCTAAGAGCGATTATGGCCCGGTTGTTCATAGTGTTCAGATCGGATTAGGGTTGAGCGCTATCCGGGTAAAATATCTTTTCACACTGCACGGAACAGGCATGAATCATTTCATGCTTGCTTTTATACCAGAAGCGGATAAGCAGCGGGCGATTGTATTGTTTTCAGGTATGGACCTTAATCTGAGTTTTGAGCCGGATCTGCACTTCAATGGTGATTTGAACAAAAAGAGCGTTGCAGCCAAGAAGGAGAGTTTTCATGAAACAGAGAACAGGTCGCTTGATGTTGAGCTCAATTATGACAGGATATTCAGATTAGTGAAGAAAAATGTCAGGGAGCATCTCGGAAAGGAACGTTCCGGGCTCGGCCTTGCCCTGTCCGATCTTCCTCCCACACTCGGGGCATACTGGCAGGTCGGCGGAAACTACATTGTAATGAATGAAAACCTTGTCAAGGCAATGGCGCGAATTGCCAAATCTGCAGCAGAATTCAACTCATATGTTTATGTGATACTCACCCATGAATACGTTCACTCCTTAGGGTACATAGATGAGATGGAGGCCAGGAAAGTCACCGCTGAAGTCGTGAAAGCAGCCTTTGGCACTGAACATTTTGCATACAGGATGAGTGCGGGGGATCTCTGGACGCTGTATCCCATGCTCAAGTACGTTCCCGGGGGCAACGGATCGACATTCAGGATTGTCGATACCTTTGACTCTTCCTCAACTTCATACATCGGGTAAGTAAACCCCCATTCCTTGGGTGCTTCCAACGCTGTGCTGCACACACTCCCCGCCCATTGTTACAATGGCCTGCATGCGAAATTTACGTTCTCAACGGTGTGAATAAATATATACGCAAACCTCTATAGCTTTTCATCGCAGGGGTGCAAAAGAATGAGAATTAGCGATTTCCTCAGAGTAGCGAAATCAGACATTATTTTCATAGTCGGGGTCTCTTCCCTTGCGGGGTACATGGCGAGCCCCTCATTCATGTCCAAACCCTATGTTCTGGCACCCCTCCTTGCAACCGGGTTTTTGGCATCAATGTCCGCTGCGATTTTCAATAACCTGTATGATGCGGACCTCGACGAGAAGATGGAGAGGACAAGATACAGGGTCGAGATCATAAAGAACAACAGGAGCGCGCTCACCGTGATCGCCTCTGTTATGCTCGCCGCCTCCGTAATCGTTGCCTACGCCATGATTGGCCTGCTTTCCAGCATATTCATTTTCCTTGGCTTCCTGACTTACACCATAATTTACACCATGCTTCTCAAGAGAAGGACGTACTGGAGCATAGTGATAGGTGGGGCGGCTGCAAGCTTCGCTGCGCTGGCAGGGTGGACTGCTGCCGATACGCCCGTTACGGTTCCGGCAATCTACATAGCTATTCTCCTCTTTGCATGGATACCCATGCATTTCTGGTCTTTTGCGGGCTCCCATACGAAGGATTACGAGAACGCAGGCATTCCCATGCTCCCTGCGGTAATTGGGATGGCCAGAAGCGCAAAGGTTCTGGCAGCAAGTGCGGCTGTACTGATCGTGGTGACAATGTTTTCTTTCTACATCGAGGTTGTGAAGCTTTTGCCCGTTTACATTCTTGCACTTATTGCAGTAAGTTTAGTATTGTTCTATTTAAATGCTGCGGTACTCTTCAAGCCGCAAAACGAAAAGATGTATGGTCATGTCTACGGGTTTTCACACATATACATAGCAGTGGTGCTATCGTCTGTCATCCTTGTGAACACAACCTTGATACCTTGAAACAATGATAAAAACATTTCGTAGCCATGCAGGACATAGCTCTTAAAAAGAATTAATAAGGAAAATAATAGGATTGCTTGATACTTCCATGAAACCCGATGGTGAACAGGCTTCTGAAATTCTGGAAAGGGTATCCGATCTGTTGAATTATGAACTCCTAGTGTCAACCCCGGGAATCAAGGAGCCTGATTCCAATTTCATGTGGGCGTCCAGGTTCAGGGCACCTGTAGGCATCAATGTAATCCAGGATGAGGTCTCTTTCAACCTCTTTCTGCCGGAAGGCGCGGAAAATGAGAAGGACAAGAAACTCTTCTTCAGCAGGGTCGGCGCCAAGCTCCAGGATGGCCTGTGGCAGGTCAGGAGAATCATGAGCGATTTGAGTGAGCTGTATGCCTCGGTTATCAAGATGGCCGTCGGCCAGTTTCCAAGTGTTGTCTTGGACTATTCTTTCATACAGGAGGGGAGGTACTATTCACATTTCACTTTCAATGAGAGCGATCTGGCAGGAATTTCAGCTACACTTATCTCGCTCACCGAAGTGATAATGGGCTACAAGATAGAGTACCTCAAGAGAGTCCCAACGCATGCGTCCATTTTCAATGGTGTCGAGGAAATCGGAGATGTGTCCACAGTTACCTTGGAGATCTACCCCCAGAGCAAGACTTCTATAGAAAAAATGGGGAATGATGCGACATTTTTCATTATGGCAAATTTCCTTGACGAAGGTGTCAAGACAATAAGCTGGAAGAACGGGAGAGGAATACCTGACATACTGTGCCCGGACGGCATAGCCAATATCAACGGGAAGGCCGTCTCTTTCAAGACAAAGAACAGGCATGTTACTGAACTTGTAAAGCTGATTGCGTCCAACTTCATCATCCTCTACGGACTTTACGGTGTTGCAGAGGACGAATATCTCAAGATAATGCTGCCAATACCCAAGCAGCAGACAAGCACTCTCCTGAAAGTTTTGAATGAGTTGATAGCCGACCAGCAGGAGTGGAACGTAAAGCTCTGCGAAATATCGGAGTTCGAAAAATCAGCGCGCTGATCTTTTTGATGATAGGATTCAGATCCTGCATTGAAGGAAAGGCACGAAGTTACTCTGGATGAATCACTGGAAATTTAAATAAACTCCAACCGTTATAGCCGAGTTCGAATGAAACGGGACAGGAGCTTTGCTGCAGGCGCTCTGCGCCAAGTGTCAGACTTAATGGACTATGAATTGTTAGTGTCAAGGCCCGGAATCAAGGACAAGGATACAAACTTCATATGGGCAGCCAGTTTCAGGGCTCCCATTGGAGTCAGCTTTACCGGAAAGAACGTGTTTTTCAACCTTTTCCTTCCTGAGGGTGCGGACAAAGATCCGGAAAAGAAGCTCTTCCTTAACAGAGTCGGGGCAAAATTCGAGGATGACCTGTGGCAGGTAAGAAGGAGCATGGACGAGGTTACAGGGACTTACGGGCCTGCACTCAAGGTGGTGGTCAGCAATTTCAAGAGCGTTATGCTTGATTACACATATATCCTGAAAGGGCGTTTCTATGCACATTTTGTCTTTAACGAAGCAGACTTGGCCAATGTCTCCAATGCGTTGCTTTCTCTCTCAAACAAAGTGGATGGCCTGAGAGTGGAGTACCTTATGGGCGCAGCCGGAGAAGTCAGAATATTCAATGCCATTGAGGAAAACGAAGAAGCAAGCGCCGTTACTCTGCAGGCATATCCCGATGGCAAGGAGATGAAATGGCCCAATGACAAAGGCAATACATTCTTTGCACTGGGAAATGTCCCGGAAAAGGGCGTGAAACTTGTAGCTAGAACCGACGCCGCAAAGATTCCAAAGGTTCTTGAGCCTGTAGAAGCAGCACAAATGGATGGAGGAATTGTAGCTTTTCATTCAAGTAACATGTTTCTCTTGAAACTTTTGGAATTGATAGCTGCAAATTACATTGTTGTCCATGGTTTCTACGGTTCTGCGAATGAGGATACAGTTACACTGTCCGTCATAGTCCCTACACAGCAGACTTCTGCATTATTGAAGGTCCTGAGGGAAATGATGGAAGAAGGTGACTCGCTCAACTTCGGGATCCTTGAGATTGTTGACCTGAAGGAGCTGCTTTAGGCAGTCATATTTTGGGCGATGCCTGTTTGCTAAAGCGCTATAGTCGCCCCATTACCGAAGAAGTTTCCGTACTCCGATGCGGCTTCATCAAGTTCCTCTTTTTCCCATCCTTCAAGTTTCCGGAATAGCTTGGCCTCTATCACTGTCCCCTTTGGCTTGGACCGCGCCTTCCAGGTTCCGACCACCTCGCCATTAATCACTATTGCGGGCAGGAAAACGCCATTCCTGTGAATAACGTCTGCATGCCTACCGTCAAGGAAAAGCGAGCTCCTGTCCCTGTAGCCCACAATATACTCGTCAAATGCAGGTATCAGGTATGCATTCCTTGTGTTTTCTGCCGCCTTCACTGCAGATTCCGCATAATAGTACATCCTCCCGCCTGCTTCTTCACTTTCCAGTTGATTTAGCAGAGGATCAAGCACTACCTTCAATTCCGATGCCCTTATCCCGGACCACCATACAAAATCCTGGACTGTTGCAGGGCCATGGCTTTCAAAATACCTCCGTGCCAGTTCGGAGATTGAGTCTTCCCTTGTTTTGACCTGATTCTCAGTGATCCACTGTTCAGCCAGGACAAAGGTCTGCTCGCCGCCGTCCAGTGGGCCGAAGCATATAATGCCGTCCCATGCTGCCCTGTAGAGCATATGGTATCCGAGGTTATTTTTCCTGGCAGCTAATCCGTTGCTTTCAAGCAGCTCGTACATCTCGCTCCTCTTAAGGATGCGCCTGGACAGAAGAGACTGCCTGAAGATCTCTTCTGCCCCTGCTACCGTCTCCTGGCTCAGTCCGAGATGCCCGTCCCTGAGTTCTGCAGTTCTTTTCAGTCCCGGATAAAACAGGGAGAGAAGCCATCTCATATCTCCGGCAGCTGAGAAGTGGATGGTGCCCCTGTTCAGCCAGCTTCTGACTATTTCCCCTTCACTGATGCACTTTTCCACATCGGAAACCGTCGTCCCCGGTTTGCTCCTCAAGCCAATTGCCCAGACAGACGCCCAGTAATCCTGTGCCTGAATGGCGCAGTTATGATGGACGGCTTCATTTGGTGTGCCTGTCCTGGACGATTGTATAAGCAGGTTAGCAAGCCTCCTTGAAAATATTTCAGACATCTTCATTGATGTTTCCCCTTTGCCGGATTCCTCCATGCCAGCAAATTCCGATTTGGCCTTAAGCTCTGGATCTTCCTATCAGCCCATTGCTGTACCATCATGCATTACTGTCTCCGGCAATTTCTGAATACCTGAAGCAATAGGTTGTATGGTCGTTGACTAGGCCTACTGCCTGCATGAACGAGTAGCAAATAGTTGTGCCAACAAACTTGAACCCTCTTCTCTTGAGGTCCCTGCTCAGCCTGGTGGACAATTCAGTGCTTGCAGGGATTTCCCATATTTCTGCCCAACCTCCGATGACTGGCTTCTTTCCTACGAAATCCCAAATATACGAGTCAAATGATCCAAATTCTTCCCGTACCGTAAGGAATGATCTGGCGTTCTGCACTGCCGATCTTACCTTAAGCCTGTTTCTTATTATTCCGGTGTCATTCAGCAGCCTCTCAATATCATCTTCACCATATTCTGAAACGATGGACGGGTCAAACTGATCAAAGGCTTTCCTGTAATTCTCCCGCCTTTGGAGGATAGTCCTCCAGCTCAGGCCTGCCTGTGCACCCTCCAGAACTAGAAATTCAAAGAGTTTTCTGTCGTCGTGGACGGGGACACCCCACTCCCGGTCATGGTACTCTATGTATTTCTGGTCGTTCAGTGGGACCCAGCCGCATCTCCTCATTCAAACCAACTATGAAAGTGCATAACGGATATAACCAAGCGCATCTGCCATGGCCGCAAATTGTGGTCCGGTCACCATATCTCAATCTTCTTCCTGGCAATTGGCGTGTCGAGTTTGCTCAGCTTCGAGAAAGCAACCTCGAATGCCGAATGGCTGTAAACAGGCAATGTAGCCCTGAACTTGTTGGGGGAATGCGGATCAACAGTAACCAGAAGCTTCACCATGGCTTCCCGGATGTTCTGCCTCCATATCTGCCCGTATGAGATGAAGAACCTCTGTTCCGGAGTCAGGCCGTCGATGTTCTTCCTCAGTTCCGGCTCTTTACTTAGACGCCTCTGCAGTGCCTCGTATGCGATGCTTACTCCTCCGAAATCCGCGATATTCTCGCCCAGGGTTAGCTCTCCGTTAACCTTCATTCCCGGAAGAACTTCCATAGAGCTGTAGAGGTGCACGACCTCCTTTGCCATTGACATGAAGTTGCCTTCGTCTTCCTTTGTCCACCAGTCTTTAATGTTGCCGTTCTCGTCATACTTGCGGCCCTGATCGTCATAGCCGTGTGTTATCTCGTGTGAGATGACCGCCCCGATTGCCCCGTAATTGACAGCCGCATCCACAGACGTATCGAAGAATGGCGGCTGCAGGATCCCAGCAGGAAACACAATTTCGTTGTCCGGTGGTGAGAAATATGCATTAACGGTTGAAGGGGTCATCCACCATTCGCCCTTGTCCACTGGCGACCCGGCCCTTGCTATCTGTCGATTGAGCTCGAATGAAGCTGCACGGCAAACATTCCCGAAGTAATCGTCCCTTCTTATCTCCACCGAGGAATAGTCCCTGAACTTTTCAGGGTGCCCGATCTTTGTCCTGAACTTTTCAAATTTGCCAATTGCTTTCTTCCTTGTCCCCTCTGTCATCCAGCTAAGGTTTTTCAGCCTGTCGAGGAAGACTTCCCTAAGGTCATTGACCATTCTGGCCATCCTTTCCCTGGCTTCGTCGTCAAAATATTTCTTTACATAAAGTTCCCCGAGGGCTTCGCCCACCTGCTGGTCTATGACCCTGACGGCACGCTTCCATCTAGGCTCCTGCTCCTTTTGGCCCATGATTGTTCTTCCGAACATGTCAAAGTGCTCCTCCTGGACTTCAGAAAAAAGGAATTCGGCCGACGAGTTGAAAACATGCCACATAAGGTACAGCTTGAGCGATTCATGGGACAACCTGGCCATTTCTGAATCTAGGAATTCAAAGTACTCCGGCTGGCCCATTATTATGTAGTCTATTTCCGGCACTCCCATCAGTTCAGAGTAGCGTTTCAGGTCCAGTCCGGGGAATCTTCCCTGGAGTTCCTTCATTGATACGCGGTTGTAGTTCTTTTCTGCGTCACGCAGGTCTGTCCTGTTCCTGCTTGCCTTGGCAATGGCAGTTTCCACGGAGATCACTGCTTTCGCAGATTCAGTTGCTTTGATGTCGCTGTATCCATAGATTGTGAAGACTCTCTTTATATGCTCAACATACCTGTCAAGGACTTCCTTAAAATTGTCCGAAAGGTAGTAGTCCCTGTCAGGGAGAACAAGGCCGCCCTGGTCGAAGTAAAGCCCGTAGACCGAGCTGTTCTTCTCGTCTGTCTTGGAGGATATTTCAAACAGCGGGAATATGCCATTAAGGTGCAGGAAGGCCAGTGTCTCAAGAACATCTTCCGTTTTATTTATCCTGCTTATGCGGTCCATGTATTCTGAAACGGGTGAAAATCGCAGTTTCTCAAGCCTCTCTGTATCAAGGGAGGATGCGTAGAAATCTCCGAGCATCTTCTCAACTTTATTGCCGCCAGACCCATTCTTCATGCACGATTCAAGTATTTCCTTCAGCTTAAGGTAGTTTGATTCGCTCAGCTCAGAGAAAGAGTTCCAGCTGGATTTATCAGGAGGCACAGGATTATTTTTCAACCAATTGCCTGAAGTGTAAGTGAAGAAATCCTGCATCGGATCCGCAGATGTATCCATATGCTCAATGGAGAAGCCTGTTGCATCAAGATTTGAATTTCCTTTGTTATTGCTGTTTTCCACCATATTCAATGCACTCGTTACACTGCAATGAGATTCGTATCTTAAATAAAAGTTCGTCCCGGATAACAGGTATCAAGGCGCACGGTAATGCACTTTCCCCTGATGGTGTTCTAGCGTTTCCGAATGAAGATTCAAGGGGCTGTCTGTGAAGTTGAGCAACAGAGCCCTATCGCATGGGAAAATAGGAATCACCTGTATTGCTGAAGATGCGCATGGAAATGCCCGGAATTTATTGAGGCATGCTTGCAAAGCCTTATATCCGTTCTTTCAGTTTTTGCTGATATGTCCGCCGAAAGTGATCTGCACTCCGCAATTGCCTCCTCCAGAAAAGTGTCCGAAGACGGTTCCTTGGTAACCTATGACCTTACCGAGGATATTGACTTCTCAAACCCGGGCAAGTTTGCCGAAGCACTTGCAGATGTATTCTTCGAGTATGATGCGAAAGAATGGTTCAAGGTGACTGGAGACCATGTGGATTTCAACCCTACACACAGAGTGAGGATAGTTCTGGCTGAGGGGCACCATAAAGAGATGGAGGAGACTGTTGATGATTTCCTAAAGAATCTTCAGAAGGATGAGCTGTACCCCAATTACTCAAAACAGATAGACGATGTGGCAGCAAACTCCACAAAATTGCAGTCCGCATTGGGTGCTCATGTCCTCAGGGCACTTGTGTTCCATCATTTTGACAAGAAAGTGTTTGAGGATTATGTAAGGGACGATCTGTTCCTGGACATTCTTGAGAAGCTTGAGATAAGATCACTTAACGACAAGGACCTGATGGACTGGAAGAAGCTTCCTCTTTAATTCAACAGATCCATGATCTGCTTACATCCAGAATGTTGCAGACCGCGGACGACTGGAACCTTTCACTGCACGCCGGATTAGTCCATGTATCATGGGGAAAAGTCTCAAGTAACCAGGCCCAAGGAAAAAGAATCATATCAACCTAACCCTAACATTACAAATGAATAATGGTGATCTGATTTCCAAAGTTCAAAATGGAATCCTTTCCATTCAATTCAACCGCCCTGATAAAAACAACACATGGAACAGGGGACTTGTAGAGATGCTCACAGCAATCCTGAGAGAGGCAGAATTCGACCCGAATATCAGGATCATAACCATGACTGGTGATGAGAAGTCATTTTCAGCCGGAGGAGATCCTGACGAGTTTATTGTCTCTCAGCCCCAGCGAATGGAAGCGTTCAACAGAAAAGTGATTGAGCTTTTCCGAATAATGGAACGTGTGAGGAAGCCCGTAGTTGCCATTGTGGATGGGATATGCAATATAGAGGCCATACAGGCTGCGGACTGGGTTATTGCATCAAGAAGAGCCCTATTTGGATTGCCTCAGATTAATTCCGGCATGAGCCCCGGAGCCGG
>JBJKST010000007.1:0-55452 GCA_046703705.1 Thermoplasmataceae archaeon
CAGGAAATTGGCAGGTTGTCGCTTGCCGGCTTAGGAAAAAAATATAGCTTAAGTCCATTTACCAGAACCAATGAGCATGCCGGAAAATGAGCAAGAAGATTACACAAGCGACTACTGTGAAATTACCGATTCCAACCTCCCGAGATCACACCCATTCTTCAGGTATGATGCAGAAATGAAACTGGCACTAACTTCAATGGGGCTTGCTGTCTCTCAAGGTGAAAGAATTCAGGCTACCAGGGAAATTCTGGACATGCTCGATACTCTCTACACAAATATGATTGACCCCGACTCGGTTCTGCCTGACAAGCAGAGAAAAAGCCTGAACCATGCCGACAGCGTATGGCTTGACCTGAAGGAAAAACTGAGCCAGGGGAGTGCAAGAACTGCCCATCTTTTTGCAGCCCATGCGCACATGCAGCTTGCTCTCTCATATCTCATGGAACTGAAATCAGATCCTGATTTCAAGGAACACGTGAGTGACTATCTGGTCAAGTACCTTGGCAAGCTAAGCGTGTTCACCTACCGGGAAGCCATCGGGCACGTTATGCTTTGAGCACTTCGTCCAGGTATTTTGAATAGGTCATGGGCTCCTTCACCCATCTCGTGAGCTGGGTGGTATCCCTGTAGTAGTCCAGAAGAAGCATTTTCACTCTTTCGGATGAGAGTATGCCGGTATTCTCTATGCTCTGCACTGCCTTCTCTATTCCGCCGGGCCTTGTCTTGACCGCTAGCGGCCTCATTCCCCTCTTTTCCCTTATCATGTTGATCATGTCCGCGAGACTTATCTTTTCGAAGGAATTGAGGTATAAAGCGCCATTAATGCTGCCAGAATTTTCAATCACTTTCACGAAGTCGTCCACATATACGGGTGCCAGGCTTTTTCCGAACGGTAGCTTAATCCTCTGCTCTGAAAGCTTGATTAACTGGGAAGTCAGCGGGTCTCCCCTTCCGTATACTATGGATGCCCTGACATTGAGATGGTTCTTGTACAGATCAACATTGTCTTCGGCTATCCTCTTTGTGCGGAAATATTCGAATGATCCGTAGTGCACGTTTATGGCCGAAATGAATACAAGCCTCTGGTCTGCGTCATTCTTTTTCATTGCATTGACAATGTTCTTTGTTCCGTTGACTGTGACTTCATAGTGCTTTTGCTCCTTCTCATCCCAGACCCCTGTGGCGTTAATGACCATGTCATAGCCCTTTACGGCTTCAGAAACCTTTTCCTCGTTGAGGACGTCTCCCTCAAACCATTTGTGGCCTGCCTTATCAAGCTCCTCGGACTTATGTCTTGAGTAGTAGGCAACTTCATCCGCATTGATGAGCTTGGCAATATTGCTTCCAAGGTATCCTGATCCGCCAAAGACAATAACTTTCATCTTATGGTTAATCTGGCAAGTTTATTTAAAAAATGGTATCGAACTGTCAACAGGGCGACATACGGTGTGATATTCATCCACACTAAGGAATTTTAATAAGATCAATTCCCATGGTTCCATGGTTTTTATGAAGCACGAAGGAAGAAAAGTCTACATGGTATCGGGCGGAGTTACGAAATTCGCCAAATCCACGCCTGATATGGACTTCAGGCTCAGGGTAAAGAAGGCATTTGATTATGCCATGAAAGATGCGAACATCAAGCTCGGAGATATAGACGGCTCGGTAGCATCGTATTTCTCAGATCATTTCCAGAGGCAGCTCATGTCAGGGATAATGGCACAGGACTATCTCGGCCTCACCCCCAAACCAAGCAAGAGGGTTGAAGGAGGGGGAGCCACAGGAGGTTTGGCTTTCCAGACAGGATTTGAGGAAATAGCATCCGGAAGGATGGACACATGCGCAGTTTACGGTTTTGAAACAATGTCTCATGTGAATACATGGAAGGGTAACGAGTTTATAGCCCTGGCAAGCGACACCAACTTCGACTACCCGGTCGGAGGATTCTACACAGGATACTACGCAATGATGGCCGTAAGGCATATGCATGAATTCGGCACCACGCCGGAACAGCTTGCAATGGTTTCAGTAAAGAACCACGGGAACGCTATGCACAATCCATACTCGCAGAGCCCGATGAAGCTGACGGTTGAGGACGTCAGAAACTCGCCAATGGTTTCCTACCCCCTTACAAGGCTCGATGTCTGTGCAATGTCAGACGGGGCCGCAGTTGCAATTCTTGCGTCAGAGGAGAAAGCGTTCGAGCTTTCCGATAACCCGGTTCTGGTCAAGAGCATAGGTACAGGTACCGACACGATGAGGCTGTCTGACAGGCCATTCGGGAAGGTTCCATTGCTTCACAACGAGACGGAGGCAGACTATGCAAAGCTTCAGTATCCAGGAATTCACTCCTTCAGGGCGGGAAGGACCGCTGCAAAGGAGGCGTATGAGGCTGCGGGCATAACAGACCCGCTTAATGAGCTGGACCTGGTAGAGCTCCACGACGCATACACATCATCGGAAATACAGACCTACGAAGACCTCGGGCTCTGCAAATACGGGGAAGGCGGCCAGTTTGTCGAGGAAGGGAAAGCAAACCTCAACGGCAAAGTAGCGGTAAATCCTTCCGGCGGCCTCCTTGCATGCGGACATCCAGTGGGCGCAACCGGAATCATGCAGGCAGTTTTCATGTTCTGGCAGCTACAGCACTCAATCAAGAAGCACTTCAACAGCGACAAGCTGCAGGTTCCAAACGCAAAGAGAGGGCTCATCCACAGCCACGCAGGAACGGGCACGTATGTCACTGCTTCAATAATGGAGGCGGTATAAATGGTTCTGAATCCAAATGCCAAGATGCCAGAAACCCAGGAAGGAACAGAAGTTTACAACGTTGATCCCCTGATTGTAAAGTCCAGCTATACCATCGACTACATACACAGCTTCGCCCAGGACTCCGAGTTCTTCAAGGCTCTCGGCAAAAAGAAGCTCATGGGCAGCAAGTGCAAGGAATGCGGCTACAAGTATGCAACGCCCAGGGGGCACTGCATGATGTGCGGTGCTGAAACAGAATGGGTTGAGATGCCCAACGAGGGGAAAGTGCATTCATACACTACTTGCTACTTCGGAAGTGAGGCTTTCCTGCCGGAAACTCCGTTCAACCTGGTACTGGTGGAGTTCGAGGGCTTTGACTCACTTTTCCTCTCAAGGCTCATCGGGGCTGACCAGGAGGACCTGTACGTCGGGATGCCAATAAGGGCCAAATTCAAGAGAAACCTGAGGTACAGCCCTACTGACGTGTATTTTGTCCCCGTTGTTGACAGGAAGTGAAAAACCACTTACCCTATTTTTTTTAACAGTCGAAAAAAAACTATAAACGGAACGCCATAAGGTTCTGTGTCTCAGTTTTCAAACGAGGACAAGGACGTCTTCGTGATAAAGCTCCAGAGGATGATAGACAGGGGAGCCCTGATTTCCAGATACAGCAGGACTGCGAACCTCGACATAAGGGACCTTTATAGGAAGGAATTTGAAGATAACGAAAACCGGGGGGCTGATTTTTACAGAAGGGTCTTCCTCGAGTATGGTGACGAATCAGTCGCCGAGCTTGTCACTGCACAGATAGGAGTGCAGAATGCCACCAACGTGGCAACAAAGGTCATTGAGGAGGGAAGAATTGGCCTTTCCTTCATAGAGAAATCTTCAAGGTATGTCAGGTACGACAAGAAAGTTGACGGAAAATACCTCTTTGCCTCTGCCGAGAAAATCGGCCTCTCCCCTTCAGTGGCGGAGCTTTACGAGGACCACTGCAATGCGCTCTTTGACACCTATGCCGATTTCTATGATACACTGAGGGAAGAGATTAGGCAGGAATACCCCATCACAAAGTTCGATTTCAGGGACTCTTCGGACGGCACCCAGAAGCCATTCGGCAAACTGGCCGACGAAAAGGACCTGAAGATGGCCGAGAAGTCTTATGAAAGTTCGGTCAGGGCCAAGGCACTCGATGAAATCAGATTCATGCTTCCAGCTTCAACACTCACAAACATGGGAATATCGGGAAATGGCAGGGCTTTCATAGCATTGCTGCAGCGCCTGCGCCACTACGATACTCCTGAGACTGTGGCACTTTCAGAGTCAATCTACGCAGAACTTAAGGAGGAATTTCCCGAGCTGATCGACGCATCCTTCTCCAGGCATGGGGAGGAGATGATGCAATACCTCTCCAGGAGAGACTCTTCAGGCAGCCTCGACCTGGAGCCCGCGTCCTCGCCGCCCTTGGTAAAGCTGGTATCGCACGACGAGGAGCTGACGGCAATTAACCGGATAATATCTCTCTCAAATTTCTACAGGAACGGAGATCTGGCATCCGCAATGGAAAAGGTCGAATCGGTTCCCGTATCGGAGAGAGTCTCAATCATCCGGGAACTTGGTAGAATAAGGGAGAACCGCAGGCATAAGCCCGGGAGGGCATTCGAGTCAACTGCATACACTTTTCAGATCACAACAAACTACGGCGCATTCAGGGATTTCCAGCGCCACAGGTTCATATCAATCATCAGGGGGGACCTCTCGACCCGCTACGGTTACGATATTCCGGAAATGATCTATATGCACCCGGACCTCAGTGAACGGTACGTCAGCATAATGGAACTTTCAAAGAAGGTCTACAGCGGAATAAAGGGGAAGGATGGCCCGAGATTGGCGCAGTATGTTGTCCCCTATGCGTACAGGTACCCCGTAATCGCATCAATGAACTTCAGGGAACTCACTTATTTCATAGAACTGAGGTCAACGCCGCAGGCGCACGAAGACCTGAGAAGGATAGCGGCAGGAATGTATGATGAAGTCAAAAGGGTGCAGCCTGACCTGGTCCAGGTTATAAAATTCTTTGACAATTCTTCCTACCCGCTCGGAAGAGTCGCCGCAGAAAGCAGGAAGGAAGAGAAGATAAGGAAGCTTGATGAATCCGGCAAGGGCGAATGAAGGAATTCTGCAGCCGTCCCGCCATGGGAGCCAGTGTCAATAAATTCCTCCGGTACCCGTTGGTAACAGCCATTCTGCCAGAAGGCTCCACTTTAACAAAGTTTATATTGAAGAACATATTTATCCGCCTACTAAAAGGTGAATGATTAAATGTTATCGGGACAGATGCCAATTTTAGTTCTTAAGGAAGGCACTTCGAGAGAACAGGGAAGAAGTGCCCAGAAAAACAACATAGAAGCTGCGAAGGCCATTGCTGATGCAATAAGAACTACTCTTGGCCCAAACGGCATGGACAAGATGCTCGTCGACTCAATCGGGGACATAATTATCTCCAACGACGGAGCAACCATCCTAAAGGAAATGGATGTTGACCATCCGACAGCCAAGATGATAGTCGAGGTTGCAAAATCACAGGACACGGCAGTGGGCGATGGAACAACCTCTGCAGTCATCCTGTCAGGAGAGTTGCTGAAGCAGGCCGAGTCACTTCTGGAACAGGGAGTGCACTCCACAGTTATTGCAAACGGATATTACCTTGCACTTGCGGAGGCAAAGAAGGTCCTCGAAACCTCATCAATAAAGGCGAGCGACGACAAGACCCTGAAAAAGATTGCACTCACAGCACTTTCTGGAAAGAACACCGGTGTGTCAGGGGATTTCCTCGCTGACATAGTGGTCCAGGCGATCAATGCAGTTGCAGAGGAAGTCGACAAGAAAATCGTTGTGGACACTGCAAACATCAAAGTGGACAAGAAGAACGGAGGCAGTGCTTCCGACACGAAACTCATAAACGGCCTGATAGTCGACAAGGAAAAGGTCCACTCAAAGATGCCCTCAATTGTAAAGGATGCAAAGATAGCTTTGGTGGACTCGGCCCTCGAGATCAAGAAGACCGAGATTGAGGCAAAGGTTCAGATATCCGACCCCTCAAAGATACAGGACTTCCTCGCACAGGAATCCGGGACATTCAAGGAAATGGTCGAAAAGATCAAAGCCTCCGGCGCAAACGTTGTCCTCTGCCAGAAGGGAATTGACGACATTGCCCAGCACTACCTTGCGAAGGAAGGCATATATGCGGTCAGAAGAGTCAAGAAGAGCGACATGGAAAAGCTGGCAAAAGCCACCGGCGCAAAGCTCATAACCAACCTCGACGACCTTTCATCCGGCAGCCTGGGGAAAGCCGAGACTGTTGAGGAGAGGAAGATAGGGGACGACAGGATGACTTTCATCACCGGATGCGCAAACCCCAAGGCAGTCAACATACTCATAAGGGGCGGCACAGAGCATGTCGTTTCCGAAATAGAGAGGGCACTGCACGACGCAATAAGGGTAGTCGGAATAGTCAAGGAAGACGGAAGGTACCTTCCGGGCGGAGGAGCAATTGACGCAGAGCTCGCAATGAAGATAAGGGCCTTCTCCAACTCAGTCGGCGGAAGGGAGCAGCTCGCAGTCGAAGCATTTGCCAAGGCACTTGAGGTAATACCAAGAACACTGGCAGAAAACGCAGGAATGGACCCTATAAACACTCTCATACAGCTCAAGGCTGAGCATGAGAAGGGGCACAATACCTACGGCGTCAATTTCGAGGAAAGCTCTGTTTCGGATATGGTAAAGCTTGGCGTATTTGATCCTCTCAGCGTAAAGAAACACGCACTGGGAAGTGCCGTTGAGGTTTCAGCAATGATCCTGAGAATCGACGACGTCATAGCAAGCAGAAAAACCGGCGGAGCCGGTGGACCTCCTGGCGGAATGCCGGGAATGTAAGCTGTATAAGAAATTATACACCAATTTTTTATTTTACCCTTCAATTCACTTTTGAACTTTTATGGAACTGCAATTCAACATTTCCAAGAAATCATCGGAAGAGGACGAGAAGAGAGATTATGATTTTATAGTCATAGGCGCGGGTGCGGCCGGGCTTTCAGCTGCAGTGTATGCGGTAAGATCCGGCATGACTGCCGTGATCCTGGATAAGCAGGTTGCCGGAGGGCTCACTGCCGAATCGCCCCTTGTGGAGAACTATCTCGGCTTCAAGGCCATCCCGGGCACAGACCTCGCAAGGGAGTTTGTAAACCACGCAACAGAATATGCAAGCATAAGGGAAAACGTTGAGGTCAACAGCATCAGGAAGGAGGGGGACGCAATCAAAGTCTACACCACCGACGGTGAGTATACAGGCAAAGTCGTTGCAGTTACCACGGGAACTTCCCACAAGAAACTCGGCATTCCCGGAGAGGAGAAATACTTCGGGAAAGGCCTTTCCTACTGTTCAACATGGGACGGTTACCTGTTCAAGGGAAAGGATGTAGTGGTCATAGGGGGCGGAAATTCCGGCGCTATTGCAACCATTGCAATGTCTGAATACACCAGGAAGGTTTCAATAATTGAATTCATGCCCAAGTACATGTGCGAGAATGCATATGTGAACACCATCAAAAAGAAGGAAATCCCTTACATGATGAACTCACAGGTGGAAGAGATACTGGGCGACGGCAAGAAGGTCACCGGAGTCAGGTACAAGGACCGTGAAACGGGCGAGACAATGGAACTGAAGACAGACGGCGTATTCATCTATGTCGGGCTTGTTCCGCAGACCTCATTCCTTAAGGGCTCAGGAGTAGAGCTCTCTGACAGGGGATATATTGTGATCGACGACAGGGGAAGAACAAACGTCGAAGGCATATACGCGGCCGGCGATGTCACTCAGGGAACACTTGCACAGATAGCAACGGCCGTAGGGGACGGCTGCAAAGTTGCCCTAACTGCATATTCAGACCTCGTTAAGTCCGGGAAGAGATAGTTTCAACTTTTCCCTGGCCATCTTTTTCACCCTCTCCAATGATCAAATCATTTTTTCCCTGATATGACGGCATCTGCTTCAATTTCTATCAGGAGCTTATCGTCGATCAGCCCGCTGACCTTGAGCATTGTCGCCGCAGGGCATATGCCACTGAAGAATTCTGAATAGACTGCACCAATAGCCGCGCTTTGGCCAATGTCGGCAACATACATTCTGGTCCTCACAACATTAGAGAGAGCGCCGCCCAGTTTTTCAACACTTTCCTTGATTATCTCAAGGCAGGTTCTGGTCTGTTTTGCAATATTGCCCTCCCCAACAATCTCCCCGTTTCTCACGGAAGTTGTTCCGGAAATAAAAATCAGGTCTCCTGCCCTGACTCCTCTGCTGTATCCAAATTCCTTCTCCCACTTTGTGCCGCTTGAATAGTTCTCCCTGAAGCTCATGATGCTCAATCTTATGGGGTATTAAACCAATTGTTTTCCTTTCCTGCTTGCTTCCTGAAATGGGCCCGCATTTCTCAAGTCTCTTTTTAATTGACTTTCAAATTTAATTGAACAGCTTTATTAATTTTCAATCTATGCCGAATCGGTGGTTCATTGAATCTTTACGAATATATGGGTAAGGCCATATTCAAGCAGTACGGCCTTCCTGTGCCGGACAGTTATCTTGTGGAAAAGGAAAGTGATGTAAAGGCATTCACAAAGCCTGTTGTGGTAAAGTCCCAGATTCTTCTGGGCGGAAGGGGCAAATCAGGCGGAATCAAGTTTGCAAAAAGTGAGAAGGAACTTACCCAGGGAGTCAGCGAACTTCTTGGATCCAAGGTCAGAGGCCTTGCCGTAACAAAGGTTCTCGTTGAGGAAATGCTGAACATAGACAAGGAATATTACGTAAGCATAGCACTTAACAGAACTGACAGGGCACCGGTCCTCATAGCCACCTCGGCGGGAGGGGTCGAGATTGAATCAGTCCCGGAGGACAAGATATTCAAGAGATCCATAGACCCGTTGCTGGGATACTCTGACTTCATTGGAAGGGAAGCAACACAGTTCATGGGCCTTTCGCCCGAGATCGGAAAACAGTTCAGGGGAATCCTGAAGAGGCTCTATGAGATTTTTGTGAAGGAGGATTGCGAGCTTGTGGAGATCAACCCGCTTGTGGTAACCAAGGAAGGAAGGCTCATTGCAGCAGACTCAAAGGTCATAATGGATTCAGACTCAATGTTCAGGCATCCGGATATCGATATCACTGACCCTGAAAAGACACCCCTGGAGCTGGAAGCGCAGGGCAAGGGCTATTCGTTTGTCGAGCTACAGGGCGACATCGGGGTCATCGCCAACGGCGCAGGCCTTACAATGGCAACTCTTGACGGACTCACACTCCACAACGGCAAGCCCAGGAACTTCCTGGACCTTGGTGGAACCGACAGTGTCGACATAGTAGTCAACGCATTTGAGATGGTCATGAAGGCGGATCCGAAGGCAATTCTTGTGAACATTTTCGGCGGTGTTACAAAATGTGATACTGTTGCGAACGGAATTGTGGCGGCCAAGGACAGGCTTTCCATCAAGAAGCCAATTGTAGTAAGGCTGAGCGGAGTGCATGAGGACGAGGGCAGAAAGATACTGTCTGACAACGGAATAGAATCCTATCCCGGAATGATGCCGGCCATAGAGAGTGTTGTAAAGAAAGTGGGAGGTAGTTAAAATGTCAGTTATAGTCGATAAGAACACCAAGGTAATAGTACAGGGAATAACCGGCCACCAGGGATCATTCCATGCCGGTGAGATGCTGAAATTCGGCACAAACATCGTTGCAGGAGTTTCACCCGGAAAGGGCGGCCAGAAGTTCCAGGACAAGGTCCCAATCTACAACTCAATCAGGGAGACCCTCCACCTTGAGCCAAATGCGACCATGATTTCCGTCCCTGCTCCTCTGGTGAAGGATGCTGCCTTCGAGGCTATGGACGCAGGCCTGAAGGTTGTGTACATACTCACTGAGCACGTTCCCTTCCATGATTCAATGCTCATAGTGCACCACGCCAGGAGAAAGGGTGCAACAGTAATCGGGCCAAACGGTCCCGGCGTAACAGTCCCGGGCATCTGCAAGATGGGAATCATGCCAAACCAGATATTCAGGGAAGGGGATGTTGCAGTGGCATCAAGAAGCGGCACCCTGACATACGAGATCGTAGAGGCAATCACAAAGAGCGGCATGGGAGAAAGCGCAGTTATTGGCCTTGGCGGCGATCCTGTAGTTGGCCTGACCTTTATCGATGTTCTCGACATGTTCGAGGCCGATGAAAAGACCAAGAAGATCGTTCTTGTTGGAGAAATAGGCGGAAACAACGAAGAGATTGCTGCTGAATACATCAAAGACCACATAACCAAGCCGGTTGTGGCATACATAACAGGGAGAAGTGCACCACCCGGAAAGAGGATGGGGCATGCAGGAGCCATTATCGAAAGAGGAGTCGGCACAGCTGATTCAAAGATAAAGGCCTTCAATGCGGCAGGCGTCAAGGTTGCCGACTATCCGCAGGACGTCCCTAAACTTCTGAGGTGAGCAGAGTGAAAAAGGATATCATCTCTGTTCTGGACATGGATGGTGAGATGGAGGATCTCATCAATCTCTCAATAAGACTGAAGAGGAACAGGTATGAGCCTTATGCCCATGCCAGGAACCGCGTCCTTGGAATGATATTTGAGAAGCCTAGCACCAGAACCCGCGTGTCACTGGAAACAGCCATGGTTCAGCTGGGAGGGCATGCTATTTACCTCAATCCCAACGACATGCAGATGGGAAGGGGTGAAACAGTTTCTGATACTGCAAAGGTTTTGTCCGGATTTGTGGATGTAATATCCTACAGGGCATTCAAGCACAGCAATGTCGTTGAGCTGGCACAGAACGCATCCGTGCCGGTTATAAATGCACTTGATGACCTTGAACACCCGGTCCAGATTGTGGCCGACTTCATGACACTGAAGGAGAAGAAGGGACGCCTTAACGGCCTCAAGCTGGCCTATCTCGGAGACGGTAACAATGTTGCAAACTCCCTGCTCCTTGGTGGGGCAATAACCGGAATGGATGTATACGTGGGCTGCCCGAAGGGGTACGAACCAAATAAGGACATTCTGGAGAAGGCTAAGCACAGGGCAAGGTCCAGCGGATCAAGCATAGTCGTGACTGACGATCCGGCCGAAGCCGTGAAGGATGCAGATGCAGTCTACACCGACGTCTGGGCATCAATGGGCGACGAAGCCGTGAAGGAAAAGAAGGAGAGAGACCTGAAACCGTTCCAGGTGAACAGCGGACTCGTTGAAGGTGCCAGGAATGATTTTGTCTTCCTGCACTGCCTTCCCGCACACCGCGGACTGGAAGTTACTGCAGAAGTTATTGACGGAGTCAACAGCGCAGTCTTTCAGGAAGCCGAAAACAGGCTCCACACAGAAAAGGCAATTATTTACAGGCTACTGGAATAATTGTTTTATAATTTTATTTTTTATAATTCTAATTTGATATTTCGCAGTGCACCGCGTTTATCTTCAGGCACACATAAATCTCAAGAAGATTTTAATATAGGAAAGTCATAGAACTTTATGCCTGTTCCCTCAAAGCTTAGAAAGAGGAATGACATAAACAGTGTAATTTCCCAGATTAGGAAGGAAAATGAGCTGAAGGACATTCCAAATGTTCTTGTTCCCCTCTGGCAGCTGAAGATTAGGGAGAGGTTTGGAATAAACCTCGACAGGGAAATTGCTGAGTACGTTGTTCTGGCCGCCCATGAAAAGGGCACGTGGAAGAAGCAGAGAGCAATAAGGAAGATAGAAAAAATACTGATCGGAAGGGGAGAATCAATAGAAAGTTCCTCAAAGATCGCGAACGAGATCGTCCAGCTGGCAGTTGGGCAGAACACACAGTGACAGAGACAGAATTTGAAGGGCAAGAAACAGCTTGAAATCTATCTAGGAAGCCTCGGGCAGAAAGAGACATACATCAATTTTCTGGAGCAATATCCCACGGATTCTTCTACCGCGGCATACATGCTGAACCTCGCCTATAATGACGGTAACATTTCTGGAAAGAAGGTCATTGACCTTGGAACGGGCAATGGAATTTTTGCCCTGGGTGCCGGTGCCCTAGGTGCTTCTGAAGTATTTGGCGTGGACATAGACGAGGAACAGATTGCTGTGGCAAGGAAAAATGGAGCAGGCACGGGGGGAGTCACATTTGAGGTCATGGACGTAGCATCAGTTACTGGCAGGTATGACACAGTGCTCATGAACTCGCCATTCGGGTCAGTAAATGCACATTCGGACATGCCCTTTCTGGAAAAGGCCGCTGAAGTAGGCAATTATATCTATTCCATTCACAACCGAAAATCTGAGGAATTTGTCAGGAACTACTACTCGCTCCATGGAGAAATCTTCAGATCCGAACAAATTGACATAACAGTCGGCAGGCTGTACAAACATCACAGGAAGGACAGGGAAACAATAAGGGCCATTTTCTTCTCGGTGGAAATATAGCCTGAAACGCAATATTCGCGAAACAATAATTAATACTGAGTCAATCACACCTCCACTCATGGCCGGGGTGGGGTAGTGGATATCCTTGGGGACTGTGGATCCCCGGACCCGGGTTCAATTCCCGGTCCCGGCCCATCCAATAGCGACTGATCCTTGCACAACCTATTTCTTGATCACCTGACAGTGCCGGATAGCTCACAGTCCGGTTGATTCTATCTGAACGTGGCTTTCAACTCAGCTTCAGGACGCATAACATATAATTATGTAAGGAATAAGGGGAAAGAAACAATGAATGCAGAAGATATACTGGGCTATGCCCGAAGGACCGGCCTGTTCTGGTCGGCAGCAGAAATATACGGCGGCTCAGCCGGCATTTACGATTACGGCCATACTGGAGCCACTCTCAAGCGCAATTTTGAGTCCCTATGGCTATCATACTTTGTGGAAAGAAACCGCAATTACTACCTCATAGACGGTTCCACACTTCTCCCGGAAAAACCGCTTATAGCCTCCGGCCATGCAGAGCGGTTCAATGATATCCTCATAGGCTGCAAAAAATGCAAATCATACTTCAGGGCGGACATGCTCCTGGCCGAACTGGGTATTGAAATTCATGAAGGTGCGGGCCCGGACGAGGTCGATGAGGCAGTAAAAACAAACAACCTCAAGTGTCCAAAGTGCAATGGGGAATTCGGAAATTCAAAGGCGTTCAACATGATGATTGACGTTTCCCTCGGCCCTGAAAAATCGGACAGGGGATATTTGAGACCGGAGACTGCACAGTCTGCATTCCTCAATTTCTACCGGGAATTCAACTCTCTCAGGCAGAAACTGCCTCTGGGGCTTGCCATAATCGGCAGGGCATACAGAAATGAGATCTCACCCAGGCAGGGCCTTTACAGGCTCAGGGAGTTGATACAGGCAGAACTCCAGATTTTCTTCGACGAGAAGAACTGGGACCCCGTTTTAGGCGAGTTTGCCGGGGACATGATGAATGTTGTTACTTATGCCAAGGGTGAGCAGGAGAAGCTGAGCGCCCGGCAGCTCGTTGAACTTGGATATCCTGGATTTTATGCATACCATATGGCACTCATTCACAGATTCTACGTGAAAGTGCTGGGCATTCCCGAAGAGAAATTCAGGTTTTACGAGAAAGGCGGGAATGATAAGGCGTTCTACAACAAGGTCCATATGGACATAGAGCTGGACATCCAGAGCTGGGGCGGCTTCAAGGAGGTCGGTGGCCTGCATTACAGGGGAGATTATGATTTGCAGTCACATTCAAAGGGTTCCAGCAAGAGTTTCAAGGTCAAGGCGGAGGGAAGGGAATTCTACCCGAACGTCCTCGAGCTCAGCTTTGGCGTTGACAGGAACTTATGGGCACAGATTGACATTCTCTACAGCGATGAAGGCAGGCAGGTCCTGTCGCTGAAGCCCTACTTAGCTCCTTATGCAGCAGCAGTATTTCCGCTTCAGCACGACGAAGCAATAGAAAAGGAAGCCGAGAGCATCTTTTCTGAAATATCAGGAAAATTCAGGACATTTATGGACTTTTCCGGCTCCATAGGTAAACGTTATGCCAGGATGGACGAAATCGGTACGCCATACTGCATCACGGTCGATTACGAGACCGTAGACAAAACTTCTGAGAATTACGGGACTGTCACCGTAAGGTCCAGGGACAGCAGGGAGCAGAAGAGGATACGGGTATCGGACCTGGAAGAATTTCTCTCGGCCTCACTAGGGGCCGAGTTCTAAAATCTTTCCAGCAACAATGTTCTTAATGCAATTAAATGGGATGCGGCAGGCTGTTTCCCTCCAAGGGACCCGCAAGAATAAAACCTAATGAAATTAGTAGAAATTTA
Source organism: Thermoplasmataceae archaeon (assembly GCA_046703705.1). Lineage (GTDB taxonomy): Archaea > Thermoplasmatota > Thermoplasmata > Thermoplasmatales > Thermoplasmataceae. The sequence continues at coordinate 14,115 of JBJKST010000007.1, forward strand.
GCAAAATTGCCGGTCTCGTCCCGTTCCATGTTATAGAGTGAAGCAGATTAGTTCAGCTCCGCTTCATCCAGATACTGCTGATGCCACTATAATTGACAGGACAGTTCCATACACCACAGTTGCCAGGTAGATTCCAGTGAACGTGTACGATACGTATTTTTTCATCTTCCTGTTGACACCCATGTCATATACGATGCCTTTCACCCCGTTCAGTGCATGGTATGTTATCACCCAGACGAACACAATGAAGAAAGCAAGCCACCATGGGTTGCTCAGGTTCCTAACTATGGAATCGAACAGTTCGATGGGAGACCCTCCGTTTATATGGGCGACGTACAGGTGCACTGCCATGAAGAACACCAAGAACATTCCGCTTGAAGCCTGAAAGAACCATTTAAGGGTTGTAAGCCTGTCCCTGGCTACAACACTGCTCTTACGCGCATTTTCCATTATACACCACTTCCCGACAGAACCGCCTGCCATGCATAATAGAGAAACAGGAGCATCAGGATCATTGCACCGCCTTCGAGGATGAAGAAAAGGGCCTTATTGTGGGAAAGCCCGACTCCCATCTCGTTGAGCATCAGCCTGACACCATTTGCTCCGTGGTAGAAAATGACAACTGAAAGGAGTACATCCATCACAACAAAGATGCCGTAAGGCCCATAGGCCGCTGCCCTTACAACCGAGTCAAAGGTTGCCTTCCCCCTAAGGAGATTGGAAAGAACGGCATAATGCAGGTAAAGGTATGCTACAATGACGACTCCTGAAAACCTGTGCATGCTGTAGGCAAAATAACCAAGCCCTTTGTGGCTGAAATTGAACCAGCTCATGATACTTTCTTTCTGCTCACTCATTTCTTGCCGCCCCTGATCAAAGTGGACACCTCGTGCTTGAACACCTGCCACCTCAGCTTCTGTATAGCGAAGGAAGGATCAACATCCTTTGGGCAAGCCTCGGAACATTCCCCGGCAAAATGGCACCTTGAAGTCCCCTCTTCAGTTCCTATGGCTTCAATCCTGTACCTCTGCCCCTCGTCCCTGCTGTCGAGGTTGTACCTGAGCACTGCAGTCAAAGGCGCAGGGCCCAGGTAATCCTCATCTGTTCCCACGATGGGGCATGCAGCCATGCATAGTCCGCACTTAATGCACATTGAGTACTTCTCATACTCTTCAAACTGCTTGTGGGTCTGAAGAAGCTCTGACTCGTAGACCCCGTCATCTTCCCTGATGATGTATGGCTTAACCTTCCTGTATTTGTCAAAGAATGAATCAAGATCAACAACCAGGTCTTTGATGACTTTAAAATGCTTCAATGGCTCCACGCTTATCCTTTCGGTGTTAAGGCTTGAAGCAATTGTGGAACAAGCCATTCTGGGCTTGCCATTGATTTCAACAGAGCAGCTTCCGCATATCTCCATGGTGCACGAATACCTCATGGCAAGGGTCTGGTCAAGATTCTCCTTTATGTAAAGGAGCCCTTCAAAGACTGTAGATATCCTGTCTTTTGGGACTTTGTAATCGGAAAATGATACTTTTCCATTCTCGTCCTTCCTTTTGATGGTGAACTCATAATCTTTACCGCTCACATTACCACCTCAATAGACCCTTTCCTTTGGCTGCCATTTTGTGACTGTCACAGGCGAATATTCGAGGTGCGGGCCATCCAATGTGTATGTTGCAATGGTATGCTTCAGGAAATTTGCATCATCCCTTTCCGGGAAATCCTTCCTGTAATGGGCCCCTCTGCTCTCCTTCCTCTGCAGTGCCCCGAGGGCCACGATCTCCGCAAGATCCAGCATGTATCCGACCTCAAGTGCCCACACCAGTTCCGTATTGAAAACAGCTGACTTGTCTTGGATCGAGATCCTCCCGTACCTTTCCTTTAGGGCATTTATGTCCCGGAGGGCTTTTTCGAGCTTCTCTCCTGTCCTGAATACACCGGCGTTGGCATCCATGGTGTGCCCAAGGTCAGCTCTGATGGCTGCCACGTTCTCCCCTCCATCTCTCCTCATGAGGTCTTCCCAGAGCCTCTTTTCCTCTATTTCCACCTTACTCCTGTCTATTTCAGGAATGTCGTGGCTCGATGCGAATTCAGCGGCCTTTTTGCCTGCCACATTTCCGAGGGCCAGGCATTCATTGGTAGAATTTGAGCCAAGGCGGTTTGCACCATGAATGCTTATGGCCACATTCTCACCCGCTCCGAAAACCCCTGGAAGGCTGGTTTCTGTCTTGATATTGACACTGACGCCACCCATTGTGTAGTGAGTCGCGGGTCTTACTGGAATCATCTCCTCAGCCGCATTGATGTTGTTGAATTTCTGTGCGATGTCGGTAATCATGGGAAGCCTCTCTTCCAGCTTGTCGGCTATGTGCCTCAAGTCAAGGTTGATGTACTCGATCTCCCCATACCCGCCCTTTACACCCCTTCCCGCTTCCATTTCCCACATCATTGCCCTTGAGACAATGTCTCTTGGGGCCTCCTCCAGCTTGGTGGGGGCATAATGCTCCATGAACCTCTTGCCTTCAGAATTCCTAAGGTATCCGCCCTCTGCCCTGGCGGCTTCGGTGATGAGTATTCCCGACGGTATCAGCCCTGTGGGATGGAACTGTACAAACTCCATGTCCTTGAGCGGTATGCCGGCCCTGTAAGCAATGGCGTCACCGTCTCCGGTAGTGGAGTGTGCGCAGGTGCTGAACCTGTACATTCTTCCGCCGCCACCGGCTGCGAAAATGAAGGACTTTGCCTGGAAGATCGTGTACTCGCCGCTTCTCAGGTTTATGGTGGTGAGGGCATTGAACCGGCCCCCGCTCACTGAGAGTGAAGTTGCAAAATATTCGTTGTAAAAGTGTATTCCATCGTATTTCATGCATCTGCTGAAAAGGGTCTGCATTACGTGGAAACCGGTCTTGTCTGCAGCAAAGACCGCACGGGGGAAACTCAGGCCTCCAAAATCACGCTGGGAGATCTTCCCTTCCTCTGTCCTGCTCCAGGGGCACCCCCAATGGTCTGTTGTATAGATCTGCTCGGGCACAAGCCGGACAAATTCTTCCACCGCATCCTGGTCCGCCAGGTAATCACTGCCTTTGATGGTGTCGAAGGCGTGAAGTTCGTAGTTGTCTTCCGGATCCAGGACCGCACTGGTGCCTCCCTCTGCAGCCACAGAATGGGAGCGGAGAGGATAAAGCTTTGACACAAGTCCAACCGTGATATTCTTATCCAACTCGACAGCAGCAATTGCGGCTCTCAAACCTGCAAGACCACCACCCATTATGATGATGTCTTCCTTGATAACCTCCAAAACGATTACCGTCATTTTTATTTCCTTTCGGCTAATAAACCGGTAGCCGTAATTCTAAAGGTGTTTTGCCCATTCATTGCGCAGAAAGGAGGTCGGCGGAGCCAAAACCTACGCCCGAAATGCTCGCTAAATGGAAATAAAAGTAAGAACTGGCGGGCGCCCGCCAGCTCATCGGTTCAGCCGTTACTTTTCAGCTTCGGGGCTTCTCATTCCCATGGCATCGGAAATCATGCCACCGTACTCACGGTCAGCCTTGAAGAAATATTCCAGTTGGCGTTCTGCTATGTGCCTGTCGACCTGTTTAAGCTCGTTTGCGATGTTTTTGACCAATAACTGCTTCTGCGATTCTGACATGATTCTGAAAAGGTTTCCGGCCTGCACGAAGTCGTCATCCTCAGAATGGTTTGTGTTGGGCACTGAACTGGCCTCTCCCTGGACAGCATATTCCATCTTCCTGTATGCCCCATCATCGCGAGGCCCGCCAAACGAGTTCGGCTCATAATTAACATCGCCCTCGGAATTGTTGTCGACACGCATATGCCCGTCCCTGTAGTAGTTTCTGGCACCTGAGAGGTGCGGCCTGTTTACCGGAATAGAGGTGTAATTCACACCGAGCCTGTACCTATGGGTGTCTGAATATGAAAACACTCTTGCCTGCAGCATCCGGTCGGGTGAGAATTCTATTCCAGGCACAGTGTTCCCGGGGGAGAACGCTGCCTGCTCAACTTCTGCGAAGTAATTCTTCGGATTCCTGTCAAGCACCATTTTCCCGATTTCATGGAGAGGATAGTCCGAATGGGGCCAGACCTTTGTAATGTCAAACGGGTTGAACCTATAGGCAGCTGCATCTTCATACTCCATGATCTGGACATATACGGTCCAGGAAGGGTAATTTTCATCACTTATCGACCTGTACAGGTCAAGAGTGTGGAAATCAGGATCAGTCCCTGCCAGCCTCGTCGCTTCGTCAACAGGCAAATTCCTGATTCCCTGGTCAGTCTTGAAATGGTATTTGATCCATACCGCCTCGCCTTTCTCATTGACCCACTTGAAAGTATGCCCGCTGTATCCGTTCATGTGCCTGTAGCTATAGGGGATCCCCCGGTCTGAGTAGAGTATTGTGATCTGGTGCATGCTTTCCGGGGAATGGGAGAAAAAGTCCCAGGCCATGTTGAGGTTCTTTGCATTGGTCGACGGGTCCCTTTTCTGGGAGTGGATGAAATCAGGGAACTTTATGCCGTCTCTGATGAAAAATACCGGGGTATTGTTCATTACAAGATCATAATTCCCCTCTTCAGTGTACATCTTGACCGCAAATCCGCGCGGGTCCCTGACTGTATCGGCTGAACCCTTTTCTCCGGCTACAGTGGAGAATCTGGCAAAGAGGGGTGTCTTCTTCCCTTTTCCATGCAGGAATTTAGCCTTTGTGTATCCGGACATGTCGTGCGTCGTTTCAAAATAGCCGAATGCTCCGGCGCCCTTGGCATGGACCACCCTTTCAGGTATTCGTTCCCTGTCAAAATGGGCAAGCTTCTCTATCAGGTAAACGTCCTCAAGGAGCGTAGGTCCATCTTTCCCCGCTGTTATTGAATTCTGGTTGTCGCCAACCGGGATTCCATGCTGGGTTGTAAGAGGCTCTCTTGATCTTTCCTTGTCGCTCATAATTCGTCGCCATCTATTCTAGCTGGCGCGGTTATTTATAGGTTCCTGATCAAGTCAAAGAGCCACAATAACACTTTACGAGATGAATTTCCATTTTGCTGCTTAGACCTTAATATCCGAAATCCGACTCCCTGATCCATGGCAGAAAAGAAAGATTTCATAGGAGCCTGGAGGTTGGTCTCATTTCAAAATGAAGATGAAAGCGGATCAATTAACTACCCCTTTGGACAAGAACCGAAGGGAATGATTTACTACGACTCATCCGGCCACATGGGTGTAAATATAATGCCGGAGGGGAGGAAGCCATTTGCATCAGGTGACATGTTCATGGCGACTGCGGAGGAATCGCAAGATGCGATCAGGTACATAGCGTATTCAGGAAGATATGATGTCCTTGAGGACAAAGTCATACACAGGCTGGAAATCTCACTTTTCCCCAACTGGATAGGCAAGGACCAGGAAAGGTTCTACAAAATAGAAGGCAGCAGGCTTACGCTTTCAACAAGGCCAATGAATTTCAATGGAAAAAAAGTGGTTTCAAAGTTGGTATGGGAAAAAATAAAGAGTTAGCTGGGCAACACTCATGCTACCTTGAGCGCTTTCCAGTCATTCTTTGCCTGCGGCCTGCCCCTCTTCTTCTGAATATAGTTATATGCAGAGAGTGCTGCTGTTGCCCCCTGTCCTGCGGAAATAACAGCCTGCTTGTAAGGGACATCGGTGACGTCGCCAGCTGCAAACACTCCTTCCTCAGAGGTGGCGCAATGGTTGTCAACAATAATTTCGCCCTGGCTGTTAAGCTTGACAAGGTCTTTAACAAAACCGGTCTTTGTTATGTAACCGTTTTCGATGAAAATGCCGGCAACTTCAATGCTGCTTTCCTCACCGGAAGAGCCTGAAACCTTGATTGAATCCGCAGTGAAGCCTCCCTGAATTGAAGAGACCTTTGTGCCGCTCATAAATGATACCTTTCCGCTCTTACCGAGTGCGTCGATCATTTCCTGGTCGCCAAAGACTTTCTTTGAGGACTGGACAACATAGACGTGCTCGGTTATTCCTGACAGATAGTTTGCAGCTTCAAGCGCCTGCTCACCATTTCCCACAACCGCTACCTTTGCACCTTTGAAAAGCGGGCCGTCGCAGACAGCACAGTATGAGACGCCCTTGCCCTTGTACTCGTCCTCACCAGGGACACCAAGATCCCTTGGAGTCTTGCCAAAGGCAAGTATGACTGCTTCAGACGTGTATTGTGAGAAAGGGGTTTTTAGCTCAAAGCCAGGATCCTCATTCCGCTCTATGGATGTCACCTCATCGTAGGCGAACTCAACACCGTATTTTACGACCTGTTCCTGAAACTTGTTCATCAGCTCAAAACCGCCGATCTGGTCAAAACCAGGGTAGTTCTGGATATCGTTGGTGAGAAGTGCCTGCCCTCCTATGTCTTTTGTGACCACAAGAGTCTTAAGCCCCTGTCTTCCCGTATAAAGTGCGGCGGTTAGGCCTGCTGAGGCCCCGCCTATTATTATAATGTCGTATTTCTTAGGTTCCATAGATGACTCGCTTGATTCTTCCCTTGGGTACTATCAGTTCAGATGCGGCTGTATCTTGGACTCTATGTACTGCTTCGGTGCGGCACCAAGGAGCCCGTCTACAACTTTTCCGTTCTTGAACACAAGCAGAGTGGGTATGCTCCTGATCTGGAAAGCGCCTGCAACTGATGGATTTTCATCCACGTTAAGCCTTCCGAAGGTCATCTTGCCGGCATACTCCTTTGCGAGTTCGTCTATAATCGGCGAAACCATTCTGCATGGTCCGCACCATTCCGCCCAGAAATCCACGAGCATGACCCCATTCTTTCCTATTTCCTGGCTGAAATTGGAATCGGTCAACACTATGGGCTCTGTCGGGTATGATTCTACATTCATTTTGTCATCTCCGTTTGCATTACTCATCTTCATCATCTCTTCTATTTTTCTTCTTCTTATTTCCTCTATCTCTTTATCGGTATCCATCTGGTATCCACCTACTCATTCATAGACTTTATTGTCTGCTGAAGTTCATTTTCCACAGAGATGGCAAGATTCTCTAACCCTTCTATCCCTGTCATTTTCATAGCTTCAGTAGGTCTGAGAAGTGAGACTTTTGTGGATCCATTGTCCCTGTAAATGGAAATCTTGCATGGAAGCACCAGGCCAACGTCCTTGTTTGTTTCAATTGCATTTCCTGCATGCCTTGGGTTGCAGACATCCAGTATAAGGTACGGCTCTATCTCCTGCCCATTTTTTTCCTTCAGTATCTTCTGGACGTCAATAGTGCTGAGAACTCCGTAACCTTTGTGCTTCAACTGTTCCTGGAGCTTCGAGGAAACCTCCTCAACTCCAGCAGAGGTTGTGATTGTATAGTCTATGCTTCCATTCAACTTGCCCACCTCAGGCAACTCTGAATGTCAACTTAGAATAAATATTTCACGGTATTGCAAATATCACGCAATACTTATATCGGATGCTGAAATAAATGGGTGGGAAATGTCGGACATAAACCTTCTGAAGAAAGAGGACTCTTCGTGCACTGAGCTCCTGGAGTGCTTCTATGATCTGAGCGCAAATGAATGTGAAGCATTCTACAAAGTGGCAGCAAGGGAAGAGGTTACTCTGGACGAACTCTCGTCCATAATTGGCAGGGACAGGAGCACTACCCACAGGCTACTCCAGAAACTGGTCGGGCTGGGCCTCTGCTACAAGGAAAAGAAATCGCTGGAGAGGGGAGGTTACATACACGTTTACAGGGCTCCGAGTGTCTTAAGGGTCAAGGAGCAGCTGGAAAAGAGAATAGCTGAATATATGGATGACCTGAAATCACTTTCATCAAAAATTGAGTATGACTTGTCAGAAAGAATAGAACACCACAGAAAAATCTAACCTGCAGACTGGGATCAGCAGGTTGAAAGTGGCAGGATTTCAAGCCTAAGAAGCCCTGCCGTCCTAAAACATTGAATGCTGCACTTATTACTGCTTGGGGACTATTCTCACTACGTTGCTGCCCCTTATGACTACTGTTCCGAGTTTCCTTGTAAGGCTCTCGGCACTTTCCTCGACGTCGTCAAGAACCATGTTCATGTATTCGTCGTACCCTGAAAGGACTCCTTCTAGCACCCTGTTGTCTTTGAGAAGCAATGCAACTCTCTTGTTCAAACTCTCTTCAAGCATTTTCATTGGCATTATCAATTCTTGTTCACCTCAATTATATTCGTCGTCGTCCAGTCCTTCTTCTCTGCTCATTATGACCTGAATAAGACCCCTCAGGACCTCCTTCACGTCATCGAGCTCCCTTCTCATCACCGAGAGCTCGTTATTGAGCTTCTCGACATCCTTTATTTTGTTGGTGTTATTATTACCTTTCATCGATATCACCGAATTCTTGCACGTTGCCGTAGTCGTCTGCAATCTTCCTGTTTTCAGTCCTCTCGCAATTGTCACAATAGAGTGACCCATTTTTCTCCTCGAGCGGCAACCTGCATCTGCTGCAGAGTGACTTGACAGCACCGAAGTGTTTGCCTGAAACACTCACTTCAAAGAACGGTGATACACGGCTAAAGCGACCTCTTATTATATCTCCAACCTTAAACTGCACAACGGGTGGCCCTTCTCCTCTTCTGCCCCTCTGGCCCATGCTTCTCAGGTTGGCGTCTACTATGTACTCTTTCAGCACATTGTCCTTGCCGCATATCGCACCAACTCTGACGGTGTCATGCCTTCCATCGATCTTTATAACCTGGCCATATGCTATGTCTCCGTTCCTGGGTCTGACCCTCTTCTTTGGCGGCTCGATGGAAATGACCAGATTTTGCTCATCCCTTCTTACACGGCCGCTTGCAAGTGAGACTATTTTTCCCCCTTCGTCGGCAGTCAGTCTTCCCGGGACATATTCTTCCGCAGTTGAAAGAAAGTCTCCCGGGTGCGCCCAGTCCTTAGAATTCTGCTGTTTGTTGCCTGTAACCATCAAATTCCCTTCAAAAGCTATTTAGAATGTATTAACGGATATTATTTAACTCTTATTGCGTCAAGGAAAAGCCGTGCCTGCAGCCCTTTTCTTTACTGGGCTCCAGGATATCGGCACCAATATGGTAAACAATAATACCACCCCGCAAATTAACCCCTGAATGATCAAGGACGACGCTTTCTTCGGATTTGCAAGGTCAGGGGAACTCAACGGTTTCAGATACCCCGGGGTAATGCGGTCCGGGAATGGCGGGCAGATAACGTCTACCGAAGATGAGGTCTACATCCTGGGTGAGCCGCTGAGGAAGTCCATATTTTACCCGGACTCAATGCGACAGAAAACGCAGGAGCATTATTTTACCACTGAGAATATCACAGTTATTCCAAATGGCATAGAACTTCTCCAGAGGCCATCCAACCTGCTGGATAGGATCATGGAGACCAGGGAGGAAGTGGGATATGAAAAGCTCATTTATGTCCAGGGGGTCACTGATCCCTACATTATGCCTGCTCTGGTGTATTCAGGTGTGCAGCTCTTTGACGATTCCTACATTGTGGCTGAAAGCCTTGACAAAGTGAGATACACTCTGTTTGGAAAATCAAAATCTGACACTCCGGCTGTAGACGAGAACCTTTCCTTTGCGAAGGAAGAGTCCGAATTGCTGCAGCTTTCAATACGGAACGGAACACTGAGGGAACTGGTCGAGAAATTCGGATTCTCCAGCAAAGCTATGGAAATACTGCGGCTGATGGACAGGCACTACTATGAAAAATTGGAGAAGGCGTTCCCTGCAAGGACTCCATACATAAAGGCCAACGGCATCGAGTCGCTTGAGAGGCCTGACTTGAGAAGATACAGGCAGAAGCTCGTTCAAGAATACAAGAAACCTGAAGGCATCAGCATCGCACTAATCCTCCCATGTTCAGCTAGAAAGCCATATTCAACATCAAGGTCCCACCAGGCCATACTTTCCAGGATACCTGAATTCAGGAAATATATTCATGAGATTATTGTGACCTCTCCTGTCGGCGTAGTTCCAAGGGAGCTTGAAGACTCGTATCCCGCAAGGTTCTATGACATACCGGTGATAGGGATGTGGTACGAGGAGGAGAAGAAAATGATGTCTGAACTTCTCCGTGATTATTTCAGAAGAAACCTGTACGGCAAGGTCATTGCCTACATCCCCGAGGACCTGGAATTCATATCGCCATCACTGCCTGAAGGTTCACAGATTATCCGTGGCGGCTCCTCCTCTGGCGACAATATGGACAATCTGCGGCAGGCACTCAAGGAGTCTGTAGAAGAGCTCGGCAAACCAAAGCCCCTAGACAGGAAACTGGAAGGCTACAAGTCAGTTGCAGCATTTCAATTCGGTAACTGGATAAGGGACTACCTTGAAGGGACAAAGATCATAAACAGCTACAACCAGGACATGATTGCCAGAAAAGGCGAGATACTGTTTGTCTATAACAGAGAGCTCGGTAAGTTTACGATCAACAAGAAGTCTGCTGAGTTTTTCCTGCAAAGCGGCAAATTTCTTGTGGAAATAGATAATTTCAAGCCCACTGCCAATGTGTACGCGGTCGGGGTTCTGGCATGCACCGATGATGTGAGGCCAGAGGATGAAGTCGTTCTTACCCATGATGGGGAGATACGAGGGGTAGGAATTGCTAAAATGCCTGCAGAGGCTATGCTACAGCTTAAAAAAGGAACAGCGGTTAAGGTTCGAAATTGATTTATTTTCGACGCGATCCGTATCACCTTCGCCAGTTATACGGCGAAAAATATTTTATACTTGTTTAAACTCGATCGATGTTGGCGCCCAAATCGATCGCTCTTCTTATAGTTGGGGTTATCATAATCTCAACGCTATTCAGTGTATTCCAGGTTACGTACCCGACGGGAAACCCTGTCGTGCCACCAATTCAGCCAAAACAATACCAGCTTTTCAAGGTTCAGTTCAACGACAAGAACCTGCTCGGAAATTCCAGCACGAGCTTTGTTCCGACAGGTAACGGGTCTGTGACTATCGAAGGATATGTTTACTCATCAAACGGGACAGTTTCAAAACCCATAGGGAATTCATACCTTTATGCAGCTGTCTTTCCTGCTGAGAGCGACTTTTATACAACTGCAAGCGGATTTTTCCAGATTACTGTTATAAAATATGGCCATGGCACTTTTGCTTTCCAGGTTCCGGGCTATAACTCCAAACTTTTCAAGATCAGCCTCTATGGGTCCAGCGTCTACTGGCTCAACATTACATTGCAGAAGGCCGAGAAATACAATGTAAGCGGTTCCACTATTGATTCTGCAGGCCATGTGGTGACGACTGCCAACCTTACATTCTCGGATTTCATACAGACCTTTTCTGCTGAGTCTTCCAAGACCGGCACATATTCCCTTTCGCTCTACAACGGCACATATATCATATCTGACCTGAAGCGTGGTTTCTCCCCGCAGCCTACCCCCTATATGCTGACAATCAACGGAGCTGGTAAATCGGGCTTTGATATAACTCTCAAGCCACTGTCGACTCCAAGCTATTATGTCAGCGGATATGTGCACAATGTCCCGGGGATGCCCATAAAAGGGGCGGTAGTAACTTCAAGCACAATTGCCAGCCCGTCACAGACCAACTCATCGGGCTATTACCAGATTGAGGTGCCATTTGGGGCGAACATAATTATGGCCTATGCTACAGGCTACGGCTACAACTACACTCCAATTTACGTGCAGACCAACATGACAGATGTCAATATGACTCTGACCAACAATAACCCGTTCGGCAATTCCGGGCCTACCAGCATAAACGGAACGGGCTTGTCCGGCATCCCGCCGGGGGCAGTGAAAAACATCACTGGAACTCTTGGCAACAACACATCAAACGTGAGCTACGGGAATAACACTACCAGTGGTGGCAGTTCTGGAGGGACTGGAGCTCCGGGCTCGCCAATGTTACTGTTCGGCAACGTGACAAACAGCAACAATTCTGCTCGTGTGGTGGACACATACCTTTACTTCTATATCGATGTGAACGGCACCTACTTCTATGAAGGCGTCAAGACAAACAGCACCGGATTCTACTCTCTGGCCATTTCATACAAGGGGCACTACAATTTCTATGTCTATTCGCCGCTTTATGAGAATTATACATTCGGCATGTGGATCAACTCCACAAGTGAAAAGAACATCACTCTAACACCAGTTCCCGGCACTGTGTTCAAGGTTAGCGGGACGCTGACAAACAGGCTTGACGGCCAGGGGATACCGGGGACTGTTACGGTGTACCCTTACGGAACACTGAAGCCGATGCTTGCCTCTCCTGCAACCAGCTCTGGAAACTACGTTGCATACCTTGTTGAGGGCAACTACTCAATGGAGGCAACTTCACCCGGGTTCGCCCCGGACTGGAACAACACCTCCATGCAGCCTCTTTCGGGAGACCTGTTGAAGGATTTCAGCCTCGCGCCTGTTTCCAGCCTCGGTAATGGCGTTTCACTCTGGAACCAGAACGGGTCGACAGGACTTCCAGGAGTGTCTTCGTCGAACATTTCATCACAGCTAAGCAACTCCTCCGGAGGAAACACGATAGCCACCGGAGTGAATTCGGTCAATCTGACAGTGCAGATGGTAAATGCAAGCAACGGGCTGCCTCTGGCAAATACGCCATATGACATGTTCCTGAAACTGAACGGCGTGGACTACAGCTTCAACGGAACAACGAACGCCACGGGAAATTCGACCATAGTCCTTGGATATGAAGGAAATTACACACTGCTGGCCGAAATGTTCTACTATTACGGCAAGGCAATTTCACTTAACATAACCGGCGACACCGGGATTGTTATGGACATGTACCCAAGGGCGGTGCATAGCCTCAACATTACACTTGCAAACGCTTACAATATTACCAGTGGAGTCAACGTTACGGTTCCGGCAGACTATCTCAACATAACTAACTACAAACAGAGTTTATATAGGATGCCAGCCGTGATTATGATCGCAGGGGTGGGAACAGTGTTCAACTATACACTTCCAAAGGGCAATTATTCGTTCGCATATTCCAACGTGAATTACGTAACCCACAGTTTCTACGCTAACGTGAGCGATTCTTACAACAGCTCCACACAGCTGATAAAGCCGTACCTGGTTATTGTCAACTCTTCCGCATCTACAAGCCTGCTGCAGTACACCATATCACAGCTGGCAATATACAGCGTTACTGTCCCTGCGAACACCAGCTACCAGAGATTCTACGCAGCCACAGGAGGGGTCCAGTATATTTATAACGCATTCCTTGGGGGCAATACTATAGAGAACCAGGCTTTGACACTAACCTCATCCAGGCCCGTGGACATACTCTATCTCAACATAACGGGCAACTCACAACAGGATCCTCAGGATTATTGGAATGTCAACCCCGTGAACAGTGCCACAGTGAGTGTGGTCACTAATTATAACTTCACAGGCGGGTCGAGCCAGTACGTGTACCTTATGTCATCGGACTATAACTTTGGCAGCGGTCTTACTGTGAGCGTAAACGGGATTATCCAGAACGGCATAGCAATTGGCACAAGCACAGTTGCTTTCAACCTGTACTACGCAGTCAACGCAAACTATCTTAACATAAGTTTCCAGTCCTCTTACAGCACATCGGGCGCACCTTCACTGCAGCAGCTTCAGGGTTCTGTATTGACGGTTTATTATTACACACCATCTTACAAGTTGGTTACTTCATCAGGGGGAATTTGAATTGGCACTATTCGGATCAGACAAACAGAAGGACGTCATAAAGAAAGTAAGAAAAAAGAAGAAAGGCAAGGAACTTGCCTCCAGCGTTAAAACGGTAATAGAGATCAAGACTGTCGGGGATATTCCTCCCATCGTTGAAGCCAGGCAGGCAATCAGCGAGGGCGAGCTCAATAGCGCTGCCATTAACGGATTCAGGGCAATGAAGCGTGATTACATCAAATACTTCAGGGTGGACCCGGTATCCGGCGGAAGCAACAGGGACTTCATAATCAAGACTCTGGCTTCAATGGGCATTGGAGTAAGCGAGAATGCTTACGTTGACAACCTTGCAATACTCGAGGCCCTGGATAATGACGAGGATGCAGAAGAGAATTCGAAGGCTAAGTTTAACGCACTGAGGAAACTGGCCAGATTCTACCTCGATTATTATGAAAAGGCAAGGTTCTCCCACGACCTGCATGGAGATGGGGAGGACATTGTCGACAGGATGGTGGAAGTGTACAACTACATGGACATCATGTATCTTTACTTCCCCGAGGCAAACATGAAGAGGGCAATTGGGAATGATACTTAGTATTCTTGGAGGGTTTCAGGGAACATTTTCGACGTTCGTGTCGAATATTGAGGCATACCCCCTCATATTGATGAGGTTCCTTGTTCCTGTAATACTCCTTCTGATTGCCACAATGGCTGTTCAGAGGGTATCCAAGAAGGAAAAGGTTGATTCGGCCCCGACCATTGAACAGAAAATGGAGCAGTTCACGATTCCTGATGATTTCTTCAATCAGGAGATGGATTATATCAGGAATGACGAGTATGAACACTACCTCCGTCCAATGGGCGTTGAATTCAGGCGACTTAAGGAGGCGTTTGACCAGTTCAAGGTACTGGACAAGCTTTACAGGAAATACGACGCAAGGACTAGGTCCGCATCCAAGAGGAGAAGGAAGAGGGCACTGGAACTGAGGAAGGAGGTATTCAACCAGATCCTTGAGCTTTACAACTACATCAGGCGGATGAAGCTATCAATCGTTGAGTATGATGAATCTGAAAAGGTGAATGAATAATGACAGAATTAACAGACAATAATCTTCTGGAGTTGAGGAACAACGTTCTCTCGGTCCAGAAATCTATCGGGCAGAAGGTCATTGGAGCAGAAAGGATTGTGCGTTTCATGTTTATAGCCCTCATGAGCGACAACCACGTTCTGCTTGAGGGAGTTCCGGGGCTGGCAAAAACAATGTTGGCAAGTGAGTTTTCCAAGCACCTTGGGATGGAGTTCAAGAGGATACAGTTCACCCCTGACATGCTCCCTTCTGACGTAACTGGAAGCATAGTCTTCAACCTCGAGACTAGGAAGATGGAATTCAGGAAAGGGCCCATATTCGCAAACGTCCTCCTGGCAGACGAAATAAACAGGACACCGCCTAAGGTGCATTCTGCACTACTTGAGGCCATGGAAGAAAAGCAGGTCTCGGTAGGCGGGGACAGCCAGAAAGTTCCGGCGCCTTTCCTTGTAATTGCGACACAGAACCCAATAGAGCAGGAGGGGACTTTCCCGCTTGCTGAGGCACTGATGGACAGGTTCCTGTTCAGGTATATCCTCACTTACCCCACTAGGAAAGAAGAAATGGAGATACTGAAATCAACCTCCACTTACAGTGAACCTCCGGAAAGCGTCCTGGGCCCGGAGCTGATACTGAGGCTCAGGGACGAAGTCTCGGAAGTCTACGCGTCCGAAGAAATAATGGACTACATAGTCGACATCACGAGAAAAACAAGGGAGCACGACATGGTTTACATAGGGGCAAGCCCAAGAACCACTGCCAAATTCCTCAAGGCGGCAAAGGCCAACGCGTTGATCAACGGCAGGAACTACGTGATTCCGGAAGATGTGATTTACATCTGCACAGAGATCCTTAACCACAGAATAATAATGAAACCTGAGGCAATGATAGAAAACGGTTCAGACGTGATCACGTCGGTGAAGAAGATAATAAGAAGGATTGTTTCGGAAGTTGAACCTCCACAATGATAAGAAAAACCGGCTGGCTGCTTCTCTCGGTAATTTCATACGGGGTCCTTGAATCCATTCTGCTGGGGTACAGCTATTACATCATATTCACCATGGTCATCTTTTTCATAATCGCTTCCGACATCCTGATTTTCAACCTTTCAGATGTGAAAGACATACACCAGATTGAAGTTGAGAGGACAATCGACAACACTAGTGCCAGGAAATGGCAGGAAAGGGAAGTACGGCTAAAATTCACAAACACTTCCAAGAAGACAGTTTATTTCCACTACTATGACACGCTATCGGATGTCTTCCGTGCAAGGGAGGACTTCGAGGGGGCCATAGGCCTGAAAAAGGGAGAGTCTGTGGAGAAGGTCTATTTTCTCTCCTCAACAGCCATTGGAAAATATAACGTGGGGCCTATCAAGATCTACGTTGAGGACCCGATGAAGCTCTGCCTCGGTATAAGGTCGGTAAGGAAGATAAATGAACTCAAGGTTTCACCGGCAACCGCAGAAATTCACACTCAGAGAAGCGAAAGGCTCAGCAACTTTGTTTTCACGCAGGGTATGCATTTTTCCAAGAAAGTGGGCCAGGGATACGATTTCTACGGTCTGAGGAACTACGACCAGTCCGACGATCTCAGGTATGTGGCCTGGAGCCGGTATGGCATTGTAAACGGTGAAGACCTCTACATCAAGCAGATGGAGGAAGAGAGGCAGATCGATGTCCTCTTCGTGATCGATTACAGCATAAACGTGAACCAGGGAATGCCTGAGAGAAGGATGTACGATTCAGTAATCACAACCGTAATCAACGCCGCCTACGCCATACTGAAAAACCGCGACGGGGTCGGTTTCAGCATTGACTCCTCTTCCCATGACTATTTCATAAAGCCATCCAAGGGTGAAAACGCAATCAGGCAGTTCGAGAAGACCGTTGCTGACATCAGGCCAATGGGCCAGTTCTATCTAGGCCCTGTTCTTGACAAAATAAAGAAGAAGCTGAAAAAGAATGCCCTGGTCCTCATAATATCACCGTTCTCGTACTCCGGTGAACTGTCGGGTAGGCTGGATTTCAAGACCGGAAAAAGGCTGTTTCTCTTCCTTCTGGACCCATACGACTTCATGGAGATGAGGGAAGACGATGTTTACAAGAAGCTCATAACAAGCACTGAAGCAAAACACTGGAGATACCTAAGGGGAATATCCGGGTTCCTGAACAGCGTGGGGATTAAGACTTCGATTGCGAGACGCAAGGATCTTTATGTGCGGCTTATGACCGAATACAGCTACGGAAAAATGACAAACGAGGGGGCGTAATGGCAAGGGAGAGTTTGGGAGGATTCATAATAAATTTCTTCATAATGTTTCCGGCTCTTTCCATCCTTGTATATGTCATTCCATATTCTGCAACTGAATTCAATTATGCAATGATCCTCATCCTTGTGTCAATACCGTTTATAAGGTTCCTGACGCCGAACCCATACAAGACGGCGGTTTATCCGCTCTCTGCAATTATATTCCTGCTTCTGTTGCTCATGACCCTGCTGACCAATTTTACAACTGTGTTCATTGGGACTGCAGCCCAGCTGGTCTCCCTTCCACTTAAAATCTCAACATTTGTGTCTGCCATAATGGCGCTCAGCATGATACTTGTTGCCGAAGGAATGCTTTCGGACAGGATACACAAGACAGTAGCCCTTCTCATCCTGTCGATGGGCGGACTGCTGGACCAGCTGGCAATAGTCACTTACCTTATCGCCAATGGAACCTCATATTTCGTCGCTTACGAGTTCATAAACGGAGAGGAACTTTACTCACTCTACACACTGGTTGTTTACGGATACCAGCTGGTGCTGCCTCTGGCAAACCTGACGATACCCATTGGGGGCTTTATCCTTGGAACATTCGTGGTTTCAATTGTCGGAATACTGGTGGCACTCTACCTCAGGGGCTCAAAGAACAGCCCTGAAACACTCAACCGGTTCGGTTATCCGGTCTTCATGGGAAGCATCATAGGGACTGTAGCATTTCTGCTCATCCGGGAGGTGACCAGGTACGGCATTCAGCTTTCCGTGGTTGCCCTCTCCATAGTTGTGACCCTCTTCGTCATTGGATACACGTCAAGAAGGTCGCGTTCTCTCTTAAAGGATTAATAGAACCCACGCATCCATCACCATATGTCTTCCACACTTATCGAGGGAGCACTCATCGTGACCCAGAATTCGTTGCGTGAGGTGACAAGGGGCAATATTCTGATAGAAAACGACCGCATTTCCTACGTTGGCAAAGAAAAGAAAGATGCGGACAACATCATATCCGGAAAGAACCGGCTTGCAATGCCGGGCATGATCAACACCCATTCACACGCCGCAATGTCCCATCTCAAGGGCAAGCTTGATGACATAAGCCTTGAGGCATTTCTGGAAAAGACCTTCAAGCTGGACTCGGAAAGAACAGACGAGGGAATATACAACTCCTCCTCTCTCAGCATGCTTGAAATGGTGGATTCCGGAATCACCACATTCGTGGACCTCTATTACTCAGAGGACAAGATTGCAAAGGCAGCGGCCGATGTAGGCATCAGGTCATTCCTCTTCTGGGTTACTCTTGACGAGGAATACACCACCCAGAAGGGCAGCCCGATAAAGAATGCCGAGAACTTCATACAGGGCCACAGGGACACCCCACTGATAACTCCCGGCATCGGGGTCCAGGGGATCTATGTATCAAGCGATGAGAATTATCATAAATCAATGGAGATTGCTGAGAAGTACGGCACAATGCTTCACACTCACCTGGCAGAGACTAGGAAGGAAGTGTACGACTTTGTCAAGAAAAGCGGCGGGAAAAGGCCTATAGAACATCTCGCAGATATCGGAATACTGAACGAGAGGCTACTAGCGGCGCATTGCGTCTGGGCGACGCTCAGGGAGGTCAAGCTTCTAGCAAAGGGCAGGTCAAAGGTTTCATGGAACGCGGTCAGCAACGCAAAACTCGGTGTAGGGGGCATTGCACCTGTGCCTGAAATGGTTGAGCATGGCGTTACTGTAACCCTGGGTACAGACAGCAATGGGAGCAATAACTCGCTCAATCCTTTCGAAAGCATGAAATTTGCAGCCATATCCGTAAAGAATGAGAGGTGGGACGCATCGAAAATTGCTGCCCAGACAGCACTTGATATGGCAACAATGAAGGGTGCGTCTGCACTGGGAAGGGGGGACCTTGGCTCAATAGAGGCCGGAAAGAGGGCGGACATAATCCTGCTTGACATCTCAAAGCCCAACCTTGCACCCACCGACGAGTCAAATGCAGTCTCTAACATTGTATATTCCGCAAATCCTTCCAACGTAGACACGGTTTTTATAAACGGAAAGTTGCTGAAAAAGGATGGAAGCCTGACATACCCCGGCCTGGGAAAGCTACTGGATTCAAGCTTCTACTAAAATTAATTTTATTTTTATAAAACAATAAATTTGATAAACTATATAAAGAGACACTATATTACGTGAGTGAAATACTATGAGTTGGCAAGATGTCGAAGTCAGAGAGCTTAAAGTTGGACGATACATGCTTATTGACGATATACCCTGCAAAATAATGGAAATTACAACCTCAAAGCCCGGCAAGCACGGCGAGGCCAAGGCAAGAATAGTGGCCATAGGGATATTTGACGGCCAGAAGAAGAGTGTCGTCTTCCCTGTAAAGCACAAGGTGAAGGTTCCAATAATCGAGAAGAAAAACGCCCAGGTCCTATCCATTGCTAACAACGAGGCTCAACTGATGGACAGTGAGACTTTCGAAACGTTCATCATACCGTTGGAGGCCGGAGACGAAGATAAGGTGAAAGCCGGCATGGAGGTATCCTATTGGGAGACCATGGGAATGAGAAAGATAATGCTCCAGAACTGAGCGGTTATTTCACACACAGAAAGATACCGGACGCCCTTTCTTCTTATGCGGATTCCAGGTACGCCATTTTCGGGGTCCCCTTTGACAATACTTCCAGCTACCGCAGAGGCTCAAGGTATGCTCCCGACTCTGTCAGGCAAGCATACGGGAACCTGGAGTCTTTTGACGTTTCATACGGAGTGGATTTTACAGAAGTGCCGATGTGCGACCTAGGTGACCTTGAGGAATCGGAAGATGTGTCTGAAGTCGTTGACACGGTGGAATATGTTTCTGGAAGAATACTGAAGGACGGCAAAGTTCCGGTTATGGTTGGCGGCGAGCATTCTATTACAGTGGGTGCGGTCAGAAACCTGAAGGGTTCCACAATGATAATCATAGATGCCCACTCCGATTTCAGGGACAGTTATATGGGAAATGAGCTCAATCATGCCTGCGTGACAAGGAGGGCGCTCGATATACTCGGGCCCGACAGGATCATTTCCATCGGGACAAGGTCAACTTCCAAGGAGGAATACCTCTCCTCGAGAAAGGGCGAAGTATGGTTTATGCCCGCGTCCGAAGTCAGGGAAAAAGGCATAGAATCGCTTTTCCCGAAGATTGACAAGTACCTTGGAGAGAAGATATACTTCTCAATAGACATGGATGGAATTGATCCGGCATACGCACCGGGAGTAGGGACCCCTGAGCCATATGGCCTGAAGGACACTGACGTCCAGTACCTCATCAGGAAACTGTCAAAAAGGGCCGTGGGTTTTGATGTGGTCGAAATGACTCCGGTATATGACAACGGAAACACTTCAGTCCTGGCAGCCAAATTCATACAGGATTTCATTGGCAGCAGGGAAAGCAGCAATAAATTCTAAGAACTCCCTTCACGCTTCCCGGCATTTCTTTTGAATGGCACTTAATCCAAAAATCGACAAAATATAAGATTCAATAGGCTGGGCAGGCAAATGGATTGAAAATTGTGGTAGAGCTGTTAAAGGCCAAGCCTTCCTGCAAGCTCTTTTCCTTTTGTAATCTCAATTCTGCAGGGTGTGGGCAGCTTGATTGAGGCCTTGTGGAGCGCATCCCTGAGCTTCTTCGCCTGATCCGGGTTCGACCTGGCCACCATTATTATGTCGTTGCTGTGCACTCTTGCGGCTGTGCCGACGGGTCTGCCGAAGGCGGCCCTCATGCCGCTTGAAATTCTGTCTGCACCGGCCCCGGTTGCCATTTTGTGCTCCCTTATAACCTGGTGGGGGTAAGGCCTGATTTGCAGGAAATAATTTTCTGAACCTGTAGCTTCAGCCATTTTCCTGTTAATTGAAATTCTTGCCGCCTCAAGGGCGATATGCCTGATCTGGCATGATTCTTCAGCTATGAGCCTCATCTCAATCTCAAAATCCTTCTTCTGATTTCCCTGAATGAAGGTAGTGATCTTGGGATAGGGGACTCCTCCCATGAATTCTCTCCTGGTGTAAGCAGGACCGGATATTTTTGTATACATTCTTGCCGGTTTTCTTGCCATTGATATCCAATGGAGAATTCAAATGAATATAAAAAGAGAACGATAGTTTAAGGCTATTGCTTTCGAAGATTTTTATCAAGTTGCGTTATATTTTAATAAATTGGAAGAAAGGTAATTATACCTATTACGGATTTTCTTTAAGATGAATAAAAAACCTATCATAGACGTAACGCACATTTCGGCAAGGGGGACGTCCTACAGGATTACTCTCCCAAAGAAAGTGGTGAAGCGCCTCAATCTTAGTGAAGACGACATAATTGCATTCTTCGAGGACGACGGTGTTAAGATAGACAAAATCCAGTAACTTGCAATTAAAAACAATAAAAATTCCATACTTGTGCCAGAAAGAGTTATCACCTGCATCATGATTGCGTTCGAATGTCAGGCAACTGGGCGGGAAACACATCTTTTCGGCTGCTCTTTTCGAGCATAATGTTCTCAATTGGGCTGTTCAGCCTTTCTTTCAGTTTTCCCCTGCTTGCGGCACTGTACAAATACAGCTATTCATTTATCGGTTTCCTCGGCGTGGTCCTGGCAATACCCTTCATTGTGGTGGCAGGCATATACACGAAGCTAGACTCCAAGTATATAAGGCCGGGAACAGTTTTTTCCTTTGCGGGCTATATCATAATCGCAATTCTTCTGATATTCAGGACCCCCCACGTATTCATCTACATATATGTGGCCGCAAGCGTAATCCAGGCTTTCTGGTGGATCACATCAGAAATATCACTGAGCCTGCTGCAGGGTGAAGGAAACGCAGAAAAATACTCTGCTGGTTGGGGGGTTCCAAACGCAGTAGTTCCCATAGTGTCGGGAGTAATAGTCCAGTACCTGAGCTTCAACACATTGTTCATTATGGCGGCAGTGTCGTTTGCCATCGGTCTTTTCTTCATACCAAAATATGATTTCAAGCCCATTAAGACCAGATTCTCCACAGTCAGGCTCCGTTATGTTTTCTCACTGATGTTTGCAGGAATATCGATGGGGTTCATCTTCTTCGTGATAGTCCCTGTGCTGAAGTATTACAGCATAAGCTACTCCATAATCGGCATAATAGTCGGCATATTCGGGGCATCATCGGCCGTGGGCTACATAATAATGAATTTCGTCAAGGACAGGAGCGTAAAATTCTATTCGATACTCTCCTCAATCCTGGTGATACCCACATTCCTCTTTGGGATCAATCACAACGTAGTGCTTGTCTCTGTTTTGATGGTGTCCATGGGGCTGGGCACATCAGTTGGCATGTCGAAAATTCTCGCTTACGTCTCAAGCTCATCCTCTGCCAGGCTTGGGGTGTTCTACTACGAGACTGTATTCGGCATAGGAGCAATAATCGGGTCGTTCGGCGGAGGTGCCCTGTTCCAGTATTTTGGAGGCACTTCAATAATAATGCTTTTTACGCTGCCCATATTCTACATAATAGCCCTTATGGTATACGACAGGAACGGTGGCAGAAATATTGCAAACCCATCTTGACTCCGCCGCATCAGTTCTGGTAGTTTCTTGACCTTATCAGCCTGATGTTAAACTCACCCACGGCATCTCTGTCGATTTGGTGGTGGCAACTCTTGCATTCAAGGGAAAGATCGTCCTTTAAGAAAAAGTTGAAATTTCCACAGGCAGGGCACGCACTCCTGACCCAGAAATTGGAGGGATTGAGCATCTCCCTGTCAGCACGAGTCAGGATCTGCTGGGGCTGTGGCTGGCTTGCTGCCTCTCCCGGCATAACACCCTCTGGAGCTGGCTTTCTGGCTTTTTCTGCCCTGGCTTGTGTCGCACGGGTGAACAGGGTTATGAAGCTGTAAACACCCACTAATCCCCAAAGGACAAGGAATCCATACATTATGTAGGGGACAAAAGGCACCTGGTTCAACTGGAGGATGATGTTGAACTGGGCAATGGTGAATCCGGCGGCAACCGTCCTGAGGAAACCGAATTTGACAAAAATGTAATTCATTACAAAGAAGCTCACGAAATTCAGCACTGCAGAGCCTACGTCGATCGAAGTGATCAGGGCAGCCACTCCAGCGGAAAGCACGACCACCGGGAGCTCAACTCCCTTAAGGCTCCTGTCCGGGTTCAGGAAGGACTTAAGATTAAGATTCCTCCTGAATGCAAGAAATATGGCCGTCAGTACTGTTATTGGGAGTAGCTGCACAATGACAGTTTGAGAAATTGTTGAAGCAATGAAAATAAAGTTCTGGGCAGGGAGTGTCATCTTGAGGACCGGGTCGTTCGCATAGGAAGAGCTGACCTGGGGTGAAATCAGGGACAGCACAAGTTCAATTAGGACAAATATTGACATGTATCTAAAGAATGACACCCTGTTGGTTTTCCTGAGACCCACTGAGAGGTCATTCCTGCCCACTATAAGCGTAACAAGTGAAATCGTGACAATTGCCGCACTCAACGCCAGTATGGCATAAATCGCGTTGGGGGACAGTGTCACATTGAGGAGAAAATAGCTGTATGTATTGAGGGATGAAATTTCAGATGTAGCAGAAAGTGTGCCCGGCAGCAGGGAATAGAATGAAATCAGTGCTGCAAGAAACCCGAACATGCCAAATGCGAATAACGCCCTGGCGAAGAGATGCCCAACCAGGTCGGCCCTCGGCGATGGGATCTGCTCATCTTCCATTAGTCAATATCGATGGAATACTATTATTGTTTTCTGAGGCTGAAGGAAGATCATAGAAGCAGGCATTGTCAGATAAATATTAGTACCTATACATGATTTATTTTACGTGAGGAGGGCAAGAATAGTACTTCTCAAAAGAAGAGAAACCTTTCAGGAAAAGATGAGGAGGGTAGCCGGGAGCAAACTGACAGTTTTCTCGATACTTGTGCTCCTGGCAGGGGTTATCCTAATCCAATTGTCATATAATTATACTGATGTGATAGTGACACCCAACGTCAGGGCCATTCCCGCAACCGTCGGCCAAAACTCTACCGTTTCATTGAAGTTCAACCAGGATTATAATCTGTCAGAGACTGTTGAATTCACTATGGGCAGCGGAAACCAGGTCAACTACACGCTCTACAAATACAACGTCTACACAAGCTATAAGGGAACTGTTGTGCACCAATTCCTGTTTTTAAGGAACGGTTCTGCAACAAACAACACTCTGATCCAGCTTTCCAGGATGTATCTCCCCCAGGGCCAGACATACTACCTTAACATGACTTCTGCAGCAGGAAACACTTTCGCCGTTAACGTGAAAACCGTGGAAAACGTTACGGTAGTGGAACATTCTGCCAGGTACCTGGGCGCTCCCGGGTTAGGAGTAGTGATGGTCGCTTCCGTTATGCTTGCCTATGCAATCACAAGGGAGCTCGATTTGGATTCCATCAAGTCGATGAGATTCTGAAGTCATAAACTTTTACCTTTATGTATTTAGATATTATTGCTTGCATCCACCGCAAAGGTTAAGATTCCACTTTTGTTAATATTATTAATGCAGAGGGCCAGACAGGTTCGTATAGTCTACCGGGACAGTTATCTGGTTTCATTCCGGAGAATGATGAAGAACAAGCTGGTCCTTGCCTCTTTCGTGCTTATTGCCCTCGGCATTGTGCTGTTTGCTGCATCATACCAGAACAGTGACGTTGTCAATTCAAAATTCATACAGGATAAGACGGTCACTGCAGTCAACGGGTCCTATTCCGACGTGTATTTTGTCCAGCCCGCACGTTTGAATTCCACAATAAGCTTCTCTATGTCAAACAACAACATCACGCAGTACAAGATCTATGGGGTTGACAATTATTCAACAGTCTATAAGGCCAAATCTACAACTTTCCTTGTGGCTGAAGGGTACGCCGCCAACGGATCAACAGTGCAGATTGACACAAACACGGGTAACCCCGGTCAAAAATATGTCATCATGGTTCAGTCTGTGGGAACAAACATATTTCCGGTCAACGTTCGTGTTACTTCGAACATCTTCCTTGTAGAGCCGTCACAGAAAAACATAGGGGGGCCAGGTGTGATGCTCGGAATGGCCGGGTCAATTCTGCTGGCAGCGAGAGTCTCATACATCTACAGGGCTATAAAAATGCTGTGAAGAATTAAAAAAATTTATGGTCCGGCGAAGATCGCCTACTCAAGAAGGACCGTCAGCCTTTTGCTTATCTTTCCCTTGACCAGGGTTGTCTTGAATTTCACTTTTCCCACTTCGCCGGTCTTCTTGACATTGGTGCCAATCTCGTGCTGAAGCGGCAAGTCACCAATCTTGAGGATCCTTATCTTCTCAAAATCAGGAACCTCATTCTTGCTTATGGCCATGAGATCCTTGTCGCGCTCGAATTCCTCCCTTGAGAGATAGAATGTTTCGGTCTCGATATCGCTGACCAGAACCTTGTTGGTCTCCTCTTCGAGTGTCTTGACCATTTCCTCGTTGATCTCGCTGACCTCTATGTCTATCCATGCTTGATCCTCATAGGTCTGATTAATCCGGTTGGTTGCACCGTAAAGCCTGTAAGCCAGGGAGGTTATGACCTTGAGGGCAGTCCTGAATTTCATGTGCTGGTACCTGATGTCCCAGTCAATTACCTGCTGGACAGGCTTCCCCTTAATGTCTTCTGAATAGGTGTCCAGGGACATAATGTGTACATCCGTCCCATCTGACCATACATCGTTGATGGGATACGTTCTTCCGCCGATAATTACCTGACCCTTATCATTTGGCTGCCCCCCTCCGGTTGGGTAAAAAACAGTCCTGTCGACTACTAAATCCGTGAATTCGAACCATTTGACAGTGCCTTCACACTCCTTGAGGTAGGCATCGTCAAGATAGAGAAGCTCTGTATCCATGCGGGCTTAATAGCCCATCTTTTTATTAATGTTTTTAGGTGTGCACCCAGATTTTTCTTTACCATTCCGGCTAAACATTATTATGGCACATAATGCTAATTCAGAAGGTTGAATCAATGGCTGTCGAGTGCATTCAGATGGAAGGGATCACAAAAAGTTATGACAAAAACGTGGCCCTGAGCAACCTCAACATACGCATCCCATGTGGTGAAAGGTACGCACTTCTCGGGCCGAACGGGGCAGGAAAATCAACTACCCTTAAACTTCTTGTAGGCCTTATATTTCCCGATGGAGGGGACATCTCAATAATGGGTAATGACCCCCGCTCAATGGAAGCCAAAAGGCTGATTGGTTACCTGCCAGAAGATGCTTCGCCCTATGTGAATCTCTCCGTGAGGGAAAACCTCGAGTATCTTGCATCGCTCAGGGGGCTGGAAGGCATAAGGAGCAGGGCGGATGAGCTCATGGACATACTTGACCTCAGGGAGTACGAGAAATACAAGGTGAACAAATTGTCCAGGGGAAACCGGCAGAAACTTTCCATCGGCCTCGCAATGGTGCATAAGCCAAAGGTGCTGCTCCTTGACGAGCCCCTGAACTACCTTGACATACCCACCCAGGAATCTGTGACGGACCTCTTCAACTCATACAATGCAACAATTCTTTGCTCGACCCACATAATGTCCATTGCGGAGAAACTGACGGAGAATATTCTCATCATAGCCAGGGGAAGCGTTGTATGGAGTGGAAGCATGGATGACTTGAAGTCGCTGGGTTCTGCGGATGAATCTGTGGAGCGCATAGTATCAAAGTTGATGGTCAGTGTTAGGTAAGATACTGCTTTTCCTGCTGAGAACAAGGTTCACGGCTCCGTTTCTCATACTAATCTCGGTGTTCATAGCTTATGATGTTTTCATATCTCTGACAGCCACCGGAACCTCGTCCTCCTTCTCAATGCTCATGGTATTCTCCTTCTTCCTTTTCCTTCTTAACATACTGATATTCTTTGGCACTTTTGGAGGGAGCAAATCCGACCGGGACTTTCTTTTTGCACTTCCACTCCCCAGGAAGGAGCTGGTTCTCTCCATGTATATCACAAGATTCCTTTCCATCGGAATAATCTTCATATTTGTCATAGGGTATATTGTTCCCGGCATTTCCGGAACAATCCAGGACAAGGTACTGGTGATATTCAATATAGCCCTTGGATCTTTGCTCCTGACGGCACTGGCAACTGCTGCTACCACGCTGTCTGCCCTTGGAAAGGCACTCATGTCGGGAATTTTCACAGTTTGGGGAGCCGTGGCCATACCTTATATCGGGTTCCCTTACTCTTACCTGTCTGCCATTGATGGAAACTTCCTGACAGGTACTGTTATTATGGTTGCTGTCAGCATACCCGTTAACATTCTTGCCCTGAGGAGGGTATACGATGTTGAGCTCGGGACGGCAAAGAATGCATTCACGACATCATCAGAAATGAAGGGAAAGTCGACAGAATTCGGCAGGAGCCCTTCCAGAAGCATCCTCAAGTACTATTTTTCAAACATCAACATTTCCGGAAGAACAAATGTCGGGGGGAATGTCACCGTGACCTCCAGGGGATTCAAGCTGAGAAATGGAATGATTTTCTCCACGGTCATTGCGATCGTATATTTTGTCATATCCACAAGGGCAACAGGCGTGACAGGCCTCCCGGTAAATATGGCGGTATTCCTGGCAACCGGCTACCTTGGTGTTTTCGCACCGCTTCTTCTCAGCATGGGTGTAATCTCCTTTGAGCGTGCTTGGCTCTCATTTGTTGCACTGCCTCCGGGATTTTACATGAAGCACCTCCTGTTAAGCAAGCAACTTCAGGTTTTTGCCCTTCTGCTGCCCTTCACCGTTGCAAGCGTAATCATGCAGCTGCAGGGAGTCCAGGGGGCGCTGAATTCTGCCGTGGTGTCAGGGATACTGGCTCCTGTGTCCGTATCAGTCTTCCTGTATCTCTCAACCAAGGTCACGGTCGTGCAGATAAAGGACACTGAGATGATGCCCGCAAGATACAGCCTCAAGCAGATGCTGCAGATTATGCCAACGCTGTTCCTGTTTGTGGTCGCATATATGTCGGCTCTTCTTTTCGTGGTGGCCATAGCCTCGTCTGTTGTCATGATCTCAATTTCGGCTCTGCTGATGTTTCGCAAAAAAATCTGGGAAAAATCTGCCAGTGTGCTGACAGAAAGAGGGTTCGTGTAAGCCCTTACCCGTTTCAGCAGGCGATGAAGCCGTGATCAACTATTTTTACGGGTTGACTATTACTGTGCGTTGTTGGATTCTGAACTGGAATTTCTTTACGGCCTCATGAGGGAGGGCATCAAGCTAGACCTGGAAATTATGAGGGATTTCTCTGACATGGTTGGGCATCCGGAGCGCAGATTCAAGTCCTTCCATGTGGCTGGGACCAACGGCAAGGGCTCAACAGCAACCTTCATTTACAACATCATGAGGCAGAAATACGGAACCGGACTTTATACATCGCCTCATCTGGTTAATTTCAATGAGCGGATAATATATGGACTCGAGCAAATAGATGACGGGTACATCAAGGATTTTGTCAAGAAGTACAGGGGCGCAATTCTTGATCTGGCCAAGGGCAACCGCAATCCCACATTTTTTGAGACAACTACAATGCTTGCCTTTGATTACTTTGCAAGCCGCGGGGCAGAATTTGCAGCAATAGAAGTTGGCCTCGGCGGAAGGCTCGATTCCACAAACATAATAATTCCGGAAGTCAGCGTAATAACCCAGGTTGGATATGAGCACGCTGACAAGCTTGGCTGTTCACTCACCTCAATTGCCACTGAAAAGGGGGGCATAATCAAGAGTGGAATTCCGGTAGTATTGGCCGATGAAAAGCCGGAAGTTGTAAGGACCATCAAATCAATTGCATCTGTCAGGGGGGCAAATCTGATCCAAACCGGCAGCGAGGCCAAAGTAAGAAATCTGGAGATTTCCGAAGAAGGCACTTCATTCACCCTAAAAACATCCAGGGACGAATATGACTTAAGGACCAGGCTGCTTGGGGACTTCCAGGTCAGAAACATATGCACAGCGGTAGTCTCAGTGGAGAATGGAGACACTGTATCACTCTCCTCAAGGCAAATTGAGAAGGGAATCGGGGAGGCAAGGTGGCCTGCAAGGGTAGAGGTTGTCAAGACAAATCCGAAGGTGGTCCTTGACTCTTCGCATAATCCGCCGGCTGCGGTATCGCTTGTGAAGACGTTCAAGAAAGTCTTCAGGAAAAAACCCCTTCTTGTGGTGGGCATGCTGTCAGATAAGGACGCTTATTCCTATCTTTCAGTAATGAAGGGGCTGTCGGACAGCATAATTTTCACGTCTCCAATGGAAGAGAGAAGGGCGATGGACCCGGAGAAAATGGACCGGCTATACGGTGACATGTTCAAAAGACACATCGTGATCAAGGACCCGGTTCAGGCATATGAATACGCGTTGGAAAAATCTAACCTCATCCTCGTCACAGGCTCCATGTACCTGGTTGGCCTTATAAAAGGGAGAGAGGATGGAAAGGTAATGCCCTATGATCTTAATTAATTTCTGGTAACATTCATGGTTCGTTAACTGGTGTAAAAATCCTTTTGTAGTTTCCAGGATTATGCTATTTTTGCTGATGATTCATGGATAATCCGTTCCTTAAATATACCAACCAGAAAAACTTTGTAGTAGGGGATTTGGCCACTCTTGGCGGCTCGTTCCAACCCGAGGCTTTTCCCCACAGGGAGGACCAGATCGACCTCATGGCCAATACTCTCAGCAGCATTTTGCGTGGAACAAGGCCTTCCAACATCCTTCTTTACGGCAAGACAGGTTCAGGCAAGACTTCCATTGCGACTCATGTCACGAAAATGCTTCGAGAGGCAACAGACGAAGGCGTGAAGGTATACTACGTAAACTGCCAGATTTATGACTCGCCCTATTCCATAATGGTATCGATTGTCAATATGCTGGCCCCGAACCAGGAGAGTGAGATACCCCCACTTGGATGGCCGCAGGACAGGATCTACCAGGAGCTTGTCCACAGGATAAACAGGACAGGGAAGTTCATAATCTTAATTTTGGATGAGATCGACAAGCTGATTAAGAAGGGTGGTGGAGACTCACTTTATGTGCTGCTGAAGCTTCTAGACGATTCATCCGGTGCAAGGACATCATTCATTGGAATTACCAATGACACCAGTTTCATGGAGGCTCTCGATGCGAGGGTAAGGAGCAGGCTGAACCAGGAAAGTGTCCTTTTTCCGCCGTACAATGCTTCGGAACTTAGGGACATACTGGTCTACAGGCTCATGGATATAGTCAAGGAAGATTCTGTGGATGAGGCAGCGATTAACCTTTGTGCGGCACTAGGAGCACAGGTGCACGGTGATGCTAGGAAAGCAATCGACCTTATGAGGATCTCAATAGAGATGGCCATAAGGGCAAACAGCAAAAGGGTGACAGAAGATGATGTGCAGAAGGCAAGAGGCAAGTTTGAAATGGATGTCTTGAGGGAGGCTGTTACAACTCTCCCCCTCCAGTCAAAGGTGCTTCTCCTCAGTGCAGTCATTACACAGGAGCTCGACAACACGCAGATGGTCACGGGTGAGATATATGAAAATTACAAGAGCATCTGCAATGAACTTGGTTTCGTACCTCTCAGCACAAGGCGAATTAGTGACATTCTCTCTGAATTGGAGGATTTTGGCCTGCTCACAGCCCAGACAAAGAGCATGGGCAGATATGGCAGAACCCGCTGGATCAGGGTTATTGGCGATTACAAATCCATAAAAAGTTACCTTCTTGAGGATGATCACCTTTCCACTTTCAGCGGTGTCAGGGTGATGAGGCAGAGCAGGATTTCCACTGGAACCGCAGAGGAAGACGAGTGGAAATACATGAAAGCGAGCGATCTTGGAGATAAGCTGAGCGATTACGCGAACTCCACTCTCGCCAAGGACTGAAAGGAAGCAGGAAAATTATCCAGGTCCCATACCCTATTGCTTCCTGAAAATGTAACACATGTCATCAGCTATATGGTACAGCTCCAGGCCATATTTCTCGCAGAAATCCTTGGGCGCATCACTCCAGTTGAAATTGTCTATTATTACCAGGAACTTCTCCGCAGCATATTCCATAAAGGTCTCAAGCTCAAAGGTAACGTGCTCATAAGTGTGGTCTGAGTCGTGAAAGAATATGTCAACCGGTGCTATTCTTTTTATTTCACGCGGAAGGGTGTTGGAGGAATCTCCAAGAATGAGCTCCCAGTCATCCCTGAATTCCTTTGGGACAACTGCTCCGACCGGAATCTGTTCACTCTGCCCGAATTTAACCCCAAGGTCAAAACTATAAAGCCTGCCACCGGTGCCCTTCATGGCATTCAGGATGGCTGTAGAAGTAGTTCCGGGCCCGACTCCAGTCTCGACCATGACCCTTGGGCGCATGAGTTTGACTGCGGCGTAAATAGACCTCAACTCGTCGTAGGACACCTGCCAATAGTCCTTTCCGCCCACTCTGGATTCGACATAGTCAACGATTGGCTGTGCCTCAGACTCAAGTTCCAGGAATCCTTGCTCGTCAGTCCCTAAAAATTTAAGGAATTCATCTCTTCCCGAGTTCTTTCCTGTCAATTGTCACCACTTCTTCAACTTCCGGGACTATTACGTTCACCTGATGCTTCTCTTCGGCGTCCTTCTTGAATTTCATCGGGTCTGCCTTAATGAGGTCGAATGTGTTGTAGTGCATGGGGATGAAGTATGGCGATTTTAGGAGTCCTGCTGCGTATGTTGCCTCATACTCACTCATGGTGTAGAATCCGCCAATCGGCAGCAGAGACACATCAGGTTGGTAAAGGTCTGCAATAATGCTCATGTCGCCAAACACTCCAGTATCCCCTGCATGATAGACGGTTATTCCGTTGCTAATTACCATTCCTGCAGGGTTTCCTGCATATTTTCCATCCAGGCTCGATGAATGCAATGCCGGTACGGCTGTTACCCTGATTCCGTCCACTTCTGTCGATCCGCTGTAGTTTATAGCTCTTATGTCCAGGTGTTCGTGCTCGGAATTCAGCATCCATCCCAGCTCTACAAAAGTGACTATGGGCGCGTTGTTCTTGCTGGCTATTTCGACTGCGTTCCCAAGGTGATCAGAGTGTCCATGTGTGACAACTATCATGTCTGCCTTGACATCTTCTTTCTTGATCTTTGCCTTGGGGTTTCCCTCTATGAAAGGATCAATGAGAACTTTCTTGCCAAAATCCAATGTAAAACATGCGTGTCCATGCCAGGTTATATCAACTTTTTCAGCCATGGTTTAGCAATATGCAGTTATATTTATAAATTCTGACTCCCGAGCCAACGCGTGGAGGGGGTGTACCATAACGGCTATTTTTAAAAAGCCTCTCCGCTGGGTTCTGCAACCTCCAAGGTTGTTCCACCTTGGCATACTTATTTAATTGTCAGAATAATGGCTTCTCATGCCAACAATAGAGATAACCGCAAGGAAACTGTCGGATGAGCAGAAGAGGAACATCGCAAAGGGATTCGCAAAAGTACTGATGGACAACGGGATACCTGAAAACCTAATCACCATACTCTTCAGGCATATTTCGGACAGGGATATTGCAAAGGGAGCTGGAGTATTCCCATACTGGGAAGAATAACCCATTCCAAATGGCGCTCGGCTGCCAGAAATGGCTGCTGCAGCAAATCCACGGTTCAAACAGGATAAATAATTAAAAATCGAAGTTTGCCATAACGTCCCGTGAACGTAATCATAGTTGCCCTCTCGGGTATAGTTCTGGGAGTATCCCTCGCAGGCCCTCCAGGTCCCGTTACGGCAATTATGGTCAGAAAGTCGACAGAAAGCATCATGAAGGGCGCTTTCGTTGGATTTGGCGCAATGACGGCAGATTTTATACTGATGCTCCTGACTTTCCTGTTCAGATCAAGAATAAATCTGTCAGCCTATGATCCTTATATTTTCCTGTTGGGCGCATTCTTCTTCATACTGCTGGCTGGGCTGATTCTGAAGTCGAAAGACGGCCAACCGGCAGGAAAGTACAATTCAGGATATCTTGCGGGCCTTTCTGTTGGAATCATAAACCCCCTGCAGATTGGGTGGTGGCTCACTGCAGGGCTTGGGTTTTACAGCAGGTTCGGTCTGCTCCCGTTCTATTTCCTTTTTGTAGGGATCATTTTCTGGGTCTTCTTCCTCGCCATACTTGTTAACAGGTTCTCAAACAGGTACGGCGATGTTGTCAACACAGGTATAAAAATATTCAGTGTAGCAGCATTGACGATCTTCGGAGTATATTTTGGCTACCTTGGCATTCAATACTTCGTGTAAAAATAAAAAAAGGGTTTAGTGGATTACCCTGTCTCTGAAGGTTTCCACAGGATCAACAAGAGTGAGGCCGTCCGGCCCTGCAATTGTCTGGTCTGACGGGGGGCTCTTGAAGTAGTCTTTCAGGTGCCCCTCAATTCTCTTTGTGAATGGAGGCACCGTTCTGTTGTCAAAGAATACTCCTGTCGGGATTTTATCGTCCCATTCTATTCCCTTGTTGTATGCCTTTGTGAACTTTTCCTGAAGGGACGAAACATTCTTCTCTGTCACAACCGGGTCCCAGGCCTCGTCATCTTCTAGCTTGTAGACCCTCTTCCTGTACCAGTCCATTGTGTTGATATTGTTGTAGGTTGGGCAAGGCTGAAGTACGTCTATCAATGAAGACCCTTCATGTTCCATTCCTTTCTTGATAAGTTCCTTGAGCTGTTTTATGTCCGAGGTGAAACCTCTCGCAACAAAGGTGTATCCTGAAGTGAGGGCAAGCGCAATTGGGTTCACCTTGCTGAACATGTTTGGCCTGGCCAGGCTCTTTGTCTGCTCTCCCAGTGCAAGGGTCGGCGCCGCCTGCCCCTTGGTGAGCCCGTAAACTGCATTATCATATAGGATTACGGTCAGGCCCGTGTTCCTCCTGCCCTCGCCTACGAAATGCCCAGCTCCTATGCTCATCAGATCTCCATCCCCGCCTGTGACAAGCACATGCAGATTGGGATTGGCGAGCTTCACTCCCGTTGCGAAGGGTATTGCCCTCCCGTGCAGGGTGTGGACACCGCCAATGTTAAGATAGTGAGGTGTTTTTCCTGAACAGCCTATTCCGGAAACCGCCACTACATCATTCGGGTCAAGGTTCATCTCTCCGAGTGCCTGAGTTATTGCACTCACTATGCCAAAATCTCCGCAGCCAGGACACCAGTCTATGGCCACGTCGTTCCTAAAATTATGCGCCATCTTGCAACACCACCATATGTTCATTCGCTCCAATGAGCTCTTTTGCAGCCTTCAGGATCTCGTCCTCGGTCATGTGCCTGCCGTTGTATTTGAGTATATTGTCTTTTATTTCAAAGCCTGTGTGCTGTTCAATTACCTTTGAGGCCTGTGCCAGCATATTGCTTTCAACGTTGATCACTTTCTTCGCCTTTGTCAGCACATCCTTTACAAAATTGGTCGGGAAGGGCTCAAACATCCTCAGGTAAAGCAGGTTTGCCTTGATCCCTTCCTTTTCAAGGTCTTCCATGACATCGAGTATGGGCCCTTTCTGGCTCCCCCAGGTCACGAACGTGACATCTGCATCTTTGGGGCCAAGGAGCTCAACCCTCTCATCCATGGGTATCTCTTTCTCAGCTGTCGCAATTTTCTTGAATCTCTTCTCCATCATCCTGTCCCTGATGTCCGTGTCTTCTGTAACATGGCCATGCTCATCGTGCTCATCGCCTGTCATCCAGAATATGTTCTTTCCAAACACGCCCATCGGCGATACCCCGTCCTCTGTTTCAAGGGAATATCTCTTGAAATTGTCAGTGTTCTTTTCCACTCTGACACCGTTCTGGACTCCAACTTTTGAAATGTCTATGTTTGGAACCATGTCGAGCGTATTTGCGAGGTTCTTGTCTATCAGGTGAATAACAGGAAGCTGGTACCTCTGTGCATAGTTCAGCGCATTTATTGCATCATAAATGCACTCTTCAACGTCACCGGATGAAAGAACTATTCTTGGGAACTCACCATGGCCCGTGTTCAGGGCAAACAACAGGTCGGACTGTCCGTTCCTGGTTGGAAGCCCGGTGCTCGGGCCGCCTCTCTGGTAAAGTGTAACCACCAGCGGAACCTCGTCCATGCCGGCGAATGATATTGCTTCTGCCATGAGTGAAAAACCAGGGCCGGAGGTTGCTGTGGAGCTCCTTACCCCAGTAAGCGCAGCACCTATGGCCATTGTCACAGCTGCCAGCTCATCTTCCGTCTGGACCACTACTATTCCTCCCTTGGCAAGTTTTGCGTGTTCCTCGTTCCTCCACTTTATATTCTCGTGCTCTTCAATGATTGTGCTCTCGTCACTGGCAGGAGTGATCGGGTAATATGTCTGGAACCTCAGCCCTCCCATTATCTTTCCGATTGCGGACCCGTCGTTGCCCGTTATGAGCAGCCTCTCAGTGGACTCCTTCTTTTCAAGGTGCATCCCGTTGAAATTATGCTCTTCCACAAACTTGTAGGCGGACCCCACAACATCTATGTTGGAGGGTATGACTTTCTCCTTTGATGCAAATATGATCTTAATGGCCTTCTCGGCAAACTCCTGTTCTATTCCGGTTATTGCAAGAGTGATTGCTGAGCCAAGTGTATTGTAATATCTTGATGGGGTGCCTTCCTTTACCACTTCAGTGACAAGGTCGCTGAAAGGTATTGCTATGGGTATGCCCCCCTTGCTCTTCATGTAGTTTATAGCTCCGACGACATCAGGGCTGAAGTTGTTGTCTTCGAGCGTTTTCCTGATTCTTCCGGCTGTGTCATTCGTGATCATTCTGGCTTTTGAGAGTTCAGAGCCCTCAAAGCTTGAGTCATAAATGATCTTCGTGTTTTCACCGACATCCTCGATGTGCTCGAAGATCGTGTCAGAATCGAGTGCAACAAGAACATCAAGCGGGTATCTGAGGGATCTAGGCCTTTCTTCCTTTACTCTCATGTGGGTGTAGCTGTGCCTTCCCTTGATATTAGAATGGTATTCTCTTACACTGAAAACATTATAGCCAGCATAGGCAAATGCCCTGCTTACTAGGTTAGAGGAGGTATCAATACCCCCACCCTGAGGTCCCCCGATGGTGAGACTAATGTCTACTTTTGACATATGGCTACCGTAATTTCTTACTAATTAAAAAACTTTTTAGAGCTACATTTTTCGCTGAATCTGCAAAACACAAAACCAGTTTGTGACATCCATTGCCGGGTACACTAGGGTAAAATTTTCGATATTCAAAATATGCATACGGAAATAGTATCTAATTTTACCCCATGCATAGAAATCAGTAGCGTATTTATGGATCTTACCGATAACCGTTCAGCCGGATTAGGTAAGGGCACTCTTCAGGGTACCTGTGGAGCCGGACCTATGGTTTAAGCGAGGAACAACTGATGATAATAGTAACAGGGATGCCCGGGGCAGGTAAGGATGAGTTCATAAAAGTTGCAAACTCACTGGGCATCAAGGATGTCCACATGGGCAACTCAGTCAGGAAATATGCCGAAGAAAGCGGTATCGCATCCAACGACAATGGTATTGGGGCCTTTGCCACAGGGGAAAGGAAAAAATTTGGAATGGATATCTGGGCGAAGAGGACTGCGGAAAATGTATCCGATCCTGAAAATACAATGGTAGATGGCCTGAGAAACTATGAGGAACTGGTATATTTCAGGAACAGGTATGAAAACCTGAAAGTGGTTGCAATTTTTGCCAACAGGAAGAATCGCCTCTCAAGGATACTCAAGCGAGGGAGGGCTGACGACATAACAAACATAGGTGAGTTGGTCCAGAGGGACGAAAGGGAGCTTTCATGGGGTATTGGAAACGTTATCTCTCTCGCAGATTATATGATAGTAAACGACTGCTCTCTTGAAGATTTCAGGGCCAGATCAGAAGCCTTCATCAAAAAGAAGTTCTTGAAATAGATCACCTGGCAGTTATCATCTGGCTCATGTAATTGACCAAAGAGTCGTAAAAGATCTTTCCCGTTCCGTATTCGTTTTCCTTTTCTTTTCCAACCATCTGGTATCCATAGTACACCCTTTCCGGGTGCGGCATTAGGCCAATCACATTTCCCTTGCTGTTTGTGAGAGAAGCGATTGCTTCTACGGAACCATTCGGATTCCACGGGTACTCTTCAGATTTTCCTTCGCCATCCGAGTATTTGAAGAGGATCTGGTTGTTTCTGTTAAGTAGGGGGAGGTTCTCTTCCTCGTTTTTAATTACTATCTTGCCCTCTGCATGTGCAACGGGAACCTGGTATGGCTTACCCTCCTCAAACAAGGTGTCAAAAATTCTGCTGTGCCCCACTCTCTTCATGTAAGTGTACCGGCATTCAAATCTGTTTGATGAATTGAAGGTAAGTGTAACATTTCTGTTCCAGCTCCCGTCTATGTCCGGAACAACTCCAAGTTCCGTGAGCACCTGAAACCCATTGCATACTCCGACAAGGGGCTTTTCTTCCTCTATAAACTCTCTGAGACCCTTCCTGGAAGAGTCAAGCAACCTAGCGGCGAATATTGCACCTCCACGGACATAATCCCCAGCTGAAAACCCGCCAGGTATTATCGCCCCGTCAAATTCCCCAAGAGACTTTGAACTCCGGCTAAGTTGGTTTATATGCACATACTCAGGGGCAGCACCGCTCCGTTTGAAGGAAAGGAATGCCTCTTCCTCGTTGTTGGTACCCTCCATTCGAATGACGGCGACTTTGGGAGAGTAGTTGCTGTCCGTTACTGTCCGCCTCTTCTCTCCTTGGCCTTGTACCTAAGCTCGGTGTACCCGCACTTTCTGCATCTCTTTGCAGAGGGGGCATTCCTGGCATCGCACCTCATGCAAATTTTCTTGTTTAATCTTCTTTCAATTGCTTCTGCGAACGGCATGATTGTTCAACCTTTCAAGTTATTTCCGGCAATATGATTGCCGCAATATGAACTGCGATTGTTATTGGGTATATATGGATTTAGCATACTCAGATAATCCGTGGAACTATAATCTCCCAAAGGAGAAGGAATATCACTATTATGTTCAGGACTCCCATAATTCTGTTAAGTACTGCCTCATTTCTAAGAAAGGACAGTGATTTTCTCCTTCCTGCAATGAGGAACGTGTCCTTGAAGAACTGGTTCCCGTCCAGTATGAGCAGGGGTAGGGCATTGGTCACTCCGAGAAGCACGTTGACCCAGTAGAGCCAGTACATCATATTGACACTCCCCCAGAAAAATACGGAATTTATTGGGGTATGGAACAGCTGCGCCATATGGACAGGCACCGGCGTGAATCCGGAGAATGGAAGTGAAATGGAGGAAAGGAACCCGTACCACGGATCTGTAAATATGCTGCTTGTGAATATCACCGGCTTGATATCACTTAGAGGAATGCCGGTAATGCCCAGGTAGCTGGAGAGAACCCCGATGAAACTCTGATTCTTGTACGCTAAGTTATTCTCTGCGGGATAGTATTTGGCATAATACTCATATTTTGAGGCTGTGGTCAGGTTGAAATAGCTCACCGATTTTACCAGACCCTGCGAGCTCTGGTTGTAGCTTACCGTAACAACAGGTATTGTGGTTCCGGGGGTAATATTGTCAAGGATGCTTTCCATGCTGTTTGTACCGTATATCAAGCTGCCATTGACTGAGTAAATTATTGATCCGGGCTTTATGCCTATTTGGCTGGCCGGGTAACCTTCAAGCGTTGACTGGATTACCAGCCCTGAGGGATACTGCACAGTATTGACCGACGTTCCGTTGTACAGTTCCATGTTAACGAGTTGCCCAGGGGCAATGTCTGAATTGACAAACATGCTGTTTAATGACTGTCCGGAGTAGTTTCCGTATGAAATTAGCTCAACTCCGGGCTGTATCAGGGACTGATAGGGCTGCTCAGCAGGGATCCCCTGCACATATATCCCGTCATGCACGGGCTGTGCTGCGGGCATCATGACAAACGACAGAACGAGCACCATGGCTATTCCTATCACCATGTTTATTCCCGCTCCCGCCCCGAATATCCTTCTTCTCACTACTGGATCGGCCTTGTTCATCTCCTCCTCGTCCGGCTCAACAAAGGCACCGACAGGAGCCACAAAGAAAAGCGTCCCAACAGACTTCACCTTCATGCCGTGCTTTCTGGCCACGATTCCATGAAATACCTCATGTATGACCACCGACACAGCAAAGGCAGGAATCCCATAAGTAACAGGTATTAGTGGATTTATTCCCGGGAGTCCAAGGTAATATGTTAAAGGTGTACTGACACGTGTAGCCACTGTCGTGCTAAGATACGCTCCGTAAAAGAGAAAGAAAACTGCAAATACTCCGGTCGCAAGAATCAGGGCAACGGAGAATTTTGAGAAACCGATGGCCGGAAACCTGTCCGCTATTTTATCAAGGGCCCCTCTCTTCTTTATTGCCTTTATCATAAGAAAAGGTCCCAGAAGGGACAGCCTCTTGCTCTTTCTTATGGCAGGGGCAAGGGCCATCAATAGTATTATCCATACAAAAATTACAATAATGGCAATAATGAGACCGTTAACCATCTCGTTGCAGATTTAGGTTACCATAATAACACTTTTCATATACA
The DNA here is from genome assembly GCA_046703705.1 of Thermoplasmataceae archaeon. GTDB lineage: Archaea > Thermoplasmatota > Thermoplasmata > Thermoplasmatales > Thermoplasmataceae. The sequence goes on from JBJKST010000007.1 coordinate 53,782, forward strand.
TTTAAGACTCATCACAGGTGGAGACTGCCACATGTCATTAGATGACATGATATATAATCGGCAATTGAAAGTTTCATTTTGAATTTTAATCTGCAAACGTCGAATGTCTAGACATCAAGACAAAAATCTTTTAGTATTTGTGACAATAATAACGCCATGAAGGTTACGATATCCCATATTAAAGCAGACATTGGAAGCCTTCCGGGTCACACAACCGTCCACCCGGATGTTTTGAATGAAGTAAAAAATTACGTTGAAAAGAATAGCAAAGGATTGCTCAGCGACCATTATGTCACATTTGTTGGCGACGATATACAGATCACGATGGTCCATGACAGGGGAATAGATAACCCCGAGGTTCATGAGCTTGCCTGGAACGCATTCAAAGCTGGAACTGCAGTCGCTAAGAAAATCGGGCTCTATGGGGCAGGGCAGGACCTCCTCAAGGACTCTTTCTCTGGAAACGTCAAGGGCATGGGTCCAGGTGTTGCAGAAATGGAAATTACCCCCAGGAAATCAGAGCCATTCATCGTATACATGATGGACAAGACCGAACCGGGCGCCTTTAATTTTCCAATTTACAAGATGTTCGCTGATCCGTTCAATACCCCTGGCCTTGTAATAGACCAGAATATGAACAGCGGTTTCATATTTGAGATCTGGGACATAATCGAGGGAAAAAGGATATTCCTCGAGGCCCCGCAGAAGACATACGACATACTCGCTATGATCGGCTCAAAGAGCAGGTACGTGATTAAGAGGATAATCACTAAGTCCGATCACGAGAAACTTCCAGACGAAAACGTGGCTGTTGTGTCCACAGATAAACTGTCCTTCATAGCAGGCGAGTACGTCGGCAAGGATGATCCTGCCGGGATAGTAAGGCTGCAATCCGGTCTTCCGGCTGCCGGTGAGGCCGTGGAGCCATTCTCTCACCCCTACCTGGTATCCGGATGGATGAGGGGTTCCCATAACGGTCCACTGATGCCTGTTGGGCAGAAAGACGCGAAAATGACAAGATTCGACGGGCCGCCAAGGGTAGTTGCTCTCGGATTCGTACTGAAAGACGGCAAGCTTTCTGGGCCAGTTGACATGTTCGATGACACGGCTTTCGACGGTGCAAGGCAAAAGGCTGTCGAAATGACAGATTATCTCAGAAGGATGGGTCCATTTGAACCCCACAGGCTTCCTGAGGAAGATATGGAATACACTTCCCTTCCCAAAGTCCTGGAAAAGAACAAAGCTAATTTCGAGCCTATAGAAAACGCCCAGAAGAAGAAAGAAGTGAAAGTAAGCACAAAGGATGTAGACTAATCCTTTCCCTTTTTTTCACTCACTTTGCCTTTATTTTTTCCTTTATGAAATCCCTCACATCGTAGAAGTAAATGTTGTCATACGGGCATGCCTCCAGGCACGATCCCGCTCCAACACACTTTGAACTCCTGAACTCCCCTTTCTTTATGAACTGCGAAGCCAGATCGCCAAGGCCCACTTCACAATTGGTCACACAATCTTTCGTAGGGCATGTAACACACGTCTGGGGACTCCTCACTTTCAGCCTGAACAATCCAATCCTGCTGAAGAATCCCACAAAAGTACCGGTGGAGCACCATCCGTACCTCCTGCACGGGCTCATCCCCACGAACGGTATGGAAATGAAGAATATGTACC
>JBJKST010000008.1:0-10387 GCA_046703705.1 Thermoplasmataceae archaeon
GGACTAGAAAATTCTGGGTTGCAGTCGTTGTTCTGCTTATGGGCGGGACAGCCACAGCCGCAGTCATGGCCTGGGAACAGCCAAGCAACATAAGCGTGACTACTCATAAGGCAAATGTTTCCTTCCAGACAACTGTAACCGGCGTATCGACCAATGCATACCAGACGCCCATTAACATCAACGGCCAGTACTACAACATGAACAACATTTCCGGGTTCAGCTATGTAAGCTATGGAAACGGAGGCATTGCCTCGACCGTTAACATGAATACTGCGAACTTCCTCCCCGGAGACTTTGTACAGTTCAAGGTCACGGTAAAGAACACCGGAGGGACTACACTTCTCCTCAACGCAACCAATAACAATGTCACAATAAAGGACTACTTCATAAATAGCCAGGGGCAGTTTTTGAACGGCACATCAATTAATGGATTTGCCAGCGGGAACACAACATTCGCAATGAACTATGCCGGCTTCGGGAATGACAGCCTACCAGTCTTCCTGAACTACCTTGACAACACTACTCTCAACACAAACTGGCTGAATGACTGGGGTAACCTGACAGGGCCCATTCCACATGAGGTTGCACCTGGGCAGTCGTTCACATACTACCTGTACATTGGGCTTGGATCACAGGCTTCATACAACCTGCCGAACCAATATTTCAGCATAAGCATACCACTGCCTCCGGCGAGATAAAACAAAGGGTGATTAATATCACCTCTCTTTTTTTAAAACTGATTTCCCACAGCACACCGACTCTTCTGCCAGATACTTTTGATTCAGTGAGCATCAAAAAATGATGGTTTCTGAAACGGCCCAAAAAGGTACAACGCTTTCTTTATTCGACCATGTTTCGGTTCACGGAGTCGTAAAAATACAGCTTTTCAAGAATGCTGCTGCCAGTCTTGGTTATTTTGTACACCCTTTTCGCCTCCTCGGTCTCCCTGACAGAAAGAAGGTCTTTCTTCAGCATATCGGAAACTATTTCCTTGGCTGTCCTGTAGTTGAGATTGCACTTGAAGATTATTCTTGTTATGGTAGCCCCTTCCGGGCCAGTTGCGGATGAAAGTATTTCATGGATTATTCTTGTCCTGTCCCTGTACTTTTTCTTCCTCTCGCCTGAAACTTTCAGTTTCTTCCTGGCCTGACTGCCTGAATTTTTCTTATTTTCGCCTGCGATCCGCCCGTTTAAGGCTCCAAAATGTCCGGAGCTTTTCCTTCCGTTGGTGAATATTTCAATTCCGAGGGAGTTTGAAAGCATTCTTACCTCTAGGGGCGGTTCTGCTTCTGAGATTATTATTGCCTTGGATGCGGCAACGTCGGCGGAATGCGCATAAAAGGTTGTGATCCGAACCATGGTTTCGGTGGAATCCTCCTTGAGGAGCATGCATACTATGAATTTATTCTGCTCTTCCAGAGAGCTTATAAGGAAATCGAACCGGTGCCTTAACCCGGACCTTCCCTTGATAACCGCATTTATCGAGAACGTCCAGTTTTCCCTGTCCAGATCCAATTCCCGCAAAACCGGGACCAGGGATGTTGCATCCTCTATGCCTGCAGTTGCATCATAGTTTCCCATAATCTCCATTATATCACACTTTCATGCTGTCTCTATGTCTAGACTTGCGCATAACATCTACGTTTTTGCAATATAAATTTTTTTCCCAGCATTAGAAGTATGACACTGTCATACAGATGGCTAATACAGGGCTTTTCCAAGCACTGCAAGAAATACTGTTACATTAATGATTGTATAAGTTTTTCTAGATATCTTCAGGCGTCTGACATCCATTTGGAGAAAACAGTATTGGCAGTCGTTCGGGGAACCTGGAGGGCGGTTACATGTGTAAAAAAATAGAGGGATAGTTTTGAAAATCTATCCTGTGCAACGAATAGCTTGCTTTTCACTCATATTCCACAGGAAGCGATTTCGAAAGCCATCTTGACATTCCGCCAACCACATTTCCTGCTTTGAATCCACTGTCGGCCATGTAAAGGGCCGCTGACTGGCTCCTTGATCCGGATGCGCATACTATGGCGTACTTCCTGTCCTTTGGAAGCTCTTCCATTTTTGAGGGAAGTTCTTCCATTGGAATCTTCATTGAGCCCGGTATTACGCCCGAGTTCCATTCGAAGGGCTCCCTTACGTCTATGACGGTGTAATCTGAGCTGTTCTCATAGAGTTCTTCCGGGGTTATTTCACCCATCTCGGCAATCGGCAGGTCGCTTGATTCCCAGCCATTCATGCCGTCCGATATCACGTGCACGACATTGAAGCCATTTTCCTTAGCTTCCTTGGCGGCTGCCTCTGCAATTGTCTCGTTTGTTCCGAGAATTGCAACGTCTCCCGCGTCATTGCCAAAGTACCCGGCCACAGCCCTTCCCCAGCCAGACCTGCTGTAGGGTGCACAGACCGATCCTGGAATGTGCTTCTTTGTATACTCGTTCGCAAGCCTTGTGTCGATGAGCAGTACACTGCCCTCGTTAACTCTGCTCCAGAGAGCATTGTAGTCAAAGTTTCCTTCTCCTTCCATTTCAATTTACCTCCATTTCTGTTCCTACGTTTATGGCACGTATCTCCCTGGCCTCCTCTGGAGGAGGTTTCAGAAGCTTCATCTGCCTTTCCACAAATTCATCCTCATCGGAAATTTTTGCAAGAAAGTTGAAATTCTTCTCATAACCGACGGTGGATGTTGGTTTCTTGCTCATGAAGAGGCCGCCGCATTTTGAGGCTCCGTAATGGGCCGGGAAGATCTCAGTGTACTCAGGCAGGGAAAGTATTTTCCTAACACTGTGAAACTGCTGCCTGGATGCATTCTTGATCTCTTCCTCTCCCGCATCCTGCAGGTCAGGCCTTCCTACATCACCAACAAAGAGGGAGTCGCCTGTCATAACCAGCATGGGAGCCTCTCCTCTCTGAAGGTCCCTTGCAATTAGGGAAATACTGTCAGGAGTGTGCCCGGGCGTCTCAATAATTTCCACTTCAACGGAGCCGAGTTCTATCTTCTGCCCGTCTATCAGGGGATTGTATTCGTATTTTACCTGGGCTTTTGACCCGAATGATACTTTCAGGCCAAGGCTCTTTGCAAGCTCTCTTGCTCCAGATTTGTGGTCTGCGTGAACGTGGGTTTCGACCACGTAGTTAATATTGATCCCAAGGTCCTGGGCAGTCATAATGTACTCAGTCGTCCCCACTGATTCCAGAGGGTCCACTATCATTCCAGTCCCAGCTACTTCATCCCCAAGAAGGTAGGAATTGCAACCAAGTGTTTCGTCTCTCAAGACTTTCCATATCATATTTTCTACCTCCGCTTAGTTTGCACATATCGAAATATTATAATAGTATTACGTAAGAATCGCTGTCACATAATAACTATAATCAGATAGGCACGAACCCGATTAAAACAGCAGTGTGAGTCTTCCCAGTTTTTCGTTTCAAAACGGGTCAGCATTGCGGCCAATGGGAACGGGCTAATCCATAATTACAACCTTATGATTACAGTACCAGTTCATATGGTCAAGGGGAAAAAGATACTTGTCACGGGTGGGGCCGGATTCATAGGGTCCAATATGGTGGAAGCGCTCAGAAGGGATAACGAGATTACTGTCGTGGACGATCTGAGCAACGTAGACGATCGGTATATCCGAAACCTTGTGGAGGCAAAGGAAATAGAATTCAGGAAGTTGGACATTACCGCCCGAAACAGCCTTTCCGGCCTTGATAGGCAGGATCTGGTAATACACCTCGCGGCAAACTCTGATGTCAGAGGAGGCTCGGAAGACCCTTTGAAAGACCTGAACAGCAATGTCATCGGAACCATGGAAGTCCTGGAATTCATGAGAAACACGGATACCCCGGAGATTGCCTTTGCCTCAAGTTCAACAGTGTATGGTGAAACCGATGTGCTTCCCACGCCTGAGACATTTGGTCCTTACATGCCCATATCATCCTATGGTGCTTCAAAAATGGCCTGTGAAGGTTTTATCACGGCATATTCACACTACTACGGCTTCAAGAGCTCAATATTCAGGTTTGCAAACATAGTAGGCAAAAACTCGACCCATGGCGTTATTTTTGATTTCATAAACAAGCTCAGGAAGAACCCTGGCGAACTCGAGATACTTGGGGACGGGACCCAGAGAAAATCCTACATGCATGTATCGGACTGCGTCGGTTCGATACTGTATGTCCACGGGAAAAGCAATAAGACAGACATATACAACCTTGGCAACGACGAAACTACCTCGGTGAAGAGGATCGGGGACACTGTCATCGGGAAGATGGGGCTCAAGAATGTTAAGGTCACCCTGACCGGCGGCGTGGACGGCCGTGGATGGAAGGGAGATGTTAAGGTTGCCCAGCTCGGAATAGACAAGCTCAAATCCACAGGATGGAAGAATAGGTATTCGAGTGACGAAGCGGTAGAAATTTCAGTTGACGAAACCCTCTCCCAGATGGGATTGAACTGAAGTGAGTTTAAAATGAGAACCGACCAGATTAAGACTTTTGACTGGATAGGCAAATACAGGGCTTCATGCAAGTATGACCTGTCCAGGAACGAGCTCTCTGAGCAGGATCTAGACGCAATTGGCATCGAGACTTCATATGAAGCCTATCTTCGCGAGAAGGACCCGGACAGCTATTTCAAGGATACTGTAGCAGAACTCTACGGAGTTGACAGCAGCAATGTAATTCCAACCATTGGCGGGACAGAGGGAATTTTCCTTGCAGCCGGATTCCTTGCAAGCATTTCCTCCAGGATTCTGGTCCCCTTGCCTGAGTATGAGCCTATTTACGTAGTTCCGAAGGCTCTCGGGGCCAATGTTGTTCATGGAACTGATGAAAAAATTGCAGGAATGGCTTCTGCCGGGGATTCGGCCATGTTGACATCTCCGGGCAATCCTGAAGGTGTTCTCAGAGAGAATACTTTCAATGCCATTGCCGACGCCACAGGGAAAGACTCGAGAATATATGTTGATGAAACTTTCACAGAATTCAAGTTCAAGAAGAAGCCCGATACACTTTTCCATTCAGACACAAGGGCCCTGGCTTCAGGCACAATGACAAAATTCTTTGGCTTCACAAAATTGAGGACAGGCTGGATCCTTGCCCACAATGAAGATTATGGGAAAGTGATGAGGGTAAAGTCGATGACAAGCGCCCATAACCCGAAATATCCACTCTGGCTGGCGTCAAAGGTGCTTGAGAAAAGGGAGCCTTTTGCAGAGAAAGTCATGGGTCTTGTGAATTCCAACCTACCTGTTGCAGACTCCTTCGTGAGAAGCTTTGATTTCATGAGCTGGAAGAAGCCGGAAGCCGCACCGTTCGGATTTGTGAGATATGACCTTGATATAGACTCGGTAAGTCTTTGCGAAGACATATATTCCAGGACCGGTGTGCTTCTCGTTCCCGGAGCCTACTTTGGGGTGGAGCATGGCTTCAGGCTTTGCTTTTTCCAGCCGCCCGAGGTAACAAGGGCAGCCTTTGAGCAGCTTTCGTCATATTTTGGTGAAATGGGCCCTAAGGGTGGTCCCTGAACCACTTCACCATCTCATCGATGTACATTTCAAAGTGTTTCTTCTCCCTGAACCCATGGCCTTCACGCGGGAAAAGAAGGAGCCTGGTTTCCTTTCCCTTTTCTTTCAAAGCCCTGTAGAGCTGGTAGTACTGCCCCACCGGAACGTACGGGTCCTCAATTCCGTGCATGAGCAGAATCGGAGTCTTTACCTTGTCCAGGTACCTTATTGCCGAGAATTTCACAAATTTGTCGAAATCGTATGGGTCCTGGTCGTAGTGTATGCTGTCCCATACTGCCAGGCTGGATACGCCATGGAAACTAATCCAGTCCGAAATTCCAAAGAGTGATACTGATGCCCTGAAACGGTCGGTCTGGGTGACAGCCCAGGCCGACATGAATCCTCCGTAGGATCCTCCCGTTATGTACACCCTATTGCTGTCGACCGATTTGGTCTTCAGAATATGGTCCACTCCTTCCATGATGTCGGTGAAATCCATTCCACCCATATCTCCCCTGTTGAGCTCAGCGTATTTTCTTCCCTTTCCCGTGCTCCCCCTGTAGTTTGGCATAAACACAGAAAATCCTTGTGCAAGAAGGAGTGTAGAGTAGTCTATGAAGCTCTCAGTTGCTGATGCAGTCGGCCCGCCGTGAACATTCACCACAAGAGGCGCCCCATCACCGGCATGCCTGTATATTCCGTAGATTTCAAGGCCGTCTTTGGACTTCCAGGTTACAAGCTCAGAATTGTACTGCTTGAGTTCTGAGAGGGAGGAGTTCAGGTTGGTCAACTGGCTGGCTTCGCCGTTCCCGTCAACCAGAAAAGCTTCCTGCCGCTGGTTCTTTGACGTAAACGCAAATGCAAATTTGCCCCCTTCATATGAGAACTTGGGCGAGAAGGCCGGTGTGACTGTCCCGAACGACGACCATATGGGCTTTTCCCCTCCCAAGGTGCGTATCTCATAGGTTCCCATGTTGTTGGCCAGGAGGTATATTTCTCCATCAGCAGCCTCCCTGATACAGCTGAACGATACTTCCCTACCTTCGGTAAGGTTTACTGCTTTCCCGCCTTCATAATCGCAGACAAGGACATCCCCTGTTTCCACACCATTGTCGCTCATCAGGCTCTCGATGAAGTAGACCTTTGAGGAGTCACTGGAGATCACCGGTGAAGAGAGCTGCCTCTTCTCAGGAATGTATATGGTCCTGGCCTCACCGTTGTCAAGGTCGATGGCTGCAATCCTTGCCTCGTACCAGGACCAGTTGTACGGGAGGTCAGAAACAATGGCGGCTGCCCTGTTCCCATTCACTGAAAAATCCCATACCTGGTAGCCGGAAGTTGCCTTCCTCATTCCCTTGCCTGGCTTGTACTCCCAGAGGGAGTTGAACTTATGGCCTTCTTCAAAGAAGTAGCCGTCATTTCCTTCCTTCTTCTTTTTCTTCTCGTCCTTGTGATAGTCTTCAATCAGCGCAATTATTGTCCCATTGTCCTTCCACTTCACCATGGATGGCTTGCCGTCGACCTTTGAGTATTCACTGTTTCCAGATGCTATATCCAGAATGACAATGTAATGGCTGTCCTTACCGGAACTTGTGTAGGCAAGCCTTGAAGAATCGGGTGAAAACGAGGGTGATGAGCTTGAGGTGTCTTCCTCTGATACTACTTTTTCCGTTCCATCAGGCAGGTTTCTAAGAATAAGCCTGTTTTCAATGATGCCTTTAAACTCCTTATAGGTGTTTGAAGACACGAGTGCAAGGTGTTTTGAGTCCGGGGATAGCGTGACTTCGCCTAATGTCTGCAGTCGATGAAAATCCTCAACTGTGTGATCTTTCATATGATAGTATGTTGAGAACTTATTTATTGTTGCCCCAAATCACTTTCAACCTTGAATTACAGCTGGGGAAGGTTCTATTTCAAGAGCCCGGATATCAAAACAGACCTGCTCCTATACAAAGACCGCTCGTATCTGCTGCTCCCGTCTGAGGGTGAAGAGAACAGGTTCCTTGTAAAGGCCGCCGGAGATGCCATTGAATTCTACATAGGCAGCACTTCCATTTCTGGATTTCAGGCAATGAGGGGTTTCTTCTCGAAACTGTATGACTGCCGCATAGATGAGGAGGAGCCGGAAAGGCTGGATTCGCCGGATTCCATTGCACTCCTGAACAAAAAATACCTTAGAAAGAAAGGCTTTGCGTACTTCCCAGGGTTCGTCAGCAATATACTCTATCTCCCGTCTGCCATAGACGGGCTCGAACTGCAGTATGAAGTCGTGATAAGGTCTTCAGTTTCATTGAGAAATAAGAGGCTCTACAATTTCTGCACATATGTTACATTCGATTATGGAGGAAAGCCTGTGGAGGAGGTTACGGCATACATCAGCAATGACTTGTCGAGGCTGGCAAAGGAAAGGAAGTGGAGGTTAAAGTTGAGGAAGGGAAAAAAGGCGCGTTTCAGGACAGACCTTCTCAGTAATTCGTTTGACCTCTGCAATTTCGTCAGAGTGCCATCTGACGAGGGAATGTGACAATTTTGGCTTTTTGCTCATAACGTCATTCATGCATCAATAAAATGGATTGGCTTGAATGTAAATGTTATTATACATATAGCTTCAAAACTTTGCTCCATGAACTTTTTTCATTAAACGCCAAACCACCGCATCTTTTAATATTTTTAACCTATATCCGAAAGGTATGTCCCAGAGATTTGAACCAGAAGGTTTATGGTCTGGAAAAGAGTTTAAAAACTGGGAGAAAGAATCACTCAATTTTTTTCGCCTCTGGGGTCCACTAATTCTTGTTTCAGGCATTGCCGGAGGTTTGGGGGCATACGCTTTCCGTTTTCTGATAATATTTTTTCACTTCATCTTCTTCGGGCTTTTGGGCTCCCACGGAACCCCGATAATATTTCTTCCTGTCATCGGTGGGCTGATAGTTGGGCCAATCATTTACAAGTGGGCTTCTGAGGCCTGGGGGCATGGCGTCCCTGAAGTCATGGAGTCCCTGAGGACCAGAGGGGGTAAAATAAGAAGCCGCGTGGCGCTGGTAAAGATATTTGCTTCTTCAGTGACCATAGGATCAGGCGGCAGCGCGGGCAGAGAAGGGCCAATTGCTCAGATAGGGGCATCGGTCGCATCGCTGGTTGGTTCAGTTTTCCATCTTGATGAAAGGTCCCTGAAACTTATGGTTATGGCCGGCGCATCTGCGGGCATAAGCGGGACTTTCAAGGCACCTATCGGTGGTGCGCTTTTCGGCCTTGAGGTGCTCAATAAGGAGATAAGGACCACAGATCTCCTGGTGATGGGGCTCGCATCAATAGTCGGCTTTGGAGTTTCAGTTGCACTTTTGGGACCGGGACCTATTTTCACGGCACAGGATATAAGATTCAGGGACGCTGACCTGCCGCTTTACCTCCTTCTTGGAGTGGTTGGCGGTTTTGCATCCTATCTCTGGACACGCAGCCTTTACGGTGTGGAGGATCTTTTTGCAAAATTCAAAGTTCAGAGGAAATGGTTCTCCCCGTTTCTCGGAGCGTGGGTTGTTGGCGCTGTTGGCCTAATGTTCCCAGAATCGCTTGGGCTTGGTTACAGCGTGATAAATTCATTCTTTGCCCAGTCGCTTCCCGTTCATTTCGTAACAGGCCTTGCATTGTTCCTGTTCCTGCTTCTCCTGGCAAAGCTTGCCACTTCTGCTTTCACCATAGGTTCCGGCGGGAGCGGCGGCATATTTTCACCTTCCCTGTTTATGGGGGCAATGGTTGGCGCACTCTTTGGAATGGGTGTGGACGCTCTTTTCCCAAGCATTTCTCCAGGGTACCTTTCATTCGCCCTTGTGGGAATGGCCGTTATTTTCTCCGGGGCTGCGAAAGCACCGATCATGTCTACAATTATTGTAGCAGAGATGTCGCACAACTACACACTTCTGCCCGCGATTTTCCTGGCAAGCATCACAAGCTATCTTATTAGCGGCCCTGGATCAATTTACATGTTCAAAGTCGAGAGAACAGTGGGCCAGAACATTCCAGACAAATATCTGAGAACCCCTCAGATGCCTGCCATGGCCCTGATGATATACAAGGCACTCAAATCGAGGAAGGCCACCAAGACCAAGGACATCAAGGAAATATACAAGAACAAGTAGGAAGGCCAGTTTGTGCCATTAAGTCAAGAAGATTCACCATAGTGTGGTGTGGAATGGACAACTATGACGAGGTTTACAGAAAACCCGGCTTTTACTGGGGGAGAACGCCAAACGAGTTCTGCTCCGAGGTAATGGGATTAATCCCCCAAGAGCGGATAAATGGTGCAAGGCTTGTGGATCTGGGCAGCGGAGAGGGCAGGGATCTTATCCAATTTGCATCCAAGGGATTAGATGTAACAGGAGTGGACCTTTCCAGTGTAGGATTGGGAAAAGCCAAAAGGTGGGCAGAGGATGAAGGGCTTTCCATCAGGACAGTGATTGGGGACCTGAACACATTCAGGCTGGAAGGAATGTTTGATGTCGTATATTCAAGCGGCTCGCTCACTTACATCAATGAGGGCAACCGGAAAGGGGCCTTCGAGAATTTCAAGGCTCACACTGCAATAGGCGGTCTTAACGCGTTCAACGCCTTTGTCTTCAATGCAAGTTTCGGTACCCCGCCGGACTGGGGCACTGGCGAGAGTTTCTTCAGGAAAGGGGAGCTTTTGTCTTACTACCGGGAGTGGGAGATTGTAAAATCTTACGAAAATATCTTTGACTGCTCATCCGGGGGAGTGCCGCACAGGCACGAAATGGAGACAGTCATAGCAAGGAAAATCTGACAGTATCCCCTTGTGCTCAAAACTTCAGCTGGGCCGGGTATGTCTGTTCCCCAGATTCCCATTTCAGGCC
>JBJKST010000009.1:0-54779 GCA_046703705.1 Thermoplasmataceae archaeon
TTGCTTCTTACATACTCTACGGAGAGAGAATAAATGCAATGCAGCTGGCAGGAATACTTGTGATCATTGTGTCAATATACGTAGTGAACAGGAATGACAGGCCTTCGAATGTTGAAACCGGGATTCCTGAGAAAAATGGAACGTAAGGATAAGGCTACGTCGCATTTTTCTGATGTAGGCACGGGTATTTCAAATAATAAGTTATACTAAGTATTCGATCCACTTATGCACCGGAGGATTGTGCTATGGCAGGAAAGTCTAACCCCAAAGTACTTTTTTCTACATCCCTTGGCTCTTTCCTGAGCCCTTTCACAAGCAGCATAATTTCCTTTTCTGTCCCTGAGATTGGAAATGATTTGGGAGTTTCTTTCACCCTCATGGTCTGGGTGCCACTTGCTTTCCTGATTGCCCTTCCCTCTCTGATGGTTCTGTTCGGAAAACTTTCGGACAGTTTCGGGCGTGCACGATTTTACATGATTGGATTCGTAATCTTTGGTGCCGGTGCTGTGCTGGCAGGGGTATCCTACCAGGTGTACCAGCTTATATTCTCAACGCTGGTTATGGGGATTGGCGCGTCACTCCTGTCCGTTAACGGAACTGCAATCGTGAGTTCTGTCTATTCAAGCGAATCCAGGGGAGGGGCTTTGGGAATCAATGCAATGTCCGTATACCTGGGCCTCACATCCGGCCCCGTGCTTGCCGGAGCCATCATAGGTGCACTAGGCTGGCATTCCTTGTTTCTCCTGGTCTCTGTTTTTGCATTTATGTCAATAATCCCGGCCTTTTCTTTCCTGAGAAGAGCAGAAATACCCACCAGGGCAAGGCCTATTGACGTGGTGGGCTTTTTCGTATTTCTTGCGGCCATACTGAGCGTAGTGCTTTATCTCAGTTTCAGCGAAGTATACGGCTGGTTTTCAACAATTTACCTGCTTGCATCCGGAATTGCCCTTCTCGCGATATTTGTGCTTTATGAGAGAAATAAGGCAGACCCCATTCTTGATATAAGGCTTTTCACAAGAAACAGGACATTCTCAGCTGCCAATTTCACTGCATTCCTGAATTACATAAGCACTTTCGCCATCATTTTCGTCTTTTCAGTTTATTTTTCAGTCATAGCCGGAATCAGCCCGGAAGATTCCGGCCTCATACTCACAGTTGAACCTGTCCTGATGGTTATTTTCTCACCTCTGAGCGGACGGCTTTCCGACAGGTTTGGATCAAGGGGGCTGGCTTCCCTTGGCATGCTGATAATCTCTATTGCCTTTTTCTTCCTTTATTTCGCCGTTGGAAAAATTAGCCCGGTTGAGATTGCGTGGCCGCTTGGAGCAGTGGGTGTTGGCTTCGGCCTGTTTTCGGCGCCGAACACAAACTCGGTCATGAGTTCAGTTGACAGGAAAGATTCGGGAACTGCTTCAGGGACCCTTGGTACCATGAGGTTCCTGGGACAGTTGATGAGCCTTGCAGTTATGAGCACCTTACTTGCCGAGTCCATGCCCAGAAACATGATATTGGAACTTTTTTCGGGGGCAAGTTCAGGAAGCGCTGTCCTGGATGCCGTGGCATTTCTTTCAGGGCTGAAAACGGTGATGCTTGTTTCCGGAATATTAAGCCTAGCCGGTGTGTTTACATCTTTGGTCAGGGGAAAATAAGTTGGCCTGAATCTCAACTGGTCAGGGAAACATCCAGTTTCAGGTACTTGATGAGGAAATTATTGCCGAACATGGACTCCAATTCATCATGGGAAAAAAGGCGGAGAATTTCATGGATGGTGATGTCGGCAGGGCCGTATGGAGGGTTTTCATCTCGCTTTAGCGCATAATAGGCAAGGTAATCGGCAGACCTCACCTGGACACCTTCATCCGTTATTATGTCGATCATGTTCATTACAAGAACGACCCACGCCTTGAAATATGACATAAGGAGTTCTTCTTCATCCACAGGCTTTTCATTGAGTTCGTCCGCTTTTGGAATCGGGCCAAACTTCTCTTTCGCATTTTCAAAGTAATCTTTCAATAGCGAGATGAATTCATTCTCATTCATTTCTGTCCCTGTTTCTGATCTTTGGGTTCTGGCCATGCGACTGTGTCAGCTTTGACCAATCTTTCGCAGCCATGTCCGGCTTGCCTTTTGGCTAAAGGGCTGGCGGATTATTCCCGCAGTTTGCCAAATCTATTTTCCAATGCGGGAGTTTCCATTATGGACAACTCAAACGCCCTTCCCGGTTTGTTTCTGATGTCACAAGGGCAAAATACTATATGAATTGAACTTCTGAGAATTATTGCATGATGTGACTTCGTGTTTGATAAATGTTACCACTCTTTCTTAATTCGGCAAGTTCGGGTTTTAATGCCTAATTCATCTTTCTTATGATTATTTCACCGGTATCGGATTCATAATAGCCTATTATGTCCCCTTCAGCGGCTTCTATACGGTCAGCCACCCTCCGCGGAAGTGACATCCTGAGGCTTCTGGAATTAGAAAGGCGTGTAGTCTCAATCAGCACAGTGTCATTTACCATGCGCAAGAAATTGAATTTAATTATAAAAGTTAGACTAGTATATTTTTTAGACATAAATATAATAGTTAACTAAATATCATAATTCACATCTTTGCATTCTGAGAGGTGGAATTACCAATAAAATTCCGCAATTATACGGTGTTGGATTCCTTGATAATAAGTTCGCCAAGTTTCTGGCCGAACATATCCAGTATTTCCTGCCATTCAAAAAGTTTGATCACTTTTAGGATATCCGGGTACACATGCTCGAATGGCGGCACATCCGATTTGAGGGTAGCAGCAAACGCAATGACTTCCTCCGTGGTAATCTCATTTTTTCCTGCGAAGACCTCAGTTGTCCCCATGGCAAATTTAAACCACTGCTTGAACCTGGCAACAGTCTCTTCAGGAATATTCATGACATATGATTCCACAGCAGCCGGGTTCTTGACCCACTTGCCATTCGTCCCCGTTATCATGGACCTGTATTCGGTTTCAATGATCCTGATGAAGACGTTGCTCTGCATCTACTGCAGGACTGTATGATATCTAATAAATTTTGTGTAATATTCCAATAAATACACGAAGTTTAGTGCATAGATTTAGTTAAATTATGCCATTTGCAAACGTGTTTTATCGTTTAAAGCGGCTCCCTGCGTACCTTGGCATGGATTGTTCCATCCATTCCCTTTTCACCTTGCCGTTAGTGAATACCGCCGACAGGAGTGGCCTGTTTTCCCTGTTTATAACTGCAAAAAGATGTGCTATGACAAAGAATGCCAGCATTCCTGCACCTAATATATGAGCCACCAGGTACACCTCGCCGGCTTGAGACTCCATTCCAAAAACAATCAGCCCAATTCCGCCTATTCCAAGGAGAATAAGTCCAGCTACCAGCATAAGAAAAGCGTATGATGCCATGATGTTGTGACGGCCCATGTTTTTTCTGACCCTGGCTGAAATGCTGCGACCGAAGAAGTAACGCCCAACTATGGAGAATGCCTCCCTCACCTGTATCCCGATGGGTTTTTCCAGAGGCTCAATGATGCCAATTTTTCTGTTTCTCAGGATCGCATATGCGGCGTATGATACGATGATGAAGCCCCACAGCAGCCCAACATACCTATGGAGGGCAAACATGTTAAGCGCGCTGCCGACTTCACCTCCATCGTCATCAAGACCCAGTGCACTGTAGAGGAGAAAGCCTGATCCCAGAATAAGAAGGATGTGGAATATCCGGAAACCTGCACTTATGAGCGTGACCCTGTCATTGTACCTGTACATCTGATAGCTATTGACATTTAAAAACCATCCCTACTTAATTTTATTGGTACATGCCTGCAAGATCCGCCCATAAGCACCCGTTGTTATGTGAAGATCAATGAATTTTCTCCAGACATATCTAATTAAACTTAGTATCGTAAAATACTTTATTAAAGTTTAAATACCCGTTATCTAATATTATATAAGGGACATCTGAACGTCCCTGAGAGTCTCAATTTAACATAAGACCAGAGCACGCTCAAACGGTATCGTGCTGGAAATCCGCAAAGGATGAAACACGATGCGCGCCCGGCCTGACTTCTTTCGGTTCACGTACCCGAGACAAGACATACGAGTTCAGAAATTGGAGGAGAATATGAATGTAGAGAGCATTTCCGCGTTCGAGAGCCGCGAGGTAAAAATAAAAGTGTGCCAGGTTTGCGTGGAAACCAGAGGTCTGGAACATGCCATAGAAGACCAGGCCTGGGTGTGCAGCAAATGCAATACCCCACTGGTTGGGGAAATCATACACCTCCAGAGGTGTTACTCACCTGAGGATTGCGTGTATGAACATCTTCACATGGCCTGCTACGGGGAGATGGCCTCCGAAATACTAGCCTGATCTCCCCTACTTTTTCTGTTCAAGCATATTTGGCATTTTGCAATTACCAATGGATTTTTGCTTGTCCTGCGTTAGCTTTGAACTCATTCCAGCCGCATGGGCAAAAATTTTAAATCACTTCTATCCAATCTGTATCACTCACTATCTGGAACCTTGAAATGATAGCAGTCACACGCAACCTAATGAAGATTTTACAAATATATCGTGTTTTTCTTGCTGCCCTCGGGCTCACATGGATAGGGGTAGCCATAGGCGTGCTAAGAACAATGAATGTTGTCCAGGTAGGAATAAACGCCCTCAACAACCTCCAGAATTATTACCCTGCCTTTCTGGTAGTTTTCCTGTTTTACCTGATCTATGCCTCCTTCTACGGAGTATACAGGCTGTCAAGGCAGATATCCGAATATTCAAGCGTCAGCACGATTGTCATCAAACTGCAGACAGAAACTTTTCTTGCGGTGCTTATAAACGTTGGAGTGTCCAGCGTGCTTGTGGACCACCTTATAGATGTATATGGGTTGCAGATCCATGCTGTGGTGCTCATAATAATGCTCACAGCAGCTTCAAGCTTCACCAGGCACCCTTTCCTGAAAAGGGTTGTGAACTACTTCAGGAAGAAGTTCATTGGTGAAGAGTATGATTATTCCTTTCCAGCCGGAAACAAATAATTATAGTCCGGCAATTAAGGGATAATGGATGAGACCCTAGTTGTTATCAATTTCAAGAACTATCCCGAATCAACCCTCAACAATGCTGACCGCCTTTTGAATGCCTTCTCGGAAGTGCATGTCCCGAAGGGGGTGAAAGTCGTATATTCTGTCAGTCCGGTAGATCTGGGCCTGAAGAAAGATTTCCCAACCCTTGAATTGTTTTCCCAGCATGTCGATGAAGATGGTCCCGGTGCTTCCACGGGAAAGATAACAATGGAGTCACTATCTGAAATAGGCATCAAGGGGTCACTTGTGAACCACTCCGAAAACAGGCTCCCTGCAGACAAGATCAGGGCAATCATAGAGAAAGGAAGAAAGGAAGGCTTCACCACAGTGCTCTGTGTGGAAAGTCCAGAGGAAGCGCAGTTATATGCCCGGCTCCAGCCTTCATATATAGCATATGAACCACCCGAACTCATAGGTGGCGATATATCGGTTTCCAGCGCCAGGCCTGAAATCATATCGGATGTTGTATCAATATGCTCAAAGCACAATGTTCCGGTACTTGTTGGAGCGGGTGTCAAGAACCGGACTGACCTTCAGAAGTCTCTTGAGCTAGGTGCTGTGGGAGTCCTTGTAGCATCCGGAATTGTGAAGGCACCCGATCCGGTTGTCTCGTTAACTTCATTAATATCGGAATAATAAGGCAGGGTAAAATGCCAAAGAAGAAAGAAGAGCCACTCTTCGTTGAGCCAGAATTCGACGAGATGAATTTCATCCGAGAGGAAAAGGAAAGAGCAAAGGGCGTAGTGGCAGTCTTTGTCATAGGAGCATTGATTGGCCTTTTGTCAGGGTACTTGAGCTTGATAGGTCTGTGGTATTTCTCAGTTCTCATAATATTCATATTCCTGCTGTTCCTCAAAATAATTCTCAATGCACTCAGAATAGAGCTCCCCAAAAGGAATTCACACAAATTTTTCCTGGTGGGCGAGTTTATACTGACCTGGCTGATATTCTGGATACTGTTCCTCAACCCGCCGCTTCACGTTGTGTCCGGCCCCCAGATTTCGGACCTTCAGTCACAGACATCCACGGGTTGGGCGAATGTGAATGAGCCAAAGCTTGATGTTTACAATCTGCCTGTTTCTGATCACAGCGTCAGGCTTTACATAAATTACAAGTACCCGATAACATCTGTTTCGGTCAATGAGGCGCCGGCCGGTAGCCCTTCGAGTACAAGTACTGTACAAAGCAATTACGTCGGTGATCATGTGTATTTCAACCTCAGCAAGAACGTTGGGACAACCTATATCTACAAGGTAACTGCCCATAGCGAAAAGGGGACCAATACGTACCAGTTCACCGTGAATTTTGTGGCAACCAGCGCCGCAATATCGTATGCAGCAAGCCCGCATATTTTGAATGCAGGTGTAGTGTAGTCTGGTCTAGCACGAGAGCCTTCCAAGCTTTCAACCCGGGTCCAAATCCCGGCACCTGCACTTTTCTACACACCCTTTATTTCCGACATCCGCGATTTCCGAACGCCGCAAAATCCTTCGCTTCGCTGTATAGAATAAAGGATGGGCATACACAAGGAAACGCTGACCCGCATGCTCACTGCTGACAAATCGCAGAAATTAGGATAATTCTGCGGTGCCCTAAAGAAGAGTATTATACTCATTACACATTTTGATAAGTTAAGAGTCGCACAGGTGTTCCTATGATCAAGATCAATGGAGATTCCCTTACCTTGGAGCAGGTTTATCATGTGGCTGCAAGGAATGAAAGAGTCGAGCTTTCCCAGGATGCGGTCCGGAGAATAGAGGATTCCAGAAACAGGCTTATCGGAAAATTGAAGGAAGGAAAGCCAATATATGGTGTCAATACTGGATTCGGGAGCCTTCTCAACGTATCCATACCAAAGGAGAAGATTACACAGCTGCAAAGGAACCTGATAAGAAGCCATGCCTCCGGAGTTGGAGAGGCTATGCCTGAAGAACACGTTCGGGCCATAATGCTTGTCCGGGCGAACAACCTATCCAAGGGCTACTCCGGCGTCAGGGTAGAACTTGTAAACATGATTCTCAAAATGCTAAATTCGGGAATTCATCCTGTTGTCCCCAGATATGGATCAGTTGGCGCGAGCGGTGATCTTGCACCACTGGCCCACATAGCCCTGACACTGACGGGAGAGGGTGAAGTCACATACATGGATAGCTTAAGGAATGCCTCCGAGCTGTTCAGGGAACTCTCAATCGCGCCCATGGAATTCGTGGAGAAGGAAGGAGTGGCGTTTATCAACGGCACATCCGCCATTTCGGGAATTCTTGCATTTGAACTTTACAGGGCTCTTGACATTTTCAGAAATTCAATACTCTCCGCATCCCTCTCCTTTGAGGGCCTGAAAGGCACAGACCGTGCACTGAGAGAATGGGTCATGGATGTGAGGCCCCACAAGGGGCAGAAACTGGTCGCCAATTCATTAAGAAAGCT
The DNA here is from genome assembly GCA_046703705.1 of Thermoplasmataceae archaeon. GTDB lineage: Archaea > Thermoplasmatota > Thermoplasmata > Thermoplasmatales > Thermoplasmataceae. The sequence continues at coordinate 7,526 of JBJKST010000009.1, forward strand.
TCTTGAGGGCAGTGAAATAATTAAAAAATCAAGCGTGACAAAGGTACAGGACGCATACAGCCTGCGTTGCATACCCCAAGTTTACGGCGCCGTTTATGACACTCTTCAGTATGCACTCTCCGTGCTTTCGACTGAAATGAATTCCGCTACGGACAACCCGCTCATAGGTGATGATGAAATCATATCGGCGGGCAACTTCCATGGCGAGCCCGTGGGACTGGTTTGCGATTTTGCGGCCATTGCACTCACGGACCTCGGAAACATCATAGAGAGAAGGATAGCCAGAATGGTGGATTCCAGCCTTAGCGGCCTCCCCCCTTTCCTTGTTTCCGACAGCGGATACAACTCAGGCTACATGATTCCACAATACACTGCTGCAGCACTTTGCAACCGCAATAAAACATTATCAATGCCTTCAACTGCAGACAATATCCCCACATCAGCCAACCAGGAAGACCATGTGAGCATGGGCACAAATGCTGCAATAAAGCTGTCAGAGGTTGTTTCCAATCTTCAACAGATTGTAGCGATAGAGTATCTGCTTGGGGCGCAATCCCTGGAATTCGCGACCGATTCGCCGTCACCTGCCACAGAAGCTGTGGTCAAAAAGATCAGGAGACATATTCCTCCTCTTGAGCAGGACAGGGCAAATTCGCCTGATATTGGGAAATTAGTTGAGATGATGGGGAATGGTGAAATTGTCTCCGGAGTGGGGCAACTGGATTTCCTGAAACCGGAACCGGGCCTCGACTAAATTATTTATATCCATAATAGCTGAAGGTTTAATGCCAGAGAGCCTTTCTAAAGCACATATTGTAGTGAATAAAGGGGAATCCTACTCGGACGCCCTGAAAAGGAACAAGATACGCGATGCCGTAGCGGTAGAAGTTGACGGCAAGCTGACAGACCTTTCGGATGTTTCTGATTCCGAAGCCAGTGTGCGCCCCATAACTGTTGATTCCAGAGAGGGGCTCACAATTCTAAGGCACTCTGCGGCACATCTATTAGCTAATGCAGTAGTGGACCTTTACAAGGGGGCGCTTCCCAATGCAGGGCCCCCAACTGAGGAAGGTTTCTATTACGATTTTGACATGGAGCCTGTTTCTACTGACGACTTCAGCCGGATAGAGGAAAGGATGAGGGAGATTGTAAAGGAAAACAGGCCAATAGAGAAGCTGATGCTTTCCAAGGGAGAGCTGAAGGAAGTTTTCTCCAGGAACATATACAAGCTCGACAAGATCGAGGAAAACATAGCAGAGGGTGGCTCTTCAACTGCGTACAGGCAAGGGGATTATGTTGATTTCTGCACCGGCCCACACGTGCCTTCCACGGGTCACATAAGGAGCTTTAAACTGCTTTCTCTGTCCAGTACGCACTATAAGGGCGACGAGTCAAGGCAGAAAATGATCAGAATTTACGGAACTGCTTTTCCAAACGAGAAACAGCTGAAGGAATACCTCAGGAACAGAGAGGAGGCTGCCAAAAGGGACCACAGACGACTGGCCCAGGAAATGGACCTGCTGGTTCTGGATCCGGAAAGGGCACCCGGATTTCCGCTGTACACTCCAAACGGGACCGTAATAAGAAATGAGCTCATCAAATATATGAGGGAACTCAATGTTAAAAGGGGCTGGAATGAGGTCTACACACCTCACGCCTACAAGGACACAATGTGGAAACAGTCCGGCCACTATGCAAAATACAAGCCAAATATGTACCTATTCACGCTGGAGGACGGGGACAGCTATGCCCTTAAGCCAATGAACTGCCCCGGGCATATAACCATTTTCGAGCGTATTCCCCATTCCTACAGGGATATGCCGATCAAGTACGCCGAGGCGGGAACAGTCTACAGATATGAAAAATGGGGAGAAGTATCAGGGCTTACCAGGCCAAGGTCTTTCACCATTGATGACGGGCACGCATTTCTGAGGCCCGACCAGATACTGGATGAGATGCTGTCCATTCTCGGGATGGTCAAGGAGACCTTCAGCACCATCCTCGGGACTTCAGAGATCCTTTATGATCTTAGCCTGATAGACAAGGAACATCCTGAGAACTATCTGCTCACTTACGTCTGTTCCGACTGTGGCACGGCTCTGGAGGCAAGGAAGGCAGCATCAGATGAAGTCCTTAAATGTTCGAACTGTGGCTCAACTTCCCTGAATGCCGATTATTCTGCCTGGGACCAGGCTTCAAGCCAGCTTAAGGAAGCACTTGACAAGTCCGGAATAGAGTACAGGGAATTTCCGGGCGAAGCTGCGTTCTATGGGCCCAAGATCGATATACATGTCAAGGATGCCCTGGGAAGAAGCTGGCAACTCTCAACTGTCCAGCTGGACTTTTTCCTCCCGAACAATTTCAACCTCAATTACGTCAACAGCGACAGCAAGCCCGAAAGGCTGGTTATGATACACAGGGCCATTTTCGGAAGCTATGAGCGATTCATGGCCATACTGCTGGAGAATTACGCCGGAAAGCTCCCTACCTGGGTCTCCCCCATGCAGGTCTACGTAATTCCTGTGAGTGAAAATTTCAGCGAATATGCCATTAGTGTCCACCAGAAGCTTAAGGAGTCCGGTTTCAGATCTGAACTGGACCTCTCCGCCGATACAATAAGCAAGAAGATAAAGCTCATAAGGAGCAGGAGGCCTTCTTATATTGCTGTACTGGGCGAGAGGGAGCAGGAAAATGGAACAGTAACAATAAGGAACAGGGATAACAGGCAGAACCAGTACAAGATCGATGAATTCATCTCAAAGCTGGAAAAAGAGGTCAAGGAGAGGGCAATAGAACAGACCCTCTGAACCTATTTCTTGATGTAGCATATTGCGTATTCGTCCCCGTCAAAAAAGACATCCCTCTTGGGGTGCTTTGACCGGTACCTGTCCATCCGGACCATTATCTGCCTTATTGTAAGGTCGGAATTTTTCCTCGGCTTGTATACTATTACGGATTTAGGCAATGGGTAAAATATAAAAAAAGTGTATTTAATTCTTTTCAGGCGCTTTTTCCGCAGCCTTGGCCGGAGATGGCTTCCCGTTCTTGTATTTCTTCACTTCCTCGATAATCTTCGGGATTGCGTCATACAGGTCTGCGTTGATGAAATAGTCCGAAACCTTGGCGATTTCAGCTTCCGGGTCGTTATTAATGGAGACTATGTTTTCACTGTTTATCATTCCGACGGTGTGCTGAATTTTTCCCGATATTCCCGCGGCTATGTAGAGCTTTGACCTGACAGTCTGGCCAGTCTGGCCAACCTGGTGCTCGTAAGGTATCCACCCGAGGTCCACGACTGGCCTAGATGCGCCCACATCGGCCCCTATCTCATCGGCTAGCTTGCCGATAAGCTCAAACCCTTCGGGTTTGCCAAGGCCAAGGCCTCCTGAAACAATTTTCTTGGACGAAGTCAGATCAAGCCTGTCCTTGGGCCTGAAACTCAAGATTTTTCTCTTCTTCATGTCGTCTGGCACCTTGACCTTCTTGATCTTTATTTCACATTTGTTTCCGGGCTGCCTCTCTGCGGTTTTGTAGCTTCCAGGCCTTGATGTTATCGTCTGTGGCCTGTGTTTCCTGCAAAGGATCTGGTCGATTGTCTTGTCGCCGAATGATGGCCTCCAGGCACTCAGTATCTTGGTGTTCTCAACTATGTCAAGCTCAATGCAGTCTGCAGCAACGCCGGTCATGACCCTGATCGCTATTCTGGAGACAAGGTCCCTGCCTTCCCTTGTGCCGGACATGAGGAAAATGTTGGGCTTGTAGTCCTCTATCATCTCGGCCAGGTAGTTTGTGTAAGGCACACTGGCGAAATTCTTAAGATCCGGAGATTCTGCCCCGAGGAAAATATCACAACCGTACTCTTCGGCCTCCTTTGCAATCGGGCCAAGATCTTCTCCCACGGCGATTCCGACAAGCTTCTCGTTCGTCTTCTTCGCAAGCTTCTTGCCCTCTCCCAGCATTTCCAGTGTGGACTTCTTGATGTGCCCATCGCTGTGCTCAACGTACACAAACACATCCTTGTAATCATCCAGGTTCTCCGGCGGAACACAGTTAATCAGTTCACGCATCTTCATCATCCCCAAAAACAAGTGCTTTATTCTCTACAAGTTCCTTGACCATCTCAGGAATCTGCTCCAGTGTGATCACCTTGTTGAGCCTCTTCCTCTCTTCTGGGATCTTCAGCGAACCGACAATGGTGGGCGAGCCCTTGATACCAACCCACTCAGGCGGCAGTTCCAATGAGTCATGGTCCATGGTCTCGATTCCCTTCCTGATTGCGTCAATACGCCTGCGGAGCGTCGACCTTCTCGGGATGTTGGCGTTAATAAGCATTGTCACCAGCGCAGGCATTGATGTCTGGACTACCTCTATTCCATGCTCCAGTTCCCTTTCGGCAACAATCGTGTCGCCCTCTACTTTCACTGAAGTGGCATAGGTGACCTGGTCAACCTGCATGAACTCAGCTACGCCCGGGCCCACATGGCCCGTGCCTGAGTCGGTTGTGCTCTCACCTGCAAATATGAGGTCAAATTTGCCAATTTTCTTGACTGCGGCCGCAAGAGTAAGGGAAGTTGCATACGTGTCTGCGGCTGCAAAGGCACGATCCGTAATCAGGATCCCGCGGTCCGCCCCCCTTCCCATGCACTCGAGAAGTGCGGATTCTGCCGCCGGTGGACCCATTGTTATTACTGTTATTTTCGCCGGAGTCTGGTCCTTGATTAGCAAGGCCGCTTCGAGGGCGTTCTCGTCAGACGGGTTTATGACACCTCTTGCCTGTGACCTGTTAAGGGTGAACTTCACAGGATCGATGAAAATTTCCTCTGCATCCGGGACCTGTTTTATCATCACAATAATTTCCAGCACCATCTTTATCACCCGTACTTGTACTTCACGCCGTGCCCACCCTTGGTATTTGTCCACTTGACACTGCCATGGGAACAGGCAACGTCACACGTTCCGCATTCAACACAGTCTTCGTACTTGAAATTCAGCTTTCCCTCTATTATGGTGTAGCACTTTGCAGGGCACGCAAACGTGCAGAAATGGTCCGGGCATACTTCACATATGTTCGGATTGACCGTAATATGCTCGTATGACTTGTCTGTCTTGTAATTAAGAAGTGACAACCTCTCTTCAATCTTCATTTTCACATCCTCCTTAGCATTCTGTAACCTTCAAGCAGCATGTCTCTGCTCTTCATCTTTGAAGCGGACATCGAATCAAGCAAAAGCTGCATCATGTGCTTCTTGGGTTTGCCTTCCTCACTGAAAAGGCCCATCATCACATTTTCGAGCATGCTTGGAAAAGTCCTGTGAACCATCTTGCTCCAGGTCACATTCTCTATTCCCTTGAATGTTCTCATATCTTTCATCACATAGCTATCTTCAAGTTTCTGCTGGTATCTTGAAAGTGAGGCAGAAGAGTAGTTGCCCTTGTTCTTTGCCTCCATGAACGCTTCCGCAGCTGAAATGCCCGAAGATATTGCATAGTTCATGCCCTGCAGCACAAGCCCATTGCTGAATGAGAATCCTGCAGCATCTCCCGCTATCATATATCCGTCACCGTATAGCTTTGGTATCGATGAAAGCCCGCCTTCCTGGACTAGATGGGCACTGTATTCGTCGACCCTTCCGTCTTCAATGAGCGGTGCTATGAATGGATGGTTTGCAAATTCGTCCATAATGTCAAAGGAGTAGACTTTGTTGCTCTCCCTCAGGTGTTTCATCGAAATCACTGCACCAATTGATATGCTGTCCTTGTTGGTGTAAAGGAATCCTCCAGCCTCAACGCCATCCTTCAAATAGCCAAGGACATACTCGCAGGCAAAGCCTGCCTTTCCCCTGAGGTTGAACCGTTCATTTATCGTCTTTTCAGGCAGCTTAATAACTTCCTTGACTCCAATGGCAATATCGTGGTCCTTCAATGGCTCCCTCAAGCCTGATTCTATTGCCACTCTCGGATTTGCGCCCTCAGCGAGAATTACGGAATCTGCAGTTATCTCATCACCATCCTGTATTACGCCGACAACCTTGCCGTCCTTCTTGCTGAGTCTGTCCACTGTAACTCCTGTTACGACCATGGCGCCAGAATCCTTGGCTTTCTTCACAAGCCATGGGTCAAGCTTGGCCCTAAGGACAGTATACCCTGTCTTTTTTTCCTCAAAATTCTTCGTGCTGAAATCAATATTGATCTTGGATTTTTCTGTCAGGAATGCAACAGATTTGGTTTCGAGGTATCTCTCCAGGGGAGCCGTCTTTTCCCAGTCTTCACTGAGTTCCCCGAGGCCATTTCCCCATAGAACTCCTCCAGAAACGTTCTTGCTTCCCGGAGGGTCTCCCCTCTCAACAAGAAGCACATTTACGTTGTTTTGTGCAAGCTTAATCGCAGCGGAAGCACCAGCAGGTCCTCCTCCCACCACAATAGCATCAAACTCACTCATCGTCGTGCTATAGCAAAATAATTTATAATCATTTTCTAGAATATGAGAAATTTTGACGAATAGTTAGGTCAAGTGAAAGAATTCGACACTGCATATATTGAATTCGAATTGCGCAGTGTGCATATAGGACACCAAACCCCCTTTGACATCAGAAATGAAGATAAATCAGGCCGGAATGTGGCAAAGCAAATGGATCTCCACACGATATACACAGTTCTCTTCGAAACAATGGGCGACCTGGGATGGTGGCCTGCAGATACTCCGGATGAGGTCACGATAGGGACAATCCTCACACAGAACACAAGCTGGAATAACGTGGAAAAGGCCCTCGGAAAGTTGAGGGAGGCAGGACTTCTTTCACTTCGCGGGATATCTGGAACCGACACGGAAACCCTATCTGCACTGATCCGAAGTTCCGGATTCCACAACCAGAAGGCCAAGAGGCTGAAGGACCTTTCCGGAAAGATCTTAACAGAGTATGGCACACTTGAGGATATGGCAACCAGAAGCATAGCTGAAATTGCAGACTTTCTGAGGCCGATAAACGGGATCGGCCAGGAAACCCTTGACTCCATTCTGCTATACGCTCTGGACAAGCCTGTTTTTATTATGGACAATTACACTTGGAGAATATTCTCAAGATTGGGGATCATTAGTGATTATAATCGCAGGGTAGAGCTTAAGGAAAGGGTCCCTGCCCAACTGAGTAATGATGTTGAAAAGCTGAAGAATTTCCATGGGCTTTTGGTCGAACTCGCCAAGAAACATTGCAAAAAGAAGCCTGCCTGCAGCGGTTGCCCGCTCTCAGGTTCCTGCAAATATTACAGGGAAATGATGTTGCCGTAGCCGATAAGCCTCCACCTGTTGGAGACCCTCCGGCCTATTGCCACTCTTTCATTGAGTTCAGCGGCTACCGGGTATTTCAGCATGATCTCAACCTTGTCGTCCTTTGCCGAGGTCACTACGCCAACTGTGTTTGAGGTCCCCACTGTGATCATAATGCTTTCCTTGGCCCTTATGGGCTCAACCTTCAGGTCTTCCTCGAACCCTACCACTCTCTTCAGAAGGAAGGTGTCAAGGGACAGGTTGAAGAGCAATGGCGGAACTTTTCCAACTGCACCTGCAATTCTTCCGGTGAATGAGTCCCCTTTTGTCAGGAACGGGTCAAGTTTTGTGCCTACTGCGGCAAGCCCGCCAGGCTTTATTGTATCATAATGGTAACTGCCGGCCATCAGGCTGACAACCTCAGTGGTCACGTTTTCCCAGACCTGTTTTCCCCCTTTGCCTGTCTGGATCCCGGGCACTATCTCAATTTCCTGCCCGAGTTTAAGTTCCCCCTCTACAAGGGATCCGCCGAGAACACCTCCCACAAGTTTTTCAGGGGGCGTTCCGGGTTTGTTGACGTCAAATGATCTTGCAATGAACATTTTCGGGTCCGCCGATTTCTCCAGCTTAGGCGGCTGGATCTTTTCCACTATCATCCTGTAGAGCACGTCTATGTTCGTGTTGTGGTATGCACTAACTGGAATGACAGGGGCGGATTCTGCTATGCTTCCCTTAAGGAATCCCTTAATTTCATTATAGCTTTCTACGGCCCTTTCGCGCGTTACGAGATCAATCTTGTTCTGGACGACAACTATGTTCTTAATGCCCATAATCTCGAGAGCGGTTAGGTGCTCCCTCGTCTGGGGCTGCGGGCATTTCTCATTTGCTGCTATAACAAGGAGTGCCCCGTTCATAATGGATGAGCCTGAAAGCATTGTTGCCATCAGAGTCTCATGGCCCGGTGCGTCTACTATTGAGATTACTCTTGAAATTTCACAGTTTTCCCCCGGCTCGTTCGAGTAAAATTCCTCGCCATCCTTTCCTGTGCATTTGTATATGGGGGTATCTGCATATCCCAGTTTTATAGAGATTCCACGCTTGATCTCCTCCGAGTGGATGTCGGTTTTCTTTCCTGTCAGGGCCTTGGTGAGAGTACTCTTGCCATGATCGACATGGCCGACCATTCCCACATTTACTGAAGGCTGCGGCAGGCTCATTGAGCTTCCTTCGGTTCTTCCTGGTGATCTATCGGGTTGGGGCCGTACTGAGTGACCTTGAGGTTCAGCTGGGCAATGTCTGTCCCTATAATGGAGCCCCTGAATGTTACTCTCTTCCTCTTTCCGTTCTTCGCCCTTCTTCCAAGCGAGTACGTCCTCAGTATGGTCTTCCTTCCGGACACCTGCAGGTCGGACTTCATCGGAAATCCGTCTATTGAGGTTCCGCCTGTAATTTTGAGCTTGTATCCCGGGAGTTCAAAGAATATTCCGTCTACTTCCTCTCCGATCCTTCTGCCCACTAGAGCGTTAAGGTTATCGGAGGACACTTCCTTCTTGTGAGTTTTTCCACTCTTTGGATCTGCTATAATCGCAACTGAGTTTGCCATATTTACCTAACCTTTGTGATGCGTTTTAAGCGTCTTTTTTCGGCTTGACTGAATTATATTGTTCTTTATAAAGGTTAAGCAATCGGTCAGTTTAGGGTTTCAGGAGTTGCCGCAGGCGTCTGTTTACGATGTCCCGTAATTGGTCAAGAATATATCCTGTGAGAAGATTCACCATTAAACATGATAGTGCTTGGCCTGGAGGGGACAGCGCATACAGTCAGCGCCGGAATCATTGACGAAGAGGACATACTCTCAACTGTGTCGTCAACCTATGTTTCAGAAAATGGGGGAATTCATCCAAGGGAGGCCGCAATCCACCATTCCGAAAAAATAGTGCCAAACATAAAGGAGGCGCTCCTGAAGGCCGGTATAACCATGGAAGATGTGGATTTGGTAGCCTTTTCAAGAGGACCGGGCCTTGGGCCCTGCCTGAGGGTAGTAGGAACCGCGGCCAGATCTCTCGCACTTAAATTCAACAAAAGCATCATAGGGGTAAACCATCCGCTTGGCCACGTTGAAATTGGAAGGAGGCTGGGAAAAATGGCGGACCCCATCGTCCTGTATGTGTCAGGCGGAAACACCCAGGTTCTTGCCCACTCTTCCGGAAGATACAGAGTCATGGGCGAGACTATGGACATTGGCCTCGGCAATATGCTCGACAAGTTTGCGCGTGATCTGGGAATTGGGTTCCCCGGCGGGCCAAAAATAGAACAGCTTGCCTTGAGGGGGAAGAAGCTCCTGGATCTCCCGTACTCAGTAAAGGGCATGGATACTTCGTTTTCCGGCATATACACTGCGGCGAAGGCGCACCTGCGCAATGGCGAGAGCCAGGAGGACGTTTCATTCAGTATCCAGGAGACTTCATTTTCAATGCTGGTGGAGGTTCTGGAAAGGGCACTCTATTATTTCAACAAAAATGAGGTTTTGCTGGCCGGAGGAGTCGCGGCCAACGGCAGGCTCAGAGACATGCTGTCCGTAATGGCAGAGGAGAGCGGCATTGACATCTACCTGACCGACCGGAAATACTGCATGGACAATGGGGCCATGATAGCCCAGGCAGGTATGCTCATGTTCAAGCACGGCGAACGGCACAGCATTGAAGACACGACGGTGGACCAGAGGTTCAGGGTTGACAGTGTCAGCACTCCGTGGATAAACAGCAGCGATACTACGGAGGACAGGATGAAGGGCGCGGAGTCCAGAATAATGGTCGGCTCATATTTCGAAAGGGGAATTGTCCTGAAAAAGAGGCTGCAGAAGAGATACAGGCTTGATGAAATGGACCTGAAGCTTCGCAGGGAGAGGACAAGGAATGAGGCATCCTCCCTCATGAAGCTGTTGGAGACCGGGATAAGAGTTCCCCGGGTATACGATGTTGATAACAGGTCATTCGAAATTAAAATGGAGAAAATAGAGGGGGTTACTATGAGGAGCTTTCTTCGTGGAACTTCTGATGGGAAAGACAAGGTGGGCGAACTCGCCGAGATGGTTTCTAAAATGCATGCGAACAGAATCTCACACGGTGATCTCACAACAAACAACATTCTTGTTTCAGACAGGGTATATCTCATTGACACCAGCCTGAGCAAGGTTTCCGCCGAGGATGAGGACCTGGCGACCGACCTCTTTCTCCTCAAGGAATCCTTCAAGAGCAACCACAGCGACAGGCCCGAGCTTCCGGACTATTTCATAGAACAATACGGCAGGCTGTTTCCGGATTATAAGCGTGTGACGGAAGTTCTTGATGCAATTGAGAAAAGGAGGAGATATGTTTGATTGCCTTTGTAACCAGCAACCCCCACAAGTACGAAGAGGTCAGTTCAATGTTCCTGGAATCCGGAATAGAAGTCAGGTGGGAGAAGATGAAGTATGAAGAAATACAGGCTGACACCACCGAAGAGGTTTCGATTGACAGCTGCCGGAAACTGACAGGCCGGGTTAAGGGTGATTTCTTTCTTGAGGATACTGGGCTCTTCATAGAATCCCTGAATGGCTTTCCTGGCGTATATTCGTCCTATGTCCAGAAAACCATAGGAAATTCCGGAATAATAAGGCTGGTGTCGGGAAAGCCGCCCGACGCTTATTTCAAGACGGTCATTACGGCGAAGGTGGGAGGAGTTATAAAACAGTATACGGGGATAGTAAAGGGCAGCATATCCGGCGAAGAGAGAGGTTCGGCAGGATTCGGGTATGACCCGATTTTTGTGCCAGAGGGCGGAAATAAGACACTCTCCGAAATGTCCATGGAGGAAAAGAATGAAATATCCCACCGTTCCAAGGCAGTCCGTGGCTTCATTTCTGACCTTGCCGGGAACCCAAGAGGCTAAATTATTATAGACCGGAAATACTTACTTTGACAGAATGACTTCAAAGTTAAGGGAATTCCAGAGCTTTCTTTACATACTTGGAGCGGCGATAGGTGTTGTTTTATTCGTCCTCACCTCAAATGAGCTGATATTCAAGAACAGCGCTTTGCCGAGCTTATCGTACCTGGGAAACTGGGGATATTGGGTGTTCACGCTCGGACTGGTAATGATGATCGTTTTCTTTTATCTCTACTATAAGGTCATATCTGACACCAAAAAATTCCAGGAACTCATCAACAGTGAAAGCAAAAACATTTTCTCAAAGAACCTCAGGGACCTTGAAAGGCTTTCCAAGAAGCTTGGCCCAAGGTATGTGGCAGAACTCAAGAGTGCAAAAGAGAAGTGGAAACTTAGATAGTTTCCTTATTGTTTTTTCAACAGATCACGGACGAATTCAGGCAGCCTGAATGCGCCCTGGAGAATTTCAGCATTGAAGTATTGCCCTGACTTCACATCCTCTTTTCTCGGCTCAAGATCCGCATTGGCGGCCATGGTAAATGACCAGAATCCGCTTGGGTAAGTTGGAATGAATGCAGTGTAGGGCCGGACATCATGGAAAACCTCCTTCATCCCGCCATACGCCAGCTTGAGCGCGTTTGGCTGATAGAAAGGCGAGCCCGACTGGGAAACAACCACACCGTTTTCAGAAATAAGGTTTTTGACCCCTTTGTAGAAATCTTTGTTAAAGAGCCCTTCTGCAGGTCCAACTGGATCTGTTGAGTCAATGATGACAACGTCAAATTTTTCCTTCGATGTTTTTGCGTATTTGATTCCATCCCCTATGATCAATTCGACCTTGGGATCGTCGAAAGCGGAGGACAGATTGGGAAAAAACCTTCTTGACACTTCAACTACCTGGCTGTCTATCTCCACGTTCACTATTCTCTTGAAGCCGAGCTCAAGAAGCGTCTTTGCGGCACCACCGTCACCTCCTCCTATAATTAGGGCCTTTTCGGGCTTCTTTTTTGTATAGTAGTACGGAACCATGGTTATCATTTCATGGTAGACAAATTCATCCCGGTCAGTTAACTGGACGGTTCCGTCTATGGTGAGAAGTTTTCCGAAATCGTAGGTATCGAAAAGGTCAATTCTCTGAAAATCTGTCTTGACGGACAGGAGTTGGTCCTTTATCCTAAACGACAGCTGAAGGTTGTCTGAATATCGCTCCGAAAACCAGTTTTCTATTAGTTTCACAATCTTGGATTATAACTCAATATAAATATATGTTCAAGTGAATTTGCTCCGGATTTCGCTTAGAAGCCGATGCAAAAGGGAGAATTCCCCCATTATATATTTTCCCGGCGAACGTGTGACTGTATAGCAATATGAAGTTGCCCAAAATTTCAGCATGTCAACACCAAAATAGCTATAACAGGCTGTTTTCAGTGTACGACTCTTTTACAAAATATTGACATCACTGTGCCAGTTTTAAATTTAAAAATATCCTATGTTTTTTATTATAAATTTAGAATATCCGCAGAGTCACTTTTAGATGCTATCTACTAAAAACACGACACAAATATTTTAATACAAGTAAAGATATTATCATAATAGGAGGATTTAAAAATGGTAGGAATAAGCGAGATCTCCAAGACGGTTTCCAAGAAGACAGGGACAACACAGAAGGTTGCCAGAAATGTCATTAAGCATTTCCTGGACACAGTGATTGCAGAAGCAGACAGGGGAAACAAGATCAACCTCGCAGGTTTCGGTATCTTCGAGAGAAGGACCCAGATGGCGAGAAAGGCCAGGAACCCGCAGACAAAGAAGATCATTGAAGTCCCATCAAAGAAGAAATTTGTCTTCAGAGCCTCAAGCAAAGTCAAGTACAAGTAATTCTGAAAGAGAATTTCTCAATTTTTTTTTCGTTTTTTTTATTATACGTGCATAAGTGCTAAAAATGTAATTTGTTTTGTTAAACGGAATCTCAGGACTTTGAGAATTTCTTCTTTCTCTCCTTTGAGTTGTAGCCTGTGATGTTTTCGATCAGCTGGTTATACATCTTAATTGTCTGCGAAAAGTCCTTGTAGCCAGTGTCAGTTTCAGTTTCGGCAAAAAGTGCCTTGCCGTTTGTATAAAGATCCACGACCTTCATGCCGGGCATTGCTGCAAGTACGTGACCGTCTTTTATTTCAGCGCTTTCTGCCAGCTTCTTGGTTTCCTCCAGAATGTATTCTGGAGACATGTTTATTCCTTTCTTTACCGGATATTCTCTTGCCATTTCTGTTCACCTTATGCTACCTGTTTCTTCACGGTTGCTTTCCTCTGCATCTTCTTTCCAAGTGCCCTGAGATAGATCAGGTACATGTACTGCGAATCGTGCTCAAGCAGAGGTGAGCTTGATATTATGGTCATGTCGTCCTGAAAATCCACCAGACTCTCTGCAAGCGTTTCGAATTTCAGGTCACCATGCTTTATTGCCGTAAGCTTGATTTCGTTGTGGTCTTTGTACTCAACACCTGAAAATTCCGTGTAGAGATCACCTTTGCTGTATTTCTTGTATTCGCTCAGTACTGCCTCAAAATCCTTGATCTCAATAAGAGACCCGTCACCCTGGGAATGCACGTGCGGGAAATTCAGTATGGGCTCTATGTCCTTTACTTTCTTTGATAGAGAGATAAGTTCGTTCGAACTCCCAAAAATTTCAGATTTTCCTGCAACTTCAACGCCTATGTGCGGAAATCCCTTTGAAGCGGGAAATGACTTTGTGATGTTCTTGTAAACTGAGGCTGCCCTGTCGATGCTTTCCTTCTTATTGCCCTTGTAGAAGCCCGTGTGCGTAATGATCCTCTTGCAGCCCATGGCTTTTCCGATTATGAGTGACCATTTAAGGTGGCTGAATGACTTGTCACCTATTTCCCCTTCATCCAGGAGGTCCATGTAGTAGGGTGCGTGGAGTGAGAGCTGAACGTCAAGCTCCTTTGCAAGGCGCCCCCCGTCAAAGAGGTCATCATAATTCTGGGCCATATTCCAGAAAAGCTCCTGGACTATGTCATCTTCCTCTATGATTGTGTCTACGCCAACGCCTTCGTAATTGCCCTCTTCATTCTGCCTTAGGACATCTACTATGATAGATTCGTCAACATCGTGGGGCCTCATTCCTGCCAGGTCCAGAGCTGGCCTCTCCTCAACGTTGACCCTCAGCAGTTGAACCTCCAGAGCATTGAGGCCAAGCATGTTTGTGTCTTCTACGGATTCTATAAAAGTCCTTCCCTTGCTGGTTAGAGGTATCCCTGCAATGCCAAATCTAATCATAATCGAATCAGTGATCACTATAATATCGAGTTATATAAGTTTTAGAGCGATGGGCTGCAGATATTTCCGCTCGTATTATATTGATGGACCATCTTTCGCGATGGCGACACCGGCGAAATGCTTTGAAATGCAGGACGCAATTCGTCAGTTTGATCCTTCCGGCTGTCTCCGATGCATACCCATGACACAGGCTCCGCCATCAGAATTATATACCGTTTTTGTATACATTCCTCAATGGTGATGGATCAAAGAGGCAATTATCCAATTGTTATCTCAACAAACACCATTTCGGGTGATACTATTGAACGTAGATCCAAACATAACAAAATACATGATCAAAGCAAAGATATTTACAGATGGGGTGGTTGAAAAACCAGATGTCGTAGGAGCAATTTTTGGTCAAACTGAAGGTCTTCTGGGAGAGGAACTTGATCTCAGGGATCTTCAGAAGAGCGGCAAGATAGGAAGAATTGAAGTTGAAATAGACAGCAAGAAAGGCAGAACAGAAGGTTTTGCCCTTATTCCATCTGGCCTTGACCAGGTTGAAAGCTCAATACTCGCGGCATCCCTTGAAACCATCGACAGAATAGGTCCGTGCAAAGCAAGAGTAGAGATCGAGATAATCGAGGACGTAAGGATACAAAAGAGACAGAAAGTCATCGAGCGTGCCGAGGAACTCTACAAAAGAATGAGCGAGGCCGGAAAGAGCGTAAGCGAAAGCATCATACAATCCGTTAGGGAAGAGGTTGAGCTTGGCGAAATCATTTCATACGGAGAGGAAAAGCTTCCGGCTGGCCCTGCAATAAAGGATTCTGATTCAATCATCGTAGTTGAGGGCAGAAGTGATGTCCTGAACCTTCTCAAATATGGAATCAAAAACACCATAGCTGTTCAGGGAACAAACATCCCCAGGACGGTGCAGAAACTTTCCAAGGAAAGGACTGTGACCGTATTTCTGGACGGAGATAGAGGTGGAGACCTGATCCTGAGGGAAATGCTCCAGGTGGCGGAAGTTGATTTTGTTGCCAGGGCACCGCAGGGGACAGAAGTCGAGGAGCTAACCTACAAGCAGATTGTGAAAGCTCTCAGATACAAAACGCCAGTGGAACAGTACCTCTCAATGAGGGGAATGACCGAGGAACTCAAGGAACTTACCGAAAAGACCAAGGCAGAAGAGCCAAAGAGCCAGAAAGCTCCCCAGAAGGAAAAGGAGAGGGAGGTCAAGGAGATCAAGGTTGCCAAGGTCGAGAAGAAACCCCAGGCTGAGATCGTTGAACAGAAAGCAAAAGAGCCAATCGCCAAGGAAGAGGAGGAAATTTCCGGAAAAGTTTCCCTCACAAATCCGAGGTCAATTGAAAAAAGGGCTGAACAACTCCTTCAGGATAAGGTCACAGAAATCTATTCTGAGGATGGGGAAGTACTGGCAGCATTCCCGATCGCAGAGGCAATTGAGAAGCTATCGGAGGTAGGTTCCGGAAATACGATCATTACCGGCGGCGTTATATCCCAGAGACTAGTTGATGTGGCTTACAAAGTAGGTATCAAGAATATATACGGAGTCAAGCTAGGTCATATCACCAAAAAGCCGACCGAGGTAAGGGTAGTAGCATGGGATCATCATACGTGAACATAGATTTCGACAAGTTTCCAGACACATCATACATAAATATTCCACCAAATCCCCTTGACAGGGTGATAGGGCAGAGCGAAGCGGTCAGGATGGCCAAAATAGCCGCGAGGCAAAGAAGACACCTGCTGCTCGTTGGGCCCCCTGGCGTGGGCAAATCCATGATTGCCCAGGCAATGTCTTTTTACGTGGAGAGGCCAAAGGAAGAGATCCGGGTAGTCCACAACCCGCAATATCCTGAAAGGCCATTTACTGAGGTTAAAACCCTCCAGGAAATCAAGAAAGAAAAGGAGGAAATGAATTCTGTCGAGGGCGAGACTATCGATCCCAGGGACGCGCCTACATCGGTTGCCGAAAGGCTCGGATTCAGGTGCCCCAGATGCGGTTTCTATTCCCAGCCAACAGACAACGTCTGCCCGAACTGCAATAACCCAAAGGTGCAGGGTGGAGCTACACAGGGCCCCTTTGGAGATGTGTTCAACGTCATAGGTGCAGCCTTCGGAGTGCAGAACAACACAGAGAGGGTGACCTCAACCAGAAGGACCGGGGACCGGGAAGAAGTCATAGTGTACGAAAGGGCAGGTGAGAGGATCAAGATCCTTGATGAGAAGACTCTCGAAAGGAAGAGGAGAATGGAGAAGAAAAGCCCGAGCAAGATAATAGTCCCCATAGGCAGGAACCCTTTTGTCCTCGCAACCGGCGCCAGTGAGACAGAGCTCCTTGGAGATGTCAGGCACGATCCTTACGGGGGGCATCCACAGCTGGGCACTCTCCCGTATGAGAGGGTTATTTCCGGGGCCATACATGAGGCTCACGAGGGAGTTCTTTTCATTGATGAAATAACACACCTTGGCAATATACAGAGATTCATCCTGACGGCAATGCAGGAAAGGAGCTTCCCGATAACGGGAAGAAACCCACAGAGCGCAGGGGCAAGTGTAAGGGTGGACAAAGTACCCACCGATTTCATCCTGGTTGCAGCATGCAACATTCAGGACCTCCAGTACATACTCAGCCCGCTGAGATCCAGAATAGTGGGGAGCGGATACGAGATCCTCATGGAGATAGCTATTCCTGACACCCCTGAGAACAGGATGAGATATCTGCAGTTCATTGCCCAGGAGATCATAATCGACGGCAAGATCCCGCACATGACCATGGATGCGGCCAAGCTCATAGTCGAGGAAGGGAGGAGGAGGGCAAAGCAGATCGACCATAAGGAGAATGCACTCACACTTCGACTCAGGGAACTCGGAGGCCTTGTCAGGGCATCCGGAGACATAGCAGTATCAAAGGACAAAAGGCTGATCGATACAGAGGATGTTACAGAAGCACTCAAGACATACCTTCCGGTTGAAGAGAAGATCAAGAAATACTATGGCAATATGGGAGCAGCCCTTTCCACAGAGACAACGATGTCCCAGAGGCCTGAAGAGTACTACTTCAATTACCACGATTACAGCGAAGACCGGTCATATGATTAGTATTGACCAAATCCCCTTTTTTCCAGCAATTCAAGCCTGATTCAGGACCTATTCCGCCTCGATTCCCGCCCGATGGCAAGATATAATATATTTCAGTTCCTTTGCCGAATTGGAGATCAAATTGAACATATCGTACACTGTTGAGATGAAGAAGCCGCAAACACATTTTTTCCAGGTCACAATGAGTATAGAGGAGGTAAGCGATGATACCGTTACAGCCTCTATGCCTGTCTGGACACCGGGCGCCTATGAGATCGCGGATTTTCCCAGGCACGTGAGGAAGCTCAAAGCAGTAAGTGCCGACAGGAAGCCCATTCAGGTGCAGAGGAAGGATAAGGCGTCATGGAAAATTCTCAACGGGAATGTGAAATCGTTCAGCATCACCTATGAGGTGTATGCCAATGAGCTTTCTGTCCACACCAGCCATCTTGACTCCTCCCACGGTTACATAAACGGTGCCGGGATGTTCCTCTACCTGGACGGCTACAAGGACCAGGTCTCCGAGGTCATCGTAAAGCCGCCCGAGGGCTGGAAGATATCCACCGGCCTCGAGAAAACAGGCGAAAACAGGTACAGGGCAATCAATTATGACATACTTGTTGACTCCCCCATGGAGATTGGCAAACACAGGTCACTCTTCTTCACCGTTGCAGGAAAGGAGCACGAGATTGTCCTCTACGGCAGTGGCAATGAGAATGAGGAGAGGCTCAAGGAGGATGTCCAGAAGCTTGTTGAAGGTTTCTACAAGATGATGGGCTCGCTTCCCTACAAGAGGTACGTGTTCATCTACCACCTCATTAATGAGCCCGACGCCTTTGGCGGGCTTGAGCACCTTAATTCGACATCCATTGACGTTTACAGCCAGACTTTTGAGCCAAAGGACGAGTACAACAAGTTTCTCAGCGTTACTTCCCATGAATTCTTCCACCTTTGGAACGTTAAGAGGCTGAAACCGGTTGAGCTCGGGCCCTTCAATTACCAGCAGGAAGTCTATACCACTCTTCTCTGGCTGAGTGAAGGAGTGACCAACTTCTACACGTGGATCATGATGGAAAGGTCCGGTGTTGCTACACGGGAAGAATACCTGAAGCACCTCATGACAGAGATAAGGTTCTATGACATGATCCCGGGGACAGCGGTTGAGTCGGCCTCAGACTCGTCCTTTGATGCATGGATTAAGCTGTACAGGCCATCCCCCAACAATATCAACAGTTATGTTTCATACTATCTCAAGGGTGAGATACTGGGAATGATGCTCAGCTCAAGAATAATCGAGGCTACAAAGGGAGCCAAGTCACTGGACGATTTCTTCAGGCTTCTGCTTGACAGGTACAACAAGGATGGCAAGGGCTTCACAGAGAAGGATGTCCTCTCAGCCCTGAAAGAGGTATCAGGCCAGGATTTCACAGAATTCTTTGACAAGTATGTCAGGGGCACCCAGAAGATCGACTTTGACTCCGAACTGAAGAAGATTGGATACAAGATCAAAAGGGGATACAAAAAAGTGGATGATGTTGAGCCCAAGGAAAAGCCTTTCATGGGAGTTCTTCTGAAACCGAACGGCGGGAGGTATTCTGTGGAGGGGGTACTTGAGGGATCCCCGGCATTTGAATACGGAATCAACTACAAGGACGAGCTCGTGGCAGTGAACAAGCAGAAGTTCGGAGACAGGCATGTCAAGGACTTGAGGGAGGATGTCAGAAGGTTCAAGGTTGATGACTTGAAGGATTTCAAGCCCGGAGAAAGGGTCAAAGTCCATCTATTCAGGAGAGGGATGCTTTCAGACCTTGATGTGGTGCTTGGCAATGCCCCATATGAATACTACAAGACCGAAGAGATGGAAGAGGATGCGCTGAAGAAGTACGGGGAGAAGTTCTTCAGCGGATAAAAACCATTTAAGCTAAATATTTTCACATAATATGTCTGTGAACATATGATCCTCATACTCGAAGAGTACTTCAAGGACCTGCCGGTTAAGCGGAGAATCGTGGAAGGGCTCTACAACCATGGAATTTCAGTCAGGAACGGAAAATTCTACATCGGGGATATGGAACTGTCTGTGACAGAAGTCTCCAAGGCATTTAACGTCAACAGGAGGACTGTTTACGATACCATAAGAGTCATAGAGGAGAGAGAAGAGATAAAGAAGGTGATGGGAGAGCTCAGGCCCGTCGCCGATATAGCGGACATTGCCCCCCTTCTGGGCAACCAGGTCGTGGTAGCATACACTTCTCCCGGTTCATTCACCGCAAGCTTTGGGAAATTTGTCGATGTTATCAGAAAGTACGGATGCTATGCAAAAGAGGTTACCGGGAGGAACATAGGAAAGTCCGAAAGCTTCATGAGGGCCATTTTCTACAGAACTGTGCCCACCAAGGTATTCGATGAAATGGCATTGATAGAGGGAATCCAGAAGCTCATCATCACAACTCCGGAAGATATTGAAGTCGAGCCGGTATGCAACAAGTGCGTCGTGAAGGTGTGCCCAAACAAGATATCCACCGCTGTTGCAGAATCGATTTACGAACTTTGATTATCTGATTCCAGCCTTAAATCACTGTCTGGTTTTCATGAGACTGTGTTTACGCTTACCCTGCCGTCAGGCAGTATAATTGCCTCAAGGGTCACGGTTACGACACCGTTGTCCAGATAGGATGAAGCAGCAGCCTGGATAAGTGTCATGATTCCCAGTGCGGTGCTCTTGATTTTCACCTTTTCCCTGTCTGCAAACCCGATTATTTCCTTTGCCACATCCAGTATGTGGAGGCCCGATGCAATTCTTGCCCTTTTTAATACCCCAATATTCTCGGCCATCTGTATCGTGTCCGCAGCCGTGTTGATGTTCCTGATGGCCCTTCGTTCGAGAATGGAGACGTCCTGCCTTGAAATGCCAAGCTTTTTGGCCGTCTCTTCCTGGGTGAATCTCTGCTTCCTGAGTTCCAGTATCTGCAGCTGCCTCTCGGTGAGCAGGCCCCCTATTCTATGCTGCCTATCCGCCATTTACAACGTTCCGCAATGATGTGCAAGTATTTATGTTTACTCTTATAATGAATTTTAACATTAACGTAAGCATTTTAAAAGGGATTAAATTATGATGGCGTGAATAAACGCAGCATACAGATAACCGCAGCAGTCGTCGCCATTATAGTTATAGGAGTGGCAGGCTATGCAATTGAACAGCACAGCACTTCATCGGCTTCATCATCTCCACTGATAGTTTATTCGGCCGATGCCTATGTGCAGGAAAGCAGCGCACTGCTCAACGCCTTCCATAACCAGAGTGGAGCTTCAATAGCACCTGTTAAGGGGGGAGGGGCACTCTATATGGCCAACCAGATCGGCCAGGGTGCACCAAGCGATGTATTCATCTCTGTTTCACTCGGATCATACGGACAGTCATACCTCCATTCAAGGTATAGCGGCTGGGCTGTGGCCTTCGCATCTGACCAGATGGTTCTGGCATACTCTTCCGCGACAAAGAGCAATGCTTCCGCAAACCAGATCATAAGCCAGTTTTCCAGTGCAGCCACGACAAACAGCACCAGCGCCTACAATAGTGCGTTCATGAACCTCACCTCCGGAAATGTAAAGGTCGGGATCTCAAACCCCAACAGTGACCCTGCCGGCTTCAGAGGATGGCTGAGTTTGGAGATTGCAGGTTCAGTATACCATAACAACAGCTCATACTACATCAACAGGCTATCGCAGAACGGCGGGAATATCTCCGCAAGCAATGCTGCAGAACTGGTTTCGCCACTTGAAAGCGGCAACATACAGTTCCTATTCATATACAAATCCGCAGCAATAATCAAGGGGTTGAACTACGTCAGCCTGCCGCCCACAGTGAATTTGGGCAGTGTCCATTACGCCAGCTTCTATACGAAGTTCAAATACAACCTGACTTCAGGCAGTGTATCTGGTGCACCCATCTATCTCTATGTAACTGCCCTGGCGAACGCCACTGACCAGAGCACTGCCCTGAGCTTTGCCGAATATGTCCTGAACCACAGCTCAGAGCTGTCAAAGTATGGCCTTCAGCCGCTGTCCCCTGAAATGCTCTATGACAATGTTGCACCTCCCTCCGGCATATCTTCGCTTGTCAGCTCGGGCCAGATTGTAAAGGAAGGCAGCATATGAAACAGGGAAAGAACTAATTTAGACTTCCCTGCATACAGGATACAAGGGGCAAGAGGATGCGCAAAAGGAACGGGAGAAGGAGGGACGGTCTCAGCATAATATCCGCCATTTCTGTCCTGCTCCTGTCCATACCCATAATTATCATTCTTTTTTATGGAATTTTCATATTCAGAAGCGGGCAAGCCTTTACGCATACCGTCCTGCTCTCGATCTCACTCACGGTTGTTTCTTCGGCTGTCGCCGCCATAGTCGTGTTCGTGGTGTTCACACCCCTTGCCTACGAACTGGCGAGAAGAAAAAATTCGATATTTGAGACTGCATCGGACATACCCGCATCCATACCGCACCCCATCATTGGAATAGCGCTGCTGATCCTTGATTCCCCAATAACGCCGACCGGAAGATTCCTCAATTATATTGGAATCAATTTCTTCGATACTTTTCAGGGACTGGTGGCAGCGCTGGTAATTGTATCGGCCCCCGTTTATATCAGGGCTGCACAATCGCTTTTTTCGTCAAGGCGCATTGAGCCTGAGATACTTGCTGCATCGCTGGGTGCCACACGATTGAGGGTGCTCTATTCCGTTGTTGTCGCAGACTCATTCCGAGGGGTGATTTCAGCGTCACTTACCGCCATGAGCAGGGGAATGAGCGAGTTTGGTTCAATAGCCATAGTGGCATACTATGTTCTCCAGGCTCCTTTCAAGGGGGTTGAGCCTGCCTCGGTGCTTATCTATGAATACTACGGCTATTACGGTCCGCAGGTGGCGGTCACCGTATCGGCCCTGATGATTCTGATCTCAATAGTGATAATTATTGCGCTCAGGATCGCGAGCAGAGGAAAGGGGGCAGGCTCTTGAGCTTTATCGGAGGTGTTTTGCCATCATTGACATAGACGTTCATTTCAAGCGGGACCAGTTTGAGCTGGAATGCACCATCAGGGACTCCGGCTTCATAGGGCTGACAGGGCCCAATGGTTCCGGCAAAAGCACATTGCTGCGGATCCTCACAGGTGTCGAGTTCCCGGACAGCGGCCGAATAATCGTGGACAATTCTGACGTTACGGACCTTCCCATCAACGAGAGAAGAATTGTATACCTCAATCCTGATACGTACTTCGGGCATGCTGACGTGGATAGGCATCTCAAATGGGGGATAGGCGAGAGGGGGAGCCGCCTTGACATAGGGGATCTCAAAAAATCGCTCGGCATCAACTACTCAGGAAGAGTATCGCGCCTGAGCCTTGGCCAAAGGGCTAGAGTTGTGCTTGGGACCGCAATTTTGGCCGAACCGGACGTAATACTTATTGACGAGCTTTTTGCAAATATAAGCAGCAGAGACGGTGTTGTCAATTATACCAGAGAGCTGTCGAAGCAATTGCAGATGGACATAATATTCGTGTCCCAGGATCCCGCAGACCTTGAAAAAGCAGATTCGGTTTATTATATGGACAGCGGAAGGGTTTCCAGAAAAGTCTGAGCCGTGAATCCAGGAAACAGGAGAGCCTCATGCCGGTTCCATGCTGCCAGATCCCCATCAGAAATTCGAAGCTGCGATAAAAATTTTAATATACCAGTTGCAATAAGATACATTCGTGGAGGATCTAAGAAGGTCGATGATCAGGACCCTTCGTGACAGGCTTGAGGCCAGGGGGTTCAAAGTTTCCGACCCGGAACTGGACGGATTTGTCAGTTTTGACCTAATCGCCCGGAGGGAGTCGGAGAGATTCATACTCAAGGTGCTGCAAAATGTGGACACCTTCAAGAGTATTAATGCAGGTGAGATCATCCGGCTTGCCAGGATCACTTCTTCTGTAGCAATAGTTATTGGCCACAGAGGGGGAAGCGGAAGCCTGCAGCGCGGTGTGGTATACTACAGGCACCATGTCCCGATCCTTTCGCTTAAAACTTTCATCGATTATGTTGACGGAGATGCACCATATGTTTACTCAGGGCCTGGGGGATTTTACGTCCCTATTGACGGAGAGGCAATGAGGAGCGCCCGCGAGGAGATGGGGTACTCCATAGGGTTCGTGTCAAACAGGATTGGCACCTCCAGGAGGTCAATATCGCTTTATGAGTCCGGAAATGCAGCTACTGTTGATATTTTCCTGAAGCTTGAAGACCTCCTTATGAGGGATATCAGGAGGTCCCTGGACATGCTCAGCGTTCCCGCAGAAGTCCCGGCTGACAATGTGCACGAGTTTGCGAACAGCTTCATCGAGGAGGTCTTCAATATCATGATAAGAGGGGGCTACGATTTCCAGTCAGTAAAGAGGTCCCCATTTGACGCAATTGCATTTGAGAGGCTTGAAACACTCATGCTTGTGGGCCTTTTTGAGGACATGAGCAGCAGAACGGAAAGGGCTGTTGCAATACGGAATGTAAGCGAGATATTCGAGAACATCCCGCTCATAATCAGCAGAACAAACACAGACAAGGAACACATTGGAGGGTGCCCTGTAGTGAACCTGTCCGAGTTGAGGAATGCACAGGGCAAGAAAGATATTTTGCAGATACTGGTGAAGAAGAACCGCTATGACCTCTGAAGCATCATTCACCATAAATGGGGTGAAGGTCACATTATTTGGCGGAATCAAGGGCCTTATTTCAGAGGGAAATGATCTGAAGAAATCGCTCATCCTGAACAGACCGGGCATTATTCTGATTTCAATATCCGAAGAACACGTCGAGGGGCTGTCAAAATTCATGAAGGATCCATTTGAGATGATGCTATCAGATTATGAGATAATTTATGGCGCACATCTTTCCGTTTACGGCGAGGTGATGACACCTCCCCCCATATACATTGAAAGCGTAAAGTATGCGGAGGAGAACAGTATCCGGATCATAGGCCTTGACATGAATGAGGATGAATTTTCCAAGTTATACTCAAGCAAGGTTGGCACTCTGGCGCTCATGAGGCATTCAGTCAGAAAGCGCAGGCTTGTCAAGAAAGAGTTCAGGGACCGCACTCCCGAGGAATTCGTCAAATCCTGGGAACAGCGTGTCAATAACATCAGGGCGCTGAAGGAGGTTGACGAGATCAGGGTCGAGCATATGGAGAATTCAATGAAGGAAATTCTTTTGGCCCCGGATGCAAAAAGTGCATTTGTGGTCGTGGACTACGAGTTCTATGACCACTTTAATTCTTTTCTGAAGAGCCTTGATTCCGGGGATTACTGAATTTGCCCCTTTTTTTTCCGGCGAAAATTAAGTATAATTCGCTGCTGCCCGACCTTGAAGCCCTTGGGCTTGTTTTCTTCTTGAATTTGTACTTCCTGCCCCATTCCCTGAAAAATTCCTCGGTCATGTCCCCCTGAAACTGTTTGACCACGACTTTTCCCCCCTGGTCCAGGAATTCTTCACCCAGTTCCATTACTCTCCTGCACAGAAGATAGGACGAGGAGTGGTCTATGTTCCTGTCACCGCTCGTCTTCACCATGGCATCAGAGAGTATAGCGTCAAAATGGTCCCTTCCTGTTTCCATGAGGATATTTCTGAGCTTGTTTTCAAGCTCAGGATTGAAAACATTGCTCTTGATGAAGACTATTCCTTCAATCGGCTCCATCTTCTCAATGTCCACAGAAACTACTGTCTCGCCTGTGAGTTCCCTTATAATCTGGGTCCAGCCGCCGGGAGAAGAGCCGATCTCGAGAACGAGATCCCCCTCGCCCAGTATTTCAAACTTCTCCTGTATTTCAAGGATTTTAAAGGATGCCCTGCTTCTGAGGCCTGATTCCTTTGCCTTATGGTAGTAGGTATCCTTCCTTCTGCTCATCTGCCTAGTTTTCGCCTATTATTTTCTTGTACTCTGAGGCGGACATGCCCTTTTCGGAGCCGGGAGAGTCAAGCTTTATCCTGACTATCCAGTTCTTGTAGCTGTCTTCGTTGACGAGCTCAGGCTTGTCCTCGAGTTCTGAGTTGACTTCAAGAACGGTTCCAGACACAGGCGCATAGACGTCTTCAGCTGATTTCACCGATTCTATGGTGAGCAAAACATCTCCAATCTTCTTCTTGTCGCCGACTGAAGGGACTTCGATGTATACAATATCAGTCAGCTGATTCTGAGCGTAATCAGTGACACCTATCGTTGCTACGTCTCCTTCAACTTTGAACCATTCGTGGCTCTTTGTATAGCTAAGGTCTTCCGGGACGATTGACATAGGTGACAATCGTTTTGTGGCTTATAAAAATAATTTCATTGTGGGGTGAGTCTTCCTGACAATAAGCCTCCATGAGTGAGCAGTTCTCCACAATCTTCAAAAGTAAGGCTTTTTCACCGTACTGTTCATGACCAGGGAAATGTTGGAACTGGCTCCACTGCCAAGTTTCAGGATCTCAACTGCACCGGAGATGTCCGCCCCATAATGCCATGAAGTATCATTTGGAGTGTATTTTGCAAGAATTGCAGCCGTCAGTACTAAGTGTGTTTCCCGGAGAGTTTTTCCGAATATGCCGTCAGAGACTGAATCCACTATTCCAATTTTCTCGGTGACCAAAAGTGCAAGGGAGTTTTCATTCTGTGGCCCCCGGGATATGATCCACTTGCCCGGGACAGAGATCCCGTATGAATATTCCAGATTGGGCAGGGTGCTGGAGTATGTCCGGTTGACAATAACATTTTCCTCCGGTTTCGGGGTCCCTGTGAATGCATAGGTCGATTCCCTCGTTGTAATGGTGCCTCTCCTTGTGCTGTTGAACCCCCCGGAAACAGATGATGCATATGAGTTCACATGGATTTGGGCTGCACCGTTATGGCCGGATGCGTTCTCAAAGTACAGATAGCTGCTCATATAGCTGATGTTGATTCTCTCGTACTGAATGTATCCTGCAAGTGAGGTCAGGTTCCTTGTGGTGCTGTAATCAAGCCATGCCATCACGTATATGGGAATCCCATCTGATGAGCCGGCCGTTTTGCCTATGGTTGAGTTGTTCGCCACAAATAACCCGACGTTGTAGGTGAAAGTCCCGTCTCCGATGTTATAGCCGGTTATCTCCCCGGTGCTTATGGCCGTATAATTCTCCACCCTAAGGGGTGAAGACAATACTATGTCATGGTTGGCAATTGGGCCAACTTCCCCACCGTAATTGGACACAAGATCATGAACTGATATTGACAACAGGATGCCGACCACCATGACCGACTCAATAAGAAGCAACTTCCCACGAATCGCTTTTGGCATTGGCATCAGAACAATTCACCCAAATAACGTATTAAAATCTTACTGTGTGGAGGAAAATAACCGCTTGTCCCCATAGATTTCAAGAGCAATTTCCCTGGTAGAATATTAGATGTGCGTCGGGGTGCGCAGGGTGATAAGTTTATCTTGAATCTACCTATCCCGTGGAAAGGTGAGTCCCTGCTCAAAGCTGTTCTGTTTGACCTCGATGGCACTCTCATAAACAGCGAAAAGCTGTCATTCGAAGCTATTGACTGCGGTTTCAGGGAAGTGCTTGGAAGGCCGCTCACGCAGAATGAGGAGGCAAACCTTCTCGGCAGGCCGGTTAAGAAGACGCTTTCAGAGAAGTACCCTTCAGAAGGTGCAGCGATATACGAAAGCATACTCAGGCACTTCAATGAAAAGATATCGGGAATAAAGGCATATCCAGGTGTTATTGACCTTCTCGACCTCCTGAGCGCACAGAATGTCAGGATGGCAGTGGTCACTTCCGGAGACAGGGAAGTAGCCTCCAGAGTGATGGAGTCCTCGGGAATTGGCCGATACTTCGAGTTTTTTGTAGGCCAGGACGATACGAAGCTCCACAAGCCGGACCCTGAACCAATATTCCTCGCTTTGAAGAAGCTTGGCCTCTTTTCTGGAGATTGCATATTTGTCGGCGACCAGCCCTATGACATAATGGCTGCGAAGAGTTCAGGAATGGATGCACTTGCCGCAGTCTGGGGAGCAGGCAGGCCGGATGTCCTCTCACAGCTTGGGCCCAAAGCAGTCATCGAAAAGCCAATGGAAGTCTCGCATTTTGTATTCCCTGCATGACGGAACCTGGCCCATGAAACCCAATAAGCTTCACAGATAGTTTACCAGGGACTTTTGTATGTCCCTTCTCTTCCTGGCAGAATTAAAGAGGGGTGAAACGTATTTTTGCATTGATTTCACAATTTCCATCGAATCGCCCTTCAGTTCGGGGATTATGATGGACCTTGGCTCCCTGTTAGCCGGCACCTTCTCGCACCTGTTGTATATGATGCTGTCTATCTCCAGCCCCATGGATGCTATGTCCCTCTTTATCTCACCGGTCTGTATCAGGCTCAGCTCGTCCATTGTAGTGACAATATGATAGCGGGACTCCTTCACCCTGTTCCATACCCTGTCTGCAAGGTCTTTCCATTCATCAAGAATATCCGACGTCTTGGACATCCGGAACCTGTTTTTCAGCCTGAGATATATCCGTACGTCCCTGTCAAGATGCTCGTAGAATTCACTTTCCAATAGAAGGAGGTGCATAGTTGAGGAAGACGCGGCAGTGTCCCAGACGATGTGGTCATAATTGCCAGAATCCTCGAGCTCAACGATGTTAGCAATCATGAATTCCTCCGCCACGCCCGGGCTGTTGGCGATGTGATCCACTATCCAGTCTTCAACGTTCACGAATTCCTTCAGCACCTCTGACACCTCGGTTCCGTACCTTTCTTTCCACCTTTTAGAAACTTCCCTTTCTGAGAGTTCTATAACATCAAGGTTCGGTATTGGTTCTCTGAAAATGTAACGGAGTGAGGGCATGAAATCACTGGACACTATGGCGGTTCGACCTCTCTCTGAACAGTGAAGTGCGAATGCAGATGCGACACTTGTCTTCCCCACTCCACCTTTGCCAAGGAATGCGGTTATCATAGGTATTTTAATTATCAGGTTCCAGCACTTAACCGGAATGCCTATAATGTTGCAAATGCACCCCTATCTTTTGGCGTAAAGTATATTTCTGACCAGGTTTCTCACATGTGTTGAGGTCATTCATAGCCGTTTCAATAGTTCCAAATGATGCGATTGTCTCCCTTATGAAGTCCATTGAACCGCTTAAGGGTTCAAAAGTTCCACACAACAATCTCATGCACCTTACACTTTCATTCCTGGACGAGATCACAGAGAGCGAGAAAGAACAGCTTTGCCGGATCTTAAATGGGATGCAATTCAATAAATTCACGATCAGGACTACGCACATAGATGCTTTTCCAGACATAAGAAGAGCCAGGGTGGCGTTCATAGGGATAGAGTCTCATGAAATACTGGGGCTTCACAGGCTGCTAATGGAAAATCTGCCTGAAAAGTACAGGGAAAAGAGGGAATTTGTGCCACACCTTACAATATCCAGGTTCAAGAGGCCTGCGGATATCAGGGGGCTGCTCAGGGAAAACGAGGAAGTGGATTTTGGCGCCTACGGGGTGGAAAAGTTGACACTTTACCGGAGTGAACTGACACCCCAGGGGGCCGTGTATACCGAGATGTGCAGTGTTCAGCTTATGTAATTGGTTTTGTCGCTGTCGTCCTTGTTTACCTTTGGCTTCAACAGGTCCTCATCGCTGAATTCTATCGCAATAAGGCCCGATACAGGAATGAGCCTCATGAAGGTCTTTTCGCCTTCGGTTACCCTGAAGCATATGGCACCCTCCTCACCGAGGATTGTGTACCCCACGAACTCCCCTTCAGTCTTCATTGGCTCATCCCTTCCACTATTCGATATAACTACGTATTTTCCACCTTTTCTAATCTCGATCATTTCCATACTCATCATCAGCTGTTGAATTAATTTGCTCCCTATTCCCACGTGGATCTGCTACCAACATTCCTGTAGCGTTAAAAATATTTCTTTGGAAGAAAACAAGCTCCCCATATCCCGCGACACCAAAATCATTCAGGAATTATCTTCTGTTATCCTCTGTTTCCTTTATTTCCATTATCCTTTGCACATTCTTCCTGTAGTTGTCAAGTGCCATCTTTACATTCACTTCGACCCAGCTCCATGCCTTCAGGAGGTCCCCTGACCTTAATCGGTATTTCTTGCTCTTTCCTTCCTGGATTTCTTCAAGCATGTCCATGGACTTAAGCTTGTTCAGGTGCCTGTAAAGTGTCGTTCTGCTCGTATGAAGATATGACATCAGCTCGTCCCCGGTCCAGTACCTTTCGCTGTTCATCAGGAAGCAGTCCTTGAAAAGGCGGAAGTAGGCCGACTTTGAAATGGAGTTGAAATCTGTCCTGATGTTCAGGCGCGGGATATAACCGATGTCTGAGAGGAAATAGGCTATGTTCCTGTCGAGGTCATCACCGGTGTCTCTGGTGGGACTGGAAACAATGGTCATTTTAAACATGGGGATTCCAAGTGATAACTACGCTATTTTAATAAACTTGCTGACTAGACAGCCCAGGCAGTAGGTACTGGTCCATTTGCCCGTTGCAGTAAATAGGCGTCCACAAGCATACAGGGAACAGTTCATATAAACTGAAAACCATAAGCCATAGCCGGGAGGTGATTGAAAACTGCCCCTGATAAAGTGCCAGAAAACAAGGATTGGCAAGGAATTCCTGGATGGAGAGAAGACGGCAATAGCTGTTTCAATATACGACAAGGATGCAGATTCACTGATAAGGAGTTTCGAAGATGGAAGGAGAAGAAAGGATGCGCTCTATGAGGTCAGGTATGACCTCTTTCGAAAAAGAAGCGGGGTGGAACTTGAAAAGATACTTTCTTTCCTTGGCGGCATGGGTGTTGGTTACATTTTCACTTTCCGGTCAGAAGATGAAGAGGAGCTTTCCCTGTATTACGGCATAGCTTCTGATATGAAAGCACCCCTGGCAGATGTGGAGATATCCTCATACGCCCCCTTGAGGGCGGAGGTCAAGTTTGACGCCCTCATGCTTTCACACCATTCATACACGGGGGAGAGCGTACTGAGTGATTATGCAGCCATTATGAGGTTGCATCCTCAACTTGTGAAACTTGCCTCGGAATACAAGGATTACGAATCATTCCAATCTGATTTCATCTCACTTCAGAAACTCAAGAGGAAAGACGGAGTCTGCCTTGGATTCATTCCAATGGGTGAAAAGAATGCCTTCCTCAGGATTATTTCTGCATACGTAATATCGGACATAGTTTATGCGAAGGAGCAGGAAGAAACTGCAAAGGGGCAGCTCACCGAGAATGAATACAGCGAATTTTTCAGCAAGTTCTAGAAACCGAGTGTGACCAGGACTCCTGCAATCCCTGAAACAATGAATTCTATTCCAATTGCCGCAAGAAGAAGACCCATGATTCTTGAAATAATGAGGGACCCGGTTTTCCCTATCCTGTCTAAGATTTTCACGGAAAATCTGAGTATGAAGAACGCGATCGCCATAACAATTATGATGGCTATTATGACGGAAAATTTGTCCAGCAGGCCATTGCTTCTTGTATTGAAATAGATGATGGCCGTTGTTATTGAGCCCGGGCCGGCAAGGAGCGGGACTCCAATCGGCACTATCCCGACAGCCTCCCTTTCCAGGTAGTCCTGCTGTTCAAGCGGCGTGAGCTTTGTTGTGGAAAGCTTTCCCTGTATCATATCAAATGCGACCTTGAAAAGAAGGATGCCTCCTGCGATCTTGAAGTCGGAGATATCGATCCCGAGAACGCTGAAAATGTATTCTCCAAGGAACATGAATCCAAGAAGCATGCCGCCCGCGACCATTATCGCCTTTTTGATGACCTGGTGCCTCTCTTTCTCGGAAAATCCCTCGGTTAGCCCAACAAGAGTAGGGACTGCTCCAAGCGGGTTGACCAGCGCGAATATTGCAGCCACCACGGTGAGCAGGAAAAAGACGGGTGACATCGTTTCTCCCAATGTTTAAGCATTTATTAATGGTATGCGTGAAGATTCTATGCGTTTTTTCCCTCAAAATCAATATAATATAAATAGGAACTAACATTCTGTAATAATGGTCAACGTCAGCTTCCTTAAGCGGCTTCTGAGTGTCGGTGAAAAGGATGTTCTCATGCAGATGTCCGAATTCGCCGACCTGGGATCAGAGGCGAGCGATTTGCTGAAAATGATGCTTTCCGGAGAGGAAGACCTTAACCTGCTCAATGATGAGATAAGGGAAGTTGAAAGAAATGGCGACAACGTAGCCATGAGGATAAGGGGGGACATCACAGGTGGAGCCATCAGCTCCAACCTGATGGAAAACCTCATCACTGTCACGGAAACCTTTGACGACATAATTGACAAGGCCTATTTTGTGAGCAGGGAAATAAGGAGGATGCCTTCCGGGATTGAGAATTCCGATGCTGTCGGAAAAGACCTCAGGGACTCCTCCTATGTTATATTCAGCAACATGCTTGACCTCATAAAGGATGCACTTTCCTATGTGGAGCGTATGCTAAAGGCCAGTGACATAAACATAATGCGTGACATCAGGGAGGACATAGAGGTTCTGGAGGAGAAGGGCGATGAGCTGAAGGACGATCTCCTGGATGCAATATACAGCGCAGCCGATTCAATATCATACCTGCTTTTCACACATCTCACAGGAGTCGTGCACAAAATCGACGACATGATGGACGGCTGTGAAGACATATCTGATCTGGTTCTGACAATCAACCTTTCACTGACAAAATGATCCTTTACTTTATTCTCGTAGTGATAACGGCCGGCATACTCACTGCATTCGTGGCCGGAAACAACCTTTCTGCCGCAGTGGGAATGATCATAGGGAGCAGGATAGTCTCAAGGAGAACCGGCGTTTTGATCGGTATGGCTGGCTTTCTGGTCGGGCTCTACCTGCAGGGAGAGGCTCTGAAGACTGCGTCAGATGCGCTGCTGCCCCATTCCTTCAACATAATATTCTATGCACTCATCATCTCATCTTTCATATTCGCAATGGCCTCTATAGTCAGGGCACCGCTTTCACTCATCATGGCATTACTCGGGGCATCGGTAGGGCTTTCACTTCATTACGGGTATCCAATCGATGCCGGATTTGTCAGATTCACTGTGCTGACCTGGATAATTGCGCCGATCCTGTCAATTGGATCAGCATTCGCGATAAACAGGGCACTGCACAGGCATGAGTTCAGGGATTCATGGCGCACCGCGTCGATCCTGAAGATACTCCTCATAGTCGTCTCATTCTTCACCGCATTCACCCTGGGAGCAAACACGCTCGGCTTCATTGAGCAGGTTTCCGGGTCCGGATATGTCATACTTGGGAGCATGACCGTAGGTGTTGTGCTTGGCGCACTTTTTCTGAGCAAAGGAGTCATCAAGAGAGTGGGGCAGGAAATCTATCTTATGAGGTACACGAACGCATTCTCGGCACTCTTTGTATCTTCTCTCCTCGTGGAAGCAGCCACATTCTTCGGGATACCGCTTTCAAACACCCAGACACTGACATCCAGTGTTTTTGGAACCGGAATCTCATACAAGTTCAAGGCAATATACCTGAGGCCATTCCTAACAATTGTCCTTACCTGGGCCATATCCCCGGTGGCCGGATTCGTGCTCGGATGGATAATATAAAAATTTGGTTACTGCTCTGAAAGGTCTTCCAGAACAGCACCTCTAGAAGCAGAGGTGACAAGTTTTGCGTACTGTGCCAACAGTCCCTTCCTGTGCTTTGGGGGCGGAGCTTTCCAATTTTTCAGCCTTTCAGCTATGACTTTTTCGTCCAGCAGAAGGTCAATCCTCCCGCTATCTATGTCAATGGAAATCATGTCCCCGTCCTTCACTGCAGCCATTGGCCCTCCAACATAAGCTTCAGGTGCAACGTGGCCTACCATCATGCCTCTGGTAGCTCCGGAGAACCTGCCGTCTGTCACCAGAGCAACAGACTCGCCCAGATCCTGTCCCACTATTGCCGCAGTCACGGCGAGCATTTCTCTCATGCCGGGGCCCCCCTTCGGGCCCTCATACCTTATCACGACAACATCTCCACTCTTGATCTTCCTGTTCAGAACAGCATCGAACGCATCGTCCTCGGAGTCAAACACCCTTGCGGGTCCAGTGTGCTTCTTAATCTTTGAGGCAGAACTCTTGAGAACACATCCCTCTGGGGCGAGGGAGCCCTTCAGTATGCTTATTCCACCAGTTGGCTGGTATGCAGATTCCAGATTCTTCACGACCCTTTCTGAGACCGGCGCAATTTTGACATTGCCAAGGTTCTCAGACACAGTCTTTCCGGAAACTGTAACCTGGTCACCGTTTATGAGGCCCGCGTCCAGGAGTTTCCTCATTATTACAGGAACGCCCCCGACCTTGTTAAGATCAGCCATCACGTACTCGCCTCCCGGCTTCATGTTGACAATCTCGGGGATCCTCTTCCCGACTCTTTCGAAATCGTCGATATCCAGCTTGACACCAGCCTCATGGGCAATTGCGAGCAGGTGGAGAACGGCATTGGTCGATCCTCCCGACGCCATCAGCAGTGCGATTGCATTTTCAAACGATTCGAACTTCAATATGTCTCTTGGCTTAAGCCCTGTTTCCATGAGCTGCATCAGTGCCTGTCCCGTCTTGTGGGCAAAAATAGATTTCTGGCCGTCCACGGCCGGAGGTGATGCGCTGCCGGGAAGTGCAAGCCCGAGTGCTTCGGTCATCATCGCCATTGTGTTTGCTGTGTACAGGCCCCCGCATGCACCGGCCGTAGGAATAGCCTTGTCCTCCATCAGCTTGAGGTCCTCCATGCTCATCTTGGATGCACTGAAGGCCCCTACTGCCTCATAGACATCGCCTATTGCAATTTCCTTTTCAAAGAAAGTTCCCGGGAGAGTTGTGCCGGAATACATCACAATTGATGGGAGATTCATCCTCGCCATCGCCATCATCATGCCTGGGTTTGTCTTGTCACAGCCTGACAGTGCAGCGAATCCGTCGTACCCATGGGCATTCACGGTCATTTCAACGGTGTTTGCCACCATTTCCCTGCTTACAAGTGAATACTTCATCCCTTCTGTCCCCATCGCTATGCCGTCTATTACCACCGGCGCTGTGAAAGTTCTTGGTGTCCCGCCAGCAGATTCAATGCCGGCCTTTGTGTGCTCAGAAAGTGAAAGGGCATGAATGTTGCACGGACCTGCTTCGTTCCACGCGACCGCTATTCCCACTATGGGCTTTTCAAGATCATTGTCCGATAGTCCCATTGCCTTCATGAAAGCCCGGTTAGGCGCACGTTCTGGTCCGCCATACACAACCTTCGATCTCATATACCCGTATCATTCCATTATTTTATAATGACGTGCTAGTGATGCGCAATATGCAGACCGCATGTGGGAATATCCGTTGAAACACCGCATGGAAACCTGTAAAAGCATGAAATCTGTGATGATAAAAAGATTTAAATCTTTTGAAAAGGAATACCTATGTGTGGATTCCAGCGTTGTCTTGGGGAATTCCAGAACTGTTGGACAAATGTCACCGGAAAACTTGGAAAATTATTTGGGAAGTGTAAAAACATGATTCCCGTCATGTATGAATTCAGGAGAACTCTTGCCAGCAAGACCGTCATTATTGCAACTGCGGTCATAATCGCAATTTCAGTTTCTTCTGCGATAAATTCAGCAA
This sequence comes from Thermoplasmataceae archaeon, assembly GCA_046703705.1. Taxonomy (GTDB): domain Archaea; phylum Thermoplasmatota; class Thermoplasmata; order Thermoplasmatales; family Thermoplasmataceae. The sequence continues at coordinate 42,813 of JBJKST010000009.1, forward strand.
GCAGCAACCCGGGGCCCCAGTCCTTTGACCGCTCCTTCGGCTATGGGTACGGCTCCAACGGCACCTACCATGTGGTGGTGAATGTTCAAAACCTCTATGCCGCACCCCTCCAGTCGTCAAAAATTTCCATAATGCTCGGAAACAGCTCTTCTGTTTCAAAATATACTAGTGCAGAAGGGTATGCCAACTTCACCATAACGGGCGCAAACAACACCGTAATCGGAAATCCTTCCAATTCCACGGCATGGGGGCTGGGGTTCAACTATACCAATAGCCAGGGCGCGATCGGGTATGGGGTCATCAACTTCTACAGGAACTATTCAAACCCTTATTTTTTCAGTGCAATGACCCCCCAGTACGTTAACGGAACCCTTGAAAACGTTTCCTACAACACTTCTAAATTCGTACTATACAGTGATTCAGTGCTGAACCACCCCAACGAAAATGCACTGATGATGTTTTATGAAGGGCTGCAAAACCAGACTTCGCCGGATGTAAGGCTTTACTACTACCCGGTTAATGGAACAGAAAACACCCAGGGAGGCTACTCTGTGTCCTACCCTACAGTTAATATTCCGGAAAAGAACATGACATATTACGGGAGCTACAGCAATTTCGGCTCACTGATGGTGAATCCACAGAACATTACGGGTTCAAACGTCAATTTCTATATCTTTTCAATCTTCTCTCTAAATGGAACAAGATTGGCATCTGCAGCTCTTGCCATAAAAACCCATTACAGTGGCGGCCAGATCAACCAGCAGTTCTTTGGTACCCAGATGTCAATTCTGGGCCTGTTTGTCCCCCTAATGGCAGGTGTTGCAGCATACTCTTCCTTCGGAAGAGACAGGACAAGCGGCGTAATTGAGTCTTCTATTGTGAGGCCCGTTACGAGAAGAGGGCTTCTCCTTTCAAGGTACATAGCAGGAACTTCTGCTGTCTTCCTCGCCATATTTGTATCATTCCTTGTTTCGACACTGGTCTATGGCATCTACCTTGGGGACAATATTCCAGAAAAAACGTTCCTGATGGGTTTATGGGCGCTATTTGCCACGTCTGCGGCTTACATTGGCCTTACCTATCTTGCTGCAAGCCTGGTCAAGAGCCAGAGTACCCTTATTGGATTCGTCGTGGGGATATTCTTTGTGTTTGATTTCCTCTGGGCATTTGCCGGTGCACCCATCTTGCCGCACTTGCTGCTTTACAACATATTGGGCGTTCCTGCCGGCAGCACAGCGTATGTCAAGGATTTCGTTGCATTGTATTACATTTCTCCCGCAGGGCTTCCGGACATAGCCAGCCTTATGGTAACGGGGTCCTCATACTATGTCCTTTATGTTGGTCAGTTCCTTCCTGCAGCTCTTGGACTGACCATGGAATACTTCCTTGCAGCAGGTATATTGTGGATAGCGCTTCCCATTGCCTTGAGCGTATTAATTTTCAGCAGGAAGGATTGAGCATTTCACTAGAACATCACCTTAATTTTCTGGATACCTAAATGATAAAAATACGCAATGAATAATTAAACTCCAAAAGTTATTCATGTAGAAAGATTTAAATTTTAACATTGCAAGTACCTACCGTGATAGAAGTATATGGTTTTACAAAGGTTTTCGGCAGAAGCGACACCCCTGCTGTGGACAATATCAGTTTTGAAGTCCAGGACGGCGAAATTCTTGGGCTCGCAGGGTTAAACGGCGCCGGGAAAACCACTACCATTAGGGCAATGAGTGGTATCATACTCCCCTCATCCGGCTCTATTTCTGTAGATGGGCACAACATCGTCAGTGAAAAGATAAAAGCTTCAAGAAACATAGGCTGGGTACCCGAGTTCCCCAATTTTGAGCCGAACGCCAGGCCCATACCACTTCTCCGGTACTACGCAGGATTTTATGGCATAAAAGGAGATGAGGCGAAAAAGCTTGCTGAGCATCTGATGAATGAAGTCGATCTCGGCAGCGCATTGAGGAAGAAGCTCAGGAACTACTCACAGGGAATGAAGAAAAGGTTTGCCCTTGCTTCTGCCATGATCTCGGACCCGGGGAACTATCTCTTCGATGAAACGCTAAACGGGCTTGACCCGGAAGGAATAAACTACCTTAGAAAATTGATTATAAAGCTAAAGGGCGAAGGGAAGGCGATATTCCTCTCTTCTCACATTCTTAGCGAGCTGGAGAATTTGGCTGACCGGATCATTATCATTCACCGGGGAGAGATTATTGAAACCCTCAGCAGGGACCGGATGAGAAGCCTTGGGAAACCTGTGCTCAAAGTAAGGTTAAACCGGGTAGATCAGGGAGCAATAAAGTTGCTTGAGGAGTACGGCACAGTATCTGTTGAGGGAGATACGCTCACAGTGATTAACCTGGCATCAGGGCAGCAGTCTGCAGATGACATAAATGCAGAACTCATCAGGGCAGGATACAGGGTTTCAATGTTCAGTCTTCAGGGGGCGAGCCTTGAAGAGTACTTCTTCCAGCTTGTGGGGTCAAAGAAATGATTCCGTTGTTTTATGAATTGAGAAGGGCCCTCACCAGCAAGACGGTCATTATACTGACAGCGATCATAATTCTTTTTTCCCTTGGACTGGCAGTGTCTTCTGCGACCAGTAATTCAGGCTCGAATCCTGCCCTGCAAACCAGCAGCTTCGGATATGTCCTTGGCGGCAACGGGTCATATAATGCAACTATTTTCATTTACAACGGATACGGCCAGCCGGTTCAGAATTCCGTGGTAAACTTAACTCTAATAAACGGCAAAGTTCTCACATCAAGCACTGATGCGAAAGGCTTTGCAAATTTTACGGGCCTCAACAACCTTGAAGTTCCCACTGGCGGCGGAAAGGTGGACTTTCTTCAATACAACTTCACCTCCGGTTATGGCTATAATCAGTATGGCCAAATGATGGTATACAATACAAGCCAAACTACCCCTTACTTCTTCGCCGAACCATACAGTTACACATTGCAGAATGGAACGACTTTTTCAGGTTACACTAATCAGTCCAGGTTCGTATATACAACAGACTCGCTTCAGAATCAGCCGGCAAGGAGAGGGCTGACAATCTTTTATGAAGGGCCCGCCGGCCAGGGTTCTCCGGAGTTCAAACTCTATTACCTGGTAGAAAACGTCAGCACCACGACGGGAAATCCCGGAGGGAACATAATGTTCCAGAACAACCTGACTGAAGCCAACATGACATACTATTCCTCGTACTCAGGTTCCACTCTGTATCATATCAGCCTGACAAACCTATCTGCAAACAGCACCCAATTATACTATTTCATGCTTTTCGAGCCGAATGGAACGAGAATTACAAGTTACCCGTTCGGAGGGAAGATAGCAACCTCATACACTCCTAATCAGGTGAGCAACACTTTCTTCCAGGGTGAGATGGCTTTACTCGGACTGTTCGTGCCGCTAATGGCCGCCGTATCTGCCTACATGACCTATGGCAAGGATAAGACAGGTGGCGTTTTGGAGTCAGTCCTGTCAAGGCCGGTTTCAAGGAAGGGCCTGATCTTTTCCAGGTATCTGGCAAACACAGCAGCAGTATTCCTTGCTGCAGTAATTTCCTTTGTTGTTACATCCCTGGTATTCTATCACTATCTGGGGACATTCCTGCCTCTGGATACGTTCCTGCTTGGACTTTGGGCACTATTGGTTGGAATTGCTGGCTTTATAGGACTCGTGTATCTTGCCTCGAACTTCTTGAAATCCCAAGGAGCACTCCTCGGATTTGCAATAGCGATATTCCTGGTGCTTGATATGTTCTGGACTTTCCAGTCATTGCCCCTCATACCGATCCTGATACTTCTTGAGGGGCTGAAGCTGCTGCCGGGAGGTTTGACGTTTGCCAGGGCATTCATAGCAATGTATTACATCTCACCGACAGGCTACACCACTATAGCAGGGTTTATTGCCAACGGTTCAAACACAATATTTGGCACAGGCAACTTTTCCGCAGCGACTCTTGGATTGACAACCAGATACATTGTAACGCTCGGCTTGTTGTGGATTATACTGCCTCTAGCGGGCTCAATAGTCTCCTTCATGAAAAAGGATTGAAATGATTGAAGAGCCCCCACAAACCATTTTTCCTAATTTTTAAAATATAACGCTGTGTCTAGAATGGGCTCTCGAAGTCAAAAAGTGTCCTCTTGCCTATCTTTTCCACATAATCCCAGTATTTCCTTATGAACGCCCGCTCGAATTTTGCACCGTTTTTGGGGAAGTATGTCTCGTTCCCTCTGGCGGTAATCAAGCCTGCTTTGTCCATATCAGCCAGGAGTTCCGAAAAATCACTCCTGATCCGGTCCCTTTCCTGGCCAACTGAATAAGCATAAGCCTCTGATGATGACTCATACAGGACTGTGCTCAGGGAAGACTTTCCCGTTCGTGCATAATTCAGGGAAATAAATGAGAATTTAATCAGCGGGTCCAGATTGGAGATATACGGATGGGGGAAATTGTCCATGATCCTGGTGCCAGCACCTGAAACCATTGAGTCGAGGGATGGGTCTCCCGTTTTCCCCTTTGCCACAATATTTACTGTTGAATTCTCCGGTGAAAAAATCCAGGCCATTTCGGCTCCGGATAGTTCAATAGCCCGTTCAGGCTTGAGCGGACCGGATTCCATTATTGCAACGGCGGACAGGAATTTCTCCGAACTCTTCTTCGATTCTTCCCGATCTCCAATCAACTTTGACTTCAATGATTCTAATGTGGTCTCATCGGACAAGTCCGGAGGAGCGTAAACGTGAAGGGTTTCGGCTGATTCCTTCTGTGAAACTACCTTGACTGATTTTATACTTGAAAAGCCATCTTCAGCGGCCAGTTCTTTGACTGTGTGCTGAAGGGACTGATAATTCTGCTGAATGAGAGAATACGCAGAGGACAGGAGGCGATGCTGGAGTATATTCCTGGCGGATTCTTCCTGCCTCTCCCTGACGATTTTAGGAGATGTCACTCTTCAACCTCCCCTTCCACACTCTCCAGTATTTCCAGCATTCCTTCCATTTTGGAATTCAGGGTCGGAAGGAAGTCCATCATATCACCGTGGAGGTCAATCCTGTAAGAGGACCTCTCATTCCCCTTGTGAAATGCGTAAAAAGAATCTGTATCGCCTCTCGTCCCCATTTCTCCGACTGTAAAGTTCTTGGCCAGTTTCGAGAATATTTCGCTCTTGCCGGCATTGTTTCCTATCCTGACGGAGAGTTTTGAGACCGGGACAAACTCGTTATAGTCAAGTTTCATCTTCAGCCGCAGTCCATTGAGTTTTTCGAGCATCTCCATTTCCTCCCCGATCACAGCGGTTGAGGTTCTGTAGATGAGTTCCATTGCCTCCCAGTAGCCTCCATGTATGAAATAGTTGAAGTCCTTCCTGATTGTAATTCTCGACCTGTCCTTGCTGAATGTCATCAAGAATGGCTTCATTCCCTTCTCCTCATTCTCCTTCATCAGGTTGATGAGATCTTCGGACCTGTTACCCTTGCCCGGAGATTTTACATCAATGCGTCCGTTGCCCGAAGAGCTGAATCCATAGAGGCCATAGCCCATGACCCTGGCTATGTCAATAAGGCTGGAGAAAGAATTCCCCCTTATCCTCAGGAAGTCGAAGTCGTCATAGAAATCCTCCCTGAAGGTTGCATATTCTCCATGCGTGAGAGAAGACTGTATAAAACGGTAATTCTTCATAATTGGAATTGACCTTAGGTCAAGATATTGCTGCCTGTGGATCTTGCTGATAAAGAACTCTCCGGGAGTGCGTACAAGCGTGTATCTGACAGTCCTCCCCCGTGAAAGTTTAGGAAGGGACTGCAATGCCAGTTCCCTGAATTCTTCAAGCTCCACGCCGTTATATCTTTAATTAAAGTAAAAAGTTTCTTACTTGGAGGTCAGACTTAACCACATCACGGGATTTTCAGTGCCACTTCTTCTCCCCGTTGGGAACTATGTCCTGTTTCCATATTGGCACGTCGGTCTTTATCGAGTCTATTACATGCTTGCACGCCTTGAAGGCGTCCTCCCGGTGTTCGGAAGATACGCAGATTGCAACAGAGTCCTCTGTAAGTGGAATATTCCCTATCCTGTGGATTACATTTATGTCCATTACGCTGAACTTTTCCCTGGCCTCATCCAGTATCCTTTTCATCTTCTTTACGGCCATGTCCTCATAGGCTTCATAGTGGAGCGATGTTACTTCGGTATCCCCGGAAAATCTCCTGACCGTGCCCTGAAAAGTTACGAGCGCACCGGACTCTGCGTTCCTGGTCATATCGATCAATTCCTGCAAGTCGATTTTTCCTTCCTGGATTTTTACCATCATTTGCGGTTCCTCCACCTTTTGCCCCAATGGGTGACAGCAATTTCTGCAAGCCAATCTGGGGCTGCGCCCAAAAGGGTCTGAACATGGTATGCTCATTTCGATATAACACTATTCCGCAGGAATCATGAAACTGTTTTAACCGATTTGATCATCTGCATTTATGATCGACATTTCGGAGAAGAGAGTTCAGTCCAGGACAGCCGTTGCTGAAGGTTCAATAAAGCTGAAGAAAGAGACAATTGAAGCGATAAGGTCCAACACAGTAAAAAAAGGAAACGTGCTTGAGATCGCAAGAACCTCTGCCATAATGGCTTCAAAAAACACTCCGCAGATCATACCCTATTGCCATATCATACCTCTCGAGAAGACCAGTGTTGACTTCGAGGTGCTTGAGGAAGGTGTCAGAGTCACATGCGAGGTCGGTTCCTCGTACAAGACCGGTGTCGAGATGGAAGCCCTTACATGTGCTTCCGCCGCCCTATTGACCGTTTGGGACATGGTGAAATACATTGAAAAGGATGAGACGGGCAACTATCCTCTCACCAAGATCCAGGACGTGCATGTGGTGTCCAAGGTGAAAAAGGATGCATGAGCACAGGATTCCAGGCCTTAAGCCAAGTTTCTCCGTTCTTGTGACCAGCAGCACCAGGGACAGGGAAACAGATACATCTGGACAGCCGCTGGTCGGCCTGCTTAAGGAGAAGGGATACGACGTCGCTGCTTACGACGTGGTTGACGATGATGCCGACCTCATCAGGGCAAAAGTGGAGGAATTTCTGATGAAAAGCGATGCCCTTGTAATTTCAGGAGGCACTGGAATTTCAGGAAGGGATGTTACAGTGCAGGCGGTAAGGAGTATTTCTTCCAAAGAGATAGGGGGGTTTGCAGCTGTCTTCTCCATGCTGTCATTCAATGAGATAGGGACTTCAGCGATAATGTCCTCTGCAAGCGCTTACGTGGTATCGAACAAGCCTGTATTCTGCCTTCCCGGATCGCCCTCAGGAGCAAGGACTGGTGTTGAGAAAATAATAATTCCGGAGATCGACCACATCATCCATGAGTTGAATAAATAACGCCAAAGATGTCAGGCCTTCAGATGCTCTGACAGATAGTTGGCAATGTCCACTGTGTCTGAATTTCTGTCCAGGTTTGCGTAGCAAATGGGGCACGCAGTGACCGTCTTTTTGCCAGGTGTTGAATTAAGCTGGTCGCGCCTCCGTTCGGAAACAGTGTGGGCAATGTCCGGATAAAGAAGTTCGGACGGGCCTCCGCAGCAGAAGTTGCTCTTGCCGCTCCTCCCAGGCTTTTCAACTTTGGCGACGCCTGAAATGAATGTTTCAGGCGCTTCATATGAAGGGCCCCTCATTGAAAAGTAGCATGGCTCGTGGTATGTCACTTCTTCTTCACTTTCCTGGAAAATAGACTTATTCAGCAGGTCGAGGTAATACACAACCTCGAAATCAAATCCCTCCACTGCGGCCGGATAATTGTTGGTTAGCATATTGTGGGTATGAGGGTCTACAGTTATTATCCTCCTGACACCTTGCTTTCTGAACATTTCAGCCACCCTGGCAGCATATTCATTGAATTCGTTTATATATCCGAGATCGAAAAGAAATGTTCCCGGATATGGTTCTTCCTCCCCCAGGTACCTGAATGCCACCCCTGATTTCACGAGAAGTTTGTGAATGTTCATGAGCGCACCATCCATCTCTTGCTTCACAGATTTGTCTGAAAAGAGGCCCGAGAGCTTTACTAGCCCGGGATAGGATTTGAAGTATTTTGCAAGCCTTTCAGCAGGGCCTTCGCCCATTCTTTTCTTCAACGAACCCAGCGATTTGCTGTAGGGCATAAGCTGGTACATGTTCCCCGTGTAGAGTATGGTGTCCGATGTTTCATCAAACTCAAGCCCTTTTGACCACCTTGCGGCTTTCTTCCTGAGGCCCAGAGGGTTGCCGTACTTCATGGTGGCGTTGACGATCATTGTGGCCACGTTCTTCTTCTGGCCATCAAGTGGTGAGCCCTGGGCGGCAATTATTTCCTTGGCTATATCACTGACAACGCCGGCATTTACGCCGGCCGGGCATACATGCACACACGCAAAACAGTCCAGGCATGAATAGAATGAGTCGGAGACGGAGATCTCCGTTTTGCCTTTTTCCTTCAGGTCTTTGTAAAGTGCCCTTCCTATGAGTACCCTGCCGCGAGCGCCTTTGCTCAGATCGTAGTCTGACGCCGGAAGCGTGGGGCAGACGCTCTCGCAAAAGCCGCAGCTTACACAGTCCTTAGTGGCATCATTCAGTTTTTCAACTAGATCAGGCTTAATCATTTCCTGCCACCTCAATTATCATTGGATTCGAATACTCCTGATTCATTTTCTGAACAATTTCCCCCTGTTGAGCAGGTCCTTTGGATCAAGCGCTTCCTTGATTTTTTTCATAATTTCAAGGGTTCCGGGCGAACTCCTCCGGGCAAACTCATCCACCAGCAGGTCTATTTTTTCCATTCCAATTCCATGCTCTGCGGAAACGCTTCCCTGAAGGTTCACGGCGATGGCCCCGAAATCAAGATGGAATTTTTCCACCCTGGCCATTTCTTCTTCATCCTCAAGATCGGCGTAAATATTGGCATGGATGTTCCCGTCCCCCACATGCCCTACCATTCCTGCATGTATTCCGAGCTCCTCCATCCTCTTTTTTGATTTGCTGAGAGCCTCGGCAAGATGGCTTGCCGGCACTACAATATCACCAATTACGACTCTCTGTGTAGACTTCTGGCGTTCTGTCAGAAGTGAGGCAAATGCACCTTTCCTTGCCTCGTATAAGATTTCCATTTCCTTTTCGTCTGTAGTCGTGGCCATATCTATTGGCTCAAATCCCTTCAGGACCTCTGCAACCTCAGAGAGTTCCCTTTCAACGGATTCCCTTGTAGAGGCTACATCCACAATAAGCATGTATTTTGCTTCATCCGGGAAAGTCATGCCCTTGTTCCTCCTCAATGAATTCATTGTCAGTTCGTCCATGAATTCTGCTATCATCGGAGTGATACCTTTTCTTTTCAGTTCTGAGACAGCCTCCCCAACTGGTTCTATAGACTTGTAGTATGCGACAGCCCTCCCCTTTTTTTCCGGAACAGGCCATATCTTCAGGATGGCTTTTGTTATTATCCCCAGTGTGCCCTCTGCTCCCACCATGAGGGATGCAAGGTCATATCCGGCCGTCCGCTTCAGTGTTTTCCCTCCAAGCTGGACTATCGTGCCGTCAGGCATTACTGCCTCCATGCCCAGAACCCAGTTCTTTGTGGTCCCGTACATTGCTGCCCTGAGACCACCGGCGTTAGTTGAAAGGCTTCCGCCCACAGTGGCAGACCTTGAGCTTGCTGGATCAGGAGGGTAAAAATGGCCAAGCTTGCCGAGGCTTTGGTTCAGATCCTCAAGCCTTACTCCCGGCTCAGCTACAACATATTTGTCCTCAACGCTAGTTTCAAGGATTCTGTCAAACCGGTTCATGCTTATTATTATGCCCTCTCCCTTGAGTATGGAAGCCCCTGTCAGGGATGTGCCGCCACCACGAACAACTACAGGTGTGCCTGTCTGATAACAGAGTGTCATTATTTTTGAGACCTGTTCTGCAGTATCCGGTGCCACAACTACGTATGGAACGTCTCCGGTAAAATATGATGCGTCCGAGAGAAAGGGTATTATTTCCTCCTTGGAAGTGAATACATGATTTCCGACAATGTTCCTTAGTTCTTTCGTGATATCTTCCAGTCCAATTCCTCCCTTTTTCTTGATGAGACTATGCCGCCCTATGCTAACGTGGCGCCTTTTGATGCATAATGCGCAAAGCAATATCAATATTACATCCAGACGACCAAAATAGCTATTTGCCTCGATTAACTAGATATAGTGATCCTTCTATGAATATAACAGATTCTAAATTAAATATGGGAAGCAGTAATGCAAGGGGTTTCTACAGGTCATTCATAGAAAGCCACAAGTATTTCTTCCCCGAAAATGCCCGCATCCTTGACTGCGGTGCTGGCAATGGCTCTTTTTCGGTTCCTGCGGTGAAGATGGCGCATGCAGGCAGGGTTTTCTCCTATGACGGCTATTTTCGTAATTTCAACCAGATTCTTGAAAATGTGAGGAACAATTCATTATACAACATTGTCCCGGACGATCATCACATACTTGGATCAACTGGACGTTACAGCGTCCATGTAAAGAACGGCATTGTAAATACAGTTGAGGAAGGGGAAAGAATACTTGTGGAGTCAAGAAAGGTTGACGAGCTTGTTCTCCCTAGACTTGACCTAATTAAGGTCACAGTTCCTGGCGCAGCGGTTAGCATAATAAATGGCGCAACCCGTAGGATAGAAAGTGACAAACCCTCAATTATTGCGGAAGTCATTTCGGATAAGGAAGGGAGGGAGCTTGTAAAGCTCATGGACGGGCTCGGCATGGATCATGATTCCACCGTGGATTTCAGCAGCCTTGAGAAAACCGGTGGAAAACTCCTCATTTTCAGTCACCGTTGATCTGTGAGGCGAATGGATCATTGAAATTAATTTACTAGATCACAATCGGGTATAAGCATGATAATGGATGATGAAATGCTCTTTGAATTCATGTCCCAGTACAAGGTTATAGGAGAAGTTGCCTTCGGCGGGACAGGCACCAGGGAAGAAGATATCCTTGTTGGTTACATTTATGGCGTCCTTTCTTCGAATCCAAGAAGCACGCTTGAAAAAGCCGAGATGGACTACGAGCTTTTTTCCTTTGGAGGTTACAATTACATCGTCTGGATGGACGAGATAGACCATGATGAAGAGGAAGCTGAGGAGGAAGAGCCTGAAGAAAGCCCTATGGTAAGAATTGAGCAGGTTGGAGACTCCGATATTGACCTCACAGACGAGGACCTTGAGGATTTTATGGAAAACGTAGAGGATGATCTTTTTCCGGTGGCAATTGAAGGGCCGCTCACCAGCGATGAATTGAAAGAAAAATTTGGGGACGAGTTCTAGGGTTCAATCCTTCTTGAACTCTGATATCGCATTTTCAAGAATAATCATGTGCATTAGCACAGGGGCCCCACCGAGGGCTGTGGCCACATACCCGGATTCCCTGAGTTCCTTCTCCGTGGCGCCAGTCTCCATCGCCTGCTTCACATGATAGACAATGCACCATTCGCATTGCTGAATCAATGAAACTGCAACCGCGATCAGTTCCTTGTTTTTCTGCGAAATGGCATCTCCCTTGAACATCTCCATGGAGAAGTCCATGAATTTCCCATTGTAAGAGGGCATGTGTGTGCCCATTGCCTGAAACTGTTTTCCAATTTCCTGAAGTTTTTGATTTGCTGTCATTTTTGTCACCTGTCCTTACGCCTTCTGCCTCTTGAGGTACCATCTCTCGGCGCCCTCTTCCTTCTCCCTTGCTAGTGCGCCCTCGAACGTGCTCGGTGCCCCAACTATCCCTGAGTCTCCTGGCTGCCAGTTCACAGGTGTTGCGAGCTTGCTGTTCCAGTTGAACTGGAATGCCTTGATCACCCTGATGATCTCGTTTATGTTCCTTCCGATCTCGGCCGGATAGTAGATCATCCACCTGACTGTCTGGTTGGGATCGATTATGAATACGC
>JBJKST010000010.1:0-12867 GCA_046703705.1 Thermoplasmataceae archaeon
ACCTATGTTAACGGAGAGATAAGGCAAAACAGCAACACAGCCGATATGATCTTTTCGTGCAGCAAGATAATAAGCTATATTTCAAAATATATCCCCCTTAAGCCTGGAGATGTTATCTCCACCGGCACTCCGGAAGGAGTTATTGTTGGAATGCCTGAGGAAAAGAGATCATGGCTTTCCAACGGGGATGTAGTTGAAATCCAGATAGAAAAACTCGGGACATTGAGAAACAGATTCGTTTCTTGAAAATCCTTTTTTCCCTAAACAGTTTATGGGACGCTTAACGACAGAGGGCTTCAGCTTTCTGACTTTTTTATTCTTCGACTAGCATCCACTGTATCCTTTTTCCAGCTCTTTTCCTTCAGTGGGATATCCTGCTTCTGACCACTCCTTGATTCCACCCTCATAGGCGGCAGCATCAAACCCTCTTTCGCGCATAAGGGCCGCTGCTTTCTTTGACGCCCCGCAGTCATAACTTGCACAGTAGATGATTAGCCTCTTTTTCTTGTCGATATTGTCGAATTCTCCATTTTCAAGCCTGTCATAGGGGGCAGAGATTGACCCTTTAATGTGCATCTTATCATATGCGTGGCTGGCGAGAACATTCATTACTACAGCATCCTCTGAATTAAGCAGATCCAGAAGCTCCTCCTTTCTTACAACCGGCACATTTGTCAGGTCCATGCTTGCGTAAGAGTTCATTGCAGATTATTTTTGCCGGAGAGTGGCATAATCTTGTCCAATATGTTAATAGGGTGCAATTAGCAACGCTACAACACAATTTTAAGTCTTAGCCGACTACTGGATCATGGCAGAGTTCAACTGTTACGTATGTTCAAAGAAAGTGCTGACAGGCGAGAAATTTACATTTACAAAGGAAGGTGCAGTGCATTTCGACTGCTTTGTCTCCAAAAGAAGGAAGGAAATAGAAGAATCAAAGGTGGAGGAACTGAGAGTACTTTCAATAGTCCTTGATTCTGAACTGCAGCACCTGATAAACATCCTTGGTGTCCAGAATGTTCCTGAATCCCAGAAAGAAAATGTGAGGCTGAAATACAAGGACATTGAGAAAGCAGCCGGAGAGACAACCAAGCTGATTAGCTCACTTTAGTCCCTCCAATTCCAACTTTATAATTTTTATTATAATTAAAGTGCGCTCCCACAGTTTGGGCAGAATTTCATTTTGCCGTCAACTTTCTGGCCACACTCTTTGCAGGTTTTTTGTGCGGCGGCGGGATATTCAGGGTTGGAAACCTCAATGTCGGTGACGCCCGACTCGTCATAATCGGCATCAATATACTGGTCCTGATCGGGAGAAGTAACCTTTTTCTTATCGCCCATGTAAACATTTCCGATGTTCGCCTTCGGGGATCTTGCCTTTGCGAGTTCAACCTCTCTTTTGTAGGCTTCTTCCTTCTCTTTCCTGGTCTCTTCGTCCCTCACCCTCTTTGAGTCACTGATCCACTCGCGAATGGTCTTGTCCCACTTTACGGGGTCTTCAACTATGAAATTGGCGTGGTCTTCACCCTTGTCCGTCCTGTAGTCCACGGAAAGAGTCTTCTTGGTCATGAGCTTGAACCTAGGTACTGCAGTGGTAACGTTGATTATAGCGTCCAGGCGCACATCAATCATGGTTACCGGTGCGGAAGCCCTAAGAAGCCCCCTCTTTCCCTTCAGCTCGTATATGAAACGCCTGTCTGACAGGAATAAAGTTCCTTCCGATATCTGCACTCCGTCTTTAATTTGCTTAGTTTGCTCGCTCAGGATTTCATGCTCATTAGGTTCGTAAACAGGCATCTGATATGTAATTTATATGCGCTATAAAACTTTTCACCGAAAGAAGTAACTATCATCACAATCAATATGAACAACCTCATCTTCACTTGCTTGGATGATTGATCCCAAATTTAGAAATTTTCTAGGGATTACACTCGTAATAATTGCTTTTGTCATTTCTGCATTTTCACCGCTACTGTTCAATAATTCGGCACAGACTTCAGACCACAGTGTCGTGCATGATTATCTCCCAAGGGTCCCTGCCCATTCCGGCGCCATGCCTTTTCAGGTTTCGCCCACTGCACTCTACAGCAATGAGCCAGCCCCCATGGGAATATCGGACTTTGGGTACAGCACCGTAGGAGGAGCATACAAGTATAATACTACCTCGTTTCTTGGAACCTTTCAACTGAACAGCCTTTCCACCTATAACTCCTCCACCGGCAATACCGGATCATCGGTACAGCTTAACCTGATGCTGAATTTCTCATTTTCAGGGCAATCGTATACCTACTGGGTACAGAAAGTTGCCGCGCTTTCGCCGGGTTCAAGCGCTTCAGGGGAATACGTTACCTTCATAGACAACGTCTGGAATTTTTCTTCTTCCAGCAGTTCTCAGGTCTATTCCTCAACCCTTTCAGGAAACGGAACCGTCCAGTCTGTCAACAATAATGGCCAGATACAGAGTTTATATTATTCATACGCTTCATCGACATTACCCGGCAATAATGTATCCCTCAACACACCTGTTAGAATACAGATGAAGGAAGTTTCGACCCTGGCTCCTGGCGGAACCCCGGAAGCCGTAATGATGTATAATGACGGGTACGGCTGGGTTACCTACGATAACATCATGTTCAAATTTGCCAAGGGAACTTCATCTGACAGCGGATTTGTTGTGTCCGGCTACTCCTACAACAAGTTGGGTACCTACTACGATGCGGAACTGATTGTTGGTGGCCCAGGGGGAGGGAGCAGCACTCAGTTTCAGAGTGGATCATTCAACATGTCCCTACAATACTGGAACGGCCATAACTACCAGTTCATCCCGAACGCATGGAATTTCGGGTCCGACACTGCAGAAACACTTTCTAACGCACTTTCAGTTTATCTCTACTCCGTAAGCAATACACTCCTGGGGTCCTCGTTTTCCACTGGTTCAGGCACACTTGGTGAGCTGTACTTTTCTTCCCTGCTTGGAAACATGAACGTATCGATTCCGTTCAGTTCAGGCGTTGCATACATAAATAATGCCCAGTACAATTTCTCGAATTACGCATTAAACCTGACCCTCTATCCCGGGTTATACAATCTTTCAATTATTCCAAATGGAGGATCTAAACCTCTTCAGGGCTCATTCTATATTGCAGCAGGTGAAGCACTGCAGCTTAATCAGACGAGCTTTGAACAGAAGTACAGTGTCAATGTCACGGAAACTGGGCTTGCTGCGGGCACTTCATGGACTATTTCATTTTCCAATGGCACCGAATTTAACTCAACCTCAAGCCAGATAGTGGTTTACCTGACAAACGGGACTTACACCATACTTCCCGTGGCCCCTCCCGGTTATGCCTATGGTGGTGCTCCAATCAATGTGACCGTACACGGCTCTAACCAGACTGTAATAGCAAACTTCAGCAAGCTTTACCAGCTGTATTTCAGGGAATCCGGCCTGAATGGGATAGAATGGTTTGTGAACCTTTCAGGGAATATCGGCTACAATCTGGGTTCCACCATAGTTTTCAATGTCACAAACGGTTCGTATAACTACGACATCCAATCAATAAACGGCTATTTCTCAACGCCATCAAGCGGAACCGTGACCATTAACGGCTCTTCCCATAATGTCAACATTACGTTCAGCCCCATACTGTATGAGGTTGTTCTGAAGGAAAAAGGGCTTCCCAAGAGCTATAACTGGTCTGTGTTTGTGGATGGCGCTTGGCACAATTCCAGCAATGGTACAGTTGACTTGTATCTTCCGAACGGGAGCTACGCATTTACGGCCCAGTCTCAAAATGGAGCGTATTCAGACTCAGCAAACAACAGCACAATAGTCGTCAACGGAAGCAACGAGACTGTTCAGTTTTCGTTCGTAAACGTCTACAACAAGGGGCTGAATCTGCAATATAAGTTCATCTACCTGGTCTTCCTCGGATCTGTTTCAGTTGCAGGGAGCCTGGCATTGAGGAGGAGATAGGAGGGGATTTTCTTCAGGTGGAAGCAACTATGTCAAGCTCCACCTTTACCTCATCCATCGTAAAGCCGCAAACAACAGTAGTGCGTGCAGGCATTGCTTCCCTGTCAAACGTCTCCTCAAATGCTTTGTTCAGTTCTTGAAAATAGGCCCTGTCCGAAAGGTACACGGTTGTCTTGAGCGTCTTGTTCCTGATGTCAGAGCCCACACTTTGAAGAATTGTTCCCGCTCTCTGAATTATGGTGTCCCATTGTTGTGCGAATGGTGTTTCCTCTCCTTTTGAAACTCCCACTATACCCGAGAGATATACTGTATCGCCGCTTACCACTGCCTGGGAGTATGGTCCACCCCTGGGTATCTCCTGCAGGATTATTCTCTTGATGCTGCCTGTCATGTTTCTCTTAAGGCGTAGGATGGTTTAATTCTTCTTTCTTGAAGTGCTGCCCTGTTTTTCCACGTTGTTTATCCCCTTGAGGTACTTGTCAAACCAGTCCCTTTTAAGAGTCAGTGACTCCATCCTGTTGAGAGGTTTTTCCATGTTTGAAAGCTCATGGCTCTCCCCCTGCAGCCTTACGAAGACGGAATCAACCCCGTAGAATTTCAAGGCCGTGAAGAACTGCTCTGATTGTTCAATAGGGCAGCGGTGGTCATCTTCACCATGAATTAACAGGGTTGGAGTTTTGACCTTCTTGACGTGTGTTATTGGAGACCTTTCCATGAAGAGACTGATTGAGGACGGAGACCATGGGTCATTGCTGCCTATCTCCTCCGGGGCATCAAACCAGTACCCTATGTCACTGGTGCCACATGAACTGAGCAGATTTGAAACGCCCTTCTCAGAAACTGCTGCGCTGAACTGGTCTGTCTGTGTTATGAGCCAGTTGACCATGTATCCGCCATAGGATATGCCCTTGATTCCTATACGCCCGGTAATAGAATAATTCCTTATTGCAGTGTGGAGGAAATCTAGAATGTCTCTGGCATCTTCACCACCCCAGTCCCCGATGCTGCCTTTGACAAATGGTTCCCCATATCCCATGCTGCCACGAGGGTTGCAATAGAGTATATTGTATCCTCTGCTGGCAAAGTACTGCATTTCTATGGTGTAAACGTTGCCGAAGGCGCTATGCGGCCCTCCATGAATGAAAAGTATTGTTGGTGCGGATGCCTCACGTAAGATTATCCATCCCTCCACTTTCCCTGAGGTGATCCTTTCGGCCTCCCGCCCACGGTATCCCAGATTCGGATCATATGGGCCGTAATCGGTGGAAATGATGGATGGAATGCCGACTGTAGAATAGCTGTATGAGATTCGCCCATCTAGGACATCAAAATGCCTAACGGATAGCCCCTCGGGTGTGACCCTTTCAACATGTTTTTCCCTGATTCTGTAGATTGGAGTGGTGCCTCCTTCCTGGCCAATGGCGTATATATCTCCTGAGTCCCATTTGAGTGCCGGTCCGCTGTCGTCGAAAATATCAGTGCTGACAAAGGTCCCGGCAGTCTTTCCAACTTCATATATTTCCTTCTTCCTCGGAATGTGGATCCTTCTTATGGCCCAATCGTCCGGACCCTGCCTGTGGCCCAGATACGCTACCTCGCCATCCGGTGAAACGTCGAAAGCCTCAATTGCGCCTTGCCCTCTTGTGACTTTACGCATCTCCCCGCTTTCAAAGTCAAGGCTGTAGAGGTCGGTCAGGCCGAGCTCGTCGCCCATATGCGCACAAGAGACTATTATTGAATCTCCGTTTGTCCTGACGCCCCCGACATCAAAACTTCCCGGGACCATTTTTCTTGTCCCCTCCTGATTTGTGAAGTAGAGTGTCCTCCTTTTTCTCAATAGGCCCGTGCTGTCGTGCTTGTACCTGAGCCCATGAATTACAAACGGCCTGGTCGATTTGAAATTCTCGCTGACAACTGAAAGGACCCCGTCCCTGTAAGGGGCGAACTCGAGTATCTGCTTGTACTTGAAAATTTCTGCAGGCTCGCTGAGTGCCTCGAGCTTCATGATCCTGTCAATGCTGGAATCCCGTGAAATGTAGTAAAGAACTCCGTTGTGGTACTTCGGGCTTCTCTCAGTGGCCCCAAATGTTATCCTCCGTACACCCTCACTGTCTATCCTGAATATTGATGATGCGTAGTTGTCTCCCTCAATCCAGGACCTGCTGAAAAATACGGCGTCCCTACCGGCAGAAATGGAGGAAACAAGTCCAATCTTGTACGGGTTATCCAGTTGCACTCATAAGAATTCCAAGTCGGTATTTAAGCGATGTCAATTGGCCGTTAATGTTGAAACCTCATTGTTCCCCCAGTATCGAGGCTGAATTTTTCCTTCCCTTCAAAGATGGTTTTCTTGACTGTCATTTTCTTCCTGTCCATAATTACCATATCAGCTCTTTTCCCCGGATGCAGCGTGCCTGTGAGACCCTCGAGGTGAAGGGCGTAGGCAGAGTTCTCAGTGTAGCATTTCAAAGCCTGGTCAAAATTGATTCTCTGCCCTGAAGTCGGTGGATTCATCGCGAGCCTGATCCCGTACATTGGGCCAATTGGCATTGAGTCTGACCCGAAGGCGACCCTGACACCATTCTTCAGGAGCGATCCATACCTGTTGTTAAGGCCCATATATCCTGAACCTAGCCTTCTCTCGTACAATCCTCCCTTGAATGACCACCTGAGAAAATTGGGCTGCATGCTTACAACCATATCCCTTTCCTCCATTTCTGTCCTGAGCGGCAGCACAAATTCATTGTGCTCAATTTTTGACCTGTTTCCATTGAATTTCTTTGAGATCCTGATCACCTGGTCAATTGCCACATCCCCGATTGCGTGGGTCATCATTTCGTTTCCAGACCGGTACACCTGGTCATAAAGGGCTTCGAGCTTCTTGTCATCGTAGATGAGCGAAGGGGATGCATCAGAATCCCTGTACCCGTCTGACATTACCGCTGTCCTGGCACCGACGGAGCCGTCTGCGAATAATTTTGTGTGGCCCATGTAGAGCATTTCTGTTATCTTATCCCCGGTGTGGTAGTACAGGTTGTTCTGCCCGATGGGGTTGAATACAACCCTCATCTTGTGTGGGACCTCCATATATGCCGGCAGAAGTTCTGGCAATTCAATATCGGAAATAGTGGTTATGCCGTGTGAAAGGCAGTGGTCCTCTGCCTTGAGAAGTGCTTCAGTTATTCCGGTGTTCGTCCTGACCATGCTGAGTAGCTTGTCCAGGCCATCCTCCCTAATCAAACCGTCTTCATCCACCGATATGCCCATGCTCCTGGCTTCCCGCATTCCTTTCCTGTTCAGGATTCCCATGTGCCCATCCACCCTAATAGCCACCGTAGGCGAATCATTCAGAATCTCATCTGGCGTGATAAAGTCAGACTTTTTCCATAGGCTTTCATCCCAGCCCCTGGAAATGACCCAGCCTCGTGAGGATGGCTTTGCTTCAGAGAGCTTCACCAGAACTTCCCTTCTTGAGAGGCCGTCGAGATCCTCTGTCATGAGCTTGAGTGCGGTGCTGTAAAGGTGTGCATGGCTGTCAACAAAACCCGGTATGACAAGAGCGCCATCAAGGTCTACCACTTCATTCCCCTTTTCAGTTCCACCAAGCGAGATAATGGAATTTCCAAATGTTATTGAGTCGTATTCTTCACCATTGTTCAGAACTGTGCAGTTGACAAAGGTCTTGGAAAACATTTCATATGAATAGATCAACAAGGGCTTTAAATCATTGTGACAGGGGTTATCCAGCGAAGATATTATAACCGCAGACAAATTTATGTAATCAGGTTTTTGGAAACCTCTGAAATGGGTGATGATGATGGCTAAGCTGAGGGAACTGGAAAAGTACGAAGTTCATGCACTGGATATCTGCCCTGACCCTGAGTACAGGGAAAAGCTGAGATTGTGGGTCCAGAAGAAAAAAGAGCCTCTGGACGATTTTGGGCTAAAGAAACTGAAGGACAAAATTGACGCATACGTAAGGAAGCATTCGAGCTGAAAATGCCAGCCCAGCGATGATTTAATGTGCCCCGGGGGGAAACACAACCTGGTCGTATTTCAGGTATGGGGCCTCCTCAAATCTCAGGTAATCAGGATTAATGCCTTTTTGTACTGCTAAATGATAGGCCAGGTAATATAGCGCCACCATATTCAGCACCGGGTTCAGATACTCGCTTTCCACCATTGACGTATCAATTCTGAAATCACCGTTTCCGTTCAGTACAACTGTTTTTGTGCCAACTTCCCTGCATGCCCTTACGATGTCCTGTGAACGTTCCGCAACCGTGGGAGTTTCTATGATGACAACCAGCGACTTGCTATCGATAACAGCAGTGCATCCATGGTTGAACTCTTCAAGTTCGATTCCTTCTGTGTGTATGTGGGTTGCCTCTTTGATCTTCTGGGCTGCTTCCCTGGCTGCAATATAGTTTGGCCCGGCACCTAGGACAAATATGTCGTCCACATCGACAAGTTTTGATGCCACTTCCCTGACTGGCCCATCCAGGGCAGAAATGTTTTCTTCTACCTTCCTCGCCAGGAGGTCAAAATCGACCTTCACGTTGCCATAAACAGATGCCAGCTTCATAACTGCAAATACGTTGTCGAAAAAAGTCTTCGTGTTGCAGAGGGAGAGGTCAGGGGAGTTTCCGATGACTAGAGGATAATCGACAGTTTCAGTCATGGGCGAATTTGAATAATGGGTTATTCCCACCGTCTTTGACGAACTTCCGGCACTCTTCAGTGCGTCTATTGTTGATTTAGTCTTTCCGGTGTGGGATACGCCTATGATAGTGCCCGAAGGTGTGTGATATTTTTCAAGTTCGTACGCCTGTATCGGGAACCACTGTTTTCCTGTTCCGGCAAGGATCTGTGCACCAATGACTGCGGAATGGTAGGCTGTCCCGTTTCCTGTGAAGTACAGCGGACCTTTGAGCACGCTGTAATCAAAGGCATCCATCTTCTCCATTGTGGCTTTTATTCCATTAGGAGTGTCCTTCATCATGTCATACATAACATAGGGGTGGGATTTTCTAACCTCTGGCAGATCGTCCGTCATTCAGCTATACAGATGATCATTTCATTTAACTTTTTGTCAGAGCTTTTTTTATAATTTTTCCTGTGAATCAATAAACGTCATATTTGAGTAAACCAATACGGGAACATAAGGGTGAAAAACAAAAAGTGCTGTTGCAGGATGGAGATTACTCGGATTTGGTCACGTACCTGACGGGATTATTCAGCATTAAGAAGGTACCGTCAATAGAGATGGATCAGTATACCATCAAATACCATTCCACCATCATACTTCAGGGAATGAGCGGAGACAGCGAGTATGAGATAACCAGGTACCCTGAAAAAGATGAGAGGGAGGCGGTCAAGGTCATAAACCTTGAAGTGAATGGCATCTCCTCCGGCAAGGCAAGAATGGTATCGATAAACTGGGATTGGGTTAAGATCGAGCCTGACGTAGCGCTGAAGGATGCGACTGCGTTCGTAGACAAACTGGATATGTCAACCTTCAGATACTTCTGATTTGGTTCAAAAGGACATAGTGTAGGGGAGAAAATAGTTGAAAGCCTGTATCATAACCATAGGAAACGAGATCCTAAAGGGAAGGACAGTAAATACAAATGCCGCACATATCGGGAAATTTTTGACGTCAAGAGGCTATGAAGTTGCCAGGGGGCTCATAGTGAAGGACGATCTGGAGGAGATTAAATGGGCCATTGACACAGCAAACGGGAACTATGACCTCATAGTCACCACCGGAGGATTGGGGCCGACCTTTGATGATATGACTGTAAACGGAGTTTCAAGGGCGCTTGGATTAAAACTGACAGAAGATAAGGCCACCCTTGAAACCCTGAAGAGGCGTTACTCGGAACTGAACGTGGAGTTGACTCATGAACGGCTCAAGCTCGCACTCATACCTGAAGGCTCAATGCCCATTAAAAATACTGTTGGCGCGGCACCCGGCGTGTGGATCACACAGTCAAAGTCCAAGATACTCATTCTCCCCGGAGTGCCAAGGGAAATGGAGGCAATATTGGAGGAAGCCGGCCCACTGATATCGGGGAACAGCAGGCACTACTTTGAGGAAACCAGGCGGCTGAAAGGTGTAATGGAGAGTTCAATGGCACCGGTTGTCAGCAGGATAATGGAGGAAATGTCGGGAAGAGTATACATAAAAAGCCATCCACTCAAATCAGAGACAAGCCATCCTGAGATAGACATGGAAGTCTCTGCCTATGCAGATTCAGCCGAGGAAGCTCAAGAACTCGTACAAAGAACAATCGAAGAGATACTCCATGAAGCGTCCAAAATAGAAAAAAAATGATTTGTCTTCAGAGTCTCAGCTTCTGAAAAACTCAGTCAGATTGCGCTCCAAGAACCAGTAAGACGGCTTTCCTGCCTCCCAGTAATATCTCTTGAGGATGGATTGCCATTTCGTGCCACCAAGGTTTATGCTTTCTCCGGCACCTTTCCGGTACTCACCAAGCCTCTCAAAGCTGGAATCTACCAGAACCTTCGCGTTTCCGCCCTGCAACAGCATTGCTACCCTGCATGTTGAGTTTTCGGTATCTCTTATATGGTACGGATCAACAACGAAAATTGTGTCGGGCCCAATTTCTGACCTTTCAACTTTGGATTGCCTGTAGAACTTCTTAAGTTCCTCCGTTACAACGTCTAGGTCTGTGTTTTCGGGAATCATCGGAACAACACCCTATTTGCCCACCACTGATAATTTTTGCCTTTGGAAAAGCCCGAAATATGATCAGAACTGGCGGGAAAAAGGCAAGAATAACATATACAGCTACATAATTCAGCCCAGTAGGATAAGCGACTTGCATTGTGGTAAATATGTACAACTACGACCGAGAAGTTTCCATGGGCAAAAGGGCATATTCCAGCTTGGAAGGCCTCACGTTTGGGAAGGGCGACAAGGGGCAGGAAGTAAGAGTACCAAAGCAGTTCCTTGAAGGACACATGCTTATACTTGGCAAATCAGGGACTGGAAAGTCGAGCCTTCTAAGAAACATGATTAAAGAACTGTCCGCTGAGCCAACAAGCAATATAATACTTCTTGACCCGCACGGTGCACTTCTTGACGATGTCATTTCCGAGAGAAACACCGGTGGACTTGTGTATATAACACCCGGAACTTTTTCAAAAGAAGAACTGAAATTTGCCGTCTCACTCAACATGATAGGCACCGAAAACACCGATGATGAGGAAATAGAGAGAACCACTGGGTGGTTAAGGGACATGATGGCAACGGAGGAATCCATATCGGGAGGAGTATGGGGGCCACGCCTTGAGGTGATTTTCAGAGTCATTCTCCCCGAGCTTTTCAGGCAAAAAGGAGGAGTAACCCTCCTTGAACTTGTGAATACACTCACAGGCAGGAAAGAGATGAAGGAGTTCATCGCTTCTATAAAAGATAAAGCGAGGCGAAAATTCATAGAGGCACAGTTCCAGGACTGGAGAAACTGGAACCAATACATTTCAAGCACTTTGAACAGGCTGCTCCCACTGCTTTCTTCTGATTCCACAAGGCACCTGGTCTCAGGGGAAAGAGACTCGGTTGATATTTACGGTGAGATGAGGGAAGGCGGTAGGCTGTTTGCCCTGAACATTTCCAAATCGTCGTTTCCTGACGAGATCATAAAGATCATAACCTCATTGTTCCTGCTTAAGGTTTGGACAAGTGTCCTGAAAGGTTTTGGGAATAATGGAGAAAAGGTTGACACCTACATATTCATAGACGAGTTTCAAGCCATACCTGCAAGGATCATAGAGACACTGCTCCGCGAGGGGCGCAAATTTGGCATCAAACTGGTTCTTGCCTCACAGTACATCAACCATAATTCAAGAGAACTCAAGCAATCCGTTTTTGGGAATGTTCGAAATTTCATTTCCTTCAACCTTTCTGATTCGGATGCGGCAGAACTGTCAAGGATGCTTCCAGAAAAGAGGGCTCAGATTAGGCTGCAGGAAACTATCAAGTCCCAAAAATTTCACAAGGCCGTTTTATTTTCACTGACTTCTGATGGCATTTCAGGCCCTGTTTCATTCAAGCCCCATTATGAAAATCCCCAGGTCGACAGGAATCTGCTTGAGATCAAGAAGAGGGACAGCGTTGAGAAATATTCGTCCAGAATACAGGAAGATTATGCAGAAACGCCCGTAAGGACGGCCCATGAAAAAATACTGGACGGGCTCGAATCTTCTTTATTGAGGAACGGCATCGAACTTTTGCGCTCCGTGAAATTAGGAAATTCCATTGCAGACGGTTTATTCAGGATTGAAGGCAAGGAATTTGTGGTGGAGGTTGAAGTTTCCGATATTTCAAACAAATACAGATTGCTGTCAAAACTTTCCAAACACAGGGGAAGGAATATTCTTCTGATTTCTCCACCGGGCCAGGCCGAAATTATGCATAGGATGATAGTCAGCCCGACCTCATACAAGATCAGGGATGGCTTTGCACTTGAGATTCCACTTGCAGACGGGAACAGGAACCTCTATGCCAGGGACATAGCCGATTCTCTCGCCAACACAACATTGCTGGAATGTGGGGATGGAACCCTAAGAACATACTGGAAGAATAAGACAAGAGCTTTTCTGCTAAAACACCTGAAGGGCAAATCGACATTCCAGAGGGAGTTGGACAGCGGGGAAAATTCAGGTACTAAGAATTACATCTACGATATGATGGTCAAAAGCGAGGTTTACGCCGTCAGAAAGTCAGACCTGATCGAGAATAGCCCCATTAGAAAAGGGCATATGGAGAGATTCATCAGGTCTCATTGCCAGGTTGAGTCAGATTTTGTATTTCTGGAAGACCTTTTTCGGTGAGATGTGGGTTATATATCAACCCATTTCCCTAT
>JBJKST010000011.1:0-4159 GCA_046703705.1 Thermoplasmataceae archaeon
ACAAAAGGACCCAGTTCTCCAACATTCGGCCAGAATGGCAGTACGTATGCGGACGTCCCAAAAATTGAGCTCCACCAGGTACCCTGGAACCACACTGTCCAGATCCAGAAAGCTGCCAGTGCGAGAGCAAGATTCCATCTTTTGCCCTTCCACTGGACATTTCTCATCCTGAACACTACCAGGGTACTCATTTCCAGTCCCATTATAGTCCAGAACCATGGGCTGTCTGCAACCCGCCCAATTATGTACACAGAATCTATGATGGAAGAAACAGAGTTGAAATGTGTGACTCCGGAAAGCCCGTTCGAGAAGGCAATAAAATTGCCCATACCACCATTAAAACCAAGGCCTGATATTTTTGAGAGCGGAGTGCCAGCGTTCTGGACCATTAATGCTGCCGCGATGAACCATTCTGAAACAAACGAGGCAGAAAGGACAACGAAAAGGAACCTGGGGTCCTTTGACCATCCCAGTTTTTTCCTGGTGCTGGAAGCTTCTTCAACAGGCCTGATTACGCTGTTGAAATAAACTCCCATCGTTACCGACATGCCTCCGGCAAGGAAAAGCCATGCGATGAAGAAAGGCTGTGAATACACACTCCCGAAAAATATTCCAAATCCCATGATGGCAAAGGAAAAGAAAAGCCACTTCAGCTGCTCTTTTTCTTCCCGCTTGAGGGAATGCTTCCCACGGGATATTCTCTCGAAAAGTATGACCATGAAAAGGATCATGGAAGCTGTCACGAGGAGGGTACCTATCCTCACAAAGCCACCATTTCCAAGTATGGTGGGAGAGAATACTGCCATGGCCAGAAGAGAGAGAAGCACGTAAAGGTGGAGCCCCTTCGCTTTTGTCAATACAAGAATGATAACCATCTCCGCGGACATGGGGGCAACAAACAGGTAGGAATTCACGCCCGCACTGAACATGTAGAGAATATAGGAAGACCCTCCAAGCACACTTGGAAGACCGGAAACTGAACTTCCTCCAAAGCCAAGGGAGTATGCAAGGACCCCTAGAGAGATCTCATTCCACACTATCATCCCCACAATGAGCCTGGATACTGAGGAAGTCATGCCAGTAAAAGGCCTTCCAATGGCGAAATAAATAAGGTACAGGATTGTGCCTCCCATTATGAACATGACATAGACCATTGCCAGGAACAGGTCAGAAAAAGAGGGTCCCAGGTCAACGTAGAAAGATATGGCATTGAACATGCTTGCCATCATTGTGAGTACAATGAACACAATGGCGCCGTGTTTAAGGGTAAAATTCTGCCTGTGCCTCAATATTAGAAGTAGAAGGTAGGTCAAGACAATTGGCATACCTATTTCGATGAGCAATATGAGATCAAAGTAACGCAATAGATTTTACACCAGCCCTGAATTTAGTATTAAAATATAACTATTACCGAAAAGTATTAAAAAACCCTTAAAAATATGCAACTTTTAATATTTACATTTATGCTATTATATTACAGATATTGTTTATCCTATAGTCTACATTTACCTTCACCCTATATTACACAATCAATAATATTTAAATATTATTCTCAGAAATGACAAACAAAATATATCCAAAACACTTGGAAATAGAGTTAAATATTATAAATAATACAGAAAGATATAACTCAGATTGATGTGATAAACTGACCTTAATGGGAAAGAGGAGAGAATGGGACAGGACCGTCATAGACATAATATTCATACTCGTAAGGATCCTGCTTCTTGCCGCAATTGTAATTGAAATATACTTCACCGGGCAGCTGCTCTATGAGAAAATACCCGAAGGGGCCTCGGCAGTTACACAGGACCTGGCAAACCTTGTTTCCGGAAGCCTGCTCGCACTTGCAATTATGGATATTTACCTTTCCGTAGGTGTCTATTCAAGGGGGGACATAAAGAACCTGGTGTACATCATTGATGCAGCGGTGTTCTTTGTTGTAAGGGACATAGTCATACAGCTCTTCAACGGTGAAAGCCTGCCGGCTTACAACGTATACATTTACCGTGTGGGAATACTGGGGGCAGTTGTGCTTGCCCTTGTTGCTGCTAGGTATGTGGCAATCCTTTCATCTGAGAGGGCACTGGCAGCCAACCGGGAAGAGTTATCCTGATTGGCTCCTTCCGAATATATATGAAAATACGAAAATAACCACTCCTGCGATAACTACAAGAGGGCCTGCGGGAATATTGAAGAGTATTGCAGCAACTACTCCCGCTACTGCACTTATTCCTCCAAATAATGAACTTAGAATCGAATAGCTTCTGATGCTCATGCTGACATTTCTAGCGGCTGCTGCCGGTACAATTACAACAGCGCCTACAAGGAGCGTTCCGACTTCCCTTATGCCTATGGCAACAATTGTGGCAACCAGTATCAGGTACACAAGGTTGATACTTTCCACATTCACCCCGGATGAGACTGCGATGTCCTTTGATATCATGGAAAGAACGATCTTTCCGTAAATGAGCCGTGTTATAAGGGCAGTGGCTGCAGCGACAACCATTGTTATCAGCGTGTCAAGGGGCGTTACATTTGAAATGTCTCCGAAGAGTGCCTCCAGAAGATCAGGCTCAGGTGTGATCAGGATGCCGACGGCGAGGGCAAGTACAAACAGGACACCAACTATTGTTTCAGTTGGGAGCACGCTGGACCTTTGTATGTGCCATGTGGCCAGCATTGCAGCCACCAGAAAAGCAAATGCTCCAAGGAACGGGTTAAAATCAAGGAGAAGCCCCAGTGCCAGCCCCGGCAGTGCCACATGTGAGAGTGCATCACCGACAAGGGCCATTCTCCTGGAGACCATTATTGACCCAAGGTATCCTGCGGTGGGCCCAACAGAAATGGATATCATTATTGACATTGCAACACCGAGGGCCTGCAAATTAAGTATCACCTTTCAAAGTCTGCTGAACCTGACATTAGCGCTATCAAACTCTTATGGGAGACAGATGATGTCCTGCCGTAGAATTTCTGTGACCTGTTCAGGGCCAGAATGTAATCTGAAAAATGGGATACTACATGCAGGTTGTGTGAAATCAGCATAATTGTAATTCCCATAGTTTTCTTCATTTCTGCCAGGCGTTGGTAGATGGGCTCCTCTGCCCCTATGTCCACCAGTGATGTTGGCTCATCAAACAGAAGTACATCGGGATTATCTGAGATGGCCCATCCCAGGATCACCCTCTGAAGCTCTCCACCAGATAACCTCGACAATCTATGTTTGAGGATTCCAGGAGGAAGGCCGACTGATTGCAGGCACTCAACATGGTTTGAGACAGATTTGAGGTCCAGGAGCTCTTCGACAGAAATTGGCAGGTCAGTTGAGACCAAGCTCTGAGGCACGTATCCGATTCTGGAGCTCCCATGCCAGTTGATCGTGCCTTTGTAAGGGATAAGTTTCATCAAAACTCTGAATAATGTGGTCTTTCCAGCTCCGTTCGGGCCAATCACCGCCAGCGTTCTGCCTCTTTCAAGGCTGAAACCGACATTCTCAAGTATTGTTCTTCCGCCTTCTGTTACTGTAAGATTGGAGACATTCAATATCAGGTCATTATTGTGTGAAGCAGAGTTCAAAGTGTTGCCGGTTTCCATGATGCATGGCCACTTCCTTTCATGTCGTGGGCCGCCGCTGTTTTGAGCCCATGCTTTATTTTTATAGTGGTATGGCAGATAATGAGAATGCCAAATTATTGATGCTTGCCGACAATTCTTGCAGGCCTGGAAAAAGTTAAACAAAAGCTCTTTCATCACCTCCTGTGCGAAAGGAGAGCATAGAGGATGCGCAGGGATTCTTCACAACCACGGTGGCGCTTGTCACGTCAAAGAAAGGGGAGGACGTCAATGTTATGTCGGCGGAATGGTCACTCAGGGTGTCGCTTGAACCCTTCCTGATGGCTGTATTCGTGGGTTACGAACGGGCAACCTATGAATTGATCAGGGACTCCGGTCAATTCGGTCTCAGTTATTGTTCTGACGATCAGGCAAATCTTGCACACGTTGCAGGCAATTACTCATTCAGGGAACATGACAAGTTCAAAATGGCAGATTTTGAAACATTCCCTGCAAAGAATATATCGGCTCCATTGATCGATGGCGCCATTTCCAATTTTGAATGTGAGGTAATTGACGAGTTCAGGATGGGCGATCACGCCGC
>JBJKST010000012.1:0-68859 GCA_046703705.1 Thermoplasmataceae archaeon
ATTCAGGCTGGTGTCCATACTTTGAAAGGGCACAGAGGAATTCCTTCAGAGAAGCAGTTGAGAAATTTGAAGATGAGTTTCCCGGATCCAGATTTGCTATTCTCAACTTCGCTGAAAAACTCAAGTCTCATGCAGCAGATTCAGGAATATTGAATGGAAACAGTATAGGAAAATGCATTGTATGCGGTAATCCATCCAGTTCAGAGATATGTCCCGTATGCATGAAACTTGAAGAAGTATAGGAAGGCAGGTCTACGAAATGTTTATTAAAATACCAATTATCAACGAAACCGCATATCCCATTGGGGTCGTAGCTTAGCATGGTTTGAGCACCCGGCTGATAACCGGGAGGTCACCGGTTCAAATCCGGTCGGCCCCATTCCTTTTTTTTGCCCCTTCTGCACCTGAAGGCTTCACCACACCCTGTCAAATATTTTCTTGAACCCTTTCCAACTCAGGATGGATTATCAACCGATCCGATGTGTTTCAGGAAGTCCTATTTTCCTGCCAGGTTTCCATTTTGTAACCTTATGGAACTGAAATACAGTAAAAGTATGGTTTATATAACTATGTATATAAAGCAATGCCTAAACATTGAGGAACGTCGATTAAATTAATTAAAAGGTTTCCGAAACAATGTTTGCCAAAACCTTCATAAGGCTCGTTGAGGACGAGTACACAAAGATGATGCGGGAAACTGAGAAGGTGAAACTTCAAAATGAGTTACAACTCCCTGAGAACCGCACATGCATACATGAAACGGTCCAAAAGTTCAGAAGCTGGTTTACCATTGCATTGAGGTGTGCAGACCTTGTGCACAACGGTGCTGGCATAAAACCCGAGGATGCAGTGATCCATGCTGCTGTTGCCTGCCATGAAGACACCAACAGTGAGCCGCTTCACCCATGCATCCTTTCAGCATTGAGACTCTTTGACAGATCACAGATAGACGGGCTGTTCGGAGAAAGGAGGAGACTGATGCTGGAACAGAAGACCAGTGTAGCATTCTCTAATGAGGAGTTCCATGCCTGCTATCCACACTGCATATCATCTACTGAAAGCGCCTGATTCCAACCTTGTGTTTTTGTTGCCCCTATAAGCCAAAATAACAAAGCGGAAAAGATGGAGACTATTTCTTCGAAGGAAACTTTACGACCTTTCCCTTCACCTTGTTGACTGCATATCTTTCGTCCAGTTCATTCAGCTTGTTGATGAATGCATCCTCCAGACTGAAATTAAGGTGCTCTGCGATGGCAAGGCACGCAAACAGGACGTCGGAAGTCTCATTTTTTACATTCTCCAGGAGCTCTTTGCCCTTTTCAGAACGCAGAAGGGCATCCATTTCCTTCCCGTCCCGCCAGACAAACAGCTCCATAAGCTCACCGGACTCTATGGAAGCACTTTCTGCAAGTTCCTTTGTCGTCTGGAACTTCCTCCAGTCCCTCTTGTCTATGAATTCCCCAACATAATCTTTCAGCCTATCCAGATCCATTGCATTAACCCTAACGGTAAGTCAATGTTAATTTTCTGCTTCCCATGGAACAGGATGCGCCCTATGCTACTATTGATGCACAATGTAGATATGTTCAACAAAACTAGATTGATCCATGGAATACGAGATCAAATACAGGCCAAGCTATTCATTGCTTACCGTGCATCTTGAAGTTGACGAGCACATTACGGCAGAGGCGGGGGCGATGACATACATGGACCCCACTGTTGATGTAAGGACAACCATGAGGGAAAAGGGTTTCTTCGGTACCTTAGGGCTCAAGCTGTTCGGTGGGCAGAGCTTCTTTGTAAACAGGTATACCGGCCCGGGAGACCTCGCTTTTGTTTCAGCGCCTGTGGGCGACATAGAGAAGATATCCATAAGCCAGGCCAGCGGCTTCATTATACAGAAGAGCGCATACGTGGCTTCGACAGGAGACCTCGATCTTGATGTCAAGTGGGAGGGTTTCACAAAAGGCCTTTTTGGCCAGGGCCTGTTTATGATACGGGTTCACGGTGATGGAGACCTGTTCATCAACACCTTTGGAGCCATAGACAAACACACACTGGAAGCAGGGCAGACCCTGGTTGTGGACAATTTCCACCTTGTTGGTTTCACAGAGTCCTGCAGCTACAGGGTAGGGGGATTCGGAGGGCTCAAGGAGACCATTCTCAGCGGGGAAGGGTTCGTCACGCACGTCACGGGGCCCGGGGAAGTGTACATACAGACAAAGAACATGCGGGAATTTGTGGACTGGCTATGGACACTTCTTGAGCCAAGGGTGAGGAATCTACAGGTAAGGGCCAGATAAATAACAGGCCCTGTGTAAAATGAAAATTGATGCATTTATTGCGCTACATAACCTCCGTCAACAGTGAGAACAGTGCCGGTCACAAATGATGAGTCATCCGATGCCAGATAGAGGGCGGCCCGTGCAATTTCTTCCGGTTTTCCCATCCTGCCGATCGGGTGTGCCTTCTTCACTCCTTCCATCATTTCCGGGTCAGATTCGGAAGCGCGCATAACCATTGGAGTCTCAATCACCCCTGGCGCAATAGCATTTACCCTGATCCCGTCCTTGGCATATTCAAGCGCAGTGCTTCGGGTCAACTGGACAATGCCTCCCTTTGATGCCGCATAGGCGCAGAGATTTGTGAAGCCTACCAGTCCCGCAATGGACGCAGTGTTAATTATAGCCCCTCCTCCGGCCTTTCTGAGTTCCCCGACCGAATACTTGGTTCCATAGAAGACGCCTTTTAGGTTTATGTTGATGACCTTGTCAAACATCTCGAGTGGATAGTCTTCTGTCTTTGTTGTTGGACCCTCTATACCTGCATTGTTGAAGACAATGTCCAGCCTGCCATACTCTTTTACTGCTGCCTTTACGAGGTTCTCCACCTGGGAAGGGTCCGAGACATCCGCATGAACATAGATTGCCCTGCCTCCGCTCTTTTTTATTGACTCAGCCAGAGATTTCCCCTTTGTGTCGCTTATATCTGCCATGACAACTGAACAGCCTTCCTGAGAGAAGAGGGTTGATGTTGCCTCACCTATGCCGGATGAGGCGCCAGTAATTATGGCAACCTTTCCTTCGAGCTTCTTCATGATTATCGATATACTACCTGAAACGCGTTCTTAAGCAGCATAGCTCAATTTTGATGGCAAATTTGCTGTGATGAAATTTCCGATGTTCATTCACGGCAATTTCCGGAAATTCAGTTAACTATTTGCGGAGGATTCCATTAGACAAGCTATGGAAAACGCAAGCAGAGATCCGCTGGACCCTTTTCCCTGGTATGAGACCATGAGAACTTCCAGGCCTGTCTTTTACGACGAGAGAAGCGGGTTCTGGCATGTTTTCAGGTACAGGGACGTCAAAAGAGTCCTTTCGGATTACAGCTATTTCTCTTCTGCAGAGGGAAGGGGAGGATCGGAGGACAATCCAATTGGGGCAAGCCTGATCAGCTCAGACCCCCCAAGGCATACAAAACTGAGATCACTCGTTTCACGTGCATTTACACCGAAAAGGGTGAATGAACTCGCACCAAGGATTAGGGAAATAGCAGAGCAGCTGATATCGGAATTCAAGGACAATGGAACATTTGACCTTGTAAATGATTATTCCGGCCAGCTTCCCGTGATAGTAATTGCTGAACTGCTTGGCATACCGGCAGAGGATCGACAGAAATTCAAGAAATGGTCTGATCAGCTTGTTTCCGGTGCAAGAGACAACTTTTCCGATGAGGGTGGAGGATATTCCGAGCCACAGATAGCCATGGGGATGTACTTCAACGAAATAATTGAGAAGAAAAGAAAGAATCCGGGAAATGACCTGATAAGCTCCCTCATAGAGGCAGAGGTTGACGGTGAGAAACTTTCGCATTTTGATCTGCTTGGCTTCTGTGTCCTGCTTCTTGTTGCTGGAAACGAGACAACCACAAACCTGATCACGAATTCCATACTGGCCCTTGACAGGAACCCGGAAGAGTACCGGAAGGTGCTCAATGATCCTGGCCTTATCCCTTCTATGCTGGAAGAAGTGCTCAGATACCGCTCTCCTGTGCAGTCGATGTTCAGGACTTGCGGAAAAGATACGGAAATTGACGGGCACAAGATAAGGAAGGGTGAGCCGCTCATAGCCTGGATAGGCTCCGCCAATAATGATCCGGATGAGTTTCAAGACCCTGGAAAATTCGATGCCGGCAGAAGCCCAAACAGGCATATTGCCTTTGGAGAAGGGATACACTTCTGCCTGGGGGCACCCCTGGCAAGGCTTGAGGCAAAGATAGCCATTGAGGTCCTTTTTGAGTCACTTGGAAAACTGGAGATAGTGGACAGGTCAAAACTTGAGCCCATCGGAGGAATTGTTGTGTATGGCGTAAAGAGCCTCCCTGTGACTTTTTCAGGGAACGCTTGAACGCCCGCACAATTCTACCATTTTCCCACCGAAGGAGTTATTACCACAGGTAATAATATTATCAGCATCACATAAATTCTAGATGTGACTCTAACTGGCATGGCAGTAAGAACAACCATGACGGGCAGTTATTTTAGAACCCCTGAAATTGAAGATCTTTTGAAGAAATCACCTACTGGCGAGATCAGTGAAGAATACGGTGATGCAATCGAAAGGGCGGAAAGGCGAGCTATCAGGGACCAGCTTCATCCCGGGGGAGTGGAGAAAGGCCTGACATGGATAAGCAACGGGGAGCAGAGGAAATCAGGCTACACAACATACATTCCCAACAGGTTTCACGGATTCTCCAGATCTGAAAAAGTTGTTTCACAGATAGGTGACGATTTCTACAACGAGCTCCAGGAATCCAATCCTCTCCTTGCACAGGCTTTTTCTGGAGAGTCCCCATTTGCATTTGACAAGATTGAGGACAAGCTTCAGTACACCGGCGAGAAGCTGGCCAGGAGAGAGGCCGAAGAGTTTGTGAAACTGGCAAAAGAGGAGGGAGCGGAAAAGATTTTCCTGAATGCCCCTTCCCCGGGAATACTGACACTTTTCTATACAGGGAGTGGCGTGTACAAGGATCACAACGAGTTCCTCTTCGACTTGTCCAGGGAACTTGCAAAGGAGTACAGGGCAATTTTGTCAGTTGACGGCGTGGACCTTCAGATAGACGCCCCTGACATAGGTGTGGGCAGCATATTCAAGGACCCGTGGGGATTCAAGTTTGAGGAAGCCCTTCCATACCACATTCAGGCCATAAACGAGGCAGTGAGCGGCCTTCCAACGGAGCGTGTGAGAGTCCATTACTGTTACGGAAACTACTCCGGATCACATATGATAGACCCTCACTACGGGAAGCTCCTTCCCGAACTTGTTAACCTGAAGGCAGGAACAATTGTCGGCGAGATGGCAAACCCGAGGCATGCAGGGGACCCGCTCATAATTAAGGACTTTGTAAAGGAAAACGGCTGGCCCAAATCCCTCAGCATTGCTGCAGGCGTGATTGATGTAAAGACTCCGTTTGTTGAATCCCCCGAAGCTGTTGCCCTCAAACTGAAGGCGCTGGCAGACATTGACGAGATTGGGCCGGAGAGGGTGCTTGGAGGAACAGACTGCGGTTTTGAGACCTTTTCTTGGCAGGACAATATAACCTATCCTGTGGCTGTGAAAAAACTGAGGTCACTGGCAGAAGGCGCCCAGCTGGTATAGGCGGTGCTGACACAGCTGAGGGGCCAGCCGGGCCTATCCTATGAGGAATCCGTCCTTCAACGGATCACCCTCATCAATGATTATTTTTGATATCTGCGTTACCCAAGCCCTTCCTGTAACCTCAGGAATGACCGCATCATAATTTCCCACTTTTGTCTCTTCCTTTATGGTGCACTTGAATGTTGTGTCACTTATCGACTCGTGGGTGAAGGATTCCCCCACATCAAGGTCACCCCTCATCAGCAGGAGTGAAGACCTTGCAGACGTTCCAGTGCCGCATGGAGACCTGTCGAAGCTGCCGTTAGGGAAGATAACGACATTCCTGTAATTCTCGGTGGACATCTCGGGATCGCCGGTAATCATTGTAAGCGGCATGGAGCTTATTGAACTGTTCAGTGGGTGGCGTGGCTTTATCTTCTCGTACACTGCATGGCTGATTGCAGATCCAGCCGCCCTCAATTCGCCGATCTGTTCCTGATCGACCTTTAAGCCGAGGTCCTCTGAGTCAACTATGGCGTAAAAGTTGCCCCCGTAAGCGATATCAACCGATATTTTTGCCCCTACAGGATCATCTACAGCAATTTCTTTCCTACCAAGGTGGAATGACGGAACATTCTCCAGAGTTACGGATTCCGCTTCACCATTCACTATGTTTACCCTTACTCCGACTTTGCCTGCGGGCGTATCGTAGACTACTTTCCTTGTTCCATCACTCGAATCGATGAGGCCTTTATACACAAGTGCGGTAGTGGTTCCGATGGTAGCGTGGGCGCACATGTCAAGATACCCGGATGTTGTGGTAAAGAAAATTGTGAAGTCGGATGTTTTGTCCCGGGACGGGTAAACAACCGCCCCAAACTGGTCCCTGTGGCCTCTGGGCTCAAGAAGGATCGCGGTCCTCAGCATTTCCTCGTTCCGCCTGAAATGCTCCCTTGCTTCCAGGGCAGAACTGCAGCCTTCCGGAAGCTTGTCCCTTATCAGTATCCTGGTAGGTTCACCTTCAGTGTGGGTGTCAATTATCTCAATCTCCTTTCTCTGCCTCATTTGAATGCGCATCTATTCGGACCTGGTATTTAGTGCCTTTCAAAAATCTACTGTTTGCGGAACATTCCCCTTATTTCCCCCGGGGGTGCTCGAAGACCTCTTCAGCCCTTTTGATGTATGTTATTCCTTCATTTATCAGGTACCCGATCAGAGGGCCAAAAGCGTTTACAACAAGTGTAGCCAGAAGTATGAATGAAAAATATGCCCACAGTGAGGTAAATATGACCACACCAGGGTCCGTAGGGGGAAAGGGGGCGCCGTTGGTTGTGGTGATCATCGCGATGTAGTAGAATGAGTTTACAAGAGTCCATCCTTCTGCTACTTTCACGACGAGAGTGGCAATTATGATGCTGGCTACAAATATTGATAGGGTGATAAGAACCCTGTCAGAGAGTGGAGAAAGCGGGTGGTTCCTGTTGAGTACTTCCCTGAGAGGCAGATTCTTCCCCATTGGAGGTTACAACATCATTGTGTAGATTAATATTTCCAGGATCGGCTCACACAAACCGGGATAGTACTCAAGGCAGACGCATTTTAGTCCTCATTCGTAAATGGTCGCGTCAAATTTGGCAAGACTATATAGGCTTGCCACACATGTTTGGTGCAATGCGCATTTTCGTGGCTGGTGCCACTGGAGTTTTGGGTGCCAGAATTATTCGACTCCTTGTTGAAGATTCACACGAAGTGGCAGGGATGACGAGAAGCAGCGGCAAGATGCCCTTGATAGAAGAGGTTGGAGCCGAGCCGATTTTATGCGATGTATTCGACCTTGGCAACCTACGAGACTCTGTGTCAAGTTTCAAGCCTGACCTCATCATTGACCAGTTGACAGATCTACCTGATGACTACAGGGAACTCCCAGATTATGCGAAGGCAAACAACAGGATTCGCACAGTCGGAACTGAGAATCTCCTTCAGGCAGCAAAAGAATCTAATCATCCGAAATTCATTGTGCAGAGTGTTGCCTGGGAACTGCCAGGCACCGGAAATGCTGCAGTAAAGGAGATGGAGAACAAAGTTATTCGCTATGGAGGCTCTGTTTTCCGATACGGCCAGCTCTACGGGCCAGGAACGTATTATGAGACAGGCATGCCCTCAAGTCCGAGAATACACGTAGACAAGGCAGCGGAGCTGACTGTAAAAAACCTGAATTCGAAGGAAGATATTCTGGAAATAGTGGAGTGATTTGACATAGGAAACGACGTTTCCACCCAGAAGTGGTTAATCCCTCAAAAATCAATGCTTCTACCTTTGCTGCGGCAGTCATTTCCTCAAGAATAGGAAGAAAAGCGCTGGGAGGGAGATTTGAACTCCCGATCTCGTGAGAGAACAGGTTTTCCAGACCTGCGCCCTACCAGGCTAGGCTATCCCAGCTAACTCCCGTTAATCTTGGGAGTTTATTTAAGGGTTTATGCAGGCCTTGAACTCACTTGACCAAATCGAAAATTGGAACTGATAATGTCTTCTCTATTCCCTCCATGGACCTCAGCTTCCCAAGGACAAAGTTGGAGAGTTCCTTCATGCTCCTGTGGACAGTCATGAGAAGAATATCCCACCCTCCAGCAATGACAGAAGCCGAAATAACGTTCTCAAGCTTTGCGAGTTCCCTCGCAAGTTCAGTCTGGTCAATGTCGGAGTGGAAATCAAAATTGATCAGGATGTATGCAAGTATTGGATAGCCTATCTTCTCGTAATCCACCTTGACAGTGTACTGCTTTATGTAACCTTCTTTTCTGAGCCTTTCCATCCGCTCAAATACAGTCGCCCTTGGAATGCCTAAGTTGGTGGAAATTTCAGATATCTTGTCCCTGCCGTGTTCTGTCAGGTACCTAAGTATCTGGACGTCCTTCTTGTCAAGCTTGTCCTGCATGGGGGTAAAATTTTATATAAGTATTTAAAAGATTTCTTTTAGGAACAGAAAAATGGAAAAAATATGAATAAATTCAATTTATTGTTAGTAATTTCCGTATATATGACGGAATTATGGTTATGATGACAAACATGATATACCTGACTGGATCTAGAATGTTTTTTTCGCGCCGAGGTTTCAATCGTCATGAGCGGAACAAAAGTAAACTTATAGTATAATCAAAAGGATGCTTTATTGACAGAGTTGGAATATATCCGATGTGAAAACTGCTTGATACTCAACTCTCCTGACAGGACGCTGTGTGACATTTGTGGCGCAAAGATTAATCTCTCCAAGAGGGTGACTCTTCCATCGGGTGCTGAAGAAAACCCCAAGGATGGACCCAAGGTAGAAGAAGCTGACGGGCACATTGCTCAAGGTGATGGAAATTCACTCTTCAAGCGGCAAAAGACCTATGTCAGATGTGTGAAATGCATGTCCCTAAACACTACAGATCATAAGGAATGCATATACTGTGGTACTGAACTTTCTCCGTTCAACAAAGTGACTATGGTTTTCTTACCAGGTTCTGTTGGCAAAGTGCCCTCTGGGCTTCTGGATACAGGACCCAGAATTAAGGAGTCTTTTGCGGAAGATGGCGAAACTCCGGGGTTTGAAGACTATCCAGGAAGGAAGCTTGCCCCATCTGGTTCCCAGTTAGCCATCATAGCTTTGGCAGTCGTATTTGCCATCGCCGTTGTGCTTTACTTTCTTCGGATTTCCCAACACCAGGTCCTGGAAATAATTGTTGTCGCTAGCATGGATTCCCTGGCATTCATCTTTTTTGGGTTGATATTCGATTCGTTTCCCATTGTAAATCGCAACAAACTGGAAATGATAGTTCTGTCCCTTCTGGTTCTGGTGCCTGTGGACTATGTCTTCTTGGTCTATATAATAAACAACATAAAGATACTAGCCACTCTTCCATAGTCATAGCGCCCGGTGAGATTTGAATCCCTGAGCGAACAAGCGCAATAGATCTCGGGAGGGAAATCTGACAGTTCCCAATATTCTCTGACAACCATTTGGAGATATAATTATATCTCTATCACTACTATTAGCAGAGTTATACATATTACAGAAAGAGGCTTCCTTTCAGACAATTTCTAGAACTCTACCTCGCAATTCTAACCGTATAGTTTATATTGTATTGCATATTATTATCACCGTTGGTTTCCGAAGACGCTGACGAGTCTGGAATAAGAGGCGAAGTATCCATGGGATACGCACTGATCGGCGCCACTATGCTTGTAATGGCGATACCCAGTCCTTACATGATCTACGTAGTCTGGCTAGTTGGACTGGTCTTCACCGGAATTCTGCTCCACAGGAGGAAGCACCTTACGGAGGCCCAGCGGAATCTAATGTACACGGCCGTAGTAATATACATATTGGGGACAATATTCTACGAAACCTCGCTCGCCTCAATCCTGAGTGAACAGGTTGGTCATCTTGCGCGCGCAATAAATGGGGGAAATATCTCAACCAGTGCCTTTGCTGCGGCCTTGCAGAGTTTTGTACCGGTAGTAGTTGGAGGCACTATCGTGTTGCATGGAGGACTCACATACATGCTGCTGGGACTTGGAATGCTAAAGAGAAAGCTCAAACCACTTTTTGTGTTTGCAGTTTCTGCTGGCACAGCGATGATTGTGTCATCTCAGATCCTCGCGTTTAGGGCGATCGAATCCGATATCAGATCTCTTGGGAGCACTGTCAGTATCTACACTCTTGGACAGGAAATGCGATCTGCCACTACACTCAGCAGTGTGAGATCGCCATTAATCCTACTGCTTTCGATCGCAGGGAGTGTTTCTATAGCCGCATTTTTTGTATACATTTCATGGAAAATCAGGGCTAACTCAATCCCTCTTGTTTTTCATTCAAATGAGGGGCGGGGATACGTGCCTGATGATTTGTCCGAAGAACTATAAGCATTCGATAAGTCTGTACTTGAGCAAATGAGCACTCTTTATACGGCCGATTTTCCGATGCCATTTACTTCAGAATTCTGCCTTGGATAGAGCGCCGGGGGGGAGATTCGAACTCCCGAGCGAACAAGCGCAATAGATCTCGAGTCTATCGCCTTACCGGGCTAGGCTACCCCGACCTGTATTGACATCATGTCAAACTATTTCTTACTATTTTTGCAGCACCTGCCCTGCCTGAGTACGGTATATCCTCATAGCTTTAAACTTCGTTTCACTTCAGGTAATGGTTTAGATGAGAATGAAAGCAAGTGATCTTTTCGTTAAATGCCTGGAAGGGGAGGGCATTGAATACATATTCGGGCTCCCTGGTGAGGAAAATATAGACCTTATCGACTCAATATCAAGATCTAATATCAAGTTCATAGTTACAAGGCATGAACAGGGAGCCGCCTTTATGGCTGATGTCTACGGCAGAATAACCGGAACACCTGGAGTATGCCTTTCAACCCTTGGGCCGGGTGCCACAAACCTTCTGACGGGAGTTGCAAATGCACACCTTGACAAGGTGCCTCTTGTGGCTATTACTGCACAGGCACAGACAACGAGGCTTCACAAAGAGTCCCACCAGAATGTTGACACGATCAAGCTTTTCTCAGGGATAACAAAGTACAACCAGCCCATAACAGATGCATCTACAATACCTGAAATAATCAGGAAAGGGTTTCATCTTACAACTCACACTACGCCCGGAGCAGTGCATGTCCAGCTGCCCGAAAACATAGCCAAGGACGAAACGGACGGAGAGCCGCTTCCGCACCTGTACCAGTTTCCTGTCGAACCTGAAAAACAGACATACGAGGCGGTTGCCTCTGAAATTGCCAAAGCCAGGAACCCGATTGTCCTTGCGGGCAATGGAGTGATAAGGTCACGCGCATGGAATGAGTTGAAAGACTTCATAGACAGCACAAACATACCCATGGTCAATACCTTCATGGCGAAGGGAATACTGCCATTCGATCATCCAAGGAACCTTTTCAGTGTTGGCGGAACACCGTATCCTGAGGGCCTAAGGCCGCTTCATGCTGCGGACCTAGTCATAGCCGTAGGATTCGACCTCGTTGAATATGATCCTATCAACTGGAATGCCGACAGGAGCAGGAAAATAATCAACATCCACACAGTTTCCCTTGAAACTGATGAGCACTTCCCGATAGAGCTTGACGTCGTTGGAAACCTTAAGCTCATACTGAACAGCCTCTCCTCCCACATCAAGAGAAGAGAGGACACCGGCGTCCACGATCTGATAAGGGAGAGAAGGCTGAAGGAACTTACTTCGATTCCCAACAAATTTGAGGACCTGCCGAGGAAAGTGATGTGGCACCTTAACGAAGCAATGCCTGAAAATGCATTCCTGATCAGCGATGTCGGGCTTCATAAGGTATGGGTATCAAGATGGTATCAGCCTAAGAGCCCCGGAAAAACCATAGTTTTCAATGGATTCGCGTCCATGGGCGGGTCGCTGCCCGGCGCCATAGCCTGCAAACTTGCCAAGCCGGAGGATCCGGTTGTGGTGGTGGCCGGCGATGGCGGATTTCTGATGAATGTGCAGGAGCTTGAGACGGCAAGAAGAATTGGCACGAACTTCACAGTGATTGTGTTCCGGGACGGAAGGTACAGCCTGATCGCAGAACACCAGATCAAGTCTGGCCTCCCTGTTTCAAACGTTTTCTTTTCAAATCCCGACTTCTCCCTTCTGGCGGAGAGTTTCGGGATGAAGCATTACAGGGCAGAAACAGAAGAGGATTTCAAAGAGGCATTTGCAAAATCAATCAGCAGCAATTCGCTCAACCTAATCGAAGTGGTACACAGCGAAGAAATGAAGGTGTGATCCACTTCATTTCAACTTCTTGTGCTCTTTCATCATGCACCTGTCCATTACGACGGCTATGCCATTCGATTTGGCAAGGTCAGCGGCCTCCTCGTTGACTACAGTCTCCTGGAGCCAGATCAGTTTCGGGTTGAGCGGAAGGGCTTCTGAAACTATCTCCCCCGCCGCTTCAGCCTTTCTGAATACATCAACGATCTCAACGGCAGCGCCTGAAGGCACGGATTTGAGGTCCGGATAGGCTTTCAGCCCCTCCCATGTTTCAAGTTTCGGGTTTATTGGTATGACATTGTATCCATTCTTCTTGAGATAAAGCGCAACCTGGTAGCTGTCCCTTTCGGGCTTGTCTGAAATGCCTACCACTGCGACATTTCTGTAATTTGCCAGGAATTCGGGTATTCTGTCCTCATCGTAAGACTTCATGCTCTGAAAAGAAAGGTCGAGGTAATAAATTTAACCTGGCCGGAAAGATTTGCAGATCCAGTATGTAATAACGCAGAAATACCCGATTTGTGAAGACTGCTCAAGTTTAAATATTCTCATTAAATACTGTCTTTCTATGTTTTGTCCCGTTTGTGGTGCATTAATGTCCCCTACCAAGGGAAAGTATGTCTGCAATTCCTGCGGCAATGAGGTAAAGAAAGACGGTGCAGCCGGAACTTCGAGCCAGATCATTAGCAAGGGAACAGTGAAGGAAACTATCATGATTACCGAGGAGAAGAGCGGAGAACCTCTCGACTCTGATGCGGTCTGCCCCAAGTGCAAGCATTCCGGGGCATACTACCTTCTTAAGCAGACCAGGTCTGCCGATGAGCCGGAAACAAAATTCTACACCTGTGAGGCATGCGGCCACAGGTGGAGAGAATACTGATCCTGTGTGTTAACCATCAAATCTTCTTCTTTTGCGCCTTTGCGGCAGATTAGTTAGGTAAATATACGACTACAGGATCGAATATGCACATTACCATGGATAGTGGTGTAGTCAGATGAAATATGTTGAGATAGGCAAGACCCATGAAAAGCTTCCCGCCATAGGAATCGGGACCTGGCAGTTGAGCCCGGGTTCTGAAAATTCAATCAAAGCCATCAGGGCATCAATTGAGAGCGGATCGAACTTTGTGGATACAGCCGAGGCATACAGGAACGAGGAAATGGTGGGAAAGGCCATAAGGGAATACGATGATGTTTTTCTTGCAACCAAGGTCTGGCCCACACATTTCAGATACGAGAAGATCATAAGAGCTTGCGACCTGAGCCTGGAAAGGCTTGGAAGGAAATACATAGACCTGTACCAGCTACACTGGCCCAACCCCAAGGTGGGCATGGACGAGACCATGAGAGCCATGGAGAAGCTGGTTGATGATGGAAAGATAAGGCACATCGGAGTCAGCAATTTTTCTGCTGAACAGCTTGCCAGAGCACAGAGCTCCCTAAAGAAGTATGATATAGTGTCAAACCAGGTAGAATACAGCATACTTGCGAGATCGTATGAGAAGGAGTTGCTCCCGTACTGCCAGAAGAATGGGGTCACGCTCATAGCCTACAGCCCCCTGGGGCATGGCAAATTCTTCAGGCAGGACAACAACGCTATGTCACTAATCAGGAACCTTGCGGAGAAATACGGTAAGACACCCGCGCAGATTGCACTGAATTACCTCATATCCAGGAACAGTGTGTCTGCGATTCCAAAGGCAGGCAGCGTGGAGCACGTGAAGGAAAACATTGATGCTGGGAATTTCCAGATGAGCAATGAAGACATGTCCGAACTTGAGAATGCAATAGCCGGGCT
This sequence comes from Thermoplasmataceae archaeon, assembly GCA_046703705.1. Classification (GTDB taxonomy): domain Archaea; phylum Thermoplasmatota; class Thermoplasmata; order Thermoplasmatales; family Thermoplasmataceae. The sequence continues at coordinate 14,216 of JBJKST010000012.1, forward strand.
GAATTACAGAACCATGAAGCAGAAATGGGGATGGCTGATATCATTCGTACTGAGGTTCGTTTGATTCTTCGACACAGTTATATATCAAAGTAAATTGAAGATGTGAATGGTCCTAGATAATCTCGCTAGTTCACTCAGAGAAACGCTGAGGAGGATTTCAAGTTCCTCATACATTAATGCTGAAACAGTAAAGGAAGTGTCCAAGGAGCTCCAGAGAGCGCTTCTCAAGGCCGATGTCAACGTGAAATTGACTCTTGAGCTCACCAGAAAACTGGAGCAGAGGGCGGCCGATGAGAGGCCACCATCCGGCATGGCAGACCAGGATTATCTTGTCAAGATCATATATGAGGAACTTCTCAACATCCTCGGGGTAGAATCAAGCATAAAGGTTACGCCGCAGACAATAATGCTCGTGGGGCTGTACGGCCAAGGAAAGACAACATCCGCAGGAAAACTGGCCAAATTCTTTAACAGGAAGGGTTTGAACGCAGGCCTCATCGCTGCTGACGTTCACAGGGTAGCCGCTTATGAACAGCTTGAGCAGGTCTCAAAGTCAGTCAATGCCCAGTTCTATGGAGAGAAGGGCGGCAAGGATGCCGTGAAGATCTCAAAAGCCGGCTTGAAGACCCTTGAGGAGACAAAGGTAAAAATTATAGATACCAGCGGAAGGGATTCACTCGAGCAGGAACTCATCGAGGAGATCAAGAAAGTCAAGGCAGCTACCAACCCTGATGAAGTCCTACTTGTAATGGATGCCACAATAGGGCAGCAGGCAGGGCCCCAGGCCAAGGCTGTGGATGATGCCGTTGGAATTACCGGAGTCATAATAACCAAGATGGACGGAACAGGAAAGGGAGGAGGCGCACTGAGTGCAGTGTCTGAAATCAAGGCACCTGTGTACTTCATCGGAACGGGGGAGCACATGGATGATTTCGAGATCTTCAACCCCAAGAAATTCCTGTCAAGGCTTCTGGGCCTCGGAGATCTGGAAACGCTTCTTGAAACTGTCAAGGAAGTTGACATAACAGAGGAAGAGGCGGAAGAGTCCATGAGCAAGCTTATGTCGGGCAAATTCAACCTGAAGGACATGTATGATGTCTGGGAAAAATTCTCCAAGCCCGGCCTCCTCAGCAAGATCTTTGACTCTCTGCCGCTTGCAAAGATGCCGGGAGGGAACAAGATCAACCCGGATGATATTGAAAACGCAGGAAGCAAGCTTCAGAGGTACAGGGTCATAATGGATTCCATGACGTTCGAGGAGCTTGAGAAGCCTGAGATGATCAACTCAAGAAGAATTGCCAGGGTCGCCAGAGGTTCAGGCAAGCCCGAGTCTGAAGTCCGTGGCCTTCTCAAAGAGTTCAAGATGATGAAGAACAACCTGAAAATGATGAAGGGCAACAGGGGATTCAAGAAGATGATGAAACAGCAGCTCAGGGCAGGAAACTTCGGCCTGGATGAAACCCTTGAAGGCATGGAGTAAACCAGGAAGCCCATGTACAGCTGTTCCGGGATACAACTGCCTGCGAACCATTCCCTAGAAAATGTTATATAAACCTTGCTTTATTTTATAATCTATGTCCACTATTGATCAAACCATGCGGATGAGCCAGGAAAAGGCTTATTCGGAGGCTGAAAAATTTCTTGGTCAGAGAGGGGATTTTCACATTACCCAGAGAACCAGGAACAGCAGCATTTACGCAGAGGGGAGCAGAGACATAAATCCTGCAGCCATAGGTGTTGGCCTCGTGCTCGGGATAATTTTTATCATCCTGTTGTGGCCCCTGGGGCTGATCATTTTCATCATAGTGGCCGCGGTCTACGCAACCAGCTCCAATAATTCGATACATTTTGACATACAGCCAAATGACGCAGACAGCTGCAACCTTTCGGTCACAACCAACGGCAGGGACGCGGAAAGGGCTGCCGAAGTTATTGTTGGAAAAATGAAGGGCTCGCCCGATGTTGAAGCGCCCGCAACTGATCAGGAGCCCGATGCAGAGAATGAATAGGGATATTGTATGAGATAATAAAAATAAAAATTGGGTTGGAAAATATCAGATGAGCTGCTCCAGCTCTTCCACCAATTCAGGATGCTTTCTCTGGACTGCCTTGAGGATCTCCTCGACAGATATCTTGTTGAGTTCATATTCAGATACCGCATCCACAAGCTTGTCAAGGGTCTCGTCCGACAGGCCTGAAAGCTTCTCCTTGGCCATCCAGTTCCTCAGATGCTTTCTCTGGAACTTCTCCTTGACCATTTTCTCGTATTCGGTCATCATTTCCTGGGAATAGTCTTCCTGGTCTATTGCCCTCTTGGAAACCGAAGCGGCATATTTTCCTGAAATGATTCCGTTTGCTATGCCTCCACCGGTTATGGGGTCAATTAGCCTTGCTGCATCCCCAACCAGAAGAAGGCCCGGCAAAGTGAACTTGTCCCTGACCTTTGAAACTGAAACTCCTCCTGTTACCCACTGGATTGCCTTTCCCTTGGAGTAGGCAGGATGTTTCTTGATCCAGTTGTCAAGGAGGTTCTTGAGTGCGAACCTGTCATGGAGCCTGTCGATTGAGCATCCGATCCCGACGTTGGCCTCGTGGTCTCCCTTGGGGAAGACCCAGATGTATCCGGACGGGGCGACCGATCCCAAATAGAAATCGGTGTAGTCCATGTCGGAATCAACGCCAATCATCCTGTACTGTGCCGCAGAGATGATGTCGTTCTTGGCGAGTATGATCGATTTGAGTCCCGCCCATCTCGCGAATTCACTTTCAAAACCGTCTGCCGCAATGACCATCTTGGCCCTGACCTCTTCCATGAAGCCGTTGTGCCTGACATGGGCACCAACAACTTTTCCATTCTCCTTGATTACAGACATAGCGGGTGATTTTACCCAGACATCTGCACCTTCTGATGCGGCAAGTGCAGCCATGTGCTTGTCAAACTTGTCCCTCTCTACAACAAATCCGACCTCATTTCCTGCCTTGTCGGCAGTGAGAGTGATTGGCCTTCTCTCTGAGGGGCCGTAAATCCTTGCCCCCTTAACTTCATCACTGATCCAGTGAGGATCAGGCTTGATGTCCATTTCCGGCATCCAGGCCTTGGAAATTCCTTCTCCACACCTTACCGGTGACCCGATATCGGGCCTCTTTTCTATAAGCAGTGTTTTCAAGCCGTTCCTGGCTGAAAATCTTGCAGCAGAGCTTCCTGCTGGCCCTGCGCCCACTACCAGAACATCATACTGTTGCATGGAACCACTCCGCAGATATTGCTCCTGTTGGGCAACCGACTACGCAGAAGCTGCACTCGATACATTTGTTCTCGTGTATTTCAATAACTGTGTCGTCCATAAATATCGCGTCGGTGGGGCACATTCCAACACATGCTCCACAATAGTTGCACAGACTTCTGTCGACGTCCATTTCTGTCTTAAGCTTTATTTCTGCCATTCGAACACTCATCCCTTCTATGGTTTATAAGTTTCTATGTCTCCGTGCCTAGTTTATAAACCAGACAATAACTTCTTAATAAGCACCGGTATATTTTATTTTTGTATTTGGCACAGCCAACACATCAGCTTTTGTGCGTTCTGCCAATGTTCTCCGGAAACCGATCCACAGCACCCTTATGGGAGATCGCTGCCGACTGTGTAATGGAATACCCAGTAGTACTGATAACTCAGAAATTTGCGGTCCATTCCCATTCCTTCTGTCAAATTCATAAGTTCCTCCTCGGTCAGGAAGTTCTTGACGATCTCGTAAGACAGGCCGTCAGCGAGTTTTCTGATCTGGTATGTGTTTCCATCCACGTCTGTTTTGCTTATTGGCGTGTTTTTTCCGCCAACATAACGGTTGTCCAGCAGAACTACTTTTGAGCCGGGCAGAAGCTTGGCATGGAGATTTTCGAGGAATGGCCTCATGCGGCTTTTCCTGACGTGGGATATCCAGTATCCGCAGAAAGCTGCGTCAAATTCCCCTTCTATGCCATCAAGTGTGTATGCGTCAGATATCAGGAACACCACATTTCTTTTCGATTCAGTCCTTTTTATGGCAATGCCCATCATCTTGTCGCTGGTGTCGGTTGCAAGGACACTCTTTGCGTGGTCCGCAATGAGCTCTGTCCAGTAGCCTGTTCCGCATGCTATTTCCAGCACCTTTCTTCCGGAGAGAAGTCCTGTAACTGCATCGCCCATCCCCTTAAGGTCAGCCTGCCTGTCCGGCTTCTCATAGAGAAGGTCATACTCGCCCGACCTGAGTGAGTAGTACTCCTTCAGGTCCCTGTCCTCTGAACTCTCACTTTGGCTCATGATTTTACCGGTTTCTTCGCAGCTTTTTTCTTGCTGCCTTTCATTGGTTCCTTGCCCTTGTTGGCTGCATAATACTCGCAATAGGAGTTGATAAGGCATTCTTCACACCTTGGGCCTATGGGCTTGCAGACAGTTTTACCGAATTCGACAAGGACAGGGTTGAAGCCAAGCCACTGCTCCCTCGGGACTATCTTCCTGAGCACCTCCTCAGTGTCATCAGGATTCTTGGTCCTTGACCATCCTATCCTGTTGCTGATTCGGTGAACGTGTGTGTCAACTGCTATTGCCGGAATCTTCAACGCATCGGCAAGCACAACATTTGCTGTTTTCCTGCCGATTCCGGGGATTGTCATCATGTCCTCTATGTTTTCCGGGACCTCCCCGCCGAATTTTTCATTTATGATTCTGGCTGCCCCTATGACCCTCTCAGCCTTGACCTTGGCGAACCCCACCTTGGATATTGCCCCGTAAACTTCATCGTAGTCAGCCGATTCCAGCCCCCTTGAGTCGTGGTATCTGTCATGCAGCCTTCTTGCTGCCGGATCGGTCACTTCGTCCTTTGTCCTGTGGGAGAGTATTGTCGTTATCAGGACCCAGAAAGGGTCTGAGAACTCGAAGTGGTGAGGCGGGCTCTGCTCTTTTATGAGCCTGTAAACCTCATTGAACTGTTCCCTCGCTTTCTTGATGTTCACTGCCCGCCACCTCCTGCTGCATAGTGGCTTATGTCATTGTATGCAAGTGTCTCCTTTGAAACTACTGAACGAATCACAGCATCGGCAAGCCTTGCATTTGTTATGATGGGTATCCCTCTCTGGATAGCCATCCTCCTTATGGTGAAGCCGTCCTTTATGGAGCCGGACTGAAGCGTGGGGGTGTTCAGTATCATGGAGAGCTTCTCCTCCCTGATTATCCTGCTCATCTTTGGCTCCCTCACGTCGTCAAGCCTGTAGACCGTTTCATTTGGGACACCAAGTCCCGAGAGGAAGGCAGATGTGCCGGGAGTGGCAAATATCTTCACTCCCGAGTCGTGAAGGAGGTGGCATATGCTTCCGACAATGGGCTTGTCCTTGTCGTTGACCGAGACGAGAACCGGGTGCTTCAGGGTGAAGCGCGGGTTCATGATTATTGCGGCCTTTATCAGTGCCTCAGTCCTGGTAGAAGCTTCAGTCATTGCCTCCCCTGTCGATTTCATTTCCGGCCCGAGAATTATATCGAGATCAGAGAACCTGTTGAAGGGAAAAATCGGGATTTTGACGAAATATGACTTCGGTGCCGCGTCCTTCTCCTTAACCCTGTCCCCGAGCATTGCAGACACTGCTATCGAGACCCAGTCAGTCCCGGTCGCCTTTGATACAAAGGGCAACGACCTGGAGGACCTTGCATTCAATTCGATGACGTAAATCTCCTCATCCCTCACTGCAAGCTGAAGGTTGGACACCCCCACGAGGCTGAAGCTTCTGGCGAAGAGATCGACGATGTTCTTTATCTTTGCAGAAAGATTTTCAGACACTGTGTTCGGGCCCATGATCATCGTTGCATCACCAGAGTGGGTGCCTGCTTCCTCTATATGGACCGAGATTCCGCATATTGCTGTGTTCTCAGAGTCTGAAACAAAGTCCACGTCTATCTCCTGGGCACCCTGCACATACCTGCTTATCAGTATGGGATACCCGGGCCTTTCCCTGAAGAGTTCCTTGACCCTCACCTTCAGGTCTTCGTAGCTGTACACAATATCCATTGCCCTTCCGCCTATTATGAAGCTGGACCGTACTATGACCGGGAGGCTTATGAGAGGTACCTTGCCTTCGACCTCGTTCTCATTGGCAACAGAAACGAAGTCCGGCTGCCGTATTCCAAGCTTCTTTAGGCGTTCTGCAAAATTGGACCTGTTTTCTATCTCGTCTATATCGGATGGTTTTGTCCCAAGAATTATCCCCTCGCCAAATATCTCTGAAATTTTGGAGGCAAGGTTCTGCCCCGTCTGCCCGGAAAACTGTATTATTAGGCCCTTGGGTTTCTCCTTTGCTATTACATTGGCCACGTGCTCGAGTGTCACCGGCTCAAAGTAGAGGTAATCGGAAACGTCAAAGTCGGTAGAGACTGTCTCCGGATTGCTGTTCAGCATAATTGTGGTGTAGCCTTTCTTTTTAAGAGTCTGCACTGCCTTGACAGATCCGTAGTCAAACTCAAGCCCCTGCGATATCCTGTTGGGGCCGGATCCAATCACCATTACCTTCTGCCCCGGTTCTCCGGACGTGTCAAAATCGGCTGTTTCACCGTATGTGGAATAAAGGTACGGGGTCTCGGCCTCGAATTCTCCGGAGCAGGTGTCTATTGACCTGTAAGAGGGGAGTATTCCATTTTCTATGCGGTATTTTGTTATCCTTGTTTCGGTCACCTTCGTGAACGAAGATATCTGGGAATCCGATATCCCGAGAATCTTTAGATCCGCGAGATTGGAAGGTATTTGGCCAATGTCAAGCGCCTCCAGCCTGTCTGCTATATTCTTCAGCTTGTGGATGAAGTACGGGTCAAACTTCGAAAGGCTGGCGATCTCCTCAACTGTGTAGTGCCTGAAGAGTGCCTCGAATATGGCGTAAAGCCTCAGGTCCGTCGAACCCGCTAGCAGTTCCTTCAGCTTCTGGTCCGGGAAGAATAGCCTGATCCTTCCGGATTCGGGAGTGTCCAGGGAGGCAATTGCCTTCATCATGGCTTCCTCAAAGGTTCTTCCGATGCCCATGACTTCACCTATGGATTTCATCTGGACCCCTATTTTCCTCTCCACTGCGAACTTGTCGAATGGCCACCTTGGTATCTTTACAGTCACATAGTCCAGCGATGGCTCAAACGCGGCAGAAGTGTCCTTCGTTATGGGATTCCTTATTTCAGGCAGGTTGTATCCAACTGCAATCTTGGTCGCAATCCTTGCAATCGGGTAGCCGCTGGCCTTGGACGCCAGGGCCGATGACCTGGAAGTCCTGGGGTTCACCTCCACAACGTAATATTCCCCGGTCTTCTGGTTCAGCGCGAACTGTATGTTGCAGGCCCCTTTTATTCCCAACGCTCCAATTATCTTTATTGCAGAGTCCCTCAGAAAGTGGTATTCAACATCCGTGAGTGTCTGGGAAGGTGTAACCACTATGCTTTCACCGGTGTGCACACCCATGGGGTCTAGGTTTTCCATGTTGCATATGATTATGCAGTTCCCGGCATTGTCCCGAACTACTTCATATTCCAGCTCCTTTAGGCCCTCAATGGATTTTTCTACCTCGAGCGTACCGTCCTCAAAGTCGGAGAAATATGATTCCGAGATTTTCAGGAGGTCAGCCTTTGAACTAATTATGGATCCGCTAAGGCCACCCAGGGAGAAAGATGTCCTGAGAATAACCGGGAAAAATTTGAGTGCCCCTATTTTATCCCTGTAGTTGTCCGCCCTCAATTCCTCAGAGTCCGGTATTGGCTCGCCCAGGGATTTTACCAATGCATGGAACTTCTTCCTGTCCTCGGCCATCTCTATGGAGTTGATGTCCGTCCCGAGAATCTGGACCTTTCTTCTTTCGAATACTCCGGTTTTACTCAGCTGGACTGCCAGGTTAAGGGCCGTCTGGCCGCCCATTGTGGGCAGTATCGCATCTATTTTCTCCTGCTCGATAATAGCCTCGACAGCATCGGGAGTCATTGGCTCAATGTAAATCCTGTCTGCAACACTCCTGTCCGTCTGTATCGTGGCCGGATTTGAGTTCAGGAGTACTACCCTTATGCCCTCCTCCCGGAGCGAAAGGCAGGCCTGTGATCCTGCATAATCGAATTCCGCGGCCTGGCCAACAACTACCGGGCCCGAGCCAATGACCAGAACATTCTTGATTTCAGGCTTTCTTGGCATGATATTCAACCGTCCTTTCCTTTACCATTTCGAAAAACCATTCAGAGTCGTGCGGGCCGGGTGACGCTTCAGGATGGTACTGAACGGAGAATACTGGCCTGCTCCTGTGCTGGACCATCTCCACCGTTCTGTCATTGACATCCCACTGCGTCACTTCCAGTTCCGTATTTTTCAGTGATTCTTCATTTACGGCATAACCGTGGTTGTGGGTGGTGATCCAGATCTTCTGTCCATCGGTTACGGCGTGGTTTGACCCCCTGTGCCCGAACCTCATTTTTTCTGTCCTTCCCCCAAGGGCTATGGATATGACCTGGTGCCCCAGGCAGACGCCATAAACGGGCCAATCCTGCACCTTCTCCCTGACAAATTCAGTCACTGCGGCCAGAGATCCATGGGACGGGTCACCGGGGCCGTTTGAGAGAAATATTGCGTCGTATTCACCTGTAAGCTTGGTGAAATCAAAGTTGTAAGGCACGACGTCAAGTGACCCGACCTCGCACATTTTTCTCACCAGGCTCCTCTTGGCTCCTATGTCTATGAATAGAAGTTTCAATTCCCCCTGCCCCTTGACACTGTAGCGTTCGCCGGTGGTGGTTTCGCCCACAAGGTCCCTTTCCATCGGATCGGGCCATTCCTTCGGGAAATCAGGCCTGTCTGAAATCCAGGCCCTCATCACGCCGTGCTGCCTGATCTTCTTTACAAGACTCCTTGTATCAATGCCGTCTATCCCGGGAACTCCTGATTCCTTCAGGAACTTCTCAAAATCTTCGCCGGGTTTTCCCCCGGAGAGGAATGAGTGCGCGTCCTTGGTCACCAGTGCTTCAACCTGTATTTCCGATGATTCCATCTGCCCATCGCTGAAGGGGTAATTTGCGATGGTCGGGAATGCGAATATAAGGATCTGCCCTCTGTAGGACGGATCCGTGAGCGATTCCATATACCCAGTCATAGAGGTTGTGAAAACAATCTCACCATAAGCCCCGGCATCATGTCCATAGGCTGTCCCTTTCAGGATGGTCCCGTCCTCAAGCATCAAGTATCTGTCCATTAGAACCCTCCTTAAAAACTGTGAATTTGTCCAGATAGACAAGGGAGAAAGAGGAGGTATTCAGAGCACAACAAATAATAGGCTTATTTAAATTTCCAAGTGTTTTAAAGGCTCTCTGTCCAAATCCCCCAATCATCTGTTCTTCCATGTTAAGGCAAAATAGCCTTAAAGGTTTGTTAAGGGGGCGGTTAACATTCAGAATATAATAAAAATGATTATGACTAGGGCGATCAGGCCACCGATGACCCATCCTGCGAGTTCCATAGGCGCATCCTTTGCCAGATGGCTTATCGGGTTTTTCCGGGGGTCAATAAAATCCCTGTGGATGGTATAGTGGTCGGAGTATTCCCTTACATGGGTCGAGTGGGGGCCCCTGTACTGGTTTGTAGCTCCCTTTGTGTAGCCCAGCAGCGTCTTCTTGAACCTCTTCCCGAGGACCGTGTCTTTCTTCTTCAGGAACATTTCCCTGGCAACAGGGATCCTTCTCAGGTCGACTTCCTTGCCCTGGTATATAAGATCGTGCTGTTCGCTCTCCGCCGAAGCTTCAGAGTTCTCTTTCCTTCTTGATATGACATTGCGTATTGCGGCCCCTGGATTCATGGTTCCCAGTTTTCCGCCATTCCTCTTTCCGCCTTTGTTCTCATTATTCTTAATGTTTTCTGAAATCATTGAGGAGCGTGCTATCTATTAAATTGTTCTATATAAAGATATACGAAATCCATACGCATGAAAATTTTCCATGAATATAGCGGTTTTTGCTTCCTGGACAAGCGTAAATGCGGATGGCTATTGGGAGCCGCACATTTCAATCTGCCCGTCATACACGATGGATGATCCGTCGAAATGCATCTTCAACATCATTACGTTCACACCTGCCTCGATTGACTTTCTCAGTGCCTCCGCAAAAACAGGGTCTGTCTTCGTGTTCGGGACAAAACACCTGGCACCTTCCCTTATTACCAGAATGAGAATGCTTGAAACGAATCCTTCCCCTCTCAGCCTGGTAAGGAGCTTTACGTGTTCCGATGCCCTGACGCTGGGGGCATCAGGGAATTTTGCAATGCCGTTTTCAAGAAGTGTGCACCCCTTAACCTCTATGAATTCGTCTCCACACCTGAAATCTATCCTCCGGCCTTCGATCCCTACCTCTGCCCTGGCATCTTCCGGCAGGAATTTTCTTGCCAGCACAGGGTGGAACCGGCTGTCAATGATGACCCATTCATCGCCTTCCATTGCACACACAACGGAATAGCTTGTTTTTTCTCCCTTCTTCTCCCTTATCTTTATGCTGTTGCCGGGATATATCAGTTCCCTGAGCCTGCCAGGATCGTGCAGGTGGCATCTTACTTCTTTCCCGTCAAGATCGGCAATCACGACAAACCTGTTCGGCCTTTCTATAACCTTTGCATCTAAAAGTGCCCATTCCACGTCCAGCAGTTTCTCCCCCGGATCCAGGTCTGTCCTGATGTGGCTCGCAACCATATTCCGCCCTAACAGGTTAAAAGATTAAAAGGAAGCGTTTCCCGCTTCCCTTGGAAAAAAATGGACCTGAACCGGTTCAGTTCAATATACCGAGCTTCTTACCCTGTTTCTCGAACGCCGAAATAGCGTAGTCCAGGTCTTCCCTGGAATGGACGGCCGAAGGCATGAGCCTTATCCTGGCGGTTCCAAGTGCCACAGTCGGATATACTATGGGGGAGGCAAACACATTCTCTTCAGAATACAGTGCCCTGCTGAGTTCCACTGCTTTCTTCTCGTCCCCGACAATCACCGGTGTAATTGGTGTCTTGCTGCTGCCTGTATTGAAGCCGAGCTGGCCCAACCCTTTCTTGAGATATTCTGAATTGCCCCATAGTTTCTTGACCAGGGAATCGTCCTTTTCGAGGATCTCTATGGCCTTAAGTACAGCCGCAGCATCCCCAACATTGAGGGCGCTGCTGAACAGGAAAGGCCTCGCCCTCTGCTTGAGAAGGTCCACGAACTCGTCTGTTCCTGCAACGAATCCGCCCATTGATCCTATCGCCTTTGAGAACGTCCCCATTTCGATGTCCACCTTTCCTGCTAGATGGAAGTGGTCAACAATCCCTCTTCCGTGGGACCCCAGCACTCCTTCACCGTGGGCATCATCAACATAAGTCATTGCCGAGTACTTCTCACCGAGTTCAGCTATTTCAGGCAGAGGTGCAATATCTCCGTCCATGCTGAAAACCCCGTCGGTAACAATCAGGGCCTTCTTGCCCTCGTTCCTGTGAGCCTTGAGCTGCTTTTCCAGGTCTTCCATGTCCATGTGCTTGAAAACAGCCCTTTTTGCAGAAGATAGCCTCACGCCGTCAATGATGCTTGCGTGGTTTAGCTCTTCGCTGAACACAATGTCTTCCTTGCCAACTATGGATGGAATTGTTCCGGTGTTTGCAAGAAGTCCGCCCTGATAGACGAGCGAGGATCCCATATGCTTGAATTCTGCAACCTTCTTTTCAAGCTCAAGGTGCGTTGAATTCGTACCTGCTATGGACCTGACTGCCCCGGCTCCAACGCCGTACTCCCTGATTGCCTCAATGGCAGCTTTCTTGACCTCCTCGTTGTTGGCAAGGCCAAGGTAATTGTTTGAGCACATGTTCAGCATCTTCTTCTTTTCGATGTTGACCCACGCCCCCTGGGGGCTCTCCAGGACCCTTATCGGTATGTATCTCCCTGCTTCCTTGAGTGCGCCGATTTCCTTTGATACCCAGTCCATTTTTGACAAGAATTGATCACCGTACTAACAACTCATGATGAAATAATTAAGTTATCCCGCAGGAAGGAAATGTACATTAGTGCCGGCTTCCTGCAAAAAGGAGGCTGGTCATGGCCGCTTTGCGGGAATGAGCGGAAGTGTGTGCCTTCTTAACACTATAGCTTTTTAATATTATACACGATTTTAAGTCGGGTCTCATATGCGAAAAATTCTCATCACCGGTGCGTGCGGACAGATTGGCAGCGAGCTTGTACCATATCTTGCAAAGAAACATGGAAAGGGCAGTGTGATAGCCAGTGATGTGTCGGCCGGGTGCGAGATGGGGCCGGATTTTGAATTTCTTGAACTCGATGTTACAGATCCGGATGCAATTGCAGGTGCAATGGCAGAACATGATGTTGGGACTGTGTACCACCTTGCAGCCATACTTTCAGCCACGGGGGAGAACAAGCCATTCAAGGCATTCGATGTCAATCTTGTTGGAACAAACTACATACTCAAGGCCGCCGTAGAAAATGGCCTTGAGAAAGTGGTCATACCAAGCACAATAGGTGTTTTCGGGCCGGACACCCCCAGGGACAATGTGCCCGTTGTTACAGTTACTCGCCCGAAGACGATGTACGGCATCACAAAGGTTGCAACCGAGATGCTTGGGGAATACTATTTTGAGAAATTCGGTCTGGATGTCAGGGGATTGCGTTTTCCGGGGATAATGAGCTATGTCAGGGAGCCGACTGCAGGAACCACCGACTATTCTGTGCAGATGTTTTACCACGCGGTCAGGGGAGAAGAATACAAATGCTTCCTAAAGCCCGACGCTTCACTGCCGATGATGTACATGCCAGATGCAGTCTCATCCATTGTCAAACTCGCGGAGGCAGACATAAACAAGCTCACCAGGCACACGGACTACAATGTTGCATCATATTCCTTCAGCCCTGAGCAGCTATATGAGGCAATAAGGAAAGAGATTCCGGACTTCAGGGTGAGCTATGAGCCTGACTACAGGCAGAAGATTGCAGAGACCTGGCCTGCAAGCCTCGATACATCACTCGCTGAGAGAGACTGGGATTTCAAGCCGGATTACGATCTTGAAAGGACTGTCCTGGACATGATCGGCAATCTCAGGAAGAAATTTGCACAAAATTAATTTCCGCCACACCCAGTTATAATGACATGTGGGTGAGCCTCCGAAAATAGCTCACATCGCTGACTCAGCTTTAAATATTCTTGTGGGATTTGGATTTTCCGGGTCGGGTTACAACTACAACGGCATTTGACGGGTCTGCCGGTTTATGTCAAAGGTTGCAGGATCAGCCCCTGGGAAGTCAATATAAAAGAAGGTTTCATGAATGCCGGTTCCGCTTGAATCCATTGGCCTGAGGAAAACATACCGCTACAAAGGTAAGGAGAACTTAGCGATAAGCAACTTCACCTTCAACGTGGAAAGGAACATGATATTTTCCCTGCTTGGCAGGAACGGTTCCGGAAAGACAACCTTCGTAAAGATAGCCACCACACAGCTGGAACAGGACAGCGGGACCGTAAGGCTTTTCGGAAAAGACATCAGGGATGACGCTGAAGAAATCAGGTCAATGACTTCTCTCGTCCCGCAGGAAAGCAGGCCATTCCCGCACCTGACCCCATGGGAACACGTTTACTACTACCAGAGGATGCTTGGGAACACAAGGGAAGGTGCAAAGGACAGCACTGATTATGTCTGCAGCCTCCTGGACATGGATTACTTTGCAAAAAAGGAATGCGTCAACCTTTCTGGAGGGCAGAAGCAGCTTACCATGGTGGCAATTTCACTTTCTGCAGATGCCAGGATCTACTTCCTGGATGAGCCCACCATAGGCCTGGATGTCATAACCAGGAGGAAAGTTTGGGAAGCCATAATCAAGTACAAGGGGAAAGGTAAGACCATAATCCTGACCACACATTATCTTGATGAGGCTTCTGCACTCAGCGATGAGATAGCAATAGTCAGCTACGGCAACCTTGTGAAGCAGGGAACCTTGGAGGGGTTGAGGAGTGCGCTCAGCCACGATACAAGAGTATTCCTGCCAGGTGTCAAATACAGCGAGTCATACGCAAAGTTCGGAGAAGCGCAGGAGCTTGACAACGGACTCTTGCTCTATACTGACAGGGATTCAATTGAAGACCTTCTCTCGGGGAACATGATCAGCAAGAGCAGGATAGAGGTCGGCCCGGTCGGGCTGGATGATGTTTTCATATCGCTCGTGGGAGAGCAGATAGAGGGCGAATAGAATGATTTCACAACTGAGGACAATCGCAGCGCTGAATGCGATAAACGGGTGGATACCGGTATACAGGAGGCCAATAGCGTTGGCTGCAGTCATTTCGACACCGTTCTCCTTCCTTTTCTTCATATACCTCTTCGGAGGCCCTTCAAAAATTCTGATAGCGGCAATAGGGGGACTGCTCTTCACCATAGTGAACTCAGCGACCATGCTCCAGACAGACCTCCTTTTCTACAAGCTTGACCTGAAGTTCCAGCAGATAGTTGCGTCAACGCCGGTAAGCCCGCTGCTTTACACATTCGGGCTCGCCACAGGCAACATAATATTCACCCTTCCGGGGATAGCCATATTCTTCGTAATAATAGTCCTGGCCTCCCACATATCGGTTGCTTCAATACTGGTAATAATAGGTGCGCTCTTTGCCACCTGGGCAATATTCTCCATGTTCTCCTACCTTGTGTCAACCAGAATAAGGGAGATGAGGGACATCTGGCCCATATCCGTGATGTTCTCCATACTGTTTGGAGTCGTGCCCCCAATATATTACCCAATCACCTCCCTTCCCGTATTTCTTCAGTATGTGGCTTACCTTGTGCCAACAACCTGGGCAGCAATACTCATGAAGGGTGCAATTGCGGGAGATTTTCATTCCATCCTTGTACCGGCACTGATATACATTGCCGAGATGATAGGCGTAATACTTGTGACTTCTAAGCTTGCGAACTGGAAGAGAAACAGAATTTGAAGGGGGAGGATTAGGCGGAAAAAATTTGGCTATCCCGCCTCAGATGTTGACTTCAACCACGCACTTGTTTGAGCCTTCTGAGAACTTTTCCCTGATCTTGAAGTCGTCCGTGATGGACTTGTCTATAAGCTGCGATCCAAGGGAGCCGCATATTATCCTGTTGTTGTTCTTGGCAAGCTCGTAGAAAATGCAGTTGTGCCTGATTATCCTGACAGTGTCGTCTGTCACTTCGAGCCTTGCATAGTACCCCAGCTCGTTAAGCGTTGACACAAATTCCCTCAGGTGCTGGATCTTCTGGTCCCTTGACAGCCTGTCATTATCAGAAGAGACTTTCCAGCCGGCGTTCGTCAGGATCTTGTCCGCGATTCTGCCGAATATCACGTTGAGCTTGTCCTTTCCGAATTCAGTCTCAACCTCGTCTATAAGCATTGTTGCGAGGTTGATGTACCTCTTTGGCAGCAGCGCGAGCCCCTTCTCAGTAAGCTCATAATACTTGCTTGGCCTTCCTGCCCCTTTTCCCCTGAAGAATGGCTTGACATAGCCCTTCATCTCGAGGTTTTCCATGTGCTCCTTGACTGCTGTCTTGTTTATCTGGAGGATTTGGGAAAGCTCAGCCATGCTTTTTTCCGAATAACTCAATTCATGAATTATGTTGGCTTTGACGGGGCCCATAAAGGATTCTATGTCATCTAAGGCTCCGCTTCTGATTTCTGTCATGGTACTCTAGACCATGTAATGTTTCGAAATATAAATAATTTAGTCAGTTTAAACATAAGAAAGTGTTTAAATAGGGCGAGATTATTATGACGTAGGTGCATTAGCAGATGTCAGAATTAGTCATCAAAGATCTTTCAGCCAAGGTTGAGGGAAAACAGATACTCAACGGCGTCAATCTTACTGTGAAAGGCGGAGAAATTCATGCTCTAATGGGACCGAACGGAGCCGGCAAGAGCACGCTGGGCAACGTTCTGATTGGCCACCCCAACTATGAGATAACGGGAGGGTCAATAAAACTTGACGGAAAGGAGCTCGTGGGCAAGACCCCTGAAGAAAGGGCAAAAGCCGGCCTGTTTCTCGCTTTCCAGAGTCCAATAGCTGTCGCAGGCGTCAAGCTTGGGACATTCATAAGAACAGCATACAAGAATGTCCACCCAGAAGACAGTGTTAAGATTACAGAATTCTACAACAAGATGAAAGAGCACATGAAGAGCCTCGGCCTCGATGAGTCCTTCATACAGAGAGCTGTCAATGACGGCTTCTCAGGAGGGGAGAGGAAGAGAGTTGAGATTCTTCAGATGGTCATGCTCAGGCCTAAGATAGTGGTCCTCGACGAGATCGATTCAGGTCTCGATGTGGACGCGCTTAAGCTTGTAGCAGCTGAAATTAAGAAGTACTACAACCAGGACGTGGGATTCCTGATAATCACCCACTACCAGAGAATACTCAAGGACATAGAGCCGGAATTTGTCCATGTCCTGATGAACGGCAAAATAACTAAAGAAGGAGACAGGGCCCTTTCCCTCAGGATCGAGGAAGAAGGGTACGACTGGATTAAAGCCCAATAAGGATGGTGTAAATAATGGAAGCCGAGTACAATAAGGATGAAGAAATGGAGAAACTTCTGGAGGACCTGAAGAGTGTAAAGTCTTCGGACTGGGAGTTTCACGACTCACTCAAGCCCCTTTATTCAACTGGGGCGGGCCTGAACAAACAGGTCGTGGAAGAGATTTCAGAGATTAAGAAAGAGCCCGAGTGGATGCTCAGGATGAGGCTGAAGGCACTCGAAATATTCGAGTCCAAGCCGATACCTACCTGGGGCCCGGACCTTTCCGGAATAGACTGGGAGAACACATCATTTTACAACAAGTATGACGAGAACAAGTCCCAGGACTGGGATGAGGTTCCCGATGAGATAAAGAACACATTCGAGAAGCTGGGAATACCTGAAATGGAACAGAAGTACCTGGCCGGATCGGTCGCCCAGTATGACAGCGAGGGTGTTTACCACAACCTCAAGAAAACGTGGGAAGACAAGGGCGTTGTTTTCATGGACCTTGACACGGCAGTGAAGGAACACCCTGATCTCGTTAAGGATTACTACTGCAAGGCAGTCCCGTTCTCCGACAACAAGTTTGCCGCCCTGAACGGGGCAGTCTGGAGCGGAGGTTCTTTCCTGTATGTTCCGCCTGGAGTCCAGATAGATATGCCGCTTCAGACATATTTCAGGATGAACGGCGAGGCAACCGGCCAATTTGAGCACACAATTGTGGTTGCCGACGAAGGTTCAAAGGTTCATTACATTGAAGGGTGCACAGCACCGAGATACGACAAGAACTCGCTCCACAGCGCGATTGTGGAAATCTATGCCAAGAAGAACTCTGAAGCAAGGTACACCAGTGTGCAGAACTGGTCCAAGAGCGTCTACAACATGCCTACAAAGAGGGCATGGGTCGATGAGAACGCAAAGATGGAATGGGTAGGCGGATCACTGGGTTCAAAGGTTACTATGCTGTACCCGTCGTCTTATCTGAGAGGGCCGCATGCAACAACCAGCAACCTGAACATATCGCTGGCAGGGCCCGGAACAGTCAAGGATACAGGAGCAAAGGCAATACACCTGGCCCCTTACACAAACTCCAGAATCGTTGCAAAGAGCATAAGCATAGAGGACGGAAAGGCAATATACAGGGGACTTCTGAGAATGAACAAGGGTGCTGAGCATTCCAAGAGCCATGTGCAGTGTGATGCACTCCTCATAAACGATGAGTCAACATCCTTCACGTTCCCGCATGACGAGATATACGAGCCTACAGCAACTTTCGGGCACGAAGCCACAGTAGGCAAGATAGGCACGGATGAGCTCCACTACCTCAGGTCAAGGGGACTTAGCGAGGATGAGGCAAGCTCAATGATTGTCCTCGGATTCCTTGATGACGTAATGAAGGAAATCCCGATGGAGTTTGCCATTGAGATGAACAGGCTAATTAAACTTGAAATGGGTAAGCTCGGCGCACAAGGATGATCAGACATGGAAGAATACCCGGAAACACTCAAAACAAGATTCAACGATGAGCAGTACGATTACAGGGTCGAAGCCTTCAAGGAATTCTTGAGGCTCCCTGTAAGAATTCACAAGGAAAGCCCCACTGTAAAGGACTACGTTGAGATCACAGACGAGGAGCTTGAGAGGATGCTCTTCGGCGAGATCACCCTCCCGGAGAAGAACGAAACGATCAAGTTCCCCCCGAACACCGACATTCTCATGGACAACGACCGCCTGCACGTAAACAGCGAGCTTGAGAAGAAAGGCGTCATAGTCGCTGATATGAAGACTGCCATATCTGAGCACAGAGGCATACTTGCGAAACACAGCCCTGACATCTATGGGACAGAAAGGACTGAGTACCTCATCAACTCCTCATGGCAGAACGGGATTTTCATTTACATCCCAAAAGAAGCGGGAAATGTGGAGATAAAATCAGAAGTGGTCTTTGACTCAACTGCTTCATTTGCCTTCAAGTCAGTGATAGTTGTGGAGGATGACACGAAGCTCAACCTCACCGAGACATACAGCACTACCGGAAAGGGAAATGCAGTCCACGGGAAGAATGTATACTTCTTCCTGGGAAAGAACAGCAAGGTGCAGTACAACTACCTACAGGACAATGTCCAGAGTGTTACTGACCTGACGCATGTAAAGGCTTTCGAGGATGAATATGCAGAGTTTGAGATATACCACATAAACCATGGCTCTGGGAAAGTCCTTTTCACAAACGAGTCCCAGCAGATAGGAAAAGGTTCCAGCTTCAGGGTCTACGGAGTCAGCTTCTCCGAAGGCAAGCAGAAGATGGACATAAGGGACAGCAGTTTCCAGGTCGGCAATGAGACCAATGCCGGCATAAATGTGAGAGGAGTGGTCACGGGCGAGAGTTCTACCATGCACAGGGGGAACGTCGACATGGAGGAGGAGTCAAGGAAATCCACAGGGTTCTACGACTCCAAGATCATACTGCTCTCAAAGGAAGGCTATGCAAATACAAAACCCGGGCTGATGATCAAGAACAATGACACACAATCGAAGCACGGGTCATCAATAAGCAACGTGGATGAGGAGCAGGTCCTTTACCTCAGGTCAAGAGGAATACCTCCAGGCGAGGCAAGAAAGATCATAACCGGCGGCTTTGTCGGTTCACTTATCGAAAAAGCTAGGAATGATCTTTTTACCCGGAAAGTGTTTGAGTACGCTGAGAGCCTGGATGAGAATGTTTGACCCTGAGAAGATAAAGACCAATTTTCCCATTTTTAAAAGAACTATAAACGGCAGAAGGCTTGTATACCTGGACAGCGCTGCCACTACCCAGAAACCTGACCAGGTTATTAACGCAATAGTGGACTATTACCACAATTCCAACAGCAATGTCCACAGGGGAATATACACAATAAGCGAGGAGGCTACTGGCCTCTATGACGGGGCAAGGGAGAACATTTCCCGGTTCATTGGGTCAAAGGACAGCAGGGAAATCGTTTTTGTCAGGAACACAACCGAAGCTCTCAACCTCCTTTCATACTCTTTAGGTAAATCGCTCTCGGAAGGCGATGAAGTACTCCTTTCAGTGATGGAGCATCATTCAAACATCGTCCCATGGCAGTTTCTCAAGTCAAAGGGAGTGAGGCTGAAATTCGTCGACGTTGACGATGAGGGAAACCTCGACCTCGAGGACATGAAGAAGAAGATAAGCAGAAAGACAAAGATCGTATCGATTACACACGCCTCAAACCTGCTTGGAACCATAAACCCTGTCATGGAGATAGGGCGCATTGCCCATGAACATGGAGCTATTTTTATCGTCGACGGTGCACAGAGCGTCCCCCACATGCCGGTCAGCGTGGGCGACATAGACTGTGACTTCATGGCATTTTCAGGCCACAAGATGCTTGGACCGGCGGGTATAGGGGCATTATACGGAAAATTCGAATTGCTGGACAGCCTTCCGCCTTTCCTTGGCGGAGGCGAGATGATCAGGACTGTGACACAGGAGGAGTCAACCTGGAATGACACTCCGCTCAAGTTTGAGGCGGGCACACCAAATGTGGAGGGAGCAATAGGATTCTCGGCTGCGGTAGACTTCCTCAGGGAGCTGGGTATGGAAAATGTCAGGCAGCATGAGAAGGAGCTCATAGGCTACGTTCTGAAGAAGGAAGAGGAGTCCGGAATAGAAGGCCTCGTTTCCTATGGCCCGAAGGACCCTGAAAAAAGAGGCGGAGTATACTCTTTCAACATTGGAGAGATTAGGCCGCTCGATCTGAGCAGGAAACTCTCCGAAGAATCCCTTGAAACAAGCGCTGTCCACCCACACGATGTAGCAGCCAGCCTTGACGGTTTCGGCCTCTCGGTCAGGTCAGGCCACCATTGCGCCATGCCTTTAAATAACAAGTTAAGGATAGTGGCAAGTTCAAGGGCATCTTTCTACATTTATAACACAAAGGAGGATGCAGACCTACTCTTCGATGCCCTGGAAAAAGTGCAGAAGGCGTTCGTAAGATGAGCGATAACGAAATGCAGGCGGAAATTGTCCTGGAACATTACAGGGAACCGCACAATTACGGCAAGGTTGAAAATGCAAGCGTTTCAGTGACCGAATCCAACCCGGTTTGCGGAGACACAGTCAACATATCTCTCCTCATAGAGAACGGAGTGGTCAGGGACGTAAAGTTTGTCGGCAAGGGATGCTCAATCAGCCAGGCTTCAGCCTCGATGCTGACTGACAGGATTGCCGGCAAGCCTCTGGACGAGCTCAAGAAGATCGATGAGAAGAGCATTATTGAAATGGTAGGGCTTAAACTAGGTCCGAGCAGGGAGAAATGCGCCCTCCTATCATACAACACACTCCAGAAATGCATCAGGCAGTACGAAGAGGGGCAGTAAAGCCGGGAGGCACAGGATTGTCAAAGTACAGAATCAGTGTGGACAGGGAAGGTTGCCTTGCTGACACCATATGCACCGCCATATGTTCCGGGAACTGGTACATGGCGGATGACGGAAAGGCTTCCTTCAAGAACGAAATCATCGGAGACGAGGATCTGGAATGCAACAAGGAAGCCGCCCTTTCGTGCCCTACCGGCGTTATAAAATTAAAAAAGATTGAGTAAGCGCTTTGTGCGCCCGCTTATTCCTTGGAGAAAACGCTCATAAGCTCAATGTCGTAGAGCATTCCGCTCAGCCTGCCCTCGCTTTCAAGAACCGGCAGCTGGTTGAAGTTCTTTACCTCCATTGTCTTTACGAGTTCCCTCAGCTTGTCATTCTTGTATACAACGGCAGGCTCCTTCACCATTATGTCCCTCACCGGTGTCTTGGGCAGCTTGATGTAATTCTTCTCAATCATGTAGGTCATAACGTTCCTGATGCCGCCCCATGACCATGGATCCTCATCGTCGGCGATCCCGGCCTCAGCAAGCATTGTCTGGGGCTTCAGGTCAACCTTGTCAAATATGTCCCTGTCCGTTATAAGCCCGACGAATTTCTCCGACGAATCAATAACCGGTGCGGAATATACCCTTGACAGGCTCATTGAGTAATGAACTATGTTAATTGGAGTTTGATCCCATATCGGTACACAAAGGCTCAGCATTACGTTCTTGACCTTCACGTCACCAAACTTCTCCCTGATTATAGGCAGGAAATTCTGCGGGGTGAGGATGCCCACCACCTGGTTCTGTGAGTCAACGACAGCAATGTGCCTTCTCCTCTGGTTGAACATCTCCATGGCTGCTTTTTCTATGCCGTCCGAGTCCCTGACAGCGTTTGCCTTCCTGAGGATCAGGGCTGTCTGTGTCTCAGCAGGGTTGTCAAATATATCCCTTCTGCTGATCATTCCGACATATTCGCCCTTGTTGTCCACTATGGGCATTCCCGTGATATTGTTCTTGATCAGTTTCTTGACGACGTCGTTTGGAGAACTTGGGACTGCGTGTGTAATCGGATCCATGGTCATAATTTCAGAGACTTTGCTTGGCATAGTGAAATATCAATAGTATCTCTATTAAATTCCTTTCGGTTTAATGTTAACGTTTTTTCCAGCATTTTTGAAAGCCGCAAAAATAATATTTATCACGGGTCCAATGAAACAGGGCGTCCTGAAAGAATATGGCTGCCTTCAAACAGTGGCAAATTTTTGAAAGTGTTTTCTCCGAAATTCATTCCCATGTGCCCAGTGATGGCAGGCTCTAAATATTCAGACGGGATTATTATCCATGCAGGCTCTCGTTATTGGAGGCACAGGCATGCTGTCTGATCTGGCCATATGGCTTGCTGAAAAGTACCAGTGTGTCTCTGTGATAGGGAGAAGCTGGCCCAGGCTTGAAAGGCTCGTCACAAGGGCAGGCCAGCTGTCTGAGAGAATCATTCCGATTTCAGTTGACTACACGGACCATGAAATGCTTACGGATGCAATAAGAAAGAACCTCTGGAGAAATGGCCCGGCAGACCTTGTAGTTGCCTGGGTCAGGTCAGGCAATAATGATGCCCTGGAAGCAGTCGCCAGAGAAATTTCCAGTCATTCCCATGAGCCGTGGAGGCTCTTCCAGGTCCGCGGTTCTGTCGGTTTCAAGAAGAGAAGCACCCCCCGGCTCCCTGAGGAGGTCCTTTACAGGGAGGTAGTTCTCGGTTTCAGGATTGAAGGGGGGCATTCCAGGTGGCTCACGGACGAAGAGATATGGAAAGGGGTAAGAGATTCAATTTTAGAAGACCGCGATTTAAGCATAGTGGGCCAGATAGACCCGCCCGATCTCATGCCACAATGAATGCCCGGGCAGATCAGCCTCTCGGGCTTGAGGGAATCTAAATATAAACTTTGCACATTAAGGGTTGATGATTGGAGCCATACTGGCAGGCGGTTACGGGAAAAGGCTAAAACCAATTACTGACGCAGTGCCGAAGCCACTTATACAGATTAAGGACAATTATACCATAATGGACAGGCAGCTTTTCGACTTCAGGAACATGGGGATAAGAGATGTCTATATCCTTTCGGGCTACCTCGGTGACAAGATAGAGGAGAGGTATGGATCAGAAAGCGGCGGGCTGAGGTTCCACTATCTCCGTGAGGACAAGCCGCTGGGCACACTTTTCTCCTTGAGGGGGCTGCTCAACGAGGTCTCTGATGAAGACATCGTGCTCAGGAACGGAGATACGATCACAGATATGAATTTCAACAGGTTTGTGGAGTTCGCCGTGAATTCCCCATATGGCCTGGTTATGTTCATTTCCAGAATGAAGAGCCCATTTGGGGTGGTGGAGACACTGGGAGAGCAGATAGTCAATTTCGTCGAGAAGCCCTACCTTGACTACTACATCAACTCGGGCCTTTATTACATAAAGAAGGACGTCTTCCCTTACTTCTTCAGGGATTACCTGAACAAGGACATAGAGACCACTGTATTCCCGCAGATCGCCAACCTGAAGCTCGCCGGGGCATACAGGGAAGAGACCATGTGGATAGGGGTGGACAGCGAGAAGGACCTGGAAATCATAAGGAAGGAGTATTCCACCAGGGAGGACGAAAAATGGGGTTTCACCAAGACTGTTTTTGAAGAGGACAGCAAGGAGATCATCGAATATTTCATAAAATCCGGGGAGGAGGCAGAAATAGTGATCAAGAAGAAGTCTGTCCTGAGAATACTCAAGGGGAGCGGGATCCTTGGAGACCCCAAGCAGAGCAGGGCGGAACAGGACAAAGTGTACAGCCTTGAGAAAAGTACTAAGCTGAGGGCACTGGAAAATGTTTCCGCAGAACTGATCACTCTATGAGTGTGCGTCTTTTATATACCACACATTTCTAGTATTAATATCACATAATACTTTAGGAGCAAGATTAATATAACTAGATATATTGTAAGCAAGATTCCATATGGCCGTTATGACTAGAGAGGTTTTAATTAAGGCGCTCGAAAAGACATACGGCCGAAAAGGAATGGCACACGGGGACGTGGAGGAGCTCTGCGACTTCGTTCTTTCTTTCTTCGGCTACGACGATTATGTGCTCGATAACACACTGTCTGCACCAGAAAGAGATATTTTCTACAATCTGGAGGAATTTGGATTTCTTGAGCCCCACAGGGAAGAGGTCAACATCTTCAGGGGTAAAACCTGGAGAGTCAACCAGTGGGTCTACAAAAAAGAGAATATCTACAAGGCAGCCAATGCGCCAATTGTTGAGGAAGAGCCGGTCAACATATACGACGAGATATTCAAGGAAATGTAAGATCCGGCATTTTAGATTCAAACCCACATCTATTTGTGCTTCCGTTCTTCATGACTGCTGTAGATCGATATTCCGTTTTTGCTGATTCTCACTGCGGGACCGTGCATTAGAGAAAATTTCCTTTTATTTGCCCATCTTGCCAGCATCTGCAGCAATGCACTGAATGAGATGAGCAGTGCAAGCATGAACGGTATTCCTGGCTGCACCCCGTACGGGTATACCGTGTAAGTTGTTACACCTATCAGAGTTGTGTAGCCATAGTAGAAATTATAGTATACCAGGAAGGGCAGGGCGGCAATCGCGGCAGCCATTCCTGCGATAAGCATCCATTTTAGCCCGGCGGGACGGTACATTGCAAGTCTTACCGAAAGGTCCATTGCAAAAAGGGCTGTTCCAACAACCATGATACCAGCGTAAAGCCCGGACGTAACGGTTGACCTTATTTCACTTCCATTGGCATTTGACAGCGGGACACCTATGTTGGTGTATGAGAGGTACGCACCTATCGAGAGTACAGCCAGATCAGTGGCGAATGTCGCAGCAGTGCCGATTCGACCCGATAAGAAAGATTTCAGGCTCATTGATGTTCTAGTTGAATTTAACAAAGAGCAGTATTTTAATCATCCTCATGTGGCGCTAGTAGGTATATTTCCGCTTTGAGTACGCGTACAGCCTCCGGAACAGGAGGAAAGAAATTGCCACGATAACGACCACCATGAAAATGTCAATTGCATCTGCCTTGAGAAGTTCATTGGTCGCAATGGCCCTGTCGAGCATGGCCATTAGCCCTGTCGTAACCCCGTATTCCTGGTTTCCGACCATAGTATACTCACCCACCATAAGGCCGCCCCAGTAGCTGCCGATAGCTGCCATGGAGCCTGTTATGAGTGCAGGTATGCTCGCCGGGAAAGTCAGGTACTTTGTTATTCTTGACTTCTTCAGGCCGAATACGGTTGTGACTGTTTTCAGCTCAGCAGGAATCGCCCGGACCGCGCCGTAAACATTGAAGAAGATGTAAGCAGCAGCAGAAAGGAATGTTATGATGATCACGTTTACCTCGAAGGCCAGGGCAGAACCGATGTACTGTGCCAGGAATGGAGTAAGGAATACCACTATAAGCGGATAGAATATGGGCGCCGGAATTGAATAGAGAACCTGGAAAACGCCTGTGGACATCTTGCTGTCCTGGCCCTTGCCCCCAAGGCGCATTGCGAGCGGCACCATGGTCATTACGGAAATTGCAAAAACTATCAGAATCCTAACCAGATCATATGAGAGCCCTATTATGAGTGACCTTAGATAATCCAGGTCAATCAGGTATTTCGTGAATGCCTCGGCAAATCCTGACCTAGCGATAAGGAAGACCGCAGCGGAGATTGCAGCTATTAGCACCACGCCAACCGCAATATTGGTCCCTCTCTCCGACTGTAGAGCCTGAATCCTCCTCTTCTCCCTCTTTGATGCGGGGTTCATGAACCTGTTGATGGCAGTGACTGCGCTGACGCTGGTATTCACAACCTGGTTAATTCTTCTGGATATTGTCGAAAGAAAAACGTTCTCCCTCACTCTGCGCTCTTCCCTGGTTTCGGCGGACGGCGTGGTGTCAAAATTGTACTTTTCCACCCTCTTGAGCATCGGGTTGATTATGAAGTAGAAATTCAGTGATATTCCAACTACAAGCATCCCCAGCAACACGAGAATTCCACCGTAGTTGTAGCTTGCAACAAGGTCTTTGGCCACTCCCCCTATTCCGAACACTTCGAATGTCTTGCTGCCGATCACTATCACTTCACTCAGTGTGATGTAGAAAAGGCCGCTTGCAAAGGATGGCATTATGTTGGAGACTATATTCGGGTAGGATGCAGGCATGTAGAGGTTCCTCACCTTGCTCCAGAGGCTGATTCCGTAAACCTTGCCGACGTTGTCGTAATTCTCAGGGATATGGCTAACCGCCTCATAGACAGCCAGAATGAGATTCCACACCAGCGCAGTAATTATCAGGACGTCCGAGGCCAGTTCCACCCCCAGCCCCCCCGGTGCCCTTGCGAGAAGAAAAACCAGGATTATCGGGAAGAAAGATACAACGGGAACAGCTTGAAGCACATTTGTCAGAGGGATTATTATCGCCCCTGCCGATCTCACTCTTGCGGCAAGAATGCCCATGATCAGGGCTATGAGAATTGAGGCACCCATTAACAGCCATATTCTCGCGAATGTCGCAAGAACCGCCGTCAGCAGGTAAAGATAGAATATTGCCCCTCCCATTATATCCCAATCAACCCATTGATAACTGATATATGTAATAATTCATAGGGGGCGCTTTGTTGCACCGGCATTAACTATAGCCTTTTTCTGCGGTTGCGGGAAATCAATTTTGCAGCGACCAGGGCCCCAAGGCCCACAAGTGCCAGAGTTGCGCCGGTCTTCGGGCTGTCGTGTATAATATGCTCCACCGGTTTCTTGTAAGGGTCAAACCGATCAACGTGTATTTTGTAGCAGTCCTCATACTCTACAACGTGGACGCCACGCTCCGATCCGCTTATGGATGCGCGCCAGTCTGCAACCTGGCCCTTTCTTTCGCCTATGGACTTCCGGAAAAGGCCGCTTTCAGAGGGATGGGGCAGCTCAGTGCCGTCCGGCAGCACCTTGGAAAGTGTCAAATTATTGCATATCAGAACCTTTGAGATCACGCTGTTCCATATGTCTGGGCTGCCGGCCATGTTTCATGCATTCCTGTTTTGATGATTAACCTTACTGTGTCTTTCAAGAGAACTTTTCAATAAGCACATAATTGTCAATGATCTCGTCAAGCCTTTTTCTGAAAACCTCCTCTATCTCAATGCTTCTCAGATTAATTTCTGCCCTGTAGGAACTCAGGGTTATGGCATTTTTGTGCAGCTCCATCCATGTCTCGTATATGTCGAAGCTGAACCTTGCAAGCTGGGAATGGAGGCGGTACTTTCTCTCCATCATTTCCTGGTTCTTGCGGAATAAGTCAATCAGTTCCATGATCTCATCCTCATACTGGAAATAGCTCTCCTCAAGCTTCTCCCTGTCGTATCCTTCCAGGTCCAGTATAGTTGACAGTTCGTCCAGGATCGTTTGATCACCTGCTAGTAATCAGTTTCATGACTCTGACCATTTCCTCACTTTCCTCAAAATCCCGCTTTATGATCTCGAGTCGTTCACGGTTGTTGTGAAAGGAATCCTCCAGGTGGGTCAGCTCACGCCTCAGGTTTTCGTTCTGAGCCCTGTAATACTCGATTTCTTCCCTAAGCTTCTTGGCGAGTCCTTCACCGCTTGCGGGCATCGAATAAATAACGAAATCTGCCTATTAAAGATTATACCGGGTGAAAAGCAAGCTCTTTCAGCTATAAATGGCGCATAGGGCAGTTAATACTCTTTCGGCAATCCCATTTCATCACTACAGCAATTTGTGTGTTGCCAATTGGGTCGGGATGCCCAAAATATCAACCGGAAAATAATGATATAAATGGATGTATTTAATATACTAAATATATACAAAAGATATGTAATTGTTGAATATTTTACGCTAATTTCAACCGTATATGAATTCACTCTTTCAATAGTTTAATTAATATATATTTGAAGTGGCAACTCTATTTTATTGCCTTCTATTTATTTTTTTAATAACTATATTTTCTCATGAAAGGTTATTTATACAACACAGCCGTATATCAATCCAATCTGGAGCAACCCTTGCCGAACTCCCTTAAAGAGGGAGAAGGTACAGAAGTCCTTGGGGACAAATAGTTCAAATTCCCGCACCGGGAGATTGAAACAACTCTGGTGATTTTTTTGGGACGTACTCTGTTCACCCATCTGGATGTGGAAAACTCCGGGGCGGGGCGCATTTCGTCCAAGTCTGAATTGCGTCCTAAACTGAATGGTGAAGAATAATGGTTGAAAAAGAAAAGTCCATTATGGATAGAGAAGCGGGCCTGTCGAGGAAGCTCACCTCCGGGCAGATGCTTATGATTTCCATCGGATCTGCCATTGGAACTGGCCTCTTCCTGGGAAGTGGATACGCGATAGGTCTGGCTGGACCTGGTGTCATCTTTTCCTATATGATTGGGGCCTTCATTGCCCTTACTGTGATGATAGCCCTGTCAGAAATGTCGGTTGAGATGCCATCGGCAGGCTCCTTTGGCAATTTTGCAGAGACCTATCTGAATGACTATGCCGGGTTTCTGGTCCGTTGGATATACTGGTTCGCCCAGATAATTGCAATCGGCGGGGAGATGGTAGCTGCCGGAATTTACATGAAATACTGGCTTCCGGGTGTTACGCCTGTAGTCTGGATTGCGTTGTTTGCCTTAATCCTGCTTTCTGTTAACGCAGTTGCTGTGAAGGCTTTCGGCACATTCGAGTACTGGTTCAGCATGATAAAGGTTGTAACAATCGTCGTGTTCATAGTGCTTGGTGGATTCGTGCTTCTGAGTGCGGTCAAGTTTGGCATCACTCCTGCCTATACATCCTTCGGCGGGTTCTTCCCTGACGGGTTCAAGGGAGTTTGGCTCGCAACTGTTGTTGCCCTGTTCTCATACATCGGAGTAGAAGTCGTGGCTGTAACATCGGGAGAGTCCTCTGACCCCAGCAAGAGCGTACCGAGAGCAATGAGGGGAATGGTCGTAAGGCTTGTTCTCTTCTATGTTGTTTCACTGGTGGTAATGGTTGGCCTTGTCCCATGGACTACTCTCCAGGGTGTAAGTGGAATTTCTGAGAGCCCCTTTGTAAAGGCGTTTGCCCTCATCGGAATACCCTTCGCAGCTGCAATAATGAACTTCGTGGTGCTTACCGCTGCACTGTCAAGCAGCAATACCGACATATACTTGACAATCAGGATGCTGTTCTCCCTTTCCAGAGCCAAGAGGGCTCCAAACGCATTTGGCCAGCTGAACAGGTTCAAGGTGCCATTCAATGCACTGATAATAGCTGCGGTCGGAATCGCATTCTCCATCTACCTTGATTACTCCTTTGGATCCACGAATGCGTATCTTGACCTCTTCGGAATAGCAGTCTTCGGTGCCATTTTCACCTGGATCGTCATTCTGCTGAGCCATCTGTCCTTCAGAAGGAGGAGAAATGCACAGAACATGCAGCTGAAGTACAAGATAAGCGGAGCCCCGGTGTTCAGTGTCATTGGAATCGGCCTGCTGGTTTCTGTGCTGGTATCAACCTGGTTTACGCCCGGTATTGAAATCACAATACCGTCCGGAGTGGTTACAGTAATATTTTTCTCAATCGCTTACCTATACTATCTCAGGACGGGTAAGAAAGATGAGCAGCAGTGATGATTTCAAGCTGGTAACCAAGACCACATACCTGGCGGGGTGTTCACACACCCCTGTTTACCAGGGCCTTCTGGATTCCATGGAACAGTACAAGCAGGATCTGATAGAATTTGGCAATCCATGGGACACATGGGTACAAAAAGTTTCAGAGGTAAAGGGGCTCTTTGCCAAACTGATAAACGCCGACCCGGAAGAGGTAGCCCCGCATTTTTCCGTATCTTCTGCTTTCGGAGCACTACTCAGTGCGTTTGAATATGGCAAGAAAAACGAGCTGTTGATAAGCGATATGGAATACCCCACCTCTAACCATGTACTTCTGGGCCAGGAAAAATTCGGTGCCAAGGTAATAACCCTCAGAAACAAGAACTACAGGATAGAGCCTGAGGAATACAGGGACGCAACCGGACCAAAAACAAGGCTTGTGTCCGCAGTGCATGTCAGCTCCCTTAACGGATTCCTGCAGGATGTGAAAAAAATAGGCGAATATGCCCATTCCAAGGACTCTGAGATCTATGTTGACGCTTACCAGTCAATTGGAAATGTCCCGGTAGATGTGAAAAAACTTGACGTAGACTACCTCACCGCAGGAACACTCAAATACCTCCTGGGGCTTCCCGGACTGGCATTCCTTTATGTGAGGAAGGATCTGATCAAGGGCCTTGAGCCTGCATACATCGGGTGGTTTTCTCAGAAGGATCCGTTCCAGTTCGGTGCCGAGAAGCTTGAATACGCTGATTCTGCGGACAGGTTCCAGTCTGGCACATGGGCAGTTCCTGCGCTGTACGCCAGCATAACCGGGCTGAAAGTGATATTGAAGACCGGAGTTCCTGCAATACGCGACAAGATCTCCAAGCTAACCAGGAAGGCCATGGACCTTGGGTCGGATCTCGGGCTG
Organism: Thermoplasmataceae archaeon; assembly: GCA_046703705.1. Taxonomy (GTDB): domain Archaea; phylum Thermoplasmatota; class Thermoplasmata; order Thermoplasmatales; family Thermoplasmataceae. Next base: position 44,661 of record JBJKST010000012.1, read on the forward strand.
AAGACAATCTCACCTGAAAACGACAATGAAAGGGGAGCGATGGTATCCTTTGTTGTCAGGGAACCGCATGAAATGGAGAACAGGCTGAGGTCAGAGGGAATTATTACTTCCAGCAGGGGAATTGGCCTGAGAATAGCGCCTCATTTCTACAATACTGAAGAGGACATTTCAAAGGCTGTGAACAGAATCGCAGAATTGAACAGGGGAAACTGATTTAACCCCCAACCTTTTTTTGAGCAAAGTTTTATCGAGACCGGGATTATGTTATGCGTATGATGGGTTTCAGCAGGTATTTTGACCTGAGTACACCACTGGAAAACGGAATGCCGCTTTATCCGGGCAACGTTGAACTGAAGATTTCACCGATTGCAACTCCGGAAAAAGATGGCTATGGAATGGAGTCATACTCATCCTCCACCCACTGCGGAACACACATTGATGCCCCGTTCCACTTCCACCAGGATGGTGAAACCGTGGACAATGCACCATTGGAAACCATCATGGGGCCTGGATACGTGATAAGGCCGGAACACAGGGATGACGAGATATTTGCTGATGATATCAAGAAAGTCTGGGACCCCAGGTACGATGGAAACATTATCCTCATAAATACAGGCTGGGATAGAAAGAGAGCTTTCTCGGACGAGTTCCAGAAAAAATTTCCCGGGCTCGCGCTCGACACTGTACCGTTTTTCGACGAGCACCGGATAAGTGTTATCGGAATTGACACCCTTGGAATAGAGCCCTTCAAGAATTCAGATTTCAAGGTGCACAGGGCACTTCTTTCCAGGCCAAGGTATCTCATTGAGGATCTTGCGAACCTGGACCAGCTTGAGACTGGAAAGGAGTATTTCATTGCTGCACTGCCTCTGAAGGTGAAGAACGGCAGCGGATCAATGGCCAGGGTTGTCGCAGCGGAGCCATAATACCACCCTGAGAAACATTCATTAGCCCACAGGACAATCTGCAAGGCATGAGTGGGAACGCCTACATTGGGTTGCAGTGCATCGCCTGCGGTAAAGTCCATGATAATGAATTGCTGAAAGAATGCCCTTCATGCGGAGGCATTCTTACGGGGAAATACGATCTCGAAAGGGCAGACATTAAGCTCGAAAAGAGAGGCGAATCAATATGGCAGTTCAAGGATTTGTTGCCACCAGTGGCCCCGCAGAATATAGTTTCCCTCAACGAAGGGTGGACCCCATACGTTAAGGCAAAGTCTTACGGAGAGAGCATCGGCTCGGAAGATCTATGGTGCAAGCTGGAGGGCCAGAATCCCAGTGGCTCATTCAAAGACAGGGTGGGGTCGATGGAGGTTTCCCTGGCAAGGGAGTGGAACAGGGAAGGCATATTCACAGCTTCGTCTGGGAATGCCGCAGCAGCCGTGTCGGCCTACGCGGCAAGAGGGGGCATGAAGTCACTTCTGCTTGTGAGGGAGGACTCAACAATATCCAAACTCGGGCAGATATCAATGTATGACCCGACCATAGTCAGGGTAAGGAACCTCTTCTCTACAAAACAAAGCCTTTTTAGAGCACTCGAAAGAGTTCAGGAAGCGCTCCCGCGCTGGCAGAACGGATTCGTATGGGCCCTTTTCAACCCGCTTGCGCTGGACGCCTTGAAGACCATTGCATATGAGATTGCAACCAAGAACGTTCCAGATTATGTTTTTGTCCCTACCGCTGGCGGCGACCTGCTTTACGGGATATACAAGGGGTTCAAGGAATTGAGGGAATTAGGGCTGGTTGAATCAATTCCCAGGATGGTGGCAGTCCAGGGTGAGGAAGCTAGCCCGCTTGTTCAGGCACTGGACCGGAATATGCAGACCGTTGCCGACACTGATAAAGCGGATACAATTGCAGGAGCGCTCAGGGTTAATTTTGGAGCAGAGCATCCTTTGATGGCAGTAAGGGACTCACAGGGCTTCGGCATAGGAGTTTCCGATTCCGAAATTATGAACGCACAGAAGGAGGTTGCCAGGAGAGAGGGAATATTCCCTGAAATGTCCTCAGCAACTGCCCTGGCTGCTGTTAAGAAGGCCATAGCGGAAGGAAGGGTAAAGAGCGACGACAAAGTGGCTGCGGTGATAACCGGAAACGGTTTCAAGGACTACGTCCCCAGGTTTTCTTCTATTGAGCAGGTGCCCCTTATGAATTCGGTTGAAGAATTGTCTGAAAAATTGAGTGGTATGGTCTAAAACAGACCATTTTGCATTTTTTTAAAGTTCAGCTCTACTCTGTCAGGTCCACTGCTTCCTCGAACTTGAGGACCTTGACCTTCGCCTGCTGGAGCATCAGCACAAATAATGATGCAATAACGTACACGACCAGTGCTATTGGAGCAAGAGTAATCGGCATTGACATTCCCTGGAAGGAAAATGCTATTGCAAGCACAATTATCAGCGATGCTGCTGTCGGGAACACGAAATGCGTCAGTATTTCCCTTGCCTTGAAGCTCCTCGCCGCCTCCACAGAAAGTGAGCTGTTCACAAGAACGTGTATGATCAGCGTCGACAGGGACCATATTATTTCGAGAATAATCCAGGCAAAGAATACTCCGTTCTGGAAGCCGTACGAGTACCAGAATGCTGCACCGTCCACGATGATTATCAGCGTAATCAGGAGGGTGGAAAGGATGACAGCCCTGCTGGGAGTACCGAACTTCTTATGCACCTTCGATAAGCTCCGTGGCATGAGTTCCTGCCGGCTCAGTGAAAACATCATCCTTGAACAGGCAGTAAGCATAGTGACCAGTGGCGTGAATATGACGGCGTTGTAGATCAGTATGATCAGGCCTTCAGATGATAGCCCTATGTACTGTCCCGCAAGAATTGCTCCAGGGAAGCCTGAATTTGAGAAGTTTGCCATTCCGGATATTCCCCATGAGTTGACCATTGCAAAAGAACTGAAGATGTATGTGATTCCCATTATCACAATGATCAGGACAACAGCCCGGCCTATGGACTTATGTGGAGACTTGACCTCCTCGCCCAGGGGCACGACGCTTCCGTATCCTGCGTATGCGCCATAGCTGCCAGTTATGAACCCTAGGAAAAGGCCATGCCAACCACCGAATGCAATTGCGGGATTGAATGGTTGTGCCGTCACGGAAGGTGCCTTTACCAGAAGAATTGACGATATCACGAATACAATTGCAAACTGTATTATTCCAAGTATTGTAAGTGCAAGCACGGATAGGCGCAGGCCTCTGAAAACCACAATAAATGCGGCGATAAGCGCCACGGAGACAAAGATTATCCCGACAGAATTCGGGAGTGCTGTTCCGAATGTTGCGTTAATCGATCCACTGAATGTCCACAGGTATATCAGGATGATAAACGCTGGTCCAACCAGTTCGTACAAGACATAAAGGTATCCTGTGAAGGCTGCAGTAGCCTTGCCAAGCCCCTTGTTCACATATGCGGAATAGCCTCCGGCATGGGCGACTTTCTTGGAGAATTGAAAAATGCTGTTTCCTGACAGCAGAGAAGCAACCATCCCGATGATGAAGGCAAGCGGTGTTGCTCCAAGGGCAAACGCTGCTGCACCGGTTACTGAGCCGATAAATATGGCTATTGGCGCTTCCTGTCCCAATCCCTGAAAGAATAACCCGAAGGTTCCGATGTTTGTTTTCTTAAGACGATCAGGTGCGTCTGAAGTTACCATGCAACTTTAAGAATTACTCAATATTATAATATTGCGTTTTAAAAATTTGCTTAAGCCTAAAAATTTATAAATAGACTTGACGGAACCGTCAGTTAGAACATGCTTGATTCCGGAAACTGATTTTCAGATTGATAAAATAATGAAAAAAAGGTTACTGGACCTTCTTTTCCTGAACCAGAGTCCAGATCTCTTCCCAAGAAATTGGTATCTTCTTCACTTCAACACCGAGTGGTGATAGGGCGTCCGATACTGCATTTGCGATGGCCGGAGGAGCGCCAATTGAGCCTCCTTCGCCCATTCCTTTCCAGCCTCCCGGCGTGGTGGACGGGCTTTCAAGATTGGTCATCTCAAACTCAAGCGGGACATCCAGGGTGGAAATCGGTATGTAGTCCCAGAAATTGGAAGTCATAAGAACACCATCCTCGCTGTACTTGAGTTCGTGGAAGGTCTGCTGAAAACCGTGTGCTATTGTGGACCCATGGACCTGCCCTTCCGCGCTCAGCGGGTTTATTATGACACCTGCGTCATCCACAACGAAATACTTGAGAAGTTTTATCTCACCGACATCAGGATCTGCTTCCGCGAGGATTCCGTGCCAGGCATAGCTGACAACTGTATTCTCATTTGGAGATTCATAAATTGCGTGCTCCTCGATCTCAGGTTCCACTCCTTCCGGAAGTTCCACAGATCTCCTGTATGCCATGAATGCGACATCCTTCACGGTTGTAGTCCTTGAAGTTTTTGATTTGCTCTTTATTACTCCCCCGGATATTTCGAGGTCTTCCACGACTGTTCCCAGCATATGGGCCGCAATGCTCAGTATCTTTTTCCTGACCTTTTCAGCCGCAAGGAGAACGGCATTTCCTGCGGTGACAGTAGACCTGCTGGCCCATGAGCCGAATCCGTACGGATCCCTTTCAGTGTCACCTTCGTAGACGAAAACATCGTCTATGTCCACGCCAATACCGTCAGCCGCAACCTGAGCGTAAACAGTCTCATGCCCCTGGCCGCTGTCCATTACTCCGAGATTGACCGTTACTTTTCCGCTGGGTGATACCTTGATGACAGCTTTCTCGTATCCGCCCACTTCCCATCCCAGGATCTTCTGGAGCCTGAACGAAGATGGAGCTGTGTATTCTGAATAAACCCCGATGCCAATTCCGAGGTATTTGCCCTCTTTCCTCTTCTGGTCCCTGAGCTTCACGAGATCGTCGTAGTGCATGATCTCCTTGAGCTTCTTCAGGCCTCCCCTGTAATCTCCGCTGTCGTACACGACTCTGGCGGGGCTCTTGTACGGGTACTCGTCTGAGCTTATGAGATTCAATTCCCGGATAGCTGCGGGATCCATCTTGAGCTTCTTTGCCGCCAGTTCCATGGTCCTCTCCATGACCAAGGCTGCGATTGGCCTTCCGAAGCCTACGTTAGGTGACCATGGAGCCTTGTTGGTTGTGACTGCCTTGAGATCGTATCCATAATTGGAAAACTTGTATGGGCCCGGAACTGTAACCGAAGCGACCATTGCAGGCTGGACTTCGGCCCAGAATGTGGTGCCTGCACCAACATCTGCAACAATCTCATCATAGAGTGCAACCAGTTTTCCATTCTTGCTGAATCCCGCCTTGACCTTGTGTATCTGGTCCCTCTCGTGTCCTGTTGTCAGCAGGTCTTCAGTCCTGGTCTCTACCCATTTGACCGTTGCCTTCATTCTTACAGCTATTGCATAAACTGTCATGTCATCGCTGAATACTGCCGACTTTGGGCCCCAGCCTCCACCTACATCGAGTGCGTATACCCTTACCTTTCCCTCGGATATGTCCAGCATCTCGGAGACGAATGTCCTCAAGACGTGAGGATACTGCGTTGTGCTCCATATTTCCAGCTTTTCGCCGTCATAGGAAGCTATCTGGACCCTCGGCTCCAGGGTGATAGTTGTGCTTCTGCCGTTCTTGAATGTCTCTTCAATGACAAGTTCGCAGTTGTCAATAATTTCCTGAAGATCCGAGGTTGAGGAGTAGCTGTCGGTGTAAAGGATGTTGTCCTCCATATCATCAAAAATTTTCTTTTCGGGGTTTGCGATAGCCTCGAATGGGTCCAGCAATGGATCCTCCGGCTCATAATTCACTTCGACCAGTTCTGCCGCGTCCTCTGCTGTATACTGGTCCACCGCAACTACTGCCACTACAGGCTCACCGTTGTACATTACGTGGTCAACTGCAAGTGGCCTGCGCCTGGGTTCCTTCATGGTTGGGAGATGCATCCAATAGCCCAGGTTTACATTGGGGAAATCCTCCCCAGTGAAAACTTCAATCACACCCTCGAGTTCAAGTGCTTTTGAAGCGTCAATGCTTAATATTTTGGCTCTTGCGAAGGGAGATCTCACGAAGCTCACGTAGAATGTGCCTCTGGGAGGGTCCACATCTTCAGCGAAAGTGCCTTTTCCCTGTATTAGTGAGTGTGAATGCTTTCTCTTGATTCCCTTGCCGGTATATTTCTTGGGCATGGTTTCAGGTCCGCGGGTGACCTCTATTTGTTTTGTGACCTCCATATACTTGCGCCTCGTACAGCTATCGTACGTCTCTTTTTTAATGTTTCCCATCAGCAGATACCCTGTTGCCAAGTGTTTTTATCAAGCCCAGAAGCCGGGCCAACACCGGGGGAAACAATACAAGAGCCGTTCAGTCAGCGAACAGGCAATTGAAGGACGCACAAATTATTAGTAGAGAAGTGCAATATGTGAGTGATTTTCATGGCATCGACGATATATGGAAAGTACACCTCAAAAAATGACGGAGTCCTCAGGCTCGTTACATACTCGAGGGATAAACTCGGCGTCTGCAGGACAGGATTTGTTGTAGGAGACCACATAGTGGACCTCAACCTTGGAAGCAGGCATTTTATAGAACATAACGGCAGCAAGAATGAGAAGGGAACATGTTTTTCTGACACCCACGCGCCAACCGAAATGCACAAGCTCATCCAGGCAGGCCCCCACGCCTTGGACCATGTTGACGCTGTCTTCAAGTTCTTCTCAAAGATGAGTGAGTCAGACCTTGACAAGATTGCAGAGAACGAAGGTTTTGTGGTAAAGATCAGCGACGCTATCCTTCATGCACCACTGAGACCCGGTAAAATCATACACACAGCTGGAAACTTCAGGGAACACGCAAAGGAAGGCACTGCAGCCGACTGGCCGTTCCCGATTCCCGAGTGGATATCCTTCCTGAAGAACCCGGACTCGGTCATAGGGCACGACAATGTAATCGAGAAGCCGAAGTTCACAAAGAAGCTTGACCACGAGCTTGAAGTTGCAATCATTATAGGAAAGAAGCTCAAGAATGCAAGCCTGGAAGAGGCAAAGGAAGGCATATTCGGATTCACTGTCTTCAATGATGTCACAGCCAGGGATCTTCAAAAAGAAGAGATGAAGAACGGTCTCCTGAACCTGGGCAAGAACATGGACACATTTGCTCCCCTCGGGCCTACACTCGTGCCAATCAGGTACATCAAGGACCCGCATAACATGAATATGGAGCTTAGGGTCAACGACGATCCGAGGCAGATAGGTTCCACGGCAAAGCTCAGCGTGAAGCTCGAACAGATAGTGGAGAGATACTCCTGGGTTACACTGAACCCCGGCGACATGATATCAACCGGAACAATATCCGGAGTTGCGGCATTCAGGAAACCTGATCCAGAGCCATTCTTCCTCAAGGATGGAGATTTCCTTGACTGCGAGGTTGAGGGGCTGGGTAAACTCAGAAGCTATGTAAAGGATGCAAAATCCTAATTTTTTCTTTTTTTTCGCACTTTGATTTCACGAGCTGTTGCTTTTTATCCACTACAGTCCAGTGACGTAGGAATTATCCGCCTCAGCAATTGATGATACCCCGGAGTTAAGCATGGATATCCTTAAGTCCTCAAATAGCCCGATCAATGCCTTCTCAACTCCTTCAGCGCCTGCAACTGCGAGAGCATAAACGTAGAGCCTCCCGATGAGAACCGCATCTGCGCCCAGGCATAATGCTTTCAGAATATCAGAACCGGATCTGATCCCGCCGTCTACAAGAAGTGGTATTTCACCCTTAACGACATTACTGACAGGACCCAGTGCAGAAATGGATGATATTGCACCGTCCAGTTGCCTCCCCCCATGGTTGGAAACAACTATGCCGTCCACCCCACGATCTAAAGCCTCAGCTGCGTCAGAAGGGCTGACGACTCCCTTCAAGACAACTGGAAGTGATGTCCACTCCCTAAGTTTATCAACGTCTGACCATGATATGTCGCTCTTCAGTTTCAATGGCTTTCCAGGAACTGGAACATCTCCATCCCTGAACATATTTCCGCTTGTATGGCCCTGATTGCTGAAGCCGTTTCTGATACTCCTGGGCCTTCTCCCTATGGATGGGCCGTCCACAGTGAAGAAGATTGAATTGTACCCTGCTTTTTCAGCCCTTTGAACCAGTGATCTGTTATACTCGTCGTCGTCGAACATATACAGTTGAAAAATCCTCTCTGCATTCCCCATTTGTGAAGATATTGTTTCAAGCGGATGGGATGAGACTGTACTGACTACCATTGGAATGCCCAGTCTGGCAGCTGCTCTTGCGACAGAAAGCTCACCGTTACTGTCGAAGAGCCCCAGTCCTCCGACAGGTGCAAGCAAAGCGGGGAAATCGAGGTTCATTCCCAGGATAGAGGAACTTGTGTCGACATCTGCTATACCTTTCAATATTTTTGGAACGATCTTGCATCTTTCCAGATCTCTTATGTTATCCCTGGAAGTGGTTTCATTGCCTGCAGCCTCCTGAACATAGTCAAAGACTTCTTTGCTGAGTGTTTTCTCTGCTGCCCTTTCCCAGTCCGAAAACTGGCACATTTTTGAAAGGTCGGAGACGGAGCCCATATGGGTAGAAGCAAGAGGTTGCTTTAAAATGTTGTATCTGCCCGGCCTTTATGACGACACGATAGGAAGGTATTATAATTTTCATGGATATTGCCTGATGGGCTGAAAAATGAGAGTTGTTATAAGGACAGATTCGGTATTTACAGGAGTTGAAGATGAAGGGATTTCAAGCACGAAATCCATAACGATAGAGAATGGTTCCATCACAAAATTGGCGGACAGTTTTGAGAAGGACCCATTGGCCGACAAGGTCATTGATGCAAGAGGCCTCTTTGTCATGCCCGGACTCATCGACCTACACGTTCACCTTTCATCAACTGCTGGACCAAATCTTGCCAGGTCCTTGGTTGAAAAGACAGAGTATGGAGCAATAAGGGCATTCAAATATGCCCATGACAGTCTGATGGCAGGATTTACAACTTTACGGGACCTTGGTTCAAACGGGTACCAGATCATAGCCCTGAAGGAGGCAATTCGCGATAATGTTGTCAAGGGCCCAAGAATTATAGCTGCAGGAAGACCGATAACAGAAACAGGGGGGCATGCTGATACTCCATTTTCCAACGGCAGAGTAAGCGATGGTGAAGTGGAAGTCAGAAAAGCAGTAAGAGAGCAGATCAAGCAGGGTGCTGACGTTATAAAAATTCATGTATCTGGCGGGGGAACTTCGCCACATGATGATCCGAGCGAGCCTCAGTTTTCGGTTGGCGAGATAGAGAACATTGTTGAAGAAGCTCACAGCAAATTTAGAAGAGTTGCAGCCCATGCCCAATCAAACGTGGGTATCCGGAACGCAGCATATGCAAAAGTAGATACAATCGAACACGCCCTGTTTATGGACGAACAGGCTTGTTCTCTAATCCGCGACAATAACCTCACAATTGTTCCAACTATGGTCTCGCCCCTTATGACATCAAAATACGGAAAGGAGGCTGGAGTACCAGAATGGGCAGTAAGAAAGGCTACCGAGGCATTGGACCCCCACAGTTCAAGCGTAAAGCTGGCAAGGGAACACAAACTCAAGATTGCCTTTGGCACGGATGCGGGCACGCCGTTCAACTTCCATGGAAACAACGGAAAAGAGTTTGAGTGCCTTGTTGAATTAGGTGGGCTTACCCCAAAAGAGGCGCTATATGCTGCTACAGGGATAGCAGGAGATGCTCTTGGCCCAAAGTATAAAGTTGGAAGGATTGCACCTGGCTATGATGCAGACATAATCTTCGTTGAAGGGAACCCTGCGGAAGATGCAAGTGTGATGGCAAAACCTGAAAAGATAAGGCAGGTCTTGGCTAAAGGTGCAGAAACAAAGTAACCATGCTTTATGTTGGCGACATTTCCCAGCAAAGGAATATAGCCTTTCATAAATTTCCCTATTATGCCCGGAACAGGTGACTTACTAGTCAAGGATGTTACGCTTGTAGATGTTGATAGGGGTGCAACTGAGGAAAATGTAAGCATACTCATAGAAGACAGGAGAATCTCACGGATTTCACCAAAAGGCCTGAAAGACGAACCAAAAAACATAGAAGTTTTTGACGGTAAAGGCAAATTCGTTATTCCCGGTATGATAGATGCCCATATCCATTTAAAGGCAAGGCGTTATAGCGCTCCATCCAAAGAGTCACCAATTTCAAAAGTGATGGATGAACGCCTGCAAAGGGAAAGAATTCTGCAGAAGCTCCATTCGTACCTTTATTCTGGAATAACTTCTGTCTATGATGCGGGGAATATAAGCGAGTTGGTTTACAATCTTAGGGATGAGGAACGAAATGGCAGAATAATAAGCCCCCGGATATTCTGCACGGGAAATCTCATTACCGCCACAGGAGGGCACGGAAGCGAGGTAGCCTGTGAAATAGATTCCCTACCTGATGGAATGGAAAAACTTCTTTCTTTTTTGAGAAAGGGCCCCGATCTGGTCAAGATCACGTACGATGAACACGGTTGGGGCGTAAGGCCCTATATTCCAATTCTGGATAAGAAGGCCCTGAAAGATATCATATCCGTGTGCCACGAGAATGGGTTCAGAGTGACTGTTCACGTTTCCAATGAAGTCAGGTCGCGAGAAGCAATAGATGCTGGAGCCGATGTACTTGCACACACTGTTATTCAGTCGCCCATAACTGATGAATTTGGAAAAATAGTATCAGGCAAAAAGATCCCTCTCGTCTCCACTCTCCAAATCGGAGAGGGCTATTCAAGGCTGGTGAAAGACCCGGAATACCTAAACAGAGGTCTTCACAGGGAGTGTGTGGATGATGATGAAAGAAAGTTCCTCATGGAAACTGAAAGACCAAGGCTTACTGGAAACATTTGGACTAAATGGATGGAGTTGATGACCCCCGTAGTGCAGGAGAATATTCTCAGACTTCAAAGGGCAGGAGCATTGATAGCAGCAGGTACTGATGGAACTTCCGGCCCTGATTACCACAGGGAACTGTATTTGCTCTCGGATGCCGGCCTCACAAACATGGAGGTATTGCAGGCGGCTACAATAAACGGTGCCAGAGTTCTTGGCTTGGAAGAAGCACTCGGATCAGTTTCCAAGGGAAAAAATGCTGATATGGTCATCCTGGGATCTGACCCTCTGGAGGACATTGGGAACCTCCAGGACATAGTTGCAGTAATCAAGAATGGAGATATAGTGGATAGGAGAAAACTGGAGCTTCCAGTGAACAAGCTTTAAAAATTCTAAAATAAAGTTTTAAAAAAAAGGAGGGGAGAAAATTGGTCATGCTGGAATTTCTTCTACTTCCTCGACTTCTTCCATCTGCTTTTTTGCCAAGCCCAGTCCTTCCTTCATGGGGAATGCGATAGCAAAGGTTAGGATTGAGACTATTCCAATTGAAAGAGCGCCAGCTACTGGCCAGCTTATCCCAATTAAGGATCCCATGGCAGGCCCGCCGAAAGCGGCCCCAATGTTGAAAGTTGTGTAAAGCATTCCTATGGAAAGACCTGCTACAACATCGGGCACAGAGTCAAGAACTATTGCGACCATGTTCATGAAGTATATGCCCCAACCAAAGCCATACATTGCGTTAAGCACAAAGGCGAGAATGAACGGTGGGTGAATCACAAAAAGCAGGAAGCCTGCTATAACCTGAAATGCTGCAGCCAGAAGTATGAATGGCTTTCTTCCAATCTTGTCTGAGAGAATTCCAACAGGAATGGCAAACACAAATGGAGCTATTCCGAATGCAGATACAGCCAATGTTGCCTGGAAAGATGTAAAGGTAAGCACTTTCTGGAAGTATAGCGGAACATAACTCACTTCTGCAAACAGTGCCAGTCCGAATGGTATGATCGACAACGATCCAAGAAGGACGTTCCTATGTTTGAGAGATGAAAGCGAGTACTTGTGCGTTTCCAGTTTCACTTCGCTCTTGAATTTCCTTGGCAGGAATATTATGAACAAGACTATTCCCAGAAGCCCAAGCATACCTGCTATGGTAAATGGAAGCGATATGTTTCCAGTAAATGGTGCCACTATGAAAGGGCCAGCAAACAGACCGAGGCCTCCGAGCAGTACACTCACTGAAAGTAGCCTTCCTCTTGTGATTGGAAGGGCTTCCCCAAGATATGAAGCGGAACATACCTGGAAAATTGATACGCCGACTCCATCCAGTATCCTGAATATTACCAGCTCAAGAGCCCCAGTCGAATAACCACTTAGCGCAGAGAAAAGGCTGAAAATTCCAAGGCCGAGTATTATGGCGATTTTTGGAGACACCCTATCAAAAAGGTATCCTCCAAAAAGGCTGAATACAACAATTCCCACAACATAACCTGTAGCTGTTAGACCGATGTAAAGTGCAGGGGCATTTATATTTTGTATAATTGTCGGGGCTCCAAACGAATATACCTCCGAGTCAAAATTTTGGAGGAATATCGGGTAGGCAAGAATAACTGCCAGCAATAGAAACCAGCCGGTATTCTTGAGAGCCATTCCCCTTACGGTCAAATCCTTATCTAAACCGGGTAATGCCATTAAATGATTGCAACATTTCAAAACATAAAAAAGTATTTGTATGAAAATTTCTAATTATTAAACATGTTATATTATGTCTAGACCTTTGAAATACTAACTCTAGAATTATTGACTAGATAGTGAACTTTTTATTTATCAATAGGTATAATTGGATCAAACAGATAGAAAGAACCTATGACCTGCTTCTGAAGTAAAAAAAATGGGGGAACCCCCCAAACTTATGTGGCAATTGCTTCCAGTTCTGCTGTAGGGTTTACTCTTGGTATGGCAAAAAGAGAAACGGATGATATTATCAAGGGAATCACTTCTGCCAAAACAAAGCCTGTGTTCCAGCCGACTGCCCCCACCGTGAGTGTCAAGACAAGTGGCCATATAGCATATCCTGCATTTTGCGCAGCAAAGTTCAGGCTTTGGCCGGTTCCCCTAACCCTGGTAGGGTACATTTCAGCAAAGAGGGCAACAAAAGTAGAGCCTATTGCAGCGAAGAATATCTGGAAGAGCGAGTAGCTTAGTATTATATTTCCGTATCCGTTAGATGCGGACAGGAAATAAAGCGCCACACCACCAAGAAGACCGAAGATTATTGTTGTTTCTTTCCTTCCAATCTTCTGGCCTATGAAAGTTGCCACTATGTAGCCCAAAATCGAGGCGGTGGACCCGGTTCCAACTACTACAAGGGATGCACCGTAGCTTAGACCCTTTGCTACTGTCAGGTATTCCGTGGCATAAAGGAGAATGCTGAAGAACACCCCTGATGCCAGTGTTGAGAATATTATTACTGTTATGGATTTCCTCCTGAGGTCAGCTTCAAACAACTGCTTATAGAAACCGTCGTTCACCCTCTTTACATCAACGATGTCTGAGGTTACCTTCTCTGTCTTTGCCAGTTTCCTGATCTTGTCCATCTCAACAAATCTCTGGCTCTCTTTTGCTTTCAGCCTGAAGAACAATATCAGTACTGCAGGGAATATCCCTATAAAGAAGACATATCTCCAGTCGAGCCCGCCCGTCACAACAACTAGTCCTGTAATTATGGTGGCAATGGTTACACCTACCGGGACTGCAAGCAGAAGGAGGCCAGTACTGATTCCTCTCCACCTTCTGTCGTTGTTCTCCGTCACCATCACGCTTGCTACGCTTCCCTCTGGTCCTGTACCCAGTGTTACCACAGTTCTCGCTCCAAGCAACGATAGGAAGCCTCCACTTATGGCTGTAAAAAGTGATCCTATTGAATAGAGCACCATGGTTATCTGAAAAGGAAGGAGCCTCCCTCTCTTATCCATCATTCGACCAAGCAAGATGGCCGAGACTACAGCCAATGAGCTTGAAACCAGCGTTATGAGGCTGATATCGTTCAAATTTAACGATAGGGCCGATAGTAGTTTTGGGACAAGCAGACCAAAAAACTGTGCGTCCATAAACGCAAGGGTCCACCCGAAAAATGATATCAGCGTTATGAAAATTGAGTATTTCACCGATATCTTGACGGCACTGCCTGAGTTATTATCAGAATTACCCATGGCATGCTATATAATGGATAGGGTATTAAAGGCTTTTTAGAAAACAATACCCTAAGGCATAAAATTTTTATATTTCAATTACACCTATTTAGAAGAACAATGAATCAACGTTTTGACAGATACCCATGGATCATTGCATTCGCGCCACCAAAATATGGGTTGCCATGATAACCAACCAGCGTCTCAATGGTGAGCGAAGATACTTTCCGAACTGATTTGTCTGCTACTTCCGGATCGCTTGAAAACGTTCTGATCGGACCGGAAAAATTTCCCTTCCAGTACATCATAAGGTCCCCTGCTATCAGAGCCCTGTGATCTTTCAAATAGACAGAAATGTGGCCCGGAGTGTGCCCAGGCGTAGTTATAATGGACATCCCTCCTGGAACGTCAGGAACAGATTGATCCTCATCAACAGCCTCGATCCGGGACAGAAGCCCTTCATCGGGGGCGTACGATATTTCATCATCCCCGGCACTGTCTTCAAGGTCACTTTTCCTGAGATTTGGAAAATATTTCCTCAATTCGTCCACATCCACGGGCACCTCTTCTGGTGATTTTTCTCCAGCATAGTAGGGGATGTCTTCCTTTCCCATGAGTATCCGCGTATGCTTGTTTCTCTTGGCAATTTCCATCAAGTTTCCTACATGATCAAAGTGATAATGCGTGATCACAACCAGCTTGATTTCGTCAACACCATAACCAAGTGTGTTAAGGGAAGCTTCCAGCTGGTCGAAGGTTTCAGGGGCTCCAGTGTCTATCAGAACTATTCCATCTTTGCACCTTCCGATAACCGGGTTGAGCGCAGATTCTTCACCCATAAATGCCTGAGTTACGCCTTCAAGCACATCCCATTTTTCGCCGATCCTACTCAATTCAATCATAATCCCTGATACTGGCAGTACCAAGTGTACAGCATAACGGTCTATTTAACTGGTTTCTCCTGCACCTGTCTTTTTAGACCCGCATAGTGAAATTTTAAGTCTTCTGTGCATTGTGACCACATGGCACCCATGAGAATAGATGAGTTGGGAACACTGGCGAATATTAAGCCAGAAAAGATGATAGAATCAGCTTCCCTTGTCAGGAAAGGGAAGGTGGCAAGCCTCAGCCAGGAGCTAAGTGACAAAATGCCCCAGATCTGGTTTCATGGCCCTTATTTTTCATATACGTACAGAGACGTTGACTACTCACTCAGGAAGTTCAGCGAATTCAAGAACCAGCTTGGTTCAACTGTTTGCAGGTATGAGCTTTCCGACCACACTGGAACCCATGTGGATGGCCTGAATCATGCATCGTTCAAGCATGAGATATATGGAGGCGTCGACATAAGGGACATATCTGCTGAGTCCGGAACATCTGAGCTTGGAATAGAAACAATGCCCCCCGTATTCACAAGAGGTCTTCTTCTTGATTTTGCCGGATTCTTTGGCGTGGACATGCTCGAACCTGGTTACGAAATAAGGGTTGAAGATGTAAAGAAACTGATGAAAGAATTCGACATTTCAATGAAAACCGGTGATGGAATTTTTTTCCATACAGGATTTGGAAAACTCTGGGCGGTTGATAATGAGAAGTATCTTGGCGATTCGCCAGGACCGGGCGTTGAGGTTGCCAAATGGCTTGGGAAGAGTGGCGCGAGCATCACGGGAACAGACACTTCGCCATTTGAGGTGACGAACTCGAGTGAAATGTCCACGCTGTTTCCATGCCACCAGATACTGATCAAGGAAAGCGGCATGCATCTGGTAGAGAACATGAGGCTACAGGAACTCGCTTCGGACGGAGTCACAGAGTTCCTATTTGCCTGTGCCCCGCTGAAATTAAAGGGTGGGGCAGGTTCACCTGTTTCCCCCATTGGTGTATATTGAAAGCCCTATTGCCGCCTCTTTTCCCATGCCTCAAAATTGGCAAGATTCCTGGGCTTTTTTCCTCCAAGGATGTCCACGATTCCCTGAGCTGTGTCACTTTGGACCTGTGAAAGTGCTTCCTCTGAGTAATATGAAACATGCGGGGTAAGCACTATCCGTGGCTCTTCGAGTATTGGGTCCGAAGGATCAATTGGTTCATCCTCAAAAACGTCCAGGCCAGCAGATGCTATGTGGCCTGACTTGACAGCATGCAGGAGTGCCTTCTGGTCAACTATTCCACCTCGGGAGGTATTGACCACAACCGAGCCTTTCTTCATTTTTTCCAGCGCATCTTTGCCTATGATGCCCTGCGTCTGTTTCGTAAGAGGTACATGTACGCTAATTATATCTGAATTGACAAACAATTCATCAAGACTGTCTGCCTTCTCCACACCCAAAGCTGCCATGTCATCTCCCCCGACAAGAGGGTCAAATGATATGAGCTTGACACCGAACGCCTTCATTTTATGTGCTACAGCACGGGAGAGCCTGCCAAAGCCAAGAAGGCCTATCGTCTTTTGAGAGAATCTGTGCACCGGGACTATCCCCTCCATGGACCAGTCTCCTTTCCTAACTTTTCTGTCGAACATGAGTATTCTCCTTTCTGCGGAGAACATCAGGGAAATGGCATGGTTGCTAACCTCGTCAACGCAGTAATCGGGAACGTAAGCCACTGGAATCCCCAGCTCTGTGGCTGCCGGCATGTCTATCATGTCAAGCCCGATTCCATACCTCGAAATTGCTTTGACTGAACCTGCAGATACCATAACTTCCTTGTTGAGTGGTGCCTTCAGAACGATCAACGCTTCAGGATTAAGCTCTCTGCATGCCTCAAGCACATCATCAGATGTGAGACAGTTTCTCTCAACAAGTTCGTAACCCGCATCCCGGAGGATCTTCCTTTCCGCTCCTACATCTCTAAAGTCTCCGTCTGTTTTTAACACAATCTTTGCCATTTTATTGCCTCCCTGCTGCTTTCATAAGGGTCCTGTAACCTTCCAGGAAAAATATGGAATCTGCACCGAAAATCACAAGGTCAGCCCCCTTCTTTTCCCATATTCCTACTTGGGCCGGATTACCTGTGAAGATGCCAAATTTTTTCCCATTCTCTCTGGAAGCTTTAAATATTCTCTCAGTGGATCTCTTCAGTTCTTCATTGTCCCACTCTCCCGGACATCCAAGAGCAAGGGAAAGATCGCCGGGACCGACAAAAAGGCCACTAACCTCCTCACGGGCAGCAATATCCTCAACTATTTCAAGTGCTTCCTTGGTTTCAATTTGCACCCAAAGCTCGTTTTGGGCCTCGTCCTTGATTATCTTCATCATATCTATGCCGAATCTGGAAGCCCTTCCGGGTCCCCAGCCCCTCTGGCCCTTTGGGGGATAATAGAATGATTCTACCGCGGAGTTCAGATCCTGCATTGTTCGAACCTGTGGAATGAGTATTGCCCTCGCTCCCAGATCCAAGGCTAGGCTGGCCAGTTCTGGTCTTTTTACCCTGACCCATGGCGTAATGCCGGAAGGTATAGTACGAAGGATCGAAGTCAAAGTACTGTCCATCAGCACGCCATGTTCGGCGTCTACCACTGCAAAATCAAGATTATCGCCAAGCATCTCGCATATCTCAGGACTGCCAAGTGTCAAGAAAGTGCCAATTCTCATATTATCGACGCCTTTATGATTGATTTATGTATAAATCTAACTAGTAAATTATTGTTTAATCAGAAAAATTGAATACTTTGATGTTGTCAAATCAAGAACAAAAGGATAGAATGATAAAAATAAAAAAATGGTTATGAGGGTGCAAGCTTGGACATCATGCACTCAAAAGCCTGTTCAATCACTCTGTCAGAGACCTTGCTTATGTACCTCTGGCCGATGCTTGCAAGCCTTCCTGCCATGACTGCGTCAACTGTCCACTGGAGTTTTGCTGCTGAATCAGCGCCGTCCACGTGAACGTCAATGTTAATTGTGGCAGTGTTGGCCTTTGCTTTGGCATCTATGGTGATCTTCATGTCCTTTGAGTCAGGCTTCACTTCAGAATAGCTTATGGTGGAGTCAAAAACTTCCTTTATGAATCCTACCCCTACCTTCAGCTGAGCCTTAATTGTCTTGTCGTCCACAACTTCATGGGACTTGGCGTCCGGAAGGCACTCTGCCATATTGTTGGGATTTGTAAGGAAATCCCATACTGCCTGCGAACTCGTGTTTACTTCTCTAGATCCTTCAAATTTCATATTTTTTTCACCTCATTTCTTGTTTACTTTGGAATATATCCCGTTTCCCGACAGGTTTGAATTCAGCAGCTTTATTCCGAGTGGCTGCAGTGCATCTTCCACAGCGTTTACTATGGAACCTATCGGTCCTCCACCGCCTTCTCCGACTCCTCTTACACCAAGAACGGAGCTGGTGGATCTTGTCACTATGGTCTTCAGGTCGATGTTCGGCATCTGCTTTGCTCCCGCGACATTGTAGTCCCAGAAGTTGGAGGTCATCAGTATTCCATCCTCATCGTACTCCAGGTTCTCAAGGAGGGCTGCACTTATGCCATGCAGGGTTGCGCCCATTTCCTGGCCCTCAACAACCATCGGGTTTATCATGAACCCCGGATCTGAGACGACACCGTGCTTCAGTATCTTCATCTCATATGTTTCCGGGTCCACTTCCACCACGGTTCCGTGTATGGCGTATGAATATGTCAGTGTGTTGTTGACCCTTTTCTGCTCGTCCGGATTGTTGTATGTGAAGTCAGGCTTATAGACGGCGTAGCTGATTAGGCCGGGCTCCATGTCTCCAGGGAGCTGGTTCACATCGAGCCACGCAAGTGTTGCAATGTCTCCAAGCGGCATCTTCTTGTCTGTCTTTATGCTCACAACCGCAGAGTCCTTCACTTCGAGGTCGGATTCTGGCTCTCCCATCGCGTGTGCAGCTATTGAAAGCACCTTTTCCCGCAGCCTCAGGGCCGCGTAGTATAGTGCCGTCCCTGCCATAACCGCGCTTCTGCTTGCATATGCACCGGAGAATGCTGCCCACACGTTGGAAACAGAGTCGAAGCCATGCTGGAAGACAACGTTGTCTGGATGGGTATTGAAGACCTCAGCCACTATCTGTCCGAAAGTTGTTGCATGGGACTGTCCCTGGTCTGTGGTTCCTGTTCTTGCGACAAGGGAGCCGAACTGGTCGATCATTACAAGACCGACTTCCATGCTTCCTGAAGCCGGGAAATGCTTGTTGATGATCTTTACCTGCGCGAAGTTGTTTGCGCCAGAGTCGATCACAGCCGAGAGTCCAATGCCGATAAGTTTTCCCTTGGCCCTTTCCTGTTTCTGGACCTCCCTCCACTTCTTGTACTCGATTGTTTCGAGAAGTGTGTCGAAGGCCTTGTGGTAGTCGCCTCCGTCATAGATGGTTCTTGACGGGCCAACATAAGGCATCTGCTCTGCCTTGATCAGGTTGACTCTCCTGACCTCAGCCGGATCCATTTCCAGCTTCTGTGCCACACGGTTCATCATCCTCTCCCACATGAAGTTGTGCTGGATCCTGGAATAACCCCTTACAGGTCCGGTCGGACCCTTGTTTGTTGTTGCCTGGTTGAAATCCACGTAAACGTTCTGGACGTCGTAGATGCCAGGCACTACCTGTGCCCAGATTACTGCGCCTGCAGGTTCATACCTCGGATATGCCCCGCAGTTGTCCACCGCCTTCATGTAGGCTCCGGTGACACGGCCGTTTTTCTTCACTGCAAGCTTGACATGGAAGATCCTTTCGTTGTTGTGCGTCCCGAACATTATGTTCTCTGACCTTGTCTCAACATACTTGACTGGTGCTTCCAGCAGCCTGGCGAGATAGGCGACCACTGTGATATGAGTGTAGTTTATGATCTTTCCTCCGAATGCTCCTCCGATGTTTGGCGGAAGGATCATCCTGAACTTTGACGTCGGCATCCTGAGTGCCCCGCAAATCATAGGCAGTGAGAACATTGGCATCTGATTTACGCTGTAGACTGTTATTGTGTCAATTGAGTGGTCATAAGAGGCAAGAACAGCGCTCGTCTCCAAGGGAACAGCTGCATACCTGTGCGTCTTGACTGTGTCCTCAACCACGTAATCCGCTTCCTTGAGGGCTTTTTCGGCATCCCCAAGGTTCCAGACGCCTCTCCAGACCATGTTGTTTCCTACTGCTTCATGGAGCACAGGGGCACCTTCCTTCAGTGCCTCTTCAGCATCGGTTACAACAGGCAGCGGCTCATATTCAACCTCCACCAGCTCAGCGCCATCTTCAGCGATATACGGTGTAGTCGCAACTACTGCTGCAACGGGTTCACCGTAATATCTCACCTTGTCAACCGCCATTGGATAATCCTTGAGGTTTCCGGACGGGGGTTCAGCAATCTGCATGAAGGGTGACATGTTGGCCTTAAGCTCGTCGCCGGTGAGAACGTAGCGGACCCCCTCGAGCTCCATTGCCTTTGATGTGTCTATGCTTTTTATGGTGGCGTGACCGTATGGCGAAAGTGTGTATGCCATATAGAGCGTGCCGGGAAGTTCAACATCATCAAGGTACTGCCCCTTCCCCTGCAGGGGTATCAGGTCCTCCTTGATCTTGACAGATGAACCCATGTAATTGAAAGTCCCCTTGAATTCTCCTCCGTGGACTTTCTCCTCAACCATTTCTGCCTTCTGAGGCATTAGGAATCACTCAGTCTCCTTTCCGCCATTCATCTTTCCGGCTGCGTCCTTGATCGCTTTTATGATGTTGATGTATCCTGTGCATCTGCAGATGTTCCCCGCTATTCCTTCCCTTATTTCATCCTCTGTCGGGTTGCTGTTCCTGCTCAGCAGGAAACTTGATGACATAAGCATTCCCGGTGTGCAGTAACCACACTGGAGGGCGTGATTCTCCCAGAACGCTTCCTGCAGGGGGTGAAGCTTGTCATCCGTTGCAAGAGATTCAACTGTGTTGACTTTCTTGCCATCAGCTTCAACTGCGAACATCGTGCATGACTTCACTGACTTCCCGTCGACGAGAACCGTGCAAGCACCACAGCTGGTTGTATCGCAGCCTATGTGTGTCCCCTTCAGTTTGGCAACATCCCTTATGAAATCGACCAGAAGCAGCCTTGGCTCTACGTCGTCTGTATACTTCTTTCCGTTAATGTCAACTGTGACCTTTACTAATCCTTCCATCATTGTTTCACATCCCCCGTCAATGAGGTTAAGCACCTTTTGAGCAGCACGTTAAGCAGATTCTTCCTGTACTCCGGTGACGCGTGCACATCTCCCGGCGGGTCCAGGTCCTTGGTCCCGGCTTCAGCAGCCGCTGCTATTGTCTCTTCCGTCAGAGTTTTTCCCTTGAGGTATTCTTCGGCCTCGAAGGACCTAATGGGCATTGGGGCCGCAACTCCGAGACCAACTCTTGCATCCTTGACCACGTTGCCTTCAACCTTCAGGTTTACAGCTACAAAGGCAAGCGGGAATGCAGTATCGGATCTTGTTATTTTCTTGAATTTCTGCCTTGAATTTTGCGGTATTTCGATCTTGAACCCGGTGATTATCTCACCATGCTCGAGTGCAGTTTCAAACAGGTCAAGGAAGAACTTGTCAATTGGTATCTCCCTGTTTCCGTCCTTGCCGGTTACAAGTACCTTTGCATCAAGCACAAGCAATGCCGCGGAAAGGTTAGTTGATGGGTCTCCATGGGCAATATTCCCACCGATAGTCCCCCTGTTTCTGATCTGCTGGTCTGCAATTGCACCTGCAGCTTCGGACAGGACCGGCAGGTGCTTGACAATGAGTTCATTGTGGTGCACCATGTCATGTGTGGTCATTGAGTTAATCAGGATTGTGTTCCCTTCCTGCTTTACCCCTGGCTGCATCTCTGGCAGATGGCCGATCATGACAATTTCTTCCGGTGAAAATATCCTCAGCTTCATCATTGGTATAAGGCTCTGTCCTCCGGCAAGCGGCTTGGCGTCTTCATGCGAGTATAGAAGTTCTGCAGCCTCCTTGAGAGTCTTGGGCCTATGAAGCAAAAAAGGTCTAGGTCTCATGATAAGGAATGTCCTTTGCTGTTAAAATATTTTTCAGTCCTATGAGCTAATAAGGAAGGGCTAATGTATGTTTTCCGCACTATTCTTATACCAATACTCTTCACATTTGGTATATCCCCTTTTGGAAATCGGCATATTCTGAAATATTTTGAGCTCTTTTCCAGGTTTAGCCTTAATCTCACTTCCGCAACACGTGCTCGACTTTTCCAGTATCTGGCCCCCTAAGAACCAAAGAAAAACTATTATGACCAATGGCTATTCAATAACAATGTATTTTGAGGAATTCACTGACGATTTTAAGGAAAAATCCAAGGGGAGAACTATTACCGAGGCTGATGTAGTGGTATTTTCAACCATGACAGGAGCCCACAACTCACTCTTTCTGGATGAGGAGTTTTCCAGCAAGACGCCATTTGGCGGAAGGATTGCGCCCGGATACCTGACAGCCTCCATGGCCACCGGCCTTATCTATCTCTTTCCCAGTGCACCCTTTGAAAAAGGTTTTGTTGCTCTCCTGGGATCAAGCTTCAAGGCCAAGAAAAGTGTCAAGATCGGGGACACCATAACCTGCGAGGCCACCGTAAAAGAAAAGAGGGAAAGGGAAAAGGACGGCATAGTCACGCTCCATTCGAACGTGTTCAACCAGCACGGCGAAACAGTCATGGAAGTGGAGCACACAATTATGGTTAAGAAACAGTGAAAATTTCACTGTTTCAATCTCAATCTATTCTGTCCCCGTATTCAGGCTTCCTCTTTTCCAGAAACGCCTTTATGCCTTCTTTTCCATCCTCTTCCAGGAGTATTCTGGCATAGAGGTCAGATTCCAGGTCAAAGGCCTCCTTGAGGGGTTCCCACTGCCGATTGATTGCCTTCTTCGCCAGAGCTATTGACAAAGCACTCTTTTCGCCTATCTTTGAAGCAAGCTTAAGTGCCTCGTCCATCAGGGATTCTTCAGGGACAATCCTGTTGATAAGGCCGTAAGCCAGTGCTTCCTGAGCCTTGATGAGCCTTCCTGTGTAAATCATCTCCCTAGCCTTCCTCATGCCAACTGCCCTGGGCAGCCTCTGGGTTCCTCCGCCTCCGGGTATCAGCCCAACGTTAAGTTCGGTCTGCCCGAACCTTGCATCTTCAGTGGAAATGGCGAGATCGAGCGCCAGTAGGAGCTCCACGCCCCCTCCAACGGCGATTCCATGAACTGCACCGATTGTTACTTTTGGGTAATTCTGTATGTATTCCAGAAAGTGCTTCACGAAAGAAGTGTATTCCTTTACAGATGCCTGGTCCAGTGAAAGCAGGTTGTTGAGATCTGCCCCTGCGCTGAAGTTCTTTCCGTTGCTTGTGAAAATGACGCTTTTGATCTTCCCGTCATTCTCGTATTTCCGGAGGAAATCAATGATTTCTCCCCTGACCTCATTGTTCAGGACGTTATTCTTTTCAGGCCTGTTGATTTCAACGATTATGCAGTTTTCCATAACCTTGAAAATTATCTCTTTCTCTCCGTTGCTCATTTTGCGTACTCCCTGCCCATAATGGAAAGAATATAAAAAAATAGGTGGTGGTTTTGGTAATTCAAAAATTTATACTGCTATTTCTTCCAGCTCTTTTCTTGCCGGGGTGTTCTTCATCACAATGAAGAATATGACCATGGCAATAATTTCCGGGATGATCTCCACGTAGAGCCAGGCATTGTTGAATGCTCCAATGTTTATTCCCGTAGCAGAGAATACACCGAATACTGCAAGGGCCTGTCCGAAGATCAGAGGCCAGACAGCCTGGCCAAGGCTCCAGAACGCTCCGCCCCATATCGCGCCGGTTACTCTCACCCTCGTCGGGAAGTTCTCTGTGTTCATCCTTATGAGTCCTGAGAATTGACCGTTCTCTGCGAGGAAGAACATTATGTAGAATATGTAGAGATCAACAATGTTGTGTGTAGAATACGTCAGGAAAAGCAGTCCCAGCACTTCAATCGCGGCAAATACCATGATTGAGTATTTCGCACCAATGCGGTCATTCAGGACACCGTTTGCAATGTACCCTATTATTCCCGCAAATGAAACGATAAGGAACATTGTGGTGACCTGGTCGAACGAATATTGTGCTTCGAAATACGTTGGCTGGAAAGTGTTTGACGTGATTGCTATTCCGGTAGTTATGAAATTCCAGA
>JBJKST010000013.1:0-11840 GCA_046703705.1 Thermoplasmataceae archaeon
GGCTTCATTATGATCCCAAGGTAGAAAGGGTTCCTTGATGCTATGAAGTAATCTTCAACCGCGCCGGACACTTCACCGCCTTTCCTGTAATAGACAACTGAAATTTTCATCAAAATCGCCTTCCGGCGTCTGAGTAAGAAGCCGGTGGAGTAAGATAGCTGGACACTATAAAAACAAATCAGGTTACAGACAGTCACCATTCCCGTGCCGGGAGTGCCGCTGCATCAGGGATTGCCTCCTGAGGCTGTCTTTTGAAGGCATCGGTGTTTATAACCAAAAACAAGACTCATGGAAGGGCGGGAGTTAAGAAAATGGTTATATATCCTCCAATGATTCAGCGAATGCCGTAATCGCCTGACCCAACTTGCTGTGCGGAAAGGCGGTACTACTAAAGGAAACTTAAGCTTCACGGAGAATTGAGAGAATGGAATATAAAGAAAATTGTACATCATGTGGGATAGGCCTTGTTGAAAGTGGCTATTCCATTTTTGAATGCCCGAGCTGCGGGGAAGAAACAATAGGAAGATGCAAAGATTGCAGGGAGCACTCAACCCAGTACACGTGCTCAAAGTGCGATTTCACAGGACCGTGAGGTGGCAGTAATGGGTGATGTAGCTGTAGTGCTGAAGGTTTTGCCAGAAGACTCAGACCTTGATATGGAAAAACTCAAGGGCGAGATAGAGGGTGAAATCAGGAATATCTGCAAACTTAACAAGTCAGAGCTTCAGGAGATTGGCTTCGGGCTCAAGGCCATCAGGCTTGAGGTCATTGTTCCCGATGAAGAGGGAAGAATTGACAAGGTTGAAGCCAACATAAGCAGGGTAAAGGGAGTAGGGCAGGTGGACACAGAGGACGTAAGTCTTCTCTGACCACTTCACCCGACTTTCCCGTTAAATTTTTCCATGCAGATTGAACAGATTGTTCTTCCATTCTGGTACCTTTATCTCATAATTCTCGTGCTCCTTACGATAGGCCTGGTTTTCATAGGGATACCCCGGAAGACCCAGTGCCATGAAGCAGTAATAGGGGAATATAACCCAAGGACCCACGTCATGGTTCCGTGCAGGGGAATTGATTATTCCTTGAAAGACAACCTTGCCTCCATAAAGGGACAGGATTTCCGCAACTACGACATAATAGCAATACTCGATGACGAAGGCGATCCAAGTGCAGGAGTGTTGAAGGAACTCTCAATCCCATACTTGATCTCGTCTGCAGACTGTTCAAACTGCAGCGGCAAGACACGCGCAATCAGCAGTGCCATAGAGCAGAAGCCTGACTACGATGTGTACGTGATTTGCGATTCTGACATCGTGGCAGAAAAGGACTGGCTGAGGCACATAGTCACCCCCCTGTCTGAGAGCAAGATCGGCCTTTCCACTACATTCCCCTACTTTAATCCCGTCGGCGGCTTCTGGTCCAAGATTAAGGCGGTGTGGGGAATTGTTGGCCAGAGCCTGATGGAGTCCAATCTTACCCGGTTCGGGTGGGGCGGATCACTGGCGTTCAGGAAGGAGCTTCTGGACACAGACTCTTTCAGGGAATTTTCAGAATCGGTTTCCGATGATACAGCACTCTCCTCCATATGCAGCAGGAAGGGGCTCAAGATAAGCTATTCCCGGCAGGCACAGCCAACTATCAATTCTCCGGACGATTTCGGTACATTCTTTGAATGGGCAAACAGGCAGACCGCACTTTCAATTTCAGCAACAAGGAAGGTGTTCCACTTCGGCCTCATAGTATATGTGTCAACAATTCTCGTGTTCCTTTCGGCAATAGCCCTGACATTCTTCTATTCCGGCTATTTCGCATTTCTTTTCATTCCCACTGCACTCAGCATTTTCAACAACGCCAGGAGGTCGAGAAAAGTGTTCCCCCTTCTTATCCTTGTAACGCCGTTCCTGCCATTCCTCTTCCTTACCAATCTCCTTGTTGCGAACAGCATGGAGGAGATAGAATGGAGAGGGAGAAAGTACAGGCTCCAGAGGCAGAAACCCTGAAAACTCCTGCTGGTTAAATTATTATATATTATGAAGTTAGGGCAATATGGTCACAGCCGAAGAAGGCAACTATCCAAGGCTATTTGGAACCAATGGAATCAGGGGAGTTCCCAACGTTGATCTCACTGCGGATTTCTGCTCAAGGGTGGGAAGAAGCATTGGTGAGCATTTTTCAGCAGATACAATTGCAATGGGCAGAGACACACGTTCCACGGGAGATTTTGTTTTTTCCTCCGTGGTGTCAGGAGTGCTTGCGTCTGGAACCGGTGTTATTGACCTTGGGGTTCTTCCAACACCTGCGGTCCAGTATTACTGCAAGAGCAACGGACTTTTCGGCGTCGTAATCACAGCCTCCCACAACCCACCCCAGTTCAACGGGATCAAGTGCATAGACAGGGACGGCACTGAGCTGGAAAGATCAGAAGAGGAGAAGATTGAGCGAATATACCACGATGGAAAATTCAGCGAAATGCCGTGGGAGAAAATAGGCCGGGTATCAGGAAGGAACGATGCAATCGCGCTATACCACGATGGCATACTGCGCCAGGTTGATGGCGGAAAGATCAGGGGCAGGAAATACAGGGTTCTTGTTGATACCGGAAATGGTGCCTCATATTTCAGCACCCCGCTGCTGATGGAGAAACTCGGCTGCAAACTTGTTACCCTGAACTCAAACCCTGACGGAAGGTTCTCCTCAAGGGATTCAGAGCCAAAGCCGGAAAACCTGAAAAATCTGATGGCTCTTATGAAAACGGGAGAATTTGACCTTGGCATAGCCCATGATGGTGATGCCGACAGGGCAGTCTTCATAGATGAGGAAGGCAATTTCATTGACGGCGACAAGACACTTGGCCTGGTTGTGAGCAGTGTCGTATCAAAGGGGGACAGGGTCGTAACTCCCATCAGCAGTTCGGACGCGCTTGATGAAATATGTGAAAGCAAGGGCGCCATTCTAGTAAGGACAAAAGTTGGTGCGCCCCTGGTTTCAAGGGCAATGATTTCTGAAAAGGCAATGATCGGCGGGGAGGAAAATGGGGGAGTCATTTACGGCAAACACCAGTACTGCAGGGACGGAGCAATGACTGCAGCGCTTGTTCTAAACCTTATGGCTGCGAGAGGAAAGAAAATTTCGGAACTGATCTCAGAACTGCCCGATTACACCATAATCAAGAAGCATACGGCATTGAAGCTGCCCTGGCCCGAGCTGCTCGAGAAGCTTTCCAGGCACAGTGCGGTTGAGAAGGCTGATTTCACGGACGGGCTGAAGGTCATCAGGGATAACGGATGGGTCCTGGTCAGGCCGTCGGGCACGGAGCCTATAATACGAGTGTATGGCCAGTCAAAATCAAAAGAAGTTGCAGAAAAATACTGCGACGAATTTGTCAGTATATTGGGTGAGCTTCAACCCTAGACCTGGTCTAGGGAGTCCTTGAACCTCTTTATTGCCGTCACATTTCCCCCTATTGCAAACCACAGGAGAAGGATAACTGTGATAGTGAATGAAATTCCCAGCAGTGCATAACTGCCGCTTATGAGTATCTGGAGTATTATGGCTGCCAGCATCATTACAAGGCGGTCTGCCCTGCCAAGAATGCCGGAGTAGTTCCTCTTGAGGCCCAGAGCCTGGGCCTGGGTCCCCATATAGCTTGTCAGTGTGACGCCTATAATTGCCAGGAGGCCTATGGTCACATTTCCGTATGGGCTGAATGTCATCCCGAGGAGTATGAATATGTCGGCATACCTGTCAAGAACGTGGTCTATCAAATCTCCCTTTTTGGATGCCATGTTCCTCAGCCTGGCAACTTTGCCGTCCACGGCGTCAAAGAGGGCCGAGAAGATCAGCGCGAAGAAAGCACCCACAAGGAACAGGGGAGAACCAAAGTAATAGAAGATGCCGGTCAGGGCGGCAAGAATGGCAGATACCACGGAAATCGCATTTGGGTTGGCAGAGAGAAAGAATCTGGAGATGGGTTCGAGCACCCGATCAAAACTTCCCCTGTAACTGTCAAGTACCATCTCTCTCCCATGGGCAATCTGTAAATTACTTTTTCCTATGGAGTCCGGGCAAGGATGCTATTTCCTCTGCAATAGAAGCAGGCTGGCCGGAAGATGTGTCCATGATTCTGATCCTCCCCGCAGGAAGCCTCTCTAGAGATTCATAATATATTGTGCCCGAAAGCTGTGCGTCTATATTTTCCCTCACCTTCAATTCGCTGTAACCCCTATCCTTCAGCCTTTTCTCCAGGGTTTCAGGATCAGTTTCCAGAATCACAACTTGTGCACACTGCAGGTGGTGGGAAAAATGGGACTGGACTACATCACACCTCGAGAAATCTCCGTTTTGCAGGAGGCACTTGATGTCAACTTCCCTGTCTGATATGCATCCGGCTTTTTCTGCCACTGCGGCCGCATCACAAACTTCGAATCCCATTCCGGCCAGTTCCGCCGAAATAGTGCTCTTGCCTGTCCCCGGAACTCCGGTTATGCAGATCACGCCGGATCACCCCGGGCCATGCATCTCTCGGGGGAAAGAAAATGGGCTTCAAGCTTGAAGGGCATCGACAGATGCCTCCTTGCCGACACTGGAACCTCATAATTGCCCGGGGCTATGCCCCTTTGTTCCTCGACATACCCCGGTGTTGCGGACTTGCTGCCGCATATCCGGCACCTGAAATCATTCTTTCCATGGGTCTTCATTCCCGCGCCGCAGCTCCCGCAAACAGGCGGAACCCTCCTGAAGTATCTGGAAACAGACATGAGCCGCATTTTTTCCACATTAAGCGTGCCTTCCGAATAGGCGCCCATTGCCTCTACAAGATCCCCGGGACGCAATTCCCTGAAGAAAGACCTGAATTCCTTGGTGGGCTCGAAGGCTGCCAGTTTAACGAGCGATGCCCCGTATTTCATCCCAGTGAAGTAATGCCCTCCCCTTATTGGGGCAGGGACTTCGGTGATCTCGCCCCTAAGGGCAAAAGACCCGGAATCCCAAAGTGATGCGGGAGAGTAGACAAGGTGGTCATCGGTACCCTGGTTTGTTTCGAATATTAATTTCCTGGTTCCGCCCACTTCAAAATTCCTGGAGATTTCCTCTGAAGCTTCAAAAAGCCTCAAGGAGTCTGTTGCCCTTATTCCGTATACAACTGGAGTTCTGTTAGACGGGAATATTGCCGCATGCCTGTTGAGGAAATCCACGTTGTTGAATGTCTCCGTATACCTGTTTTCAACAAAGGTTGCGACCTCCATCTGGAGTTCCTTCTCAAATTTCTTCGGCCTCGGGTAATCGTAGGCCAGGATTTCGTAAGTTTTCCGTCTCCCTTTCCAGCCAAGCGCTGCTGTCGATCCTACAATGCCACGCCCGTTCTTGAATTTCCTGTACTCCAGCCCCAGCCTCCGTATGTCTTTTTCAGTCTGGCCCGGAGAAACTTCGCGCCTCAGCGCCGCGTAATAGAAGTCTTCGCTCAGGACCCCCTTAGAAACCACAATGCCCGGATTTGTCTTTTCATC
Organism: Thermoplasmataceae archaeon; assembly: GCA_046703705.1. Lineage (GTDB taxonomy): Archaea > Thermoplasmatota > Thermoplasmata > Thermoplasmatales > Thermoplasmataceae. The sequence goes on from JBJKST010000013.1 coordinate 5,505, forward strand.
CTGCAGTTCAGCGTACTCTTCAACGATTTCAGAAACCATGCCAATGCTGCTTTCCTGCATATCAGTGGGCAACTCCCCTTCGAAACCGAATATTGTTTCACCTTCAAACTCTCCGGCCCGGAACTTCTTGCCCGCGCCCTTCCCGAGGTGAATTACGACTGCGCCGTTTCCCCTCGTCTTGTATCCTATATTCGGGTTGAGTCGCACAAGCCTGGGGTAGCCTATCAAATCCAGTCCTGTTCTTTTTATGACCTCAGCCGCAAGAAAGGTGGTGCACATTCCGTCGACTGAATCCGTGTCGTCAAAAGCAACATACAAGTTAGGTCCCGAACCTCCTGTTCCTTACCTGGTAGGCGGATATTGCCCTTAGGAAATCAATCTTTGTCAGGTCGGGCCAGTTTACGTCAGAGAAATAGAGCTCGGAATACGCTGACTGCCAAAGAAGAAAGTTTGAAATCCTCTCTTCCCCGCTTGTCCTGAGTATGAGGTCAGGATCGGGGAGAGTCCCGTCATACAGGAATTCCCTGAATTTCTCCTCGTCGATCTGGTCCGGCTCGATCTTGCCTTCCTTGACCAGTTCCGCAATATTCCTGATCGCGTTTATGATCTCACCTCGGCCGCTGTAACCTATTGCTAGGTTGAACCTGAACCTGTCATGGTCCTTAGTGGTCTGCTCAGTGAGTTTTATTGTATCCCTCAGGTAATCCGGAAGTTTTGTAACATCTCCTATTACCTTTACGTTGATCCTGTTCTTGTAAATCCTTTCATCGTTGATCAGGTCGATGAAGGCGTCGTTTATCATCCTGAAGAGAAAATCCACTTCCCCTGAGTCCCGGTTAAAATTCTCAGTGGAGAATGCGTACACAGTAACTATCCTGATGCCTAGGTCCATGCACCATTGCAGGACTTCTTCGAGCTTGTCCTTCCCCTTGACATGGCCTTCGTTCTCAGGAATGCCGACCTGCCTGGCATAACGCCGGTTGCCGTCGGTGATTATCCCCAGATGCCCCGGGAGAGGGTTCTTTTTGATTTCTTCTGTAAGCACTTTTTCGTAGACTTCTGAAGCAAGGTCTCCAATTCTCTCCGTTATTCCCATCTGTCACTTTCAGGAATGAGATTTAATATTTATATGAATCTAAATAGTGATGAGCGTGCCTAAGTAAGTCATGCCACCTGCTCTCTTTCCTTTTCCAGCTCAAGCGCATACATGTACTCTTCCTTTGAGTATCCATGCACTTCCCTTTTTGACTTCAGCCTGAGCCCCATGTCACGGAGTTCAGACATCCTTTCTGCTATTCCTTCTACGGTGTTTACTTCGTAAAAATTTATCGTCCCGCCAGGTTTCAGTGCACCCATAGCTGCAGACACGAATGGAAATGCCCCGTGTGGAAGGTTCATTATGATCCTGTCAGCCATTGAATGTTTCAGGATCTCATCCCCGGCATCTGCGACCGACACTTCTATGGTTCCCATTAGCCTGTTCCGCTTTATGTTCTCACCAAGAAGCTCTATCGCGCGTGGATTATGGTCCACTGCCACTATTCTGCATGAATGGTTCTTTGCAATAAGTATTGAAAATGGGCCGATCCCGGAAAATAGGTCTATTATGAATTCCCCATCCTTGACGCTGTCCGAGACCCTCATCCTTTCTGTTGCCAGCCTGGGTGAAAAATATGCATTTTCAACATCCACCATAAGCTCGATTCCATTTTCCCTGTAAATTGTATCTGAGTTCCTCTCGCCAGCGAGCAGCTTCAGGTTCCTAGTGCGATTAGGGCCTTGCACTCCATTGTCTAGATACACAGTCTTTATGCCTGGCCTCTTGAGAAGGTTCTCTGCCAGTTTTGATGGATCCCTGACATTGGATTTTTTCATGAGCACTATGCTGCCTATTATGTCATAGCTGCCCTTTATGCCCTCGGGCTGCGGCTTCCTGTTTCTTGCCCTGCCCTCTTTTTCAATGATTTCGCCGAGGCCCTTGGCGATTTCCTCACTCCCTTCTTTAACCGGGATCAGAAGATGCTCACCCTCGTGTATAATCTGGTAGCTGTCATCTATTGCCGAATGCTTCCTCATGCCCTTGATGACCTCCTCGCCGCTTGGCTTTGGAACACGCAGATGCTTGCTCATCGCCCGGACCTTTCAATTAAATTTCTTGCATACCTTATGGTATCCTTCGATAGCCTGTCCGAGAAACCGAATATTCCTGATATTTGATCCACACTGGCAGCAGAAACAGCCTGTATTGAACTGAATCCGCTCTGGTAGAGCCTCCTAGCCCTCACCCTTCCTATGCCGGGTATGGTCGTGAGTTCTATGACATCATCACGTACACCCTCCTTTATTCTAAGGTTCAGTCTCTCGAGAGGTGTCCTGATTTCCGGCTTGTAGATAGATGCAAGCCTTGAAAGGGAGTATGATATCCATTCAGCGGAACTGACCCTCATCTGAAGGTCCCCGGGGCCGATGTCGTAGGTTTCGGTTATGTCATTCATGCTCTTCTCATCGATCCAGTCCTTCAGGACCATTGCGGTGAGGGCTGCAGACATCGCTTCCTCCTCGTAGTCTTCGATTCCGGCCTGATCCATGAAATACTCAATCATCGGCAGGTTGCCGTTCCTGTATCTCAGCGGTATCATGTCCGGAGTCCTGCAGATGTAGTAGAGTGCAAGTTCCTCGCTGTGGCTCTTCTCGAAATATTTTCTGAGGATTATTGCGGATCTCGGGTCAATGTACAGATCGCTCACCATTTTGCCAAAGGTTGATACCTGCCATAATCCAAGCTTCTTTCTTATGAACTCATTTTCCTCGAGGAAAGTCATTGTTTCCTCCACTGGAAGCCTCAAGTCCTCCACCTCGTTCTGGACACCGTAGAGTGTGTTGCTGTAAAAACCGATTATTGAATCCTCGTTTGTCGCAATTCCCGTAGCCATCAGTGCGAGGACGTTGAACGGAAGGAACTTGAGGTCGCCGAGGGATGAGTTTACCGGTTCTACCTCGCCCTCCATGTATTCATAGGCTTTCTCCAGCGCCCGTTCTGTGCCGGCATATACCAGGGCTTCCCCCTCTTTGTCGTATTTTGGCCTGCCAGCCCTTCCGAGCATCTGCTGAATCTCCATATTTGGAAGGTAAACGCTGTAGCCGTCGCTAAACCTGCTGATGTCCCTGACAATGACAGTCCTCGCCGGAAGGTTGATCCCTGCTGCAAGAGTAGGTGTTGCCACTATTACCTTGAGGCTGCCTTCAATGAAGCTCTTCTCAACCTTTCCCCGCTGTTCTGTGGAGAGGCCGGCATGGTGAAAGCAGACTCCTTTCATGATCAGGCTGTTTACAACATCGGAGTAGCGGTCGTTCTCTGCAAACGGGTCCTTCTGCATGGCATGATTCTCCGGCACTATTTCCAGAAATGTGGAAAGGGCATTCGCGAGCTGCTCGGCCTTCTTTCTTGAACTCACGAATACAAGGGCCTGTCCCCCTCCTGCTATGCTCCTTCTTACTGTCTCGACCACCTCGTTTCCCTTCTGGAGCTTTATGGTCTCCCCTTCGTTGAATTCGAGGGTGCCCTTTGTGAGGATCCCATATTTCAGCGGAACTGGCCTGAAATCACTGACAATTTTTTCCGCTTTGAGCCAACGGGCGACATCATGGTGATTTGATATTGTAGCAGAAAGCGCCATAATAGAGATTTCCGGGTTGAGATGAAGCGCAGACGACAGGACCATTTCCACCCTGGAGCCACGGCTTGGGTCCCCTACCAGATGTACTTCGTCTGCCACAATTAGGCCTATGTTGTAGAGCATTCCCGGATCGTGCCTGATCATGGAATCAGCCTTTTCCGATGTGCACACCAGGACATCGTACCTGCTAAGGAAAGACGGGCTGGCATCATAATCGCCTATTGATATGCCGACCTTAAGCCCGAGCGCTTCCAGTTTCTTCAGTTCCCTGTACTTTTCGGAGGCCAGTGCCCTCAACGGGACCATGTACATTGACCTGAGGCCTTTCCTGTGCATCTCATAGATTGCGACATACGCAATAAGAGTCTTTCCGGATGCAGTGGGGACGGATACCAGCACATTGTTTCCGTTCCTGAATTTCAGAATCGCCTCTTCCTGGTGTGGGTATAGGCTGAAGTCATTGTTGTCAAACAGTTCCATAAAGCTTTCAGGGAAGCCAAGGTCGCTAATTTTCATTGGAATGTTTCCTGATTTCTTCACTGAAGATAATACTGATCTCAATCCCGGCATGGTATATGAACCTGCAATTCCGGTTTCACTGCAAAACGCAGGCTAAAATGATTGCCTCGGCAAAGCGGGCGAACTGATCAAAAATAATATAGCCAGTTTATCAATAGTGTGGTGCGCCATGCTGCCTGCAAAATGTGCTTCAAAGGACATTGGCAGGAAGTGTTTGAGGAAGTGTTACTATGAATAAGGGATATTTGAGGCTTCAATGGGCAAGAGAGCACATGCCCGTTGTTTCAGAGATCAGGAAAAGATTTGTCGAGGAACAGCCGTTCAAGGGAGTGAAGATTGGGATGGCACTTCACGTTGAGGCCAAAACAGGCATACTTTCACTTCTTCTGAAGGAAGGGGGAGCCGAGATCAAGATGGCTTCGTGCAATCCCCTCAGCACCGATGACTCGGTGGTTGAGTCCCTGAGGAATGACTATAAGGTTGATGTATACGCCAGAAAGGGAGAGACGGAAGAGGAATATTACGAATACCTCCACAAAGTGCTGGACCTGAAGCCAAACGTCATAATAGACGATGGCGGGGACCTGACGAAACTGGTTCTGATCGACCGCAAGGAGCTGCAGGCGGATGTCATCGGCGGAAACGAGGAAACCACTACAGGAGTTGTGAGGCTCAGGGCCATGGAGAAAGACAATGCCTTGAAGTTCCCCATGTTTGACGTCAATGATGCTCAGATGAAGCATTTCTTCGACAACCGATACGGCACCGGCCAGAGCACGCTTGACGGCATAATGAATGCCACTAACATACTCATTGCGGGGAAACACGTTGTTGTTGCAGGATACGGGTATTGCGGCAAGGGAATTGCCATGCGAATGAAAGGACTTGGGGCTAGAGTAACTGTTACTGAAGTAGACCCTGTCAAGGCTGTGGAAGCGTTCATGGACGGTTTTAACGTCACGAGGATGAGCGAAGCGGTCAAGACAGCTGACATGGTTGTAACCGCAACTGGAATGAAGGGCGTTGTAACATATGGCGACCTGGTCAACGCAAAATCCGGACTTATACTCTCTAACGCTGGACACTTCAACAACGAGCTTCCATTTGACGACCTCCAGGAAAAATCCGAAGAGAAGCTCCAGGTAAGGGACTCCGTAACCAGGTACAAGCTGAAAAATGGAAAGCTAATCAACCTCATAGCTGACGGGAGGCTTGTAAACCTTGCTGCAGGGCAGGGCCACCCGGTAGAAATTATGGATATGAGCTTTGCACTCCAGGCACTAGTTGCCGAATATCTGGTGAAGAATTACAAATCGCTTGAAAACAGAGTCTATTCAGTTCCAGAGGAGATTGACAGGGGAGTCGCAGAGATCAAGCTTAAATCCCTTGGGCTCGGGATAGACGCTCTGACACAGGAGCAGATAAAGTACCAGTCCAGCTGGGAAGAGGGAACATGAAGAAGATAATGCTTGTAGTCCTTGACGGGCTTGGCGACCGCCCTAACAAGGAGCTGGGCGGCAGGACCGCCCTTCAGGCAGCCTTCAGGCCCAACCTGAATTTCCTGGCGGAAAATGGGACTAACGGGCTAATGTCGCCCGTAAGGAACGGATTGAAGGTTGGTTCAGACACGTCGCACCTTTCTCTTCTTGGTTACGACCCCACTGAATTTTACAGCGGCAGGGGCCCGTTTGAGGCCATGGGAATTGGAATGGAAGTCAGGTCTGGAGATGTCGCATTCAGGGCAAATTTCGGGACCAGGGAGAATGGCCTGATAACCGACCGGAGAGCCGGAAGAATCGAGAAAGGCAACGGAGAATTGTGCCGCAGCCTTAACATGGAAATTGAAGGCGTGCAATTTTTCGTAAAGGAAGGTGTCGAGCACCGGGCAGCCCTTGTGATAAGGGGTGCGGGAATATCGGACAGGATAAGCGACTCGGACCCTCACGTTACGGGAAAGCCCCCGCAGAAGATTGTAGCACTTGAAAGTGAGGCAGAGCACACTGCACATGTTTTGAATCTGTTTCTTGAAAAATCCAGGGAGATCCTGGACAGTTCAGAAGTAAACAGAGAAAGAGAAAGGGAAGGAAAGCCAAAGGGAAATGAGCTCCTTATCAGGGGAGCAGGCATGGCACCCGTTCTT
>JBJKST010000014.1:0-3254 GCA_046703705.1 Thermoplasmataceae archaeon
TTATTATTTGCATGTTTTATTAACAAAATATTTAATTATAGTTGGAACTATATTATTTTTTGATTTGCAATGACCTTACTAGAATTAGGTGGCGGCCTGGAAAGCAGATGCATTATCGCACTGCGGCAGGATAATGAACTGTTCAAGTTCCTCAAGTCAATCAAGACCAAAATTCCGGCCTATGTCTACATAGAAGGGGATCTGGCTAAACTTCAGCTCTATTTTAACACAGAAAGCATTGATGCGCACGATCGCACTTTTCTTGAAAGAAGTGGGGCCAGAAAGATCGATGATGTATACGTGGTTCAGCAGAGAGTAGAGAGCAAGGATGAGCTGGGAATCATAAACAAACTCATTACAGAGCCCATGGTGGTCTCAAACGCCATATATGTCTCAGAAGGGTGGCTCGTTGCAGATATGAGGTTCCATACTTCAAAGTACAGGAATGTATCAAGGATCCTTGCTTCTTACCTTCACAATACGGACAGGGTAAGGCTGCTCTTTCTCGGCAAATCTCCAGGTCTTGCCACCATTCTCGCCGGATTGAATGAGGAGGTGCCGCTGTCCATAGTGATCTTTGAAGCGTCCATAACCGACGCAAAAGTCCCTGATTCTCTCCTGCAAAAGGAGTTTGACCTGATAGAGACTGAAAACAACCTGCTCACCGGCGACATCATAAGAGTGATTCTCTACAGCAAGGAGGAGGACGGCTCCATGAATGCACTGTCCGAAGATCAGGTCAAGAATGAGCTGCTCACTGAAATCAGAAAACGTGCAAACTCGAACATGATCATCAGGTATAACATGTTTCTGACAAGGAAGGGGGACAGTGTAAGAGTCCTCGTAATCATGCCTTCCAATCAGCTGAACAGTTACCTTAAGACGGTTTTTTCAGTGGCCAACGAAGTGGACGGAAGTGTAGTGACTGTTGTAACCGCTGCGCCGTTTGATTTTGGAGTAATGGACGGATTTGCTTGATTTCAGCCGGAAGGATAGAAACGGGTGAACGAATACAACTTGAATCCATGGCGACCTTTCGCACCACGATTACCTCAAGATATTCGAGAATTTTTGAGACAGTTACAGTGGGAAAGAGTGGGCACCCAAAGAGAATTGCCCCAAATTCAGAAGAGATCGAATCCTACAAGAGGTGGCTTGTCGAGTTCATCGCCAGTGCAGAAATATACGATGTTTATGCCGGCAGGATAAGCGGCAGAGACGTGGTAGCAGCTGATGTGTTCAAGCGCCAGGCCATTCCACCTTATTCCTATCGATATACGACCCTGAGGAAAGCCGTAGCATTGCTTCCAAGAGAGAATATTGTCGCAATCTTCGGGCGTGAGTTTGCAAACACGTTTTTCAAGTCGCTATAGCGGGACCCATGGCAGTATTGCGCATCATCGCCTGTGCCTTCTCCTGTAGTCAATAGTCACAATGATTGAGGAGACTATTACTATAGCCATTATGGCCACGATGCCGTAGAGGCTTGAAGGGCCGGCCGGGTTGTTGTTCACCTTGATCGGTGTCAGTGTGTTGTTGAAATAAAGGTTAACGACAATGTTGCTCCCGTTCACGGTGAATGAGTTGTTCTGATTTTCCAATGTTGCTGTGACTGTATAATAGGTTCCGTTTATTTTTGCCATGTAGCTATAAAGGCCGGTTACATTGTATGAGAAGGTACCGTTTGGAACAGAAAAAGTCTCTAAAGCCGAAGCTACAGCATAGGGGGAACCAACGCCGTAGGCAGTCGGGAAACCATGGACTTCCCAATAATCTGCGTCGGACCCCGTTAGGTTATGTTCCACGAAGGTAACCCGGTAAGTGCTCCGGAATGGCTCCGTAAGATTCAGGGGTTCCCCGTTTACAGTGAATCTTAGGGGCGGTGAATAATAGCCTTTGGAAACAGGGTGTATTGAATAGGTAGCGTTTGGCAGGTAAAGTGTAATCGGACCAGTTGTGTTGGGATAATATCCGCTTCGGCTGAATTGGGTACCATTGCTGTAAGACCCGTAATAGCCATAATGGAAGCCCCATTCGGTGAAATTAGCCGGAAGCCCTTCCTTGGTGATGTTCACCTCGTAGAATCTCACGGTCTTGTGCACAGGGCCGTTTGTAACTGTGATGTTTCCAACAGTTCCTAAAATAGATACCCCGAGAGCCGGGCTTGATCCAAGCTGCAGGCTGTAAGTACCGGAAGGCACATATGTCCACTGGGTAGACCTGAAAGGCGGGCCAGATACCCCTCCGTTATTATCTGGATTGCTGACGTTGGCCAGGGACAGTTCCCAGTTGTACCCCTGTGGAATGCCGACTTCAGTGACACTTACGTTGTATTGCTCCACGAAGAATATGTTCACCGTTACCGCTTTGTCTACCACCGTGGCATAGATATTCGAGTTCTCAGGCATATATGGACCATTTGCCCCTACAGAGAACGAGTATGTACCGGAAGCTTCCTGAAACTCAACTACAGGTGTGGTGCTACTGTGTGGAGTCTGCGAATAATAGGACGCGCTTTGCGGGCCGATGTAAGCGTACCACAGCATGCCTCCAGGCAGGTTGTGCTCAACCAGATATATTGGGTAAAGGCCACCTCCCTGGGAACTTGAGCTGAAATTCGTATCCTTAGCCACAGGCTGGTATGCTGCGCTCGCTGCTATCGTGAATGTGGATGCCATAATAATCCCTATTGCCATGAACACGGCGATAACAGTGGACGCCCTCATTACAAGAACATACTATGCGATAATACTACATTAATTTGCCTATTCGAGGGATGTTCAAATTTTGACGGTACAGTCCTGTTCCGATTCTGAAAGCTATTCCACACTTTTTCTTTTTATCGGGCTCTCCGTAACAAAACAGATCCATGGAGTTTACGCAATAAACAGGTTATCCGACACTGGCGAATGATCCTCCCATTATTCTATTCATGAGAAGCAAAAGCTATATGAATTTCAATTAATGTCTGTAAGGGATAAGCATGGCTGACGAGAAGAAGAAAAAAGAAGGCGTGGCGGAAAAATCTGGAGAAGTCGTTGGAGACATTGCCCAAAAAGGTACCAATTTGATCAAGGGGTTTGGAAAGGGCCTCTAGAAGGGTGAATCGAAGAAGGGAGAAGAGGAGAAAGAAGAAGGGAAAGAAGATTGAGAAATCGGCAGAATCTGCGGCGCTCCTGGAGGAAACGGGTTGATGGTGGCGGATTCTTGTCCTACAAAATTGATTAATAGACATACAGCCATGAATATTGGAA
>JBJKST010000015.1:0-42172 GCA_046703705.1 Thermoplasmataceae archaeon
GCCTCCAGCAATGCCAGTTCCCCATGGCTCAACGGCAATTTCACCCTTCTTGTGAGGAGTTCGTTCACCAAGGAGGTTTCATTGCTTTCAGGGAAGCTTGGCGCAACTTCCAACTGGCAGTGGGGAAATGTCCATATGCTTGTCATTTCCAGCCAGACAGGGCTCTCCGCACTATCAATTGGCCCGATGCCTATTTGGGGCGATAGCCACACGGTAAGCGTAGGTTCAGTCCCACTTTCGCTGTCAGTTCCTGAGCCACATGTCTCTGTTGGTTCCTCGCTCAGGCAGATTTCATCCCCGGGCCAGGGTGTGTTCTACGGGGTATTCCCCGGGGGCCCCAGCGGGAATGTCCTCAGTTATTATTACTCAAACCAGCTCACGAACTGGCTCTCACATTCATACTACAACATGAATGACCAGAAAACGGAGGTGAAATACAGATATGTGGCTGCGTAGGATTGGTGCCATAGGGCTCTCTATATTGCTGTCGTACGTTTCACTGCTGGCAATCCCGTACCTCTGGATGGCCGTTCCTGCTGCACTTCCCTTTCTCGCACTTAAGGACTGGAAAAATGCATTCACGGGCTTCGGCATTGGTGCACTCTCAGCATCATCCATCTATCTCTTCTACCCGCTCGGCCTTGTTTCAAGGCTGTCGGATATCCTGGGGTCGATAGCAGGAGTTCCACCAATTCTGGCCCTTGCACTTTTCCCGCTGATATACGGTTTGATATTCGGGCTGTCTGCCCTTCTATGGTCCGGCCTGGATGTGGAAAATTTGAGGAGGAACATCCCCCATTGATTATTTCTATGGCTTCGGTGAGTTAAGGACTTCGTCAAGCCTCTTCCTTGCTGCCTTGTGGATTGGAAGATAGCCCGTGCACCTGCAAATATGCCCGGTGAGGCCGTCTTTTATGTAGCTGTCCACATCTCCACCGTGAAGCTTGTCGACAACACTCGGGTTTTTGCTGATCTCGGTCTCCATGGCCTTGACTGCCATAATGAATCCCGGGGTGCAGTATCCGCACTGGAATGCCCATTCGTTCATGAATTCGTACTGGATCCTGTCAAGCTCCTGTTCGTTTCCTAGGCCGTCTATTGTCTGTATTTCCTTGCCGTCCGCGTTCATTGCGGGATACATGCAGGAGTACACATTCTCCGAATTGACCATGACTGTGCAGGCTCCGCATCCTTCTGCCTCACACCCATGCTTGACACCTTTCTTCTCAAGCCTGTCCCTCAGGATGTCCTGAAGGGTCTCGCCTATGCCTGCATCAACCGTGACCTTCTCTCCATTTACAACCATTGTTATGCTGTGCCTTTCAGACATGAGTTGCAACACCTCCCACCAGTTTCTCCATGCCTCTCCTGAACATTATCCCCACCATCCTCTTCCTGTACTCGGATGATGATTTGTGGTCCGAGTAGAATTCCATTTCACTGCTTTTGATGATAGAGTCAAAACCCCTGTCAAGGAGTTCCTGGCTGATCTCGCTCCCCCTGAGCGAATTCTCGACCTGCGAAAGCCTTACCGGTTCAGACTCAAGGGAGCCGCCACCCACAGCAAGGCTGACGTCTTCCAGTGTATCGCCGGCTACTTTCATGGCAATTGCAAGGCTGACGTCACTGAACCCATGCTTTGTGTAGCTGAATTTCTGGTATGTTGTCCTGTTGAAGTTGCTCAATGGCACCTCAACCGATTCTATGATGGACCCCTTCGGTATTGCCGGGTCAAACATGGCCGAATATGCCTTTGACATTGGAATGTGCTTCTCCTTGTAGCCATCCGTCACTTTCACCGAACCGTTCAGGGCAAGAAGGCACACTGATAGGTCGAATGCTGGAAAAGCTGTGTATATCTGCCCTCCCATGGTTCCCATATGCCTGACTTCCTTCGGGATTGAGAGTACTGCCTCATCTATCATGTTGATGCCGGTTACGCCCGCGCCAAGCTCACTGAGCCTTGTCATTGATCCGACTCTGACAACCCCTTTGTCGGATTCCACTGAAGAAAGATCAAGTTTGCCGAGATTGACAATAGTGTCAATGCTGCTCATCATTCCTTTGTTTGAGAATATGTAGATCCCTGTTCCACCGGCCATTGCCATTGAGTTCTCCTCCGAGGCCAGTATGTCGCATGCCTCCCTCACCGATGGAGGGGCATAGTAGTTCTTGAGGTCAAGCTTAAAGGGCATAGTGGTAGTGACGATAACGTAGTTATTATGTTTTTCCACTTCAATGTGGCAAAAGTGTTGAAGTTTAATGAGAGAATTTATTTACACAATCCGTTCTAATAGAAAGAGCCATTGAAATAATATCGGGGAAATTTTGTCCGATTTTTCAAATCGAGGGAGATAGAATGACAGAGAAACTGAATGGAGAAATAGCAGTCATAACTGGGGGAAGTTCCGGAATAGGCAGGGCAATAGCCCTTGAATTCGCCAGAAACGGTGCTGCAATAGCAGTTTGTGACCTGAAAGAAAAGCCAAGCGAGGGAGGGAGTCCGACTCAAGAGGAAATAAGTAAAGCAGGAGGAAATGCCATTTTCATCCAATCTGACGTTTCTGATGAACATTCTGTCAGGAACCTTGTGGATTCCACGGTTACTCAGTATGGTGGTTTGGATATCCTGGTCAACAGTGCCGGAATACCCATGAAGAAATCTCTGGAAGAGACATCGGCGGATGATTTCGACATGATGTACGCAGTCACTGTCAGAGCACCTTTTCTAATGTCAAAATACTGCATGCCCCATATCCTTAAGTCCAAGAATCCTAAGATCATAAACATAGCGTCTAACTTCTCATTCACCGCTCTGCCTGAAATGAGTGCCTACGCCTCTGCCAAGTCGGCGGTAATAGGGCTGACAAAATCACTTGCGCTGGAATTTGGCCCCCAGGGCGTGAACGTTAATGCCATTTGCCCGGGAGCTACCAAGACTGAGATGTCAAGACCATTCTGGGGGACAGATGGGGGCAGGAAACTGCTTCTGGAAAGAACGCCGCTCAGGAAGGGAGAAAAGTTCATGGCTTATCCGGAGGACATAGCAAAACTTGCCTTGTTTCTGGCCTCCAGCGATTCGGACATGATAACTGGCGAAAGCATTCTGGTAGATTCGGGTTGGAATACACCATGATTAAGAATTTCTAGCATGTCACTTGCTATAGGAACCTAGAAAATAGCGAGTTTACGTGTATCATTCTTTTATTTATGCTATTTTAACGTGTAAGTTTACATATAACCGTTAGCAAACATTTATAAATACGTAATTTCCTATAAGTAGCAAATGGAATAGGAGATAAAATGGTAGACGTACAACAGGATTTTCAAGTTAGCGAGCGTCTGGAGCGGTTCAAGACCTGGCCATGGCCCTATACCGTATTGGTGATAGTGGGTGCGGCTTACTTTTTTGGTCTTTTCGATGTCTTGACGATCGGGACTGCCGCAGCCACCATCGGTGCACAAATGGGTGTTGCAGGTCCGGTAGTAGCTTCAAACGGAACAGTTTTCTCGTTGATAGGGTACGCAGTAGGAGCGTTTCTGTTCTCCCATATTTCTGACACTCTTGGAAGGAAAAGAGGGCTCACTGTATCTCTTATCGCATACTCAGTGGGTTCACTCTTGACTGCTACTGCAACCGACATCACGCAGGTCTATGTCTGGAGGTTCATAACAGGAATTGGAATTGGAGCTGACCTGGCCATTGCCGCTGCATACCTCAGCGAGCTTGCGCCACACACAAACAGGGGGAAATTCCAGAGCCTGGGGACATTCTTTGGTTTCACCGGCGCCGGTGTGGCACCTCTGATAGGTTACTTCCTCATACCATCAATGGCCGTAGGATGGAGAGTATTCTTCATAATTGGCGCACTGGGAGGACTATTTGTGCTGCTGATAAGGAAAAGCGTTCCAGAGAGCCCAAGATGGCTTCTCAGCAAGGGAAGAAACAAAGAGGCGTCCGAACTTCTCGACAAAATCGAGGTTTCCTACAAGTCCAGATATGGAGAACTGCCACCAATAAGTGAAATGAAGGCAGAGATAGTAGAAAGTGAGATGAAGTTCCCTCTTCTGCATCTCTTCTCAAAAAAGCATGGGCTCAGGCTCATCCTGGTTCTTGCAGTCTTCCTGTTCTACTATCTGTACACATACCCGTTCCTTGCACTGACAACTTCACTGCTGGTTGCATCCGGGTTCTCGATAGTGGCAAGCCTTGCAATGATTGGGATTGGCGGTCTTGGATACGCAGTAGGAGCCTTTTCAGCGTTCCTTGTTACTGAGAGGATAGAAAGGAAATACCTTATCTCGATTCTCTTCGTCCTGCAAGGCCTCAGCATGTTTGGTATTGCAATCAGGCTGAACACCACGGAAATAATAGTTGCTGACTTCTTCGGGTCCCTTACCAATACGTTCCTGGCAACCACACTTTATGTGTATGCTGCAGAGAACTTCCCGACAAGGGCAAGAAGCAACGGTGTTGCATCGACTGATGGAGTGGGCCATCTGGCTCCTGTGTTCTTCCTTCCATTTGCAATTACCTTCTTTGAAATGAACGGTTTCTTCAACCTTTACCTGTTACTCGGCATTATAGCAATAGTTGGAGGAATTCTAGTTCTGGCAGGGATAAAGTCAACAGGAAGGAAGCTGGAAGAATTATCCGAATAGGTTTCAAAATTTTATTAAGAAACCAATTCCAAATTTTTTTAATTTTTTATAAAACTGCAAACAAATAGGGTTCTACTGGTTCCTTTTTTTCGAGTGGTTTTGTTTGGCCGAAACCTAGTTCAAAAAAAAGAATTGGGTTGATATTGAAGTTCTCTTCAGAATGATGGTGGAAGCCCAAGGGAATGCCTTGCTATGAGCGAAAGGGTCATCTGTTCAGAAACTGGCCCTACCCTGAAAAGCCTCAGGTTCCTCCAGTGCAGTTCAATACCCATGTCTATTGAAAATGACATTCCGCCAAAGACCTGCATGGCGTGGTCAGCCAGTTCATAGGCAGATTTTGCAGAAATGTATGCCGCAGCATTTGCCTCGAACATCCCATCCTCTCCGGCATCCCTTTTTCTTGCCGCTTCATCAATGAGACGCCATCCTGCCTCGAGCATGATCTTTCCATGGGCGAGCGGGAACTGGATAGACTGGTTGGATCCAAGCTGCCTGCCAAAGAGTTTCCTGTCCCTGGCGTACTGGGATGCAAGGTTCAGCACCAGTTCCCCCGTGCCCATTGACATAGATGCAGTGGATAGCCTCTCCAGATTCAGCACTCCGGTCAGGGCGCGCCACCCCTTTCCTTCCTCGCCGAGTATTTCGTCATCCGAGAGGTCGACATTATCGAAAAACACCTCACAGGACCCAAGAGACCTAAGTGCGATGTCGTCTATTCTTGTCGCCGTGATATTCTTGTGCTCCTTCGGGTTGATTGCAAAGAGCGTCAGCCCCTTGGTGCTGCGCTCCCCTTCCTTTGAAGTGCGGGCCAGCACAAGCATGAGGTCTGCCGAGTGTGCCAGGGTTATCCAGATCTTTCTTCCCGAAAGGATGTATGATCCGTTTGACTTTTCAGCCCGGGTGGAGATATTCAATGTGTCCGTGCCGGCATTAGGCTCCGTTATTGCGATTGCGGGTGTTACTTCATTTTTCGCAATACCAGGGAGAAACTTCTCTTTCTGCTGCTGTGTCCCCAGTGTGGAAATTGAGTATGCCCCGAATACATTGTGCGCCATTACAAGATCTCCCGCTGCCACGCCATGCAAGGAGGATACATGTTTGAGGATCCTCACATAATCCGAGGTTGAAACCCCGCTGCCGCCATATTGCTCCGGAAGCAGAAGTGTCGTCAGGCCAAGATCCTGGATGGATTTCATGTACTCCGACGGGAATTCCGCCTTCCTGTCCTTGTCCACCCAGTATCTCGTGTCAAATTTGCTGGTGCCCTGGTTTATGTAACTTATGATTGTATCAAGCATTCTTGCACACTTCCGATTTTATTGCGCCGGCCTGGCTTCCGATGCCTCGCCAATGGCCTTAAGGACTTTCTCCCCCCAGAGGGGTAGCGAGTTCACCCTTCCGTTTGTGGCGTCATAAACTGCGTTTCCGATGGCGCCGGAGATCATTATGATTCCCATTTCTGCGATCCCTTTTCCTCCAAAGGGCCCTTCCCGGCTCTTAGATTCTATGAACTCAACCTCTATGTCAGGAACCTCAGTTATGCCCGGAACTTCGTAGTCCGAAAAGCCTGTGTTTACCACTTCACCCCTCTCAGTAGCCAGTTCCTCGAAAAGAGTGTGCCCGAGTGCCTGGGCGGCACCTCCTATTATCTGTCCCTTGGCTCCCTTGGGGTTGATGATTGTTCCGCAGTCCAGGACCATTACCATCTTCAGGGGTGTCACAGCGCCAGTCTCAGTGTCGACTTCGACCAACGCGGCAGTGGCTCCCGTAACGTAGTCAGAAGAGATGTTTCCCTTGTTTGTCTTTGTATCTGACATCTCAGTGTCCGGGTCAAAATAATGGTAGCTGAAGTATGTCTTGCCGTTGTTCCGGAAGTGTGACTTCCTGACAAACTTGCCAAGATCCAGTGCTTTTGACGGGTCGGACCTGGACTTTATGAATCCCTGCTCTATGGTCAGATCATCCCTATCTGCCTGAAGCAGCTCGGACGCGTCCTGAAGAATGTTGTCCTTCAGCTCTCTGGCGGCCCTCTGTGCAGCCGCACCGTTGACGAATGTTCCTCTGCTTGCGTGCGTCGCGGTATCCCAGGCCCTGAATTCTGAATCTCCCTTGTAGATAACGCTGACCTTCTCAAGCGGAATTCCCATTTCTGATGCTACTATCTGCGCCAGTGCCTGGATCGAGCCTTGCCCGATTTCGCTTATGCCCGTGAAGAGCGTCACATTGGCATAATCGTCCATCTTGAGAATGGCTCCGCTTCCGTCGGTGTGATAGACTCTTGCTCCGCCTCCAACGTGGAAAAGGCCTGAAAATCCAATTCCGCGCCTCTTTGGGCCCATGCCCGGCTCCATGTGCGCGCCCTTCCAGCCGATCTTTTCAGCTGCGATTTCCAGTGCCTGCTTCAGGTTTGAATTTCTGGCATTCATGCCCTGCGGTGTGATGTAATCCCCCTGGTGTGCGTTTATAAGCCTGAACTCCAGAGGGTCCATTCCCAACTGGGCCGCAACCATGTCATGGTGGGACTCGAGTGCAAAGTCCATCTGCGGGTTCCCGGCTCCTCTCATGTTGATCGTGTAAACATTGTTGGTGTAAACCGCCTTGGCGTCAAACCTTACGTTTTCTACGGTATAAAGGCCTGTAACGGTTGATGCCATGACTCTGGCATCAAATGCCCCCCACGAAACGTAGGCTCCGGTGTCCAGTATTGCTTTGACTTCCCTCGCAAGAATCTTTCCATTCTTGTCCACCCCTGTCTTTATCTTTACGTCCAGAGGCTGCCTGGTTGGAGAATACTTGAAGTCCTCGGTCCTGTTAAGCACAATTTTCACGGGCCTGCCCGTCTTCAGGGCCAGAGCAGCCACTATTACCTCGAATGGGTAAAGCGCCATGCCCCTCCCGAATGTCCCCCCGATATAGGGCTGAGATATCCTTATTCTTGACGGGTCGAAGTTCAATGCCTCCCCAAGCTCCCTCTTGAGCTGGAATGGCTGTTGAGTGTTTGAAACAAGCACCAGGTTCCTGGACTGGTCAAATTTTGCCAGTGCAGCGAGTGTTCCCATGGGAGCGAAGGCTACCCTCGGAACGTTGAAGCTGTCCTCTCTCACAAGGTAGCTCCTGGAGAATGCTGCCTCTACGTCTCCGGATTCCACATTGAAATTAGCCTTGACTACGTTTGAGCCTGTTTCCTCATGGACCAGCGGTGCCCCTTCCGCAAGGGCTGAATCTGCGTCAAACACGCCCTCATATGTTTCATACTCTATCCTTACGTCTTCCTGCACATCACGCGCAGCCCTCTCTGGATCCGTCGTGGCAATTGCCAGTATCTCATCACCGAGCGATCTTATTTTCGGGTACTTGAGGGGCGGATTGTCCCTCAATGGGCCAATCATGCTGAAGCCTGTATCCTTTCCGGTTATGACTGCCTTCACGTGGTCCCTTTCAAGCAGCCTGCTGTAATCTATGCTCTTTATTACGCCGTGCGGAATTGAGCTCCTGACAATGTAAGCATAAAGCATCCCTGGCAATTCCATATCATTTATGTATTCTGCAAATCCCCTGACTTTATCATGCCCGTCAAAGGTCCTCGGAACAGGTGTTCCAATGTATGCCCCCTTTTCGCGTGTCAGCGGTGGGACTTGCTGAGTCTCCGGATTTTCTTCAACTGCTCTTGACATTCAATAGGAGCTAGCGTTAGCGGACTATTTATTTTTATGTGTTTCTGGAATTCTCGATGGTATTTATTTAAATATTAAGAATATGAATATGGCATTTTCTAGTATTGTGATCGGAAAAAATGAGGAATAGATCAAAGGTCTATTTCCGTGAACTGGTTCTTCTCAACCGCCTTTTCGTACAGGTACTTGGCTGCAATGACGTCCAGCGTGGCATAGCCTACAGATTTGAAGATCGTTATGTCATCATCCTTCCTCTCCAGCCTGCTTCTGCCGGAAATCAGCCCGTCAAGCTCCAAGAAATCCTCCGTCTTAAGGACGCCGTCTTTCACGGCTGACATTATGTCGCCAGCCTCCTTCATGACATATTCTGTTCTGTCTAGGATTACATGATTGGATCGCTCGATGGTAGTGCGGTCGAGTTCCTTCCTGTTGGGCAGTGTCCCTATGCTGGATATGTGGCAGCCCTTCTTCAGGTATTTTCCGTCCAGAACCGGTACCTCGGAGTCTGTGGCGACAATCAGGACATCGGCATCCTGGACCACCTTGTTCGCGTCGGATGCCTCTGATGTGCTGTACCCTAGTTTTCTGATCTTTTCCGAAAAGCTTCTCCTGTGCTCTGGATTTGGGCTGAACACCTTCACATTCTCGAAATTCCCCGATGCAAGAGTCGCCCTGGCAAGGAAACCGGCTTCAAGGCCAGAGCCAATCACACCAAGGTTCCTTGAATCCTTCCTTGCTGCATATTTTGTGCCCAGGCCTGCCATTGCTCCGGTCCTGAGTGCTGTAACATAGTTTGAGTCCAGAACTGCCAGCACCTCACCGTTTGATGCCCTGGACAGCATTGTGAGGCCGGTAGCTTTGGGAAGGGACTTTTTTGGGTTCCCCTTGTACTCGGAGACCAGTTTCACCAGAAATATGTCCCTGGTGAAATCAACCACAGGCATTGAAAGCCAGACTGATTTTGATTCCTCTATGGTGATGACCTGCCTCATGGGCAGTATTCCTTCAGTTTCTTTCACAATCTCTCTCTCAAGATAATCCAGAAACTCGGCCATGTCAGAGACCGAGTCCGATGTTTCATAATTGATGAATTTAGTCAATTTCGTTCACTCCTTTGCCCCGGGAAGATGCAGTGTCCTTTCAGCGATGTTTACGAGCGCAAGCTGGTCGGATATTGGCCCCATCCTGTAGTACCTGATGTCCCTGTAGAGCTTCTCTACGAAGCCGGACAGGTAGCCGCTTGCCCCCAATGTCTGGATGGAAGCGTCGATTGCCCTGTATGCAGCATTTACTGAATGGTAGTATACACCCATTGGCATGTCCCTGTGTTTGTCCAGTTCACCTTTCTCAAGCAGTGCAGAAGCCCTGAGAAGATAAGCCTCTGAGGCTTCCAGTGCGATGTATGACTCTGCCAGCGGGAACTGTATCCCCTGGTTGGAACCGATCTTGCGGCCGAAGACTTCCCTCTCCCTGGCATATTCAGATGCTGCTGCCATTGCCATCCTGCCCATTCCTATGAACATGGCCCCGAGCGCCAGCCGGTCAGCAGCGAATGTTCTTGAGAGGAATGACCATGCTTTGTCGATTTCCCCCAGCACCGAGTCCCTGTCCACCTCGACCCCGTTGAATGAAACGTTGTAAAGGGGCAGGAATCCGAGGCCCATTTTTCCGAGCTTGACGAAACTTGTCCTGGATGGCTGCTTTTCAGTTATCACGAAGGTAGTAAGCCCAATGCTCTTCTTGCCAGTGTTCTCCGAGGTGCGTGCAGCTACCATCAGGTAGTCCGCACCCTTGCCATTTGTCACACAGTACTTGTCTCCCGTGACGGCGTACTTGCCGTCCTTCCCAAGGACCGCTTTCGTTCTGATGGACAGCGCATCCGCACCTGACTGTTCCTCGGTGAGTGCCAGGTTGACCTTGGATTCGCCGGAGATCACCTTTGGGATCAGGGCCCTCAACTTTTCGGTCCCAAAGTCATCAAAGAGTTTTGCTGAAAGGTTCTGGGCAACAAAATAGTATGCCAGTGTTCCAGCTCTGGAGCTGATGTCCAGCGTGTTCTGTATGAACTCTGTGAATCCTATCTCGGACCCGCCGTTCCTTCTTGAGACCAGGAGGCCGAATTTGTTCTTCTCCCCCAGCGCGTTCCAGTACTGTTCAGGAAATTCATTCCTTTCTGAAACGTGATCGTAATAATCTTCGTTAAATTCAGACGTGAGTTTTATTACCCAGTTTTCTTCAGACAATTGAATCACTTCCGTTCTTGCTTGCAATGAAGTAGCAAATTATATTAGACATTATAAATAATTAATATTTTCAGCCGGGCGGTGAATATATACTTCCGGCTAAGCAAAGATGAAAGGGGAGGGTTACTTCCCCTTGTAAGTTGCCTTTCTCTTTTCGAGAAATGCCTTCACTCCTTCCTTCAGGTCCTCAGTGTAGAAGAGCGAGGAATTCTCCTTGAGCTGGTACTCCATCCCCTCATCTATGCTGATCTCTGCTCCGTTGTTGACTACTGCCTTGATTGCTCCCATTGCGAGAGGCGCTTTTTCAGCGAGTGAGAAGGCGATTTCGTTTACCTTTGTCATGAGTTCCTCCGGTTCCTTGACCCAGTTTACGAGGCCAAGTGACATTGCAACATCTGCAGTCATCCACTCTCCGAGAAGGGCAATTTCCTTTGCCTTCAGCTTGCCTACAATCCTTGGAAGCCTGACAAGTATGCCTGCACCCGGGCTTATGGCAACGTTCACTTCAGGAAGGCCGAACTTGGCCTTGCTGGATGCCACTACCATGTCCACCGCCTGTATTGTTTCAAGGTTGCAGTGCCCATTGACCGCAGCTATTATGGGTTTTCTGACATGCTCAAGCAACCTGAACAGGTCGATAACTTTCCTGTTGAATCTTTCTATCCCCTTGGAATCGAATGCGAGGAACTCCTGAAGGTCCCCGCCAACTGAAAATGCCCTTCCTTTGCCGGTAAGGACGATGACTTTTACCTGGTCGTCGTACTTTGACTTGTCAAGGAAATCTGTAAGCTCATCCACAAGTGCCTCGTTCCACGAGTTCAGGCTGTCAGGCCTGTTGAAATAAACAGTGGCCACGTTCTTGTCCGTTACAACCTCTATATTTTTGTATTCCATAGAATGTTCCCGTCGTGCAATACGGTCTAGAAGTATTAAATTTTGTCGCAGTTCCTTGATGAAATCGGAATACATTGCTTCTGCATGAAATATTCCGGCATATTTTCCAAAAGCTTGGCTTATAGCATAATAGAATACATTATGGTGAAAGCAGAAAAAATTTATAGATAATCTGCAGATGAGCTTGCATGCTCAAAGATCTTTTCAGCCCTGAAGCAGTGGCTATAATAGGGGCATCACAGGACCCGTCAAAAATTGGAAATGCAATACTCAGGAACATGATAGATTCTGGATACAAGGGCACGATACTTCCAATAAACCCCTCCAGCCAGGAGATCATGGGCCTCAGGTGCTACCCTGCAATAGAACAGGTTGACAAGACTCCTGATCTGGCAGTAATCGCACTACCTGCCACGAGGACTATGGATGCACTTAAGAGTTGTGTACAGAAAGGGGTAAAGTTTGTAATAGCCATAGCAGGAGGTTTCTCTGAGCTCGGGAAGGAAGGGAAGGAGCGTGAGAAGGAGCTCCTTGAGGTCATAAAGGGTACCGATACAAGGATCATTGGGCCCAATACGCTTGGTGTTTATTTTCCGCACATTGGAGTCAACACCGCACTCACATCACAGGGGAGGATGTCATTCCTCCCGAAGGGAAACATAGCTTTTGTCTCCCAGAGCGGCGCATTGGGGTTGCTGACCATGGACAGCGTGTCGGAATACAACGTGGGAATCTCGGCTTTTCTGAACCTTGGGAACAGGATCGACCTCAATGAGGTGGAACTGCTGGACTATTTCGCCTCTGATGAGAACACAAAGAGCATTGTCCTTTACCTGGAAAGCGTGCCAAAGGGGAAGGAGTTCTTCTCGAAGGTAAATGAAATCACCGGAAAAAAGCCCGTGGTGATCCTGAAATCAGGCAGAACGCAGGACTCGGCTGTTGCAGCTTCATTGCATACCGGAGCCATGGCATCGGACGATGCCATCGTCAACGGGGCAATTGCCCAGGTCGGGGCCGTCAGGGCGTACGATGAAACCGAGATGATGGACTTCGGAAGAGCGCTGGCATATTCCGGCAGGCTCAAGGGAGACAGGATAGCAATAATCACCACTGCGGGTGGTGTTGGCGTCATTACGGCTGACTACATTTCATCCTCCCGGAATGGCGTCGGGATGAAACTTGCAAAGCTCCCTGAATCCACCAAGGCAAGGATAAAAGAGGTTATAGCCCCTTTTGCGTCAGCAAACAACCCAATTGACCTCACAGCAGACGGGAGCGTGGAGAATTTCGACAAGGTCATAGGTATTCTGGAAGAGGATTCCAGCGTCGACGGCATTATTGCCTACCCCCTGCCGCAGACTCCAAAAATGGGAGTTGAGGTTGTTGATGTTATAGACAAGTACAAAACGGGCCCGAAGCCAATAGTGGTAGGAGTCCTGGGGTCAAAGGTCGCAAAGGAGCTCATAGTGGAGTTTGAGAAGAGAAAGATTCCGGCATACCCATCGGTTCACAGGACTGTTAAGGCAATGAAGGCCCTCTATGCGTACAGTTCATATATGGACAGGAGGGGAAAGGCATGAACAGGGCTGAAGCGAAGAAGATGATTGAGGATGGGGCGGTGACTGAAAGCCTGCTGAAGGATATCCTGAGGGAGCATGGTGTCTCGACCCCCAGGGGATTGGTGACAAAATCTCTTCCTGAGCGCTTAGACCTGAAATTCCCTGTTGTATTGAAGATCTCAGATCCGAACATTCTCCACAAGACAGAAGTTGGTGGAGTGAAGGTGGGAATTCCAGGCCCCGAAGAGCTCAAGGCTGAATTTCGAGAAATGTCAGCGAAGTTCCCCGGCAAGGACTTCCTGATTGAGGAGATGATAGATTCAGGCGTTGAAGTCATAATAGGTGTTCTAAGAGACCCGAATTTCGGCCACGTGCTGATGCTTGGAATGGGCGGCATATACACGGAACTTTACCACGACGTTGCTTTCAGGCTGCTGCCAATAACCCTCATTGATGCGGCCGAGATGATTGAAAGCGTCGGGATAAGCAGGTTTGTTGAAGGCTTCAGGAACAGGAAAATTTCCAAGGCAGAGCTTGAAAAACTCCTGATGGATATTTCCGGCATAGTTGAAGAGATAGGTTCCGGCATCAAGCAGCTTGACCTCAACCCTGTCATTCTGAGTGAGAGGTCAGCAGTGGTTGCTGATGCAAAATTAATTTCCGGGGGCACGGATTAACCCCCTTTTTTGCCTAATAATTCGAGAGGGCCATTACGCCCTTGTTCAGCAGGTTTGAGTTGTATCCAAGGCCACCCAGCCCTGTGATCAGTCCGTTCCTGCAATCTTTTACCTGGCGGCCTTCGGCTTCTCCCCTGAGCTGCTGGATGGCTTCAGAAAAGAGTGAGAAACCTCCAGCCGTTCCAGCCTGCCCGCCTGATAGCTGCCCTCCGCCGGTGTTTACCGGCAGATTTCCGTTGTAGCTGATGTCATTGTTGTCGATGAAATGGCCCCCCTTGCCTGGCTCAGCAAATCCAAGAGCCTCAAGCTGCATCAGCGTTATGATTGTGAAATCATCATAGACCTGGAGGAAATCCACATCTTTTCTTGATATCCCGGCCTGTGAAAGTGCACTGTCCGTAGCCCCCTTCATCTTCATGTCGGTTATGTCCCTCAGGTCGTTTTTCGCCTCAGTGTTGAGGGCCGTTTCAAAGCCTTTAATGAAGACAGGCTTGTCGGTTATCCTCTTTGCGGCATCCTCACTGGAAATCAGCATTGCATAACCGCCATTTACAGGTATCACAGCGTCCATCACCCTCATCGGAGTGGCGATCATTGGGGACTTGAGGTATTCTTCTTCAGTAAGAGGCTTCTTCAGGTATCCGTTCGGATTCAGGATTGCGTGGTTCCTTGAGGCTATGGCAACCTTTGCAAGCTGCTCCTCAGTTGTGCCGTACTGGTGCATATGCCTTTTCATGATCAATGCCCCTTCGCTGAGCGGACCGATCATGCCGATTGGCATCTCGTAATTTATTTCATAGCGCCATGTTCTTTCAGGCCTGTGCGGGGACTGCATCGGTGCGGGAATCATTGGAGTGTCCGCGCCTATTAGCAGGAAATGGTCGAATTTTCCGGAAGCAATTGAGAGATAAGCCTGCACCATGGAAAAGAATGCAGCGGCCCCTCCGTGATCTGATACAAATGTAAGGCCGGGTGAGAGGCCAAGGTTCGCCATTACCTCTGAAGACCATATCATGGCATGGGGCCACATGGGGCGGTTTAGACCGACGCCATACCTCATTGATTCAAGATCCTTCCTCTCAAGGCCGGTGTTCTCCAGGAGCTTGCTAAGGGCCAGAGCCTGGTACTGCTCCGTTGAATATGCTTCTTCCCCTTTGTCTTTCCTGCCTCTTGAAGGCTTGATTATGGAATAGCCTGAAACTGCGACTCTCGTCATAATATAAAGTTAAGAAAGTCTAAACTCTTAAAACTTCTCATTGGCTTATATGGCTGTTTTACGGATGGTGTACCTTTCTAGAACAGACCCTTATTAAGTTTTCCAAGATCAGGACTGTGTGCCAGCAGCGTTCTGCTCCTCCTTCTCCAGGAGCTTGTGCAGGATCTTTCCAAGCGATGATTTTGGGAGCTCTTCCCTGAATTCAACTATTCGCGGAACCTTGTATGCAGATATCCTGCCCCTGCAGAAGTTGACTATTTCATCCTTTGTGATCTTGCATTTTGGGACTATGAATGCCTTTACAGTCTCACCGTAAAGATTGTCTCTGACCCCTATTACGGCTGTTTCACTTACACACTCATGCTCCATTATTGCGTTTTCGACCTCCGACCTCCAGATCTTGTATCCGCCGGATATTATGACATCCTTTGTCCTTCCAAGAAGGTATACTCCGTCCGTTCCAACGTAGCCGGCATCGCCCGTAAGGAGGTAGCCTTCCCCTGTGAATACCGTCAGGTTCTTCTCGCTGTTCATCCAGTATCCTGACATCACCTGAGGGCCCTTTGCCGCGAGTACCCCCGGCTCTCCGGACGGAAGCACTGACCCGTCTTCGCCCACAGAGACGACCTCGGTGCCCGGAAGCGGCCTTCCTACGAAATTTTCCCTAAAAATGCCCATTGGGGCAACGGTAAGCTGAGGAGAGGCCTCGGTGAGCCCCCATCCCACTGTTATGTGTTTACCTGTTTTCCTGAAGAATTCATTTTCCACGTTATCCTGCATTTTCGCACCGGACGAGAAGAACACCTTGACAGAAGACATGTCCCGGGTTTCAAGGTCCGTGTTCTTCACGAGGCTGCTGTAGACTGTAGGTACTCCGACTATGACTGTAGCACGATGCTTTTCAATATTGGAAAGAAGCTCATCCGGGTTGAATTTGCCCATTAGGACTGCCTTTCCACCGCTGTAGAGGCATGTGTTCATGCTGCAGTTAAAGCCTCCGCTGTGTGTCATGGGAAGAAACTGCACAAAAACCTCACCGCTTCTTTCCAGGGACCATGCGCCGCAGAGGCCATCCGTGACGTGCAATATGTTCCTGTGTGTAAGTGGAACACCCTTGGGGAAGCCGGTGGTTCCTCCTGTGTAGAATATTACGGCCGGATTGTCAGGTTCAACCTTGGGGAATTCACCTGAATATACGCCTTCAAGGAGGAATCCTCGATCAGAAATTATGGTCTCCCTGCATGTGGAAGCTGCATATTCTTTCTTAGATTCATCTATGAACTGGATGGAGGCGCCGGTGTTTTCAGCGATGTACTCAAGCTCCCTCCTGCTGGATCGGAAATCGACTGGCACAGCAACCCCGCCAGCCTTTATAATTGCATAAAGGGCAACAACAAATCTCCAGTCGCCCGGCATGAATATCAAGACCCTCTCTCCCCTGGAGAGGTTGAGGTTGCCGATCAGGTACCTGCCGAGTCCTGTTGTTCTTTCGTCGAGTTCCCCGTAGGTCAGGGAAACATCCCCGTCAACTATGCAGACATTGTCTCCGCTATTGTATGTTAAAATTTCCTGCAGCAACTGTGGTTTTGGCAACAGTCAGCCTACAGTGAAAATGTATTTAATTCCTTCCATGGCACAGCATGCCATTCCGTTGGAATTCCTGTTTCTCACAGAATTCTGAAAGTTGGAAGGCCCACTTCATCGTTGACCGCAGTTGGGGACGATGATACTTTGTCGCCAATGGAGGGCTCCCTTCCGCCGGAGTTGATTATCCTCCCGTAGAGGCGTACCCCTTCCTTCAGTTCTATAGAGGCAATTGTGTATGGGACTTCCTCGTTGAATTCCTTTGAATTCATTATTACCCGGTTTATGTTGGTCAATGAATATATGGTTCCTTCACCCGAACTTTCGACCCAGTCAAGTTCAACCGATGAGCATTTGACGCATATAGGCTTTGGATAAAACTGGAGATTTCCGCATTTTGAACATTTCTGGATCAGCAGTTTCTTCTCGCTTAGTCCCTTGAAAAATCCTTCGTTTACAGGATCAAGTTCAGGTAGAGGTTTGTCGCTCGCCATCGTGAAAATAAACCCTACCCTGTTTAATAATATTTGCCCGGGCCGCCCGTCATGGTTTGCTGTATTCCCTTAGGTCCACGACATTTTCGGGATGGCCGTCAAGGAAACGCCTGACGTTTTCACAGGCCTTGATGGTGGCATCCTGCAATGTCTTTTCAGTGAAGCCCCCTACGTGGGGTGTAAGCATGGCATTTTCCGGAACCGGTATGGTGAGGTCAGGTTCCCCCCACCAGACATCGGACAGGTAGAACTTACCCGGGTTTTCCTTAAGGAAATTGAGCATGTCGTCCTTGTCAACTACCTCAGCCCTTGCAATGTTTATTATGTATTTTCCCGAAAATTTTGAAAGCAGCTCCCTGTTGACCATATTCCTGGTGCTCGTGTTTAGAGGGGTTGAGATCAAAACTACGTCCGATGATGAAAACAGTTCTTCAGGGGATGATGCAATCTCGTCAAGATGGTCCTTGCTTCTGGTTGACCTTGAATAAGCCATGGTCTTCATGTCGAAGGCTTTTGCCAATCTGGCTGCCTGCATTCCTATTCCTCCATATCCCAGTATGCCCATTCTGAGGCCTTCAAGTGTTCCTATCTGTTGGCGCTTGAATTCTCCGCTCCGGGTGCCGGCGTCGAAAGTGCAAATCTTCTTGATATGTGAAAGAAGCTGAGCGAATACCATTTCAGCAACAACGTTTGAGTATGCCCCTGCATTGCTGCAAACCGTCACATTTTCACCGGCTCCAGTGAAGTCGAGGTGGTCTACACCTGCCGATGCTGTCTGCACAAGGACGGTGTTCTCCCTGATCTTCAGCCGGGAGAAACCGATTATGATTTCTCCTGTTCCTTCCCTGTCTACAGAGGTCTCAAGCCCGGTGATCTGTGAACATCGTTCTACAGTGTCCTTGTCGACGTTGTATGTGATAGAAACTTTCATCCGGTCTCAAAATGTAAAAAGTGATAAAAAAATGATCTTGAGGACCAACTTGAATTTATTTTCTTTAGAAATTAAAAAAATGGGTTTTGGTTACTTCGGGCCGTCTCCGACCATTGTCCCGTCAGCCCCTTTCTGCGGTACTCTGTAAGGTGCAGTATAATCCTCGTGGTAGTACTCTTCCTTGAGACCCGATGCAACTCCCCAAGGGAAGAATATCAGGGTTGTGGCGAGGAATGTTATCAGAGTTCCCCATGTGAAAGGTATGAATCCAACATGGACACCATACATCGTTCCCGGGCCCACTGTCTTCGAGAAGAAGACAATTGCCAGCAGGAAGGCGAAATACATTATGTACCATATTGAGTTCTTCACCTGCTCGAAAGCCTTGAACGGGACTCCGAATATCACTACACCGATAGTGATCAGGAGCATGGCATATGGGTCAGAAGGCCAACCACTCCAGTATACCACCAGTGATGATACACCCATGGCTATAGGCCCGTAGAGCAGAGCTCCGCGGAACTTCTGATCGTCTCTGGTTACACCCTGTCTTCTCTGAACCCACATAGCGACTGGATGTGTCGAGAAACCAAGATACCCTGCGACTGTAGCATCAACGATTACACTGTAAACACTTGGTGCCGGTGAGGATATCATGACAGTTACTGCTCCAACAATGGCAAACGTTATGATTGCCCAGAATGGAACTGAGTACTTCTTGTGGAGATCCTTGAATGCTCCCCCAAGGAATCCTGATCTGCTGCTGGAGAAGAAAATTCTAGCTCCTGCACCAGAGTATATGTATCCAGTTACAAATGGAGCCATAAGACCGGCAATAACCGCGAATATGAATATTATCCCGAGGTTATTTGAGTGTGCCAGTACGAAGAACGGGTTGTCTCCAGCCATTGCGCCTTTCAGCCCTGCAAAGTCTCCCGGCGTAAGATTGAGTGCCGACCAGTTTATGCTTGCAAGAATTGAAACCGCAATCGAGATGTAAATCAGAGTCTCGAAGAGAACAGTCAGACCTACAGCCTTGACAATTGCATCATTCTTCTCAACTTCGTTCTTCTTTGTTTCTCCTGCGAGATCAGGTATAACCCTGATTCCTCCGAAGTCGTACATGGTAAGTGGCATGATAAGCAGAATTGCCACTGCTCCGTAAGGCAGGAAGCCACCGTATGCCTGGTTTGCAAAGTTGTTGAAGTTGTGGACAACGAATATAAGCCCAAGCCCCATGGATACGTAGAAGAACAGTTTTACTGCCCCGATGTATTTAGTGCTCTTTCCAAACATTCCTACTCCGAAGTAATTAAACGGAGCGAATGCAAGAACCAAGGCTATTCCTACCAGAACTCCAAGCGCTGTTGGATATCCGGCATGCGGCAGTCCAGCCGCAACCAGAAGCGGATGGCTTGGCAACAGATAGTTTATACCGTCAACGATTGACAGTGCCTCAAGAGGCGGTATAAACACATACCATATGATATCTGCAAACGAGTTAATCAGACTCGTTGTTCTTCCGTGCGAGTATAGTGAAAACCTGGAAGGCGCTCCCGCCTCAGGATGGACCCTCGCCAGCTCCATGTAGGTCAATGCGATAGTGACGTAGATTGCTCCACCGAATATGAAAGCAATAATTGCGCCAGGTCCGGCCACTGTGACCATCCCTACGGCGCCAAAAAGAGCTCCGTTACCTAGAGCTCCAGCCACTCCAATAAAGACCAGCTGAACGAGAGTCAGCTCTCTCTTTAGTTGTGGTTTTTTGGATGTTGCTGATTCCATTGCCGTTACATTCGGCTACCTTATAATACTGTTTCGCAGTAAAGCTTAAATAACCCCTATTTAAACTTATCTAAGAAATTGCAAAAACCATCGTTTCTCAGACCTGCTCTCACGGGAATGCACAGCCGATTATAGCCTGATAAATATCTGTGATTTATTATAATTAACAAAAATGAACAAATTGGTAGAAATTTCTCCAAAAATGAAATAATTGAATAAATTAATGGCCTATGATTTTACCTAGCCTGAGGCTTTGACGAACTCTTAGGAGGTTTCTGCTGCCCCATGAGTTCATAGTAATCGTCACCGAAGTGAGCCCTGAAAAGCCATTCATAGCCTCCTTTCAGGGAAGCCCAGTATATGCGTTCCATGAACTTTTTTTCCAGATAGTTCATTGTAGACGGGAACTTCTTCTCCACGGGCCTCTCATAAGTTCCTACAACGAATGTTGCCTGATGGTACCCTGTCTCCATTGAACATTGCATCCGGCCAGTGAAAAGGTATTTGTCCGTGCCACCAACGTAATCCTCGATGATGTTGCTTGCTACAACTATACCCTGGAGGTGAGCCTCAACCCCAGCTTTTGAAATGGGTATGTTAGTGTTGTCTCCTATGGAAAAGGCGTAATCATAGTCCTTGATGTGCATGTCCCTCTTGTCAGTAATAACCCACCCATCATCGTCCACAAACTCCGATCGCCTTACTGCATCTACTGTCCTGTGCGGAGGAACTAGTATGAGCTCATCGTATTCCAGTGCGTCGCCCTCGAGCGACACCACTTCTTTTCTTTCAGGATCGACCGAGTCAACGTTGAAGCCAGTCACAATATTGATGTTTCTTTCCTCGTACATAGGTGTGATCACTTGGCTTATAGGCTCTGCGGAGTAAGCCCTCAGGTATGGAGTCAGGAAAGTGATTTCGACTTTGTCCCTGATTTTCCTCTTTGTGAAGAACTCGTCCAGCATGAAAGCACCTTCGTTTGGGGATGGCGGACATTTGTAAGGAAGCCCTCCTACTCCAACAACGATCTTCCCGGACTTGAACCTTGAGAGGGATTCGTATAGCTCAGCCGATTTTGCCGCATTTGTGTGAAAGTCATGATTCGCTTCTGAGAGCCCGGGTATCTGGGCAGGGTCTGTTACACACCCCGTAGCAACCACAATGGTGTCAAAGTCGTACCTGTTCATGCTTTTGTCCGTAACCACGTACCGGTTTTCGATGTCAACAACTGCGCAATTCTCCGCAACCAGTGTTACCCCCGGATAGATCAGGTTTTTCAGGGGCCGCAGCATTCTGCTAACTCTCTGGCCCCTGAATGCAATTCCCAGATAACCCGGCTGGAATTCGTGGTTTGAAGCCCCATCAAATATCGTTATGCCAATTTTTCCCGACAGCAGTTCGTCGCGCATTTCCTTAGCGAGCTTGCTAGCAAGGATAAGGCCTCCGGCCCCGCCGCCCACAACAGCTATGTTCTTCATCTTGCCACACTCCTATTCCAGAGTCCGCACTGGCCGAAGCCAGGCGGCGTTTCACGATCCCCTCTTTGACACTATTTTTATCTGCACAGTGTAAACGTCATTCTCTTCCGTAATTCCCAGAAGCTCGTTTCTTGTCCTTTCGCACCAGGCCTTAGCGTCCGCCCTGACTCCCGGGTCGGTTGCAAGCAGCTCTATTGTATCTCCATTGCTGGCTTTCCTGTATGCCCTTATCAGATCAGTTATGGGGCCGGGGCATGAAGTTCCCCGGCTGTCAACCCTATGATTTGCCATCTGATCCACCTTAGATGAAAATTACCTCTCTGTCTTCACACATCTGCAAGAAAGCAGCAGCACCCACTACATCATCAACAATTGGATCAAGGTCATTCTTTGTGTCCACCTTGAAAGCCCCGGCCATCATGGAGCACACATAGACCTTAACGTCACCCATTTCCTTGGCTTCCTTCAGCATTTCGTACCAGGAAGGCGCCTTCATGTCCTCCATTCCCTTCATCAGTTCCGGAACCATGTCCTCAAATTCCTTCGGCATCCTGTTGACTTTCTTCTGCCCATCCTTCCTGAATCCCTGTATGGCCCATCCGGTAACAAATATGGACACTGGCATATCCAGGTTCACAGCAGACTGCGTAAGCACTCCCAAAGGAATGAACTTGTCAGCCGTGCCTGAGAACATCACAAAGTTTAGACCCTTTTTCGGCATTTAAACCACATAATCTTAGTGATGGAGGAGTATTAACCACCTGTCCTAATTTATAAAGAATATGGCACCTCTCCTCCCTTTGAATCACTTTTCCTAAAGACAGGCAAACCAGGAATGTTTCAAATACCGGGATACGGTAAGAGATTATGGCTGATAAGGCTGAAAACAATTCCGGCAATGCTGAAGAAGAGAACTATTATACTCCCCCTACAGACGTCATAACTGTTACCACACCATATGTTCCGGGCTACAAAGTTACCAGAACAATAGGCGCTACATTCGGGCTAATAGTACGTTCACGCGGGCTTGGGCAGAACATCTGGGCCTTTTTCAGGAGCTGGGGAGGAGGCGAGATTAAAGTGTACACCAATCTCCTCGCACAGGTCAGGCAACAGGCTATAGAGAGAATGTGCGAACATGCCAAGGGGCTTGGCGCAAACGCTGTTCTGTCAATCGGCTTCGATACCTCTGAGATCGGATCCGTAATGACCGAAGTCCTCGCGTTTGGAACTGCAGTTGTAGTTGAGCCGGAAGCCGAAACTGCGCAGCCAGTTTCCCTGAGATGACAATGGTTCCTGAGATACTGTCCCTTTCGCCTTCCAAACTCCTGGCTTAATCATAAACGGAATTTATCGGAGTCAGGAGTAAATAGACCTATTGCTGTTCTCAAATTGTTCCAGTGCCGGAGCCTTCCTCCAGAGCTTGATGGCCCAGCGGCTTCACCACAGCTGTGAAATATAGAGAGCACAGGATCAGATTGGAAATCACTGGCAAGACGTATACCCAGATTGATATTCCCTGAAGGCCTGCGAAGTTTATCTGGAACCATGGGAAACCGAAACTCGGGTTTATCAACTGAAGGACGAACGGGAAGTTTGCCCCCGGTAGGAGGCCTAAAACTGGGACGTGCATTGCTGAATATGAAAACATCGTAATTGCAGCGATGAACAGCACATTAAGGGCGGCTGAAGCCAAAAGCATAACTTTCTTTAGTTTGGTAAGGAATGGGCCGAGGAAAACTGAAAATATTGCGATGTAGAATAAGAAGACCAAACCGGACGATACTACGTACATTCCTGCCATTGGAGACGTGAAGAAAGGCCCTCCCCAAAGGCTGTTGTATGCAAGGTAGAACCCAAGAATGTTCATCCAGACGAAGAAGAAAGTGGAGTATCTGACAAGTGGTTTTCTGCGGCTTGCAATCCTGTTTAACCCTATATTTACAAGAACTAGGCCGCCGGCAGTTAGAGCTATGGTAGAAAAGCCAAGCCAGTTCATGAGGGGCGATACCGTGAATGCATATGAAAATCCTGTGCCTGAGCCCGTGGCAAGTATGATTGCCCAGATAAGGAAAGATGATCCAAGAAGAATCATTCCCAATCTCCCCAAGTGTAATTTCACGGGTGACTGGAAAAATGTCCGTTCTCTTATGTTGCTCTCAGATATCACTTCAGCCATATGATCATATGCGGCAGATTCATTCTTAAATCTTTTTTGTAGGCATATTTGTACATGACATGGGCGAAGTAACGATTTCAAAAGCCAAAACTTCGTTTCGTTAAGACTGGAAAAGAATCCAATAGACCTTATGGAAATAGGGGTGAAGGAAGCAACAGAGAGGTGGTTATTGCATCATCCTGGAGAAATCACTTTTCTATGCCTGCTTCCAGTGTCCTTTTCTCCCCAACTTTTGATTTTCCTGAAATGGACATCTTTGCTGCTTCAACATAGCCGATGTTGCAGTTGTCCCCTATTGCGACAGTCTCGGCGCTCACTAGCCTGCAGTTGACTCCCTCAATATTCACAATGTCTCCCCTTATCTCATCTACCGTAGCCCTTGGCCCTGGAAGAATTAACCTTTTCCGGGTAGTGATTGATATTTCATCTGCCTCTAGCGTCCCAATATCCGAAGCCCACCCCATGCTTTCAAGATTGAACCTCTTGGCAGTGATGCGCTTGGCATTTATTGCACCATGAAGTTCCACATTTTCACTGTCAACTGTGTCAGCCTTTATAACTCCGTTGAACTTGAGGTCCCTCGACTTTATGCCCAAAGCCCTTAATATTCCGCTATCCTCGATTAGATCTGCCTCGATCTTCTCACCGATTTCGGCTGAGCCTGTTAGAATGAAATTGTTGCACTTGCAGTATGCTACCCTTAGGCTTCCGGAACATAGAACTTCCTCGGCACTCACGTCCCCTCCGACCTTGAGGGAGCCTGATACGTCTAGTTTTGAACTGCAGTTGATGCTGCCTTCAACCTTTCCTGAGCCGGAGACGTGCATATCCACAACGTTCACTGATCCCGTGACTTTTCCTGAGCCTGAAATGACAAATTCCTTAGCGTCGACATCCGACAAGGTTCCAGATCCTGATATCCTGATTACAGTATCCTTTCTGGGCTTTGGTCCCTCTTCCAGCCTATTCTCGCCTGATACGGTGTATTGAACATCGTCATCATCCCACGTCATGATTCATCACCCCTTTGCCCTCCATTTACTGCAGGGCTTACACTTAAACCAGCAGGTGGTGGAGTATGAACAGGTATCTTAACATGTGAGAGTATGTTCATCTGTGTTGGGAAACCCCTGGCAAGGCCAGTGGCATGTCAGGTACATTGCTGTCCGATTGCGTTGGAATACCGGCAAATACGAACCTTGGATAAATTTAATAATATAACACCTATTGGTGTTATATTAAGGGAGTGACCAAAGATATGGTTAATGAAAAGATGTCGGAGAAACTTCCAGAAATCAGAAAAACTGTTGTTTTGGAGGCCCCGATAGAAAAAGTATGGAAAGCAGTATCCACTTCAGAAGGAATCGAGGGTTGGTGGATGCCGAATACACTTGTAGCGGAAAGAGGGAGGGAGTTTACACTGCACGCGGGAAAATACGGTGATTCGGAATGCAGAATAATTGAGATTGAACCGCCCCATAAGCTTTCATTCACCTGGGACAAAGAGTGGACAGTTACCTTTGAGCTTGAGGAGACGGACGAAGGCAAGACAGAGTTTACTCTGACACACTCCGGCTGGTTTGCAGACAAGAAGACCAGGTTTGGCCAGCCACACACAACTGTACGTGGCGTGATGGAAGAGGGATGGGCAGCAATAGTTGACGAAAGACTGTCGAGTTTCATAAAGGGGTAAAATGCAGGAAGCTTCAGAGAGAAGGGACCCATTTTACGGGATAGCAGACCCCAGCCGGAGAAAAATCCTGATGCTGCTGTCAGAGGGTGAGCATACCATAGCTGATATTGCAAAGAACTTCAGCATTTGCAGAACCGGAGTCAGAAAACACCTTGCGATCCTGGAGGATGCAGCACTTGTAAAGGTGAGAAAAAAAGGAAGGGATGCAATATATTCCCTCAACTCTTCCCCACTTCGGGCAGTAGTTGACTGGATTTCGTACTTCGATTCGTACTGGAGCGACAGACTTGATTCCCTGAAGGAATACGTGGAATCAAATGAGGAGGAGTGAATAATGCCCGAATCACCCGGTCAGCTCATTTATAGACCGGCTCTTCGCGCATACCGATGTTTTCCAATACCTGTTCGGATGTGGCAACGTCGGCGTTATACCAGTACTTGATGTAATTTAGCGCTTGATCCTTGTCCATTCCAAGTTCACCATCAATACTGTCGAATGAGTCGACACAGTCGCTTATGATCACTGGTGAGTACCCTCGAAACCAGGCATCTGCAGTGGTATGCTTTACGCCACAAGCCGCATGGAGGCCCGTGATATACAGGTTGCTCCCACCTTCTATTCCAAGTGATTTGAGAAGCTCTTCGAGAGCGGTAGGTTTTCCCCCATTATCCACAAATGAGCTGTATGTTCCCTTTTCAACATCGAAGAGTTTTGACCCGGATGATGCTGCTTTCCTAACACTTTCACCGGTCCATTCGCGTTCAATAAGTTGAAGATTTTTCTTCTCAAGACCTTCAACTATTTCTGAGCCACCTGAGCCTTTCATAGAGTGTTTGCCCCATTTCTTCAGCTCATAATCGGATTCCAGATGCCTGTCGCTCGTGTAAATTACGGGGAAGCCTCTTTTTAGAAACGCTTCCTGAAGTCTTCTCGTTGGCGCGATCATCTCCCTTGCTCTTTCAAGGGCAAGGCCAGGATTGTGCTCCCTGAAAATGAAATCGTTTGTCATGTCGACAATGATAAGGGCCGATTTGTCTCTTGTCATAAGTTATCAGTTTTTACTGCAATAAAATCGATCTGGCTTACAGTTAAGGCCAAATTCAGGAACGTAGCATTTTCGCAGTTCTTCCTAAGGCAATTATAACTTCTAGTATGCGTCAAAAGGTCGCTCTGTGTATCAAGGTTCCGGAAGCACAAATGTCTTAGGTGGAGCTTAAAAGGTTCAGTCAGGTGCACATTTTCTCTGAGACTTTCAGATACGGCACGGATTAATGCCTTTCGATTGGACAGCCTATTGTGAAGTCCAAACTGGCATGTTTCTATTACTTGAGATTACAACTGAGACCTTATCGGAATGCTTTCGGGCAGCAGTCAATGGTCTGCTGGACATTTCTGAGAAGGATCCAAGGAAGAATTTATGCGACTGATGCTTGGCCCTGCGGCTTTGCAAGGATGTCTCAGTTTCAAGTAATTCTTGAGACAACCTGTATGGGATTGCCATCCGGGTCCATTACCCAACCGACCCTCAGTTTTCCGTCCAGGAAATCATGCGGTTCCGATAGCAGTACAGACCCACGGTCCAATAAGAAACTGATACCTTCATCTGTATCTTCCGTCCATAGTACTATCTCTGACCCTGAGTTTTTCCCCGGGTTCAAACCATGTTCTTCCCTAGCTGATTCCTTGGTTGCAATGCCAAGAGTAAATCCGTCCAATACCATTTCATGGTGCACGGGTTTTCCGCCAATTTCAGCTGTAAAGTTCACTTTGAACCCGAGACTCTCATAAAAATTCCTGGAAATATCAATGTTCTCAACGTAGATGTTCACTTGCGGTGTCTTAAATCTCATTCAACTTTCAACGGCGTAGCAGGTAAAATACTTTCCAAGACTGGTGAGGCCTTCTATAATCATCCAATAGTGTTCGGTGTGGCCCGGGTGGCTGCTCTATTTTATTTAAAATAATAAATATATTTTTTGAGGTCTTGTTTAAACTTTTTTTTGTTCAGGTCCATTTTATTCTCACGAATTAAGTATTCCGGCACGCGAAAAGATCCCAGATAAAAGTAAATAAGCCATATGTTCTATTGCTCATCTCTACGAGTGCAATCAATGAAAGATGATTGGGAAAGGCCTGCAGAACACCGTGTACTCACGACTGAACAGGTCCAAACTATGGCAAATTCTGTTTTCCCCGATGACCGTGTGCTGGCTTTTGAACGATTAGGCAATGGGTTCAGCAATTCCAACTACAAGGTGTATATAGAAGGTGTTCCGAGCCCTATTGTTTTCAGGCTCTACGCCAGTAGTAAGGGGATTGCTACGAAGGAACAACGCATCTCCAAACTGGTAGGACCGGATGTTCCAGTAGCAGCTTACCTTCATGTTGATGAAAGTTGTAGCTTGATTGATGTTCCATTCGCAATTCTGGAATGGAGGAGTGGAGTGCTCCTATCAGATTTAATGAGGACCAGTCATGGGATTCATCTGGCCTCAGCAGCAGAATCCGTTGGCAAAGTTCTTGCCCAAATTCATAAGCACGAGTTTCCGAAATTTGGTTTCCTGAATGAAAGACTTGAGATAGAGAGATCAATGAGAATTGATGAGGACGAGTTTCATTCACTGATTACCCATTTCATCGGCAACAGTTGTGGAATATTTCTGGGAGAAGGTATCAGCAAGGATGTTCTGGCATTCTGTAAGAATCAAGGCCATAATTTGTCTGAGGACCTTAGGGCGCCGGTTCTTGTTCATTCGGACTACAATGGCTTGAATATATTGATTAATGGAAATTCAGATCAATCCTCAGTATCTGCTGTCCTGGACTGGGAGTATGCCTTCTCAGGAAGCAGATATGCCGATATTGGAAACATGCTGAGGTATGAGAAGGATGGGTCTGTTTTTGAAACCAACTTCTTAAGAGGGTATGAAGGGAATGGTGGTGTTCTTAAGGATAACTGGAGAATACTGTCAAGATTACATGATCTCATAGCACTGTGCGATCTTCTCGATAGATCGAGTAGCGAAACTCCGAGACGGGTTCAGGATCTCAGGTATTTAATCGGCAAGACCGTGAGAAATTATTGAAACCGTTCTGCTTGCGCAATGCATAAATACATCCTCATCAACCAACCTGCACGAGTAAATTAAGTATTTATCTTTGAACTTACTAACTGTTTGTGCGTGACGCAATAGTAGTAGGTGCCGGCCCGTCAGGCTCATACCTTTCATATCTTCTTTCGAAACTCGGTTATGATGTCCTGAATCTCGAGGAGCACCAGGAGATCGGGAAACCGGTGGAATGCACCGGCTTGGTCTCAGAAAGGGTTTTCAATTATGTTAAGAGCGGTTCAAGAGTCAATTCTGTGACCGGAGCAAATGTGTTCTTCCCCAACGGGAAGAGCGTTCACGTGGAAAAGCCTGAAAGGACAATAGTAATAGAACGGGACAGATTCGACCGCGATGTGTCCGCAATGGCCATATCAGCCGGCACCGACGTGAAGATAGATGCACGAGTCCAGTCTGTAAAGACGGACTCAGAAGGTGTCAGGATCAAGTACAAGGAGAACGGGCAGATAAAGGAGGAAAAGGCCAGGGTCATAGCGGGTGCCGATGGAGTCAACAGCATAGTCAGGAAAGAACTTTACGGCGTCAAATCCAAGAGAATAGTGTCCACGTATCAGGTAGATTCTGCAACCCCAATGGAAGACCAGGACAGTGTCGAGGTCTACCTGGGATCAGAATCCACAAAGGGTTTCTTCGGATGGGCTGCACCCGCCGGCGAGTTGACGAGAATCGGGGTTGGGACTTACGGAATATCACCGTTCAAGTATTTCGGCAGAATAAGCAAGAGATTTCCAAAGGATAAGATCATTGGCGTGACCGGTGGCGCAATACCAATCGCTTACCTGAAGAAAACCTACGGATACAGGAACCTGCTTGTGGGTGATGCTGGAGGGATAGTCAAGCCGCTCACCGGGGGTGGAATATACACGGGAGTTGTATCTTCAAAACATGCAGCAAAAACAATAGATGGTGCCCTTGAAAACGAGGATTTTTCGGAAAGGCGCTTTTCACAGTACCAGAAGGACTGGAAGAATGACCTCGGCAGGGAGCTCTGGATTGACGGAAAAATACAGAAGTATTTCTCTTCCCTCAGCGACAGGACGCTCAACCTGATTTACGAAGCTGTATCCAAGAAGAATATGATCGACCTTATAAACAACATTGGAGACATTGATTACCCGTCGACAGTGGTAATATCACTTGCAGTTAGAAATCCCAGGCTTCTGATGAGACTTATCACAAGATCCTGATATGTCAAATAAAAACCAGTTTCTGTACATGGGCCTCCTCCTTCTTGTGACATTTTTCTGGGGTCTCACCTTTCCAATCATAAAGCTGGCGCTGACGTTTGTTTCCCCGGTCCTTTTCCTATCGCTGCGGTTCCTGCTCTCTGCACTTTTTCTTGTGCCTTTCCTAAGGAACAGGAATGCCTTTTCCAGAACAAACATGAAATACGGCACAATTGCCGGCGCCCTGCTATTCATAGGCTACTATTTCCAGACAGTAGGCCTGGAATTTACTGTAGCGGCAAAGTCGGGAATCATAACCGGAACATACGTTGTTCTCATACCGGTCATTTCATATTTCTACCTGAAGAAGAAGATAAGAAGGATGGACTCCATCGCATCCATCATGGCCTTTGCCGGCCTCATAATAATGTCGGCTGGAAACGTGTCCAACGCACAGGTACAGCTGGGAGACATACTCACGCTGATATGTGCCTTTGGCTATGCATTTCAGGTTGCCTATGTATCCAAACATTCCAGAAACCTTGACTCCACCGTATTCACATTTTACCAGATCCTCGTTGTCGGAGTCCTCTCCACAATCGCTTTGCCGACTTATCCTCTTGCCCACCAGGTTATAAACTACTATGTCGTGTTTGCAATATTCTTCACTGCAGCCTTTGCCGGCGTATTCGGATATTACATCAACACGAAGGCTCTGATTTTTGTCGAGCCCACCACCGCAGGAATTATTTTTGTGGGTGAGCCCATATTTGCCGCTGTCACTTCTGTAATCATAAACGGCGACGTCCTTGGGATACTCGGTGTATTGGGAGGAGGAATAATGGTGCTTGCTATGTTCTTTACAACCTTCGACAAGTATCTCGCCGGAAGGAGGGCCCGCAGGTCTATTCCTCAGGGGAATCCCTGATGCTCTTTACACTGTGGTGAGTCTTCACTGCCACACCGCTCCTGTAGTCTCCCATCTCCCTTCCGGATACGGTTGCTCTGCCTACAGCCACCACGTTGTCATCAGGGTCCACAACGATCGTCTCGTTGGACGCCACAATATCCCGGTCATAGTCCGTAATGAACTTGAAGAACACGTTGAAACCTTTTGCGTTGTACTCCGCACTGTCATCGGTCACAATCACCCTAAGCCCAGGAGATTTGGCAGCATCCCTTATCCTTCTTGCACCCGCAACAGTGAGGGTGAAAAAGCCGTCCTGTGCCCTCATGGTCCCTACCATTTCTTCACCTGCAAATATGTTCCTGAGCCTTCCCGTGGCCCTTGAAGATGTGATTCTGGAACCGTCCGGGAACAGCTTTTCCCCCATGCCCTGCCCGAACTGGAAATCTGCCACAGCCCTTATCTTGTGAAGATTGAAGTCACGTGACTTTTCCTTAAGCCCGGAGAAGTCGCTAAGGCCTTTCCTGTAGAAAACGTTCTCCTTTCCGACAATTCCTTCAATTATTGAAATTTCCCTCGACTGAAGCTTCTCGTCCGGAATTTCAGAGGATATCATCTGCTCGATTGGATACGTGTCTTCCAGTTCAACAGGGACGAAGGTGTTGCACCATGGCACCATGAGGTTCACGTCGTACTTCTCATAGAGGTCCCTTATGAGGCCGTAATCTCTCTTGCCCGGGTTTCTCGACCCTGAAGGGAGTATAATGGTCTCCTTCCTGTTTGATGCCAGAAATGACTTTGTGAATTCAGACAGCCTCTTCATGGAGGGGTGTTCGTTTGAGTATGAATCGTAATAGTGAAATGAGGATTTCCTGTAAAGCGGCTCGTACCTGAGAAGGTCTTCCTTCCTGGCAAGAAGCCTCCTGAAAGCCCTGTACAGGTACGGGTGGCTTCTGGCCCTTGCCTCTGCATACTGCCAGAGGCTGTTCTGGTAGATTCTCTCCTTTATCTCATTTATCTCAGAGAATATTGCGGAAAGGTTGTGCCTGGAAAGCGCTGCGGTCCGCTCTTCCGCATCCGCGTCAAGCAATTCCTTGACTGTGTATTTACCGTAGATTGGGCTCCACTGCGGGAGTGCCCTCAGCTTGGAGAGATCCCGTGTACCGTCCGGAAAAAGCATTCTTCCGTCCCGGGCATACTTCACATATGAGGCGGAGTCAAAAAAGTCCACGCCAAGCAGAACGGATATTGCCATGAACATAGGATGCCCGCCCCCGAAAAGATGCACGGGCTTGGAAAAATCGGCGTTAGTTTTTGCTGTCAGAATAATGTCGGCAAGCTTGTCGTACTGGTAGGATTCCAGGAGTGGGACCACTCCTCCAACAGGGAGATAGCCGGCTTTGGTTGAACTCATTAGCTTTGCGGCCTTTTCCCTCAGATCCATGTACACAGATCCCTGCACGGGGCCGGCGATGATCTCGCCCTCGCCCACTTCGATCTCATTCATCCTCCTGTACGTTTCTTCGACCGCATCCCGGGCCATTTCATATGTATCGTCCGGTTTGGAGAAAATGTCCAGAATCGTGATGATGTCGCTGCCTATCTTCCTCTGGAAATCAACAATGCCCCTGTTGTCGTACTCCATATCACCGTACACATAGCTCTGGAAGGTACCAGAATCTGTCATAATCGGCCCGTCGAACGAGACGAGGCTGTGCACTCCGTCCCTAAGGGCCTTTTCCCTCAGGGAGTCTGTCCTCCTGATGATGTAGCTGTTGGTTATTATGCCCTGTGCCCCCAGGGATTTCATTTCCTCCGGCGTGATAGTTATCCTGTTGGGATTTATCACCGGCAGGACTGTAGGAGTTTCGATTACGCCATGCCCGGTCTTGAATTTGCCTATTCTCGCCAATCCGTCCCTGTGAACTAGTTCCATCTGAATCATTTCTCTGCCGGCATCCCCCGTGTGAAGATTTTCCGGACAGCCTTAAATGCAGCCATCAATAAATTACTTATCAACACTTGCCGGGCAGGTGGTTTCATAGGGCAGATACATCACGCATGTCCGGAAGATTTTCCCTCAAGCCTGAATGTTGCTGCAAAGTAAACTGCTGCAAGGAAGCCCAGAAACAGGGGTGCAAGCAATATGTCATTCACCGCCATGGCCGACTCTGCATACCAGAATGCGGAAAAAGAAAGGAGCAGGGCAGATACTGTTACTTTCATGATTGCCTGCTTGACCTTCCTCACCTGTGATTTCAGTGCGTATGCGGCAAGTATTACTATTATGACGCCCGCAACAAGCCCTGTCAAGGTGGAATAATAGCCTTCCGGGAATAGGGCCACGAGAACTATGGCAGCCTCGAATGCTTCAACTGCGCCAACGGAGAAGCCTGTTGATAGAATGCCCCTTGGATCTTCATGTTCCCCCTTACGGCCAGGGAATCCGAATTTCTGGAATCTCATTGACCTCCTGGCACTTCTGGCTAGCCTTTGGCCAAAGTATAGCAGGAGGGTAGCAGATGCAATCCTGATGTAGAATAGGGGCAACAGGTCAATCATGTCGCCTACAGTTGCTGTCAGGGCAAAAATGACCAGTGCGCCAAGGGCTACTGCAGTGAATGCAGATTTCCGGCCGGTGTCTCCGTATAGGGATATACCCACAGCTGAAGCCTCTGCCATCTCCAGCAGTGTTATTCCTAGGGCGGCAAGAAGTACAGCAACGTTGAACATCGCATTGTGGATCTAGTCAAAAGCCAAAATGGTTTTGTAGTGCCTCAACGAAAACCCGGCCCTCATTCAGCGTAATAGTAATTCCCAGATTCCTTCTGGCTCCTGTCGAGGCTGCTTTCAGGCTTGTTGATTCTCGGCCTCTTGGTGGATTTGTCCCTCCTGAAAGTGATGCCAATATCCCTGAGGAACTTGTTCATTCCTGTTTTCATGTCCGTTGGGCCGAATGATTCACCGGCCTGGCCCTGCTTGCCTGTGAATACCATAAGGCTGTCGGAGATCAGGTCAATGAAGTAGACGTCGTGATCGACCACTATTGCGCTCTTCTTGTTGTTCTCCATTGCCCTTCTTATGACCTTGGCTGCATTCATTCTGTAGGAACTGTCCAGATGGGCCGATGGCTCATCGAGAAGGTATATGTCTGCTTCCCTGGAAAGGGTCAACGCTATAGAAAGCCTTTGCAGTTCACCTCCGGACAGGTCCTCAACCTCATTCTCCATCATGTCCGGGATGTCCAGGGGATGAAGTATTTCGTTGTTCACGAAAGGATCAGTGACCCTCTCCCTCAAGGAAGAGTACAGAAGTTCGCTGACTGTTCCCTGGAAGTCCGTTGATATATATTGCGGCTTATATGCGATCCTGGGTGTAATCTCTACCTCGCCAGAATCCGGTTTCATGACTCCTGCAAGCATCTTCATGAAAGTTGTCTTTCCCAGTGCATTCTTCCCGAGAACGCCTATTATCTGGGCCGACTCTATCACACCGCCGTTAATCTTAAGCTTGAATGAGTCCAGGGTTTTTTCCATCGTACCCCACTGGGAGATTGCAACATTATGTGTCGTTCTCTTGTGGGACCTGTCCTGGAACTTTATTTCGTAGGGCCTTATCCTCACGTTTTCCTCCCTAAGGTAACCGGAGAGGAAGGAGTTGATTGCCCTGTTGCTTGTTCTTGTCTCAGTTATTACACCATATGC
Source organism: Thermoplasmataceae archaeon (assembly GCA_046703705.1). Taxonomy (GTDB): domain Archaea; phylum Thermoplasmatota; class Thermoplasmata; order Thermoplasmatales; family Thermoplasmataceae. The sequence goes on from JBJKST010000015.1 coordinate 33,976, forward strand.
CCCGCTCTCTCCGTACACCAGGTGCACAGAATCGGCGAGCCAGTCCAGTATGGCCAGGTCGTGTTCCACTATCATGACTGTCTTTGTTCTGGCAAGGCCCTGTATTATGTTTGCCACCCTTATCCTTTCGTTGATGTCAAGGTAGGATGACATTTCGTCGAACAGGTATATGTCTGCATCCTTCAGCAGAGTGGTGGCAATTGCCAGTTTTTGCAGCTCCCCTCCTGAACACACTGAAACATCCTTGTCCAGGGATGATTCCATTGCAAGACTTGAAACAACCTCGTCAAATTTTCCGGAGACATCGTTGTTTTTCAGGATCTGTGAGATTGTCCCCTTCACCACCATCGGAATCTTGTCGACATACTGGTTCTTGAGAACGGCTTTCTTCCTGCCGTCATACAGGTTCTTGAAATACGTTCCCATTACAGTTCCGGAGTACCTCTCAAGAACTTCGTCCTTTCCACCCGGGTTCTCATAATTGCCGAAATTCGGCACAGTGATGCCGGCAAGGATATTCATCGTGGTGGTCTTGCCCATTCCGTTCTGCCCCAGCACCGCAGTTACCTTTCCATCTGAAAGCAGCGGCAGTGAATAAATCCTGAAGGCATCCAGGCCAAACTGGTGCACCAGGTCCTTGTTGAGTTCATCTGGAACTGTTATAATCTTTATAGCTCCGTACGGGCACCTCTTTACGCATATTCCGCACCCGATGCAGAGGTTCTCTGTAATAACAGGCTGCCCTTCTGTGTCGGGAAAATCTATTGTCGGGGTTCCGCTTCTTACGGGAGGGCAATAGTACTGGCATTCGTGGTTGCATTTTTTCGGATGGCACTTCTCCCTGTCAAGAATGGCTATATGCAAAAATTACACCTAAGTCGGGTTCCAGTATTCGTCGGGAATTTCGTCATAAATCTGGGATTCCTTGTCGATATCCTTCCTTGTCTCGACTACCCTCATTTTGGACAGCTCAATGATCTTTGTCACATTGAGGATCCAGTAGTGGATTCTCCATTCCCTTCCGTCATAGAGCGTAGTTTCCTCCCTTTCCGTCTGGAGTACACCTATATCTTCCATAGTGTAGAATGCGTCCCGATCTTCTGGTTCCAGCATATTGTCAATTACACGGTCATTGTAACCGAAGAAGTTGATAAGATGCTCTGCTGCTTCAACCGATTCCTCCTGGCTCATCCTTCTTTGCTGGAGGCTAAGCCCGGTTCCAATCGCTTTGGAAAGTTCATCAAGGTTGGTGAAGTTTCTCGAGGCTTGTTCGGAATTCGAAGATCCGTTGTTAGATTTCATAGTAATCATCTCGAAGCCTTCGTGGTTAGGATAACCCTAAACGCAGGGGCATTAATAAGTTTAGCTTTTTGTTTATATTTTGTCCATTATGACGATTTATCGTATACATATCGCATATTTTTCCGTAAATGTATACTCAATACGGGCTTAAATACTTATTTTATAAACTCGGTCAAATTTAGATACCACTATAAGCATGGACAAAATCCTGCGGTGTGAGCGAAGCGGTCATTTTTCCTGCGAGGACATCTCTCTGGGTCCACGGCAAAATCAGGGATGAGGTCCTCTTCGAAGTTTATTCACCGAACCCGATGAATGGTGGCAAATTTAAGAGAGTGGGAAAAACAACACTTCATGGTGAAACATGGCTGCATTACACAGCACTCCTTGGGCAGGATGAGCACAAGGGTTTCCTTACAGGAAACTGCAACCTTTCAGAAAACCACGCATCTTACATCTCATCCAGCCTTTTTGAAAAAGCGCTCTCCCTGCACCACAGGCCAAAAATCATGGGTATTGTAAATGTAACTCCAGACTCCTTCTATCCGGGCTCGAGAGTTCTCGGAAAGCCTTATGAACTTATTGACAGGCTCATGGAACAGGGGCCGGATATCGTGGACGTTGGAGGGGAGAGCACCAGGCCAGGGAGCGGCGGCCTGGAACCGGTGGAGGAAATATCCAGGATAAAGCCTGTCCTCGAGTACCTGTCCTCGAGTTACGATGTGCCAATTTCATTGGATACCAGAAATCCTGAAACTGCCGAGTTTTCATTGAAGTATGGCATACAGTACCTGAATGACGTATCAGGCTTTGAAAATCCTGAAATGATCGAGATCGCAGCGGAGAATTCACTTGGCTCAATAGTTATGCATATGAGGGGAAAGCCCCAGAATATGCAGGAAAATACACAGTATTCCGACCTGATACTCGAGTTGAATATGTTCTTCCAAAAGAGGGCACTCCAGATGGTTGAAGGTGGCATCCACCCGTCAAGAATAATAGTTGATCCTGGAATTGGTTTCGGAAAGGGGCTTGACGGAAACAAGGAGATCATTCGGGAACTGGAATCCCTTAACACCGGCTACAGGATACTTGCAGGCGCCTCAAGAAAGACTTTCATCGGAAGAATTACCGGGGAACCTGTCGAAAGAAGGCTGGCAGGCACACTGGCGACTTCAATTTACCTGATGAATGTGAAATGTGACATAGTTAGGGTGCATGACGTGAAGGAAAACAGGGATGCGGTTGATGTCTACAGTGCCATAGAAGGCAACTAGGCTGAATCTTTAACCGGCACTTCTCAGTTGTCGTTTCTTCCTTACGTGTGGTTGCACTCATGGCACAGGCCGCGCATTACAAGGTTTGCTCCAGTTATTTTGTAGCTCCCTCCGGATGCAAGGCTGGTAAACCTCTCAGGGTCTACGTCAACATCCACTATCTTTCCGCAGCTGTCGCACACGAGATTTCCGTGAAACTGGACATTGGTCTCGAACCAGGTCTTGCCGTTCACCTCAAATGAGTTGATGTTGCCGGATTCCCTCAGCGCCTTCAGTATGTTGTAGACTGTCGCCAACGTTATGGTCGGTTCCCTTTCCTTAACGTTGCTGTAGACGTCTTCGGCCGTAAAATGGTTGTAATTGCCCGTTTCCAGGAAATTTATGACCTCAAGCCTCTGAGGGGTGATCTTGAAATTTGATTTCCTCAGGTTTTCCACATAAGTATCCTTCATCTTCATTTCCATTATCACAATGGATCTTGGTTTATAAGTTTTAATTGATAATATTAAGCAATTGGGAATTATTTCAGTTAGTGCGTCGAGTAGGCTAGAATTGCTCTGAAGGCTGCCCAGAGGTCGATCTTTGACACAGTGCTGTAAATTCCCCTGCCCCCCAATCCAACCTGGGAGAAGCTTATGATTTCCGGCACTTCCTTGGAAAATTCGTTTCCGATCGTGCCCTCCGATGCGAATTCATAGCCCTTTGGAATTTTTATAAACGGGATCGCCTTCTTCTCCAGATTGTCCTCTATTATTGCCAGGAGCCTGGCAGACCTGGTTCCCTTGGAATATGTCCCTATCACCGTTCCCTTGCCCGGCGGAATAGGTTTAGGCTGCGTTTCCTCTGCCGCCTTTGTTTGCTTCGCCTTCAAGCGGGCCATGTCCAGTACTCTGCTGAATTCCAGAATCTCCTTCGGATCTGTTTCCTGATCGCCGCCGTTTATCTTTTTTGCAATGGATGCCGCCAGTTTCCCAGTTATCTCCCTGTTATGGTTTTTCTTGCTGCACTCTCCCTTGGAGGAATAAAAGATGACAGCAATCGTGTCTTCGGGCCTTGTCAGGTCTGTGAGCATCTTCAAGGCAGCAAATACGTTCATACGATCAAAAGCCCCGAATCCCTGTATGAGTGATCTGTCCGAGCCAATTTCTATCGGGCCCTCCGCTCCAACAAGTGTCAGGGTCGACGATTTCATTTCGGTCTCATCCATGCCAATGCTATTCATGAAAGCTTTCGGATAGGATGCCTTGCCCTCCTTTTCCGCTCTCACATCCGAAGTTCCGACTACCAGATCGTACTGCTTCTGCTGCTTTTTTCCCTTCTGCGCTTTCTTTTCCCCTGCACTAAGCAGGTAGTAGCCCGGTTCTTTTCTTGTTTCACCAAGGACGAAGGACCTAGTCGTCCTGTCTTTCAGCGTCCTTATTCCGTGTATTGAAACCATTGAAGACGTCCATTCATCCTGGGGGGTTCCTCCAGAAGGTGAGAACCTGATGGTTGAGATGTCGGATTCTCCGGCAGTGGCAGGGCTCCTTGTGCCTATCTCCAAGGTTTCTGTGTCAATAGGGCACCCAATGATGTTCAGCCCCCTCTTCTGGATGTTGGAGCTTCCAAAAACGCCTGCGGCAACACAGCCTTCATCCAGCTCTTCAATGAATCCCGCACCGGGCGTTGGTACTTTTATGTTAACGAGTTCGGAAAATCTGAAATGGAATAGCCTTCTTATCAGGAAGTCCCTGACTTCCCATTCGGTCTTTGCCACCCTTAGAAAATCCATAAAGCCCTCAGAGATGGAATTAATCTGGGAGGCACTGTTCAAGTCAATCTGTCCCCAGAAACTCTGAAGGTTAGGCATTGTTCATTTAACCTTTGTATTTATATAAAAGTTTTTGGCTTATATGCGAAATCTCCTGCTCTGCAGGTAACGCGAGCCTGCCCCTTCAGGTAAGGGATGGCCCCAGTCGCCTGGTTAGAATGTAAGTTCAGGGAAAGCTGGCATCATGGCTTGCCCGTGATGTCATTTCTCTTCCGCCTTTTTTGCTCTTTTCTTAATCTCTTCAACAGTCAGCTTCTCTGTCTGGGTCGAAATCCACCACTGGTTTCCTGTGCTGTCCTTCACTACACCCGTCCTTTCGCCATGTATCTGATCCGCAGGGTCCGATACAGACGAGCCGCCCGCCTTGATGGCCTTCCCGAAAATGCTGTCTACATCCTTCACGTAAACGTTGATGTTGGAAGGTGTTGCTGGATTCGAAGCGGTCGCTTCGCTTATCATTATTACTGAATCGCCAATAGAAATTTCAGAATAGATTAGTGTACCGTTGGAAGCAGTAAAACGTGCCTTTTCATCGGCATCGAAAGCATTGGTGAGGAATTTTATGAGATCGTCGGGCCTGTGAACAACCAGATAAGGGGTTATGTTGTGGTAACCGTCTGGCGGGTTGCCAAGGGTTGTTTTTTCGTTTTTCATATTTTATTTGTAATGATAATAGTTTATTAAATTTCCTTATAGGCTGGAAAGTGTGTAATCTTCCATGCAATTGAGCAGCCGGCATAGTCGCAGCACAGATCGAGTAGACAGTTAAAGCTACGAAAAACATTTGATTCAGGCTTGTGTAACAACGAATTAGGTGGCAATGAATGGTTATGAAATATGACCTGATAATAATCGGATCAGGATCCGCTGCTTTGTCTGCAGCGTTCTACTGCAGTTCCTTGGGTATGAGGACAGCCGTGGTAGAGTCCGGTCCCATGGGAGGTACCTGCGCCTTGAGAGGCTGCGATCCCAAGAAGGTGCTCTTCGGGGTGACTGGCGCAGTTGAATCCGTCAAAAGGCTTTCAGGTAAAGGGGCAGATGCAAATGATGCCAGGATTGACTGGCCGTCCCTGATTAAATTCAAGGGCACTTTCACCGAGCCAATGCCGGGAAGGGTAGAAGATTCGCTGAAGGGCTCAGGTATCGACACGTATCATGGCAGGGCCAAATTTGCAGGAAGAAATTCCGTTGTTGTAGGTTCCACCAAACTGGACGGTGGGAAAATACTCATAGCATCAGGCGCAATCCCTGCGAAACTCAATATTCCAGGTGAGGAGTTTGCTGTTGACAGCGAGAAATTCATGGAACTGGAAGAGCTTCCGGACAGGATAGTCTTTGTTGGGGGCGGATACATTTCTGTGGAGTTTGCCGGGATAGCCTCAAGATCAGGTTCAACTGCTACGATTGTTCACAGAGGGCCCAGCCTTTTGAAGGGATTTGACCGGGATTTGGCCTCCAGACTGCTTAAATCCCTTGAAGATTCTGGCATAAAGGTGAATCTGGAACACAAAGTAAAGGGAATAGAAAAGAACGGCAAAGCTTATCTTGTGCACTCGGAAGCTTCAGGCAAGGAGATGACCATTGAGTGTGACCTTGTGGTGAACGGTTCAGGCAGGGTTCCGGACATATACGGATTAGGACTGGAAACAGCAGGAGTTGAAAGTGACAAGAACGGCGTGCTGGTCAATGAGTATATGCAGAGCGTGTCAAATGAGTCTGTTTACGCAGCCGGAGACTGTGCCTCCACAATCGGGATGAAGCTCACACCGGTTGCAGGCCTTGAAGGGGAAGCAGCCGGATACAACATCGCAAATGGAAACTCCAGGAAAGTGGACTATAGGGCCATCCCGACCGTGGTATTCTCTGAACCGCCACTTGCAATGGTTGGTGAGACCGAAGAAGAGGCAGGGAAGAATGGAAGGGACTTCATAGTTAGCTCAGGGGACTCGTCATCCTGGTACAATTCAAGAAGAAAGGGCCTGGACAACACCGGCTACAAGATCCTCATTGACAAGGGGAACTCCGAGATCATCGGAGCACACATACTGGGAAGCAATTCCGAGGAGGCGATTAATGTGTTTTCCCTCGCAATGAGATATGGAATCAAAGCAGATGAGCTGAAGAATTACCCCTTTGCGTACCCCTCCGATACAACGGAGATTAGGTACATGCTGTGAAGGGGCCCTTCATGGCTGAAGCAGGGATTTAAGCGCCGACTCCAGTTCTGGGTATTCGAATGAGAACCCTGCATCATTCAGTTTCTGGGAAGAAATCCTCTGGCTCGACAGCAGAAGGTAGTCCGCCATTTCCCCGAGCATTCCCCTCAGTATTGGCGCGGGAGCGGGAATTCTGGCCTTCTTGCCAATTGTTTTTGCAACTGCCTGCATGAAATCTTTGTTGACAACCGGCTGAGGTGCTGCGAGGTTAACAGGACCACTGAGCGAGCCATGAAGTATAAAGTTCATAGCCCTTGCCACATCCTGTATGTGCATCCAGGACATCCACTGCTTGCCGCTCCCCAGCCTCGAGCCAAGGCCCCGCTTCACAGGAGCTACTATCTCCGGGAGCGCTCCTTCATTTGCATCAAGAACAATAGATGTCCGGGTAGCAACTACTTTCATTCCGTAATCCTGCGCCTTGAAGGCTTCGTTCTCCCACTTGATGCAAATCCTCGCAAAGAAATCGTCCCCCGGTTCTGACTCTTCCGTCAGTATTTCGTCTCCCCTTGACCCGTAATAACCTATGGCTGAAGCGTTGATGAGAGTCTTTGGAGCCTCCTCCATTTTTCTCATCCCTTCTACGATAGCTTTAGTGGATTCTATCCTGCTTGATTCTATTGACTTCTTCACTTCTTCGTTCCATTTGTCCGAAATCGACCTGCCGCTGAGATTAAAAACTGCATCGATTTTTCCAACCTTATTGACCCAGTCGAGATCATTGACGTTGGATGACCATGCAACATAATTGGCGCCTTCTATTGGGTTCCCATTTTGTGACCTTGTCAATATTAAAACCTCGTTTCCTTCTTTGACAAGGATTTCAGTCAGCTTCTTTCCTATTAAACCGGTACCACCCGCAATGAGGACTCTCATCACTATCGATCAAATGAGTCCATTACTGTATAATACCGTTTACTTTCTGACTATATTCTATACAATGTGGAATTGCCAGTTGAATTTCTTCTGATAGTAATGCAGCATTTCAACTTTAAATATCTTCATTGAGCTATAAAACTTGCACCCAGATGGAATAATCCTCCACAGTCCCCTTAACAGGTGTCGGATAACCCTATGAACCAGAGCTTCTGCGATGCTATTGGCCGAATGTATCAAAGTTTCTTCCTCGCTTATATCAGTACGGTTTATTTTAATACAGTTAAACTAGAAATTAGAGGTGAGAAATGAAAGATAAAGGTCTATTAAGATACCTGGCAACCCTTTTCAGAGGGAGGGCCAGAAAGTTCTGGGTGGCAATGGTTGTACTGCTAATGGCCGGAACAGCTACTGCTGCCGTGATGGCATGGGAACACCCCAGCATGATAGGTGTGGAAACCTCCCATGCAAATGTTTCCTTCAAAACCACAGTCACCGGGATCACAACGGATTCCAACCAGACACCGCTATTGGTGGACGGACATTACTATAACCAGACCAATATATCAGGTTTCAGCTATGTAAGCTATGGGAATGGGGGAATTCCTTCATCGCTTATGCTCAACATTGGCAACATCCTGCCCGGTGACTATGCTGAATTTCAGGTTACCATTGCCAATACTGGTTCTACAACGCTCGAATTCTCAAATTACACT
>JBJKST010000016.1:0-3094 GCA_046703705.1 Thermoplasmataceae archaeon
TTGTCACAAATTCAAGCCAGCTCAATGGATTCAAGGCCGGTCTCAAGTACTACTACAGCCTCTACTCAAGCGGACTTGCACAGCTTTCATCCAACTACAGTGCCGGATGGGCAGGCGGAGACTTCTCGCAGGGCAACGTCGGAATGATCATATCCGGACTCTGGTCCGTACCGGTTCTCCAGGGAAACGGCTCTGTTTTCCAGAACAACATGAGTGCAGTAGGATACTTCCACACGCCATCTGATGTTCAGAACGGAACCATGCAGTTTGTTGTGGGGCTTGCTGTCAACAGCAGACTCAGTGGAACACAGAAATGGATAGCTGACCAGTTCCTGCAGTACTTCACCGGACCGGCAGGAGAGAAAAACTGGGTATCCACAGGACTTGCAATGCCAGCCAGGAGCTCGATCCTTCACAGCACATGGTACAACAAGAACTTCCCAATCCAGGCATACGCCGGAACTGAAGCACCATACGCTTATGGGTGGAACTACAACACAACGAACTTTTCACAGGTTCACACTAACGTCAACAACATATACGCTGATCTCTTCGCGGGAAACCTGACTTTCACGCAGGCTTACAACCAGATGGTAAAGGCTACCAACACCAGTCTTGCCGGCAGCTCTACATTCAGCACGTCTGTGACAACCCAGGCGAAGACAGCAAACACTGTTAATGAGGTTTATGTAATGAGCACCAGAGAAAGGTGATCTTCTCTGGATATTTCATTAACAAAAAGCAAAACATCTAAGAATCCTCCCAAGTCCCTGAAGCAGTTCAGGAACAGGGAGGGATATCTATTCATACTCCCACTTTTTATTTTTATAGTGGCTTTTATATTTTTTCCCGTTGCATTTTCATTTTACATCAGCCTGTTCCATTACAATCCATTCGGCCATTCTGTCTTCTTTGTAGGGCTGTCCAACTACTTTTCCGTTATCCATAACGGGCTATTCTGGCTCTCATTCGTTAATGTGGTGAAATACACCGTTATTGTTGTCGTTTCACAGACGTTTTTCTCACTGGGGCTTGCAATCCTTTTCAAGGACAGGCTCAAATTATCAAGAATCGGCAGGACCCTGATTTTCATTCCTGCAATAACATCCCCCGTTGCAATGTCAATTATATTCATATGGGTATTCTCGAACCAGGGGCCCATAAATCTCCTGAGGTCTTATTTCGGAATGCACCTGCTGAACTATTTCTTCAGCACTACATGGGCATTTCCGGCCATAATGGCGATGAACATTTTCAGCACTGCACCCTACTTCATGGTTATGTACATTTCAGGGCTGCAGGCAATTCCTTCAAGCATATATGATGCGGCAAGCATAGACGGCGTGAAGTCAGCATTTGCAAAATTCAGGTATATTTATGCACCCATGCTTGGTTTTGCAACCGTTCTTGTCGTAATACTCGGCCTCATAGGCTCACTCCAGCTCTTTGACCAGGTCTTCATTATCACACAGGGAGGGCCGGCAAACACAACGTATGTACCGCTGTTCTTCATCTACAACAAAGCGTTCAACGATTTCGGGCAGCTGGGGATATCAGCCGCCTCGTCTTTCATCCTCTTCCTGTTCATCCTGCTTGCCACAATAACACAGAGGCGCTATCTCAGGGAGGTAAGGTGGTCATAGATGGTAACGATCGATCATGTCGATGAGAAAAGAAACCCATACAAATCAAGGGAGAAAAGGACACCTGAAAAACAGAAGGTCAATGTTGCAAGGGCATTGAGGATGGTGCCTAAGTATATCATAATATTACTCCTGGTTGCGGTCTATCTCTTCCCGTTCTACTGGATGATACTCGAGACTTTCAGGAATTCGCCCTTTGCGACATTCCCTCCGAACATCAATCCGTTCAGCAACACAAGCATTGCATACTTTGTCCAGAATTTTGACAATGTCTGGAAATTCGGCATGTTTCCCCGCTGGTACTTCAACAGCGTTTTTGTTAGCGTTGTAGTGATACTGGGGAGCGTTTCTATTGGAGCACTTGCGGGATGGGCTTTTGCGAGGCTGCATTTCAGAGGCAGGGATTCGCTTTTCTACGTTGTGCTGGCAACCCTGATGATTCCATTCCCTGTTGTATCAATTTCATCCTATCTGTTCATGCTCGACATAGGGTGGATAAACACCTACCAGGGCCTCATTGCTCCACAGATAGCATCAGCCCTTACTGTCTTCCTCATGAGGCAGTACTTCCTCACAATTCCCAAGGAGATTGAGGATGCAGCCAAGGTTGACGGGCTGAACAGCTGGCAGATCTTTTACAAGATCGGCCTGCCGATGGCAAAGCCTGCGATTGCAGCATCGTTCATATTCACATTCATAGGGTCGTGGAACAATTTCCTGTGGCCGTTGATGGAAGTTAACGGACAGGGTCTTTTCACACTGCCTCTTGCCCTGAATTTTTTCAAGGGCTACAACGGCACCCAGATAATTTGGGACCACATGATGATGGCAGTTATGCTTACGCTCATTCCAACTCTGATTATCTATGCTATAATGGAAAAATACCTGGTGGAGGGCATATCACTCTCAGGAACAGGATCGGTGAAATAGATGTCTTTGAGAATTGAAAACCTGAAAATATCATACGACGGTAATGAGGTTGTACCTGATTTCAACCTCAATATAGAGGAAAACGAATTTGTCGCCCTTCTTGGGCCATCCGGAAGCGGAAAGACCTCCATACTGAGGTCGATAGCAGGCCTGTTGAGGCAGAAAGAAGGGAAGATTGTCATCAACGGCAAGGATATTTCCAATCTTCACCCCTCCGAGAGGAATATCGCAATGGTGTTCCAGAACTATGCGCTTTATCCGCACCTCAAGGTATTTGACAACATAGCGCTCAACCTGAAAATGAAGAAAGTCCCCAAGAAGGACATAGAGGAGAAAGTGAAGAAGGTAGCAAAACTCCTGGGCATAGAAGAGCTTCTTGAGAAGTATCCAAAGGAAACTTCAGGGGGCCAAGCCCAGAGAGTAGGCCTCGCAAGGGCCATGGTCCGGGACCCCGGAGTGTACCTCATGGACGAGCCTCTCAGCAACCTCGATGCGAAGTTCAGGGATGAGATGAGATTTGA
>JBJKST010000017.1:0-77894 GCA_046703705.1 Thermoplasmataceae archaeon
GAAAATGGGACTGTATAAGCGACTCTGACCCGCACGTTACGGGAAAACCCCCGCAGAAGATTGTGGCACTTGAAAATGAGGCAGAGCACACTGCACATGTTTTGAATCTATTTCTTGAAAAATCCAGGGATATCCTGGACAGTTCCGAAGTAAACCGAGAAAGAGAAAAGGACGGAAAGCCAAAGGGAAATGAGCTCCTTATCAGGGGAGCAGGCATGGCACCCGTTCTTCCTCCGTTCAATGAAAAATACCAGATGAAGGGTGCATGTGTAGTAGGCATACCTATGATTTCCGGAATTTGCCAATTGCTGGGTATGGAGGTAGTGACACACCCCGGTGCCACCGGAAGGGTGGACACGGATTACGACGGCAAGGTCAGGGCTGCAATAAGGGCATTAGAGAATCATGATTTTGTTCTCATGAACATAAAGGCCACCGACATAGCAGGCCACGATGGAGACCCTATTCTCAAAAGAGATGTCATAGAGAAGATAGACCATGCCTTTGCCCCGGTAAAAGATATTCTGGGGGATACGGTGGTCGCGGTTACCGGAGACCACAGCACGCCCTGTTCCATCAAGGAACACTCTGGAGATTCGGTTCCCATAGTCTTTGCAACCAGCGGAATAAGAAAGGACGGTGCGATGTTTTACGATGAGGCATCGGCACTGAAGGGAGAGTTAAGAATAACTAGCAATGATGTGATGACTTACCTTCTGGGATTGTCCGACAGGGCCGAAAAGTACGGTGCTTAACCATACCATTCTTTTCTCCATTCCCCCGTTGTTAAAACCGTAGTTTTTCGGCATTAAACATTGATTCAATAAGTTTAAATAACTTGAAGGATTTGTACGTCTGACAAGTGTATGACATCCTTAAAGAAGTCTAGATTGAATACGGCAAAGGCGAAATTCCGGGACTGGCAGATTGACAAGCAGTTCAAGAAATCAAGGCAGAAACATCCCCTCATATATTCACAGAGGGCTGGAATTTTCTATTCGCTCGTGTTTGGCTTACTTCTCTGGTGGATACCTGTCGCAGGGCCGGCAGTAGCAGGATACCTTTCGGGAAGAAAGGCCGGGAGCCCGGCCAAGGCGCTTACTGCCAACCTGATAGCCACTGCTGTCATAGTGCTTCTGACATTTTCACTTGTCCCCTTCACAGCAGGACCTCTGGGATACGCAGGCAGCTATCTCAGCACAGGATTGCTTACACTTTCACAGTCAAAACTTGTCGCAGCTTCCAACCTTCTTACTGACATGTACACCGGATACGGCATTCTAAGAACTTTTGCCATTATTCTCCCAAGTTCCATAGTGACACTGATCACATTCGGCTATGTTGGCGGTTTCCATTCAGCACTGAAGACAGAGGAAGAAAACTACTCCATGAGCTACATGGCAAAGAATGTAGACGAAAAGGTCATCTCAAAACACAGAAATGCGCCCACCGTACAGGTTGTCAGAAGCGCAATAAAGGAGTACAACTCCGGAGGAGAAGATTCGGAAGACCATTTCGGCGGCTGGTCATACCTTTAGGGAACTTTTACCACAACTACACCAAAAACCACTTTTTTAATTCCTGTCATTTGCTGGCCGACTGGTAATAATCATATATCGCGTTGCGGATACCTCATCAGATGATCGACGTAAAGCTCTTGAGGGAAAAGCCTGAAATTTATTACGCCTCCTGCAAAAACAGGGGTGTCGATACCGAGGTACTCGACAAATTCTTCAGTCTGGACGAGGAGTGGAGGGCTAACCAGAAGAAGATTAATGACCTTAGGCACACGAGAAATGATGTCACAAGGCAGATTTCATCCCTCCTTAAAAGCAAGGGTGACATGGACAAAGTTGAGGCCCTCAAGGAGAGCGTAAAGGGGGTAAATTCCGAAATCGATTCGCTGGAAGAGAAGAACAGAGCTATCGTCGAGGAGAGGGACAGAACCATTTGGTCAATACCGAACGTGCTTGATGACAGGGTCCCGGTATGTGTAGGCGACGAGAACAACGTGCCTGTCAGGGCATGGGGCAAGGCCTCCGTTTACAGGGAAGATGTGGAAGAATTCAAGAAAAACATCGTGAATGGGATTGAGCACGAAATACTTGAAGAAAGGCCCGTAAGCCATGTGGACCTTATAGAGGACATGGGCCTCGTTGACCTGCAGAGAGCCAGCAAGATAGCCGGCTCAAGGTTTTATTTCCTGAAGAACAGGCTCCTCAAGCTTGAGATGGCACTCATGAATTATGCGGTTGATTTTCTTTCTGACAGAGGTTTTTCCATAGTTGAGCCTCCGCTGATGCTTAACCTCAAGTCCATGGAGGGGGCAACAGACCTTGAGACCTTCAGTGACACACTTTACAAGATAGAAGGCGAAGACCTGTACCTCATTTCAACTTCGGAGCATCCCATAGCTTCAATGCTTGGCGGAGAATTCCTTGAAGAAGATGAGCTTCCCATAAGAGTTGCCGGAATGTCGGTCTGCTTCAGAAGGGAAGCTGGGTCACACGGGAAGGACACTAAGGGAATATTCAGGGTGCACCAGTTCAACAAAATTGAGCAGTTCATTTTCTGCAAGCCCGAGGATTCAGAGGATTTCCTTTCAGAGATACTGGGCAATGCCGAACAGCTCTACAAGAATCTTAAAATTCCATACAGGGTGGTAAATGTCTGCTCAGGGGAACTTGGAAGGCTTGCTGCCATCAAGTATGACATTGAAGCATGGTTCCCGTCCCAGGGAAAATTCAGGGAAGTTGTTTCGGCATCTAACGATACTGATTACCAGGCTAGGGCTCTTTCAATAAAGTACAGGACCAGCGGGGGCAACGATTTTGTTCATACGCTCAACAGCACGGCAATTGCCTCAACCAGGACACTGGTGGCCATTATGGAGAACTTCCAGGAGGACGGCGGCAAGAGGATCAGGGTTCCTGAGGTTCTTGTCCCGTATACCGGGTTTGATACAATAGAAGCGGTGCAATGAACTTCTTTTATTGAAAGCTGAATATTACGGCACCAGTCTCAAGTATAAATCTCAGGGATTTTTATTTTCCCTGAAATAAATTATTGACTCTGGCCGGGGATCAGCCAAATTTTCACGTAAGGCACGGGGGCAGATTACTTCCTCTGTGCATAGGCATTCTTGGCAGCAGTGAAAGAATACTTCTTCCAGCGGTCAAGAATCGGCAGGTGGTCATCCGCTACCTGGTCCATTACATTAAGGTATGAAAGTATGCCTGAAACTGCCCTGTCTGCGTCTCTGACAGCTGATATCAAGTCCCTGTTTGGATTGGTGGAGTCTCCGCCTGAGAAGACGCCTTTGATCGAAGTCATGCCGCCTTCGTCAATGATGGGCGAACCCTGTGGCGTAAGCCTGAGCTGTCTCAGATAGTCCTCTCCCATGAATGAGTAGTCTGTTTCCTGGCCTGTTGCCTCAATTACGCAATCAGCAGGAATAGTGAGAACTTTGTCCTTCTGGGGTACAGGCTTTGCCCTTCCCTTGCCCTCGGTAACCATTTCATTTACCCAGTACTTGACTGCAGTTATCCTGTTTCCCTCCTTGACGTACTCAAAGGGAGTAACTTCCCAGTCGTAATTGACGTTCTCCTCAAGAGATTCCTCCATCTCCTCGTCTGCGTTCATGGAAGGATAACCTGGCCTGTCAATTTCCCTTCTTCTGTACATAATGTGAACGTTCTTGGCTCCAAGCCTCATTGCGGTCCTTGAACAGTCGTTTGCGGTGAATCCTCCGCCAACAATCACAACGTTCTTGCCGACTTCAATGTGTTCACCGAGGCTTACCCTCTTTAGAAACTCTATTCCGTGGTACATGTTCTCCGCATCACTGCCTGGAGTCCCTGTCATCCTGGGCTTGTGGTTCCCTACACCAACGAATACTGCGTCGTATTCGTTTACGAGGTCATCAAATGAGATGTCGTTCCCAATTTTTGTGTTCAAATGGACATCCACACCCTGCGATGTGATGAAG
Organism: Thermoplasmataceae archaeon; assembly: GCA_046703705.1. Taxonomy (GTDB): domain Archaea; phylum Thermoplasmatota; class Thermoplasmata; order Thermoplasmatales; family Thermoplasmataceae. The sequence continues at coordinate 3,989 of JBJKST010000017.1, forward strand.
CCGATCTCCTTTTCGAGAACTTCATCGGGGAGCCTGTACCTAGGTATTCCTGTCTTCATGAACCCCCCGAGCGTTGGGAGTGATTCGTAAAGGGATACCTTTACCCCCTGAATGGAGAGGTAATAGGCCACTGTCAATCCGGAAGGCCCGCCGCCAATGATGGCAACCTTCTTGTCAAGGAACTTCTTTTTTGGTGTCTTTATGATCTGCGAATAATCGTCAAATTGGTCTGCTGCATACCTCTTAAGGTGCCTTATAGCTATGGGCCCCCCTGTATCGTAAAGGACGCAAATGTCTTCACAAAGATGGGTGCACACCCTTCCTATAATGGCAGGGAAAGGAAGTGTCTCGAAGACTATTCTTACGGTCTGTGCCGGATCACCTACAGCTGTGCTGTTTATGTACCCACCGATATCCAGGCTTGCAGGGCAGGCCTGTGTACAGATGTTGCAGCCGATGCATCTGCTCGCTTCTGCTACAGCCTCCTGGTTTGTGTATTCCTGGAGCGGCTCAAGTGTAAATGTCTTGACCCTTTCTTCAGAAGGCTCGTGTTTTATCTTTACTCTTTCGAAATTGAGCATATTGGTGATCGGTTCTTAATCATAACAACAGTTATAAACGTTTTTTAGTGGTAAAAGTGTCAAAAATGCCGCGTTAATCTCACTCATGGATGCATATATCTAAGGTTCGATCGGAATATCCCCGTTCCGCCCACTGCATGAAATTCAGTTCCCGATCAAACCCGGGATGAAAAGCATCGCCACGAATATGTTCACCAGAACTATTGCGCTGAGAATCGCATATACAAAGTTCTCTTCCTTGACATATGCCAGGAATGCGACAAATACAACTGTGACAGGCGTCATTATAAGCACCCAGAGCCCCAGTGTTATGTAATAGATTGCATCCAGTGATACGAGGCCAGCGGGCAACCTTGTAAGCGGCACCAGTGAAGAGTTCAATGTTGACGAGGTTTTCCCGTAATTGACAAGCTGGGAGAGCGTGTAGTTGTCGGCTGTCCCTTTGACGAACAGCAAAATCACTCCTATTATGATGATAATTATGCTTGCATTTACGCCAATCCTGAGTACCCTGCTTGTGACATAATAACGATCTAGCTTGGCCGTGCTACCGCCTCCTTTCTCCTGCTGACGATATAAATCGAAAAAATAAGCACGAATGCAAACACACCGGAGATTGCCAGTCTGATTATGTCATTAAGCAGCAGGACAGATTCCGCATTCAATCCTTTCAAGACCATCTGGGCCCCAAGGAAGGAAAGTATTGAGAAGAATATCCAACGGATGTTTTTATTGCTTATCCTGACCAGGATTTTGGCACCCAGAAATGCCCCGATTAGTACCCCAATTGCAGTGGATGCAACTATGAAGAACTGGATATACCCCTCGTACCAGTATATCGATGTCCCGGTTGCCGCAGTTATTCCGACCATGAAGTTGCTGGTTGTTGTAGCAACCTTCATGGGGAGATTCATAATGCCATCCATTGCCAGAACATTTAGGGCTCCCCCTCCTATTCCGAGCAAACCGGATAGCGTGCCTGAAATGAAAACCACAATTTCGCCGAACCACCATCTGATTCCGCTGTACTTGATCTCTTTCTTCATTTTGGAGTCGAAATAAGACCCGACAAGCTGGAATATTCCGGTAGACCTGTCTTTTTTCAGCTCCTGGGGCAGTTCGTACTTGCCCCTCCTTATGGTAGGTATAAGTGAAAAGAGCAAGACCAGGCCGAATACCACGTATATTATGCCCTCCAGCCCTTTAGTGTATACATAAACGGCCAAGCTTGCCCCCAGAATTACACCCAGGGTTGTGGCTACCTCTAGTCCTATTCCGACCTTTATGTTGGCAATTCTGTCCCTGGTATAAGCGCTTGCTGACCCGGCGGAGGTAGCAATGGAAGAAATTAGCCCAGCACCTGCCGCAAAATACAGTGGCACCCCCATGAACAATGACAGTATCGGAACAATGACTGTGCCGCCGCCCAGGCCCGTCAGAGAGCCAATGAGGCCGCCGAGAATGCCGCTGATCACTATTTCGACAAATGTCAGGATCGCTGAGAGGACTGTGATCATCAGACCTTAAACACTAATGATTATAAAAAAGCTGATTTCCCAGTGAAGTGCGCGGGACGCCTCCCGTAGTGAAGTATTTATATTTTCCTAGCATATTATGCAGATTAGAAATGACCATCAGCCTATCAGAACTTAGATTCGGCGATGAATTAATTAAGAGGGGCTTCGCCAAAATGACAAAGGGCGGAGTTATAATGGATGTAACAAACGCGGAACAGGCCAGAATTGCAGAGGATGCTGGCGCTGTTTCAGTTATGGCCCTGGAAAGGGTTCCTGCAGACATAAGAGCCGCTGGCGGTGTAGCCAGAATGGCTGATCCCGAGAAAATTAAAGAGATTATTGATGCAGTCTCAATACCGGTCATGGCCAAGGTCAGGATCGGGCACGTGAGTGAAGGATACACACTGGAAGCACTTGGTGTTGACATGCTTGACGAGAGCGAGGTGCTGACTCCAGCTGACCCCTTTTTCCACCTTTACAAGAAAGAGCTCAAGGTTCCTGTGGTCTGTGGCGCAAGAATGCTGCCTGAAGCAGTAAGAAGGATCTTTGAGGGCACAGCCATGATCCGGACAAAGGGTGAAGCCGGAACCGGCAACATCATAGAGGCAGTCAGGCACATCAGAATGGTTACCGAGGGCATCAGGGTTCTGAAATCACTCGACAGTGACCAGCTGACGAATGTGGCCAGGAATATGACAGCCTCATACAAAGCTTTGAGGAAGGCTGTTTCATCAGACCTTTTCCTCGATGAGAACTACCTCGGGTCCAAGGAGATATACTACGGGATGGATGGCGAGAACATAGAGAAGGAAATAACCAAGATTCTCAAAGAAATAAAGAAGCTTGGAAGGCTTCCGGTGGTTAATTTTGCAGCAGGCGGAGTTGCTACCCCAGCTGACGGTGCCCTTATGATGAAGCTCGGGTCAGATGGAGTATTCGTTGGAAGCGGAATTTTCAAGTCACCGAATCCCAAGACCATGGCAAAGGCTGTAGTTGAGGCGGTGGAGAACTATGAAGATTACAAGCTGATTGGATCGGTCTCAAGCGGACTTTCCGGGATGATAGGGACCGACATGGAAGAGATTCCAAAGGAAATGAGGCTCCAGGAAAGAGGATGGTAGAGGAAAATAACTGAACTGTACGTAGCCGTAGTGATACTCTTACTAATTGCGCTGTTCGTTGCGTCCAGAGTATTGAACATATTCGACCTGAAAGGAAGCACAGCCGCACTGTTTGTGGGGGCTTTTGTTGTCTTTACGGGCTCGATTTCCTGGTTGGTACTCCTTCTGGTTTTCGCCATAGGGTCTCACATGGCTACGAAGGCTTGGTTCTCGAAGAAGAAAGAGCTTAGGATTCAGGAAGGGACAGCCGGTGAGAGGAGCAGTTCTAACGTGATCTATGCCGCCATCATTGGCCTTGGCATTTCTTCATTCAATTTCGCACACTTTGCTACTGCACCTTATTTTGAATTCTTCGCAATTTCATTCGCAGTTGTCAACGCAGATACTTTTGCCTCCGAAATCGGGGTGCTGGACAAGAAAGTGTACCTGATCACGAACATGAAAAGGGTCAGGCCCGGAACGAACGGAGGAATATCGATTCTCGGCCAGATAGCCGCACTGGGTGGTGCTTTTATCATAGCAATTACCTACGGGATACTCAACTATTCACACACCAGCCTTCTCTCCATAATACTGATCGGAGTGATGGGTTTTGTCGGATGCCAGATTGACAGCATCCTGGGAGCCACACTTGAGAACCGCGACAGGCTCACCAAGGGCGAAGTGAACTTCCTTTCATCCTTCATGGCGGTCCTCCTCTCCATAGCACTTTTCTCATTCTGACCGGAAGCGTCTTACCTTTAAACCATATCGTTTTTATTGCAACACCTACTGGTTTTTTATGCCAACATACGTGTTTCTGGTGAACCTCACCGAAAAAGGAAAATCTGCCCTATCAGAAGTGAAGAGGCATGGGAGAGAGTTAATGGAGTATGTGGAAACCCTCAAAGGGACTGCCAAGGGTTCCTTCATGACTCTCGGAAGATACGATCTCATAGAGATAATCGACCTTCCGGATGACATGGCCGCATTGAAGTATTCCATGAAAAGTACTGAAAGCGGGCTCAAGGATGTCGAGACCCTGAAGGGATTCACACAAGAGGACGCCCTGTTCAATATTCCATAGCTGGGCAGCAAATATAGCGGGCAAATCAATTTGATCCTACTCAGGCCGGGCTCCGGGTCCAATACAATCCATATTTCTTCCCGAATATCCCACAATTGGGTACAGCCCTAAAGTGGTCTGGCCTGAAATTATTTTGAATTTAGGAAAAAGTTCAGAAAAAATTGGAATTTGCCAAAAAGTAAATCGATCAGGCTGCTATGAGAGTGACGTTTGCCTGACCATACTTGTATGTGAGACCGGGATCCTGCAGGACTATCTTCAATACATATGTGCTGTTGCCCATAGCATAGTACGCGCCCTGGTTGATTGTGAGCTCAAGGGTAGTTTGTGAAGTCTGGGTCTCTTTTATCACGGATGGTGTTGAAATAACCTGTGAGAAAGGTGCGACGATATCATATGAGAAATTCTGGCCGGTTGTGCTGTCATGCACACTTACCGCCGGGGAAAGGACCTTAATTTCAGGATTCTGGTAGCTGTAAGAGTAATTGACAGTGACATTTATGGTCTGCGTTGTGTTGTTAATTGCAATCTCGTTGGGTGATGCAGATATTTTGAGAACATGCGGAGGCTGAGCGTGGGTGCCCGGAACCGTAAACGCAATCACTATGAGACCTATAATAAACACTGCGGTGCCAATTGCAATTCCTGTATTGCGTGCCATGTTATCTGTTCCTCGATTATGCCAGTTATGGATAGATAAGATATTAAAATTTCTCTGCCTGCGCAATTTTTGTCGCTATACGGATTAATATCCTATGATCCACAACTCAGACCCCCGAAGTGGTACCAGCATTTCGGGTTATATGCTCTTTCAGCTCTTCGCGGACCATTCGGATGTGCCTGATGCTTCCCGCATATGTCCCAAGGCTTACCAGAAGAGTAAATATAACCCCATATACCTGGGCGTATGACTGGAAAGTCTCAAAGCCAGTTGTCAGGCCATATGCAGCCAATCCCGCAACGTGCGGGGAAAATAGCGAGCCGAGCCAACCTATGACTCCTGCAGCCATCTTCCCGAGCATAACTATGTGGGCCAATACTGTCGATACGATCATTACCATCACATAACACCCTATTCGTGTGTGTTACCTGCACAGAAATTTCTTACTTAAGTGGATTGGTACAGAGAAGAATAAAAAGGAAAGAGTTGGAATAGCCGGTTATTGTGGTTGATATTTCCTAAGAAAATTCTCCCTTTCCTCGAGTATTGATTCCCTTAGGCCACGCATTGCCCTTCTTCTCAAAAGGTGGTAATTGTATCCCTGATGTTCCAGTACGTACTTCCTCGCATCATCAAGAAGAGTATCCTTCGGGAGAACTACATCGACGTTTTTTCCTTCTTCGGCACTGGAGACAGAAAGCGCGTTCTTGAATCTGCCTGCGGTAATTGATCCGCCCACCGTAAAATTATAGCCGCTTGTGAAGCCCACTTTGTTTTCACTGTGGGAAATAACAACGTCTGACATAAGTGCCAGCTCATAACCTGCATCGATTGCATCGCCGGAGAGTATGGAGAATATTGGCTTTTCCAGAGAGTATACAAGGGAAATAAGGGAGTTTGCGGAGTCCAGTATTGCCATTGCAGTTTCCATGTCTGCAGTTTCGGACTTCAGTCCCGAAGAGAAGTTCTCGTTCAACCCGGTAATGGCTATTGAAGTCACTTTGTCGTCTATTGAGGCTGTACCGAGGGCTGCAACCAGTTCACTAATGGCGTTCCAGTTCACTAATCCGCCTTGGTCACTCCGGAGGACGATGAGACCGATCCCACCGTCCTGCCAGAATGTTATGTCCTTGAAACCCTTCACTCTGACATTATTCATTGTATGCTGCCATCCTGTATACCCTCAGGATAACACCACCAATTATAAGTATCACTCCGAGCCCGATTCCAAAGGCGGCCTCCGCTATAATGTTGACAGGGTCAAGCCCCCAGATTGCATACATTATACCGATGGACACCACAGCCAGGATGGACGAGATGACTATTGCCGCATTCATGCTTAGTGGGACGGGGTTTGCCTTCTTTTTCGGTCCGCTCGACTCATATTTCTTGGACACCTGGGCACTCTTCATTGTCCCCACTGCAGCAAATGCTGTGACACCACCGGCAAACAGCGTGGACGTAAAGTTGAGTCCGCTGGGTGCAGCCAGGAATGTTGAGAAGTTCTGGGTGAGCGAATACATTGTAAACATGAGAAGCAGAATGAAGAGTATTGAAGAGCCAATCAGCTTGTTGGACGTCATCTGCAGTTTTCCACGCTTGTACTGCCTTCCTATGACCAGCATGCCGCCCACCACTATTATGAATGGCGGTATCAGGACTGCGGCAGTCTGGTAGACAGGTATCTGTGTTCCGGGCGAAAGTGCTCCCCACATTGACAGTATTGCCATGTATATTATTCCAAGAATCCCAAATGCAGTGATTACGGGCCTTCCAAGAGGATGCAGGTCGTTGTTTGAGTCTATGAAAGGGAGGCCGAGGAAATACAGCAGCGGGATCACCGCGAATACCACAGTGGCAGCCAGTGCAGAGAACTCTCCGAATGGAAGGAACATCTCAAAGTCCACGGCCTTATACACGAAGAGGAGGAACCATGGAGGATACGTTGGAACATAAGCTGCCAGCGGGCTGGATGGTGAAACCTGCGGGTAGGGATCGAAAAGGGTTGGAACCGATGGCAGTGCGTCAATTACCGATGTGATCAGTATTATGGCTCCGAATGTGTATAGAGCAAGCTGGATCATGAATATCATGTTGTATGGGTTCCATGGTTTGTAATCCGGCTTCTCCTCGTCGATGGCAGGAGCCTTGTAGTTTGATTCCTTGTTTGACGGTGCCATGCTGTTGGTTTCGGCTAGATAGAAATGCAGGCCGAAAAGCCCTCCTACAACCGCAGCCAGGATAATGTGCCAGCCAAGCATCTTCTCAAAGAGGCTGACAGATGTCCCTCCGCCGAAGAATATGCTCGCCAGTGGGTTTCCTATGACAGGCAGGGCTGCAGCTATTCCTCTTCCGACATCAGTTGCATCGTAGGCAAGCACATCCCCGGTCATCGAATATCCGAAGTAACCCACCCCAATGGTGGTAGCCAGCAGGATTACGCCTAGTACCCACTGAAGCTGCCTTGGCTTCTTGTATGACCCGAAGAAATAGTTTCTGAACATGTGCACATAAACTAGCACAATCATTGCATACGCGCCGTATAGGTGAGTTGTGAGAAACAGCGAGCCGTATGGTATATTGGTAAGGAGGTACTCAGTTGATATGTACGGGCTCCCCGCGTTATAATACAGGAGGAGTATTAGACCCGTGATAACCTGATAGAAGAAGGCCATCGTAATCAGGGCACCGGTCCAGTACCATATGCCCCCCTTCTTCCTCATGTAATCCGGCACTTTTCTCACCGGAAGTTCGTTGATCTTAAGCGGGTCTTCCCCAAGTTCAGATTTTAATATGCTTGTAAGTCCATATTTTTTCTTTTCTACCATCTAATAGTCCTCCATTATACTGCTCCGAGGTTAACCATTTGAGTTTTGGAAGTTCCTGCAGGGAAAGGAGTTCCTCCCGCAAGGTCACTTGTCTTGCCGTATATGGTTGGGCCGATCATGCTGTTGACCGAGAGAGTATCGTCCGTCGAGTTATACTTCAACACAACGTTTGGAAGCGGCTTTGCAGTTGGCCCGGTAACTACGCCGAATCCCTTTGCCGGGTCATATGTGCTTCCATGGCAGTTGCAGTGGACAAGACCACTCGAAGGCTTGTAAGTCTGAAGAAGGCCTGGATGGCCGGGTATTGAATTGCCCGGAGAATAATAGTGTATGATCGGGGGAACACATCCGAGATGCTGGCATATTGCACTTGCCGACACAATTGAATTGCTTGGCCCCACTCCGCCTGGAGACTTGAACGTGCTTCCGTTTGCAGGTATCGTTACATCTGTTGAAGATATGGAAACAGGGTTGTTCTTTTCGTCCCCAAGGTTAATCAGGAAATTCGGGTCATCGGTCAGTGGGTAGTAGAACAACCATATGTTGGGTGAGTTCACTGGCCACTGTGATGCCTTAATTGGAGAACCTGAAGTGTCGACAAGAGTCATTTCCGGGAATCCCGTAAGACCTTCGGAAGGCGTAACCACATTGCTTATAACGCCTTTAACAGCGCCTCCGGCTGCTGCAGCTATGGACATCACGGCCATAGCCTTCAAGAAATTTCTTTTGCCTTGATCGATCTTTTCATCATCAAGATCCATACCCACTGATCGTGTATTGTTAATAATATTTTTTTGTCCGAGTAGACTGTAAGCTTTGTCTTAATTATTTTTTCATTAGTAACTTATAAACGGATTTTTTTGAAAACCAATTTGACGAATTGATCCTCACTGGAACCGAAATAGATCGATAAATTTATGACATTACTGCCTATGGAGGCATTGTTCACTGGAGGGCTCGTAGTCTAGTGGTTATGATACCGCCCTTACAAGGCGGTGGTCACCGGTTCGAATCCGGTCGGGCCCATTAAATCCTGCTTGAGTTTATTGGCACAGGGCTTGTGGCAGAATTCTTTTAACCTGATGGGGACTGTTGGCAAGTGACTTCTCCGGAATATGAGAAATATGTGAAGGCAAATGAGGAAGCGTGGGATGAAGTTACACCTGTGCATCAATCATACAGGGCAGGAGAAGGGGATTTCTTCAGGAATGGAGGATGCACCCTTGACAAATTTGAGTTGGAAAACCTCCCTGATTTGCATGGGAAGAAAGTCGCGCACCTCTTCTGCAATTGCGGCCAGGATACCATGTCCCTGTCTAATCTGGGAGCCACATGCACTGGGTTTGATCAGTCCGGGGCAGCTTTGGCTGAAGCGCGCAAGTTGTCGGCATATGCCGGAATCAAGGCTGAATTCGTGAAATCCAGTGTTCTTGATCTTCCGGGAACTTACGATGAGAAATTTGACTTGGTCTATATGAGTATTGGAGTTCTCGTCTGGATCCCCGATATCCCACTATTGATGAAAAATGCATCCAGGATACTTAAGCGGGGTGGAGAGCTTTTCATATATGACCAGCACCCGATTGTTCATCTTTTCGATCCTGACAGTGATAATCCAATGGAAGTAAGATTCAATTATTTCGACAATGATCCAGCTGAATCCAGTGGTCTTGATTACCTGGGAGGGAAAGAATACGATTCCAAACCCAACTTTCAGTTTATGGTCAGGATAAGCGATATCCTGAACGGGATCGCAGATAACGGAATGGTGCTGACGAAGTTTCTGGAGTTCAGCCATTCTATAGAAGATTCAAGGCCAAGCGAAGAACTGAAAACATCAACAGGCGAAAGAAAGTATCTGGGAATTCATTCTCAAAAGATTCCAAACATGATGCTCATAACGGCCAAGAAGAATTGATTAGATGGGTCTTTCCTGAATGCGGACCCCCCGTTTACAGACCTGGCCATCTCAAACGCGGCATTCACAGCTTTCCGGCAAACACCTTTGTTTCATATTCCATGACTACGGTATCGCCCTTCTTGTTCTCTTCGAAGGCCTTCTTGAACTGCTTGAGCAGGTCACCATATCCCCGGTCCCCTTTCTTGAGCGAGTAGGAGGCAGAAAAATACCTTCCCTTAAGACCTTCAAGATCCATCTCCTGCGGGTTCGGTAGTGAGAACTTGCGCACATCCGAGGCAAAAAACTTCTGGTGGAAGTCTGGTGGAAGCGGCCCCTCCCCGGACTTGCGGTAACCCTTGCTGTACTTCTTGCATATTCTTTCATAAGCCGCGTTAATCCCGCTCTTCTTGTCAACCCTGTCATTCCATACCAGAACAACGTATCCTCCGTTTTTCAGTATTCGCTTGAACTCCTTCTTTGACAGGTCATGGTTGAACCAGTGAAATGCCTGACCCACAACTATGAAGTCCACTGAATTGTCGGGGAGGCCGGTTTCTTCAGCAGTCCCGTCATGAAATGTGGCATTTTTATACTCAGACAGGTCTATCATACCCCTCTCCCTCATTTCGCCGTTCGGCTCTACACAGTGAACCTTGTTGCCGTTCTCCAGGAATATCCTTGCAAGCTTTCCAGTACCTGAGCCAACATCGGCGATTACAGAGGACTTATCCAGCCCTATTTCGAGCTCTAGTATGGGGATCAGGTCCGCGGGGTAATCAGGCCTGTGCAAGGAGTATGATTCTGACTTCCCTTCGAACCTGTTTTGATTTGCCATTCCGAGGTCTAGCTTGATCATGGTAATAGATGTTTGTATAATCGAAAGTGGCGTTTTCCAAGATAACCTGTTCTAGCTAAGATTAATATTGCATAACACATAGCCTTGCATCACATCATGACGTTCGACTACGACGCTATAGTAATAGGTGCCGGAACAGGCGGCCTGTCCGCAGGAATTGCATTGAAGCAGGGGGGCGCAAAGTACATCATCCTGGACAAGAAGGAAGAGGTGGGCTTGCCCGTGAGGTCAACCGGTGCGGTATCCATGGAGTGGGTCAAAAGGATAGGCATGCCAACCGACGACAGCATAGTCAGGTCCCTCATCAACGGAATTGATTTCAGGACTGACAGAGGCAAGAAGATCTCGCTGACTTATGACCATCCCGTGGGACTTGTCTATGATTTCACAACATACGAGAAATACCTGGCCGAAAAAATGGCCGGAAAGCTGGACATAAACATGAAGACGAGGGTCACCTCTGTGGAAGGCAACGTCGTAACAACTGAAGACGGAGAGATGAGCGCCAGGCACATAATAATGGCAGCCGGGCCTCAGTCGTCCTTTGGCGACAAGTTGAGCAGGGACAACGTCCTGGTCGCCTATGAGGAAGTCAGGGAACTGCCCAGGAGGGACGACTTCGAAATGATACTGTGGTTCAGCGATAATGCCCCCGGAGGTTATTTCTGGGACTTTGCAGATACCGACAACACCAGAAAGATAGGGGTCTGCTACTACCCGCTGTCACCGTCCAGGCCCAAGGATGTTCTTGCAAACTTCACAAAGATGTTCCCGGAAGTGGACGGAAGGCCCATCAGCACCATAGCCCACCAGATCCCGCTGGGAGCGCCTGCAGAAACTGTGGTGAAAGATAACAGGCTTTTTGTGGGCGACATGATAAACGCTGTGCTGAACACGACTGCTGGTGGCCTGCAGGGAGCTTTCTGGTCCGGGATGGAGGCAGGAAAGGCGGTTGTGAACAATGAGCCCGCACAGTACCAGAAAGCCTGGGACGAAAAGATTAAGCCGTGGCTGCTGAAACACCACGAACTTCACAGAAAAATGCACAAGAACGGGGCAAAATCAATCGGGCGCCTAATGAGCATGGCAAAAATCATGCCAAAATCTGTCCAGAAAAGGGTATTCGGCGGGCTTTAAGAGCTTGCCCCCAGCCATTCTTTTAAAAGTGCGATAATCCACTAATTGCCAATGTATTCTTCAACGTAGTAATGCTGGTCTGAGAAGACCTGTTTGTACATACCGGCAGGGAAGTAGTTGGTTTCCTGCACACTATTCATGAAAGCCGAGGTTACCACAATGTACCGGATGCCATACTGGTGGATGTAGTTGATTGAAGTCTGGCTCCCCGGGTTAAGGACTATATAAGCCGCGGCGTTCCTGTATTCAATCTGGGCGTTTCCTACAAGGAAATTCCCGTATACAATCACCGGCGCACCGTCAACCGAGGAGATATAGTTGCCGACATTCGGCGCGACAACCGTCCCGTTGACGAAATGCGTCTGGCCCCATGCCAGAAGGGTTGCGTCGTACTGGTAATAACCTGACTTATAGTGGCTTACACTCTGGGCTGCGAATGAGACCTGAACCGGCACCGTCAGCAATACAACAGCAAGAACCGCCAAGGCCAACTGGAATTTTGCGGGGCCTGAATTCAGCCGCGTCCTGCGTGGCCTTAACTGTGGCCCGGTAGTGTCCCTGAAAAATCTTAGCACCACAATTGTGCCCAGTATTATGGAGAAGTACATTATTCGCCCCCCAAGTGTCTGGGATTTGAGTATGAACAGTATGAAGACAAGTGATGCAACCAGGGAGACGATAAACGGGTCCCACTTCACACTTGACAGTCTGATGTTGCTCCTGTACAAAGAGTAAAAGGCTACCGCGACCACTGAAATTGCAAAGGGGACAAAAACAAGGATGTAGGAGCCTGCTGTGCTGAGCGGGACGTAAAGGCCATAGCCAGAGGATTCGGTCACGAAGAATGCGTCATACACAAACCTTGCCCTTGGTACCCACCATATAAGGCCTACCGCCAGGCTCGATGCGAACGGTACAAGTTCTTTCAGAACGATGCTGTAGTTCTTCCGGTATGTGTCATAGACCAGGAGTGCAATGAAGGAGAACATTGAGAAGAACCATGTGAGGTCATGTGAAAGGGCAAGCAGAAGCAGTGAGACGGATGAGAACAAGATCCAGAGATTCTTCCCGGCTTCCCTTTTTGAGAGGAAATAGAGCGAAACGATGAACAGGAATTCTCCCAGTATGAAAGGGTCTCCGCCCCAGGAAAGCGCATAAAGGTCAGGCATAAAAAAAACGGCAATAAGGCCTATTACGACGTTCTTTGTAATTTCATCTTCAGACCTTGCCATCCGGTAGATCAGAACAGCTATAGCTGAGCTGGCAATTGCCGCAATCAGAAAAAGTTCTTGCATAACCACGGCCGGGTTGAAGGAGGAAAAGAATGGCGAGTTTATGACATCCGCTATCAGGAATATTAGGGGAGGGTATATGTACGCAGTTCCGGGGAAATAAAGGGTGTTGACTGCAGGTATCCCGCCCGCTGCGTGGATCTCCCTCGCGAAAGTTGCAAACTGCCCGAGATCCCCTCCCTGAATAAAAGAGGGGTAGAAGAGCAATAACCTGACAGCTAGAGCAGCGGCGAATAATGCAAGAGCTTCAATCCGATCCTTTCTCATTATTTACCACACTGAGGTAAAGGTCTGAGAGTTTTTCCGATATTGTGTCCCAGTCATACTGGGTGGAAAAGTCCCTCGCATTATGGCTCAAGGAAGTCCACCTCTCCTCGTCCTTGTAAAGCTGTTTTATCTTCAGGACCATGTCGTCAAAGTCCTGGGATACAATGCCGTTGTAACCGTCCCTGATAACTTCGTTGATTGCAAGGTTGTAAGGGCCGCTCATCGCCATGACCGGAACTGACGCCGCCATGGCCTCTAGCGAAGCGATGGAAAAACCTTCACGGTAGCTTGGCATGACAAATAGCCAGGAATTCTTGATTTCCCGGACCAGCTCATCATGTTCGATATGGCCGGTTATGCTTATGTTGCCGTTCCCGTTTACCAGCTTCCTCAGGTTTCCGATCTGGCTGCCGTCGCCGATAATCTTCAGGTTGAGGTCCTTGTGCTTATTGACGTGCTTTATAAGAAGATCCAAGCGCTTGTGGGCCTCTATTCTTCCCACATACACAATCTGGCCCCACTCCTTGCTTTCGTTGCACTTGAATTCGGAGGTGTTCACACCGTTGTTGACCACGGAGATATTTTTCGATGAGCCGTATGTGTTCTTGAGAAGATTGGAGACTGTGTCAGAAACTGCGATATGATTCTGGATGAACCTGTAGACAAGGCCTTCCCAGCTCGCGACTTTTCTCCAGAACAGGTTTCTCTGGTAATAATAATCCCTGAGAACTTCGTGCCAGGTGAAAAACGCATTCGCTTTCTTTTCAATCGCCTGTATCCCGCTGAGAGCGTGGATGAGAGGAAATTCATCAAAGTTGTAAACATCATAGTCCTTGTATTCCTTCAGCTTCTTCCTCACACGCGAGGTGAACTTCAGTGCACCCGCAAGTTTTCTGGAATCCACCTTAAAATACTGGGATGGGTCAAGATTAGTGACAAACTCGACGTCCACTCCTTTAATGTCGGGGGGTTCAGTAAAACCGTTGGTGAGGACCTTGATTTCAAAGCCCTTGCTGGCAAGACGCCGGAAGGTTTCGTAAGATCGCGTTTCAGCTCCGCCCTCGTGAGGGTGGAAGGATTCGTTAGCAGATATTATTCTTGGAAGATCCATTCAAGCATGTCCCCCAAACCGCATCTCGATGTTGAGTAATACAGCGTTCCGATTATAATCTTTGCCCGGGTTTGATATACTGGATGTGATGGTGATGCCATTCTTTGATCGCGGAGATTGAAACAAGCGCCGTCTTGCGATGTCTGACATAATGAGCTGTGCGATAATATCAATCTAATATGAATAACTTTGTAGTACAAACATACAGCTACAATGTCATAAACTGCCACGGGCAGCTTTAATGAGGTACATGTCTTCCAGGCGCGTCAGAATATGCTGTGGAGGAGTGATATCAGCACGCCGCTGCCAAATATTATATAACCAGGTTACACTGTCATTTCATTGGAAATCAACAGACCCAGCTGGGACCAGTATTTTATGAGAATGGCATTTTTGGCTGCCTCTAGGACGAACTGCACCAGAAGAAAGGTTGGGGCGGTCATTGTGAAGGACAAGAACGTACTCGCAACCGGCTATAACGGCCCACCGTCGAATTCAGCACATTGTGATTCTGCCGGCTGCCTTCGCAACATCATGGACGTGCCATCGGGAGAAAGGCATGAACTTTGCAGAGGGCTGCATGCAGAACAGAACGCGATAATCCAGGCTGCAGTACACGGTGTCAGCATAAAAGATTCCGTGATCTATGTCACGACACACCCTTGTGTCGTTTGCGCAAAGATGCTCATAAATGCCCACATCAAGGAAGTCATATTCGCAGACGGCTATCCGGACGAGCTTTCTAAGCTTATGCTGCTGGACAGCGATCTGAAATTGAGAAGGTTTGAACTGCCCGAGCAGGAAGTAAAGATGATGGTCGGTAACTTTCCCCTGAATGAACCGGGTGAAGATTAAAATATATACAGGGATAAAGGTAAGAAATGAATGTCCCCCTAGCCCAATACGTTATTGACCAAGTCATAAGCCTGATGCAAACAGCAGGCTATCCCGGAATTTTTCTACTGATGCTCCTTGAAGGGATGTTATTGCCAGTGCCTTCTGAAGTCGTAATGGCCTTCGGCGGATTTCTTGCCTCGGACGGGGGGCTTGGGCCTGTTCTTGGGATCCCGGCGTACCTGATTGTACTCATTGCAGGGAGCGTTGGGAATTTGGTTGGCGCATATATCGCATATATGATAGGAGATTACGGCGGGATACCGCTCATCAAGAAATACGGCAAATATGTGTTCCTTAACGATAACACTGTAGAGTCCGTCCAGAAGTGGTTCGAGAAGTATGGCCCCATTTCTGTGTTTCTGACCCGGCTTGTTCCCGTATTCAGGACGTTCATATCCATTCCGGCAGGAATAGCCAAGATGAACAGGAAACTGTTCCTTACCTACACCTTCATTGGTGCCCTTATATGGGACACATTCCTCATATACCTCGGCTGGACACTTGGGAAAAACTGGCAGGAAATAATGGGGACGTTCACAAAATATACAGATGTGGCATTGGCTGCCCTGGGACTCCTTATAGTTTACTGGATTTACAGGATTCTTGTAAGGAGAAGGGCCATGCGGGTAAAAAAAAATAACGGCCAGGCTGAAAAGTGATTCCGGACCAAGTGACGCCTATTACAATAGATAAATATTACGAAACGGAGATATATTAGCAAAGTTGTATCTTAATACCCTTGGGAAAGTTATTAATCCATTCTCATAATCCCATTTTTGAGATTATGACTGAGCAATCTATCAGTGATTTTACCCGAATAGAGACGGACGTACTTATTATAGGAGCTGGTGGAGCAGGTCTTAGGGCCGCGATAGAAGCTTATGACAACGGTGCAAAGGTAGTAGTTCTTTCCAAATCACTTCTTGGAAAAGCGCATACTGTGATGGCTGAGGGCGGAGTCGCTGCCTCACTTGGTAACGTTGACCCTAAAGATAACTGGGAGATCCATTTCGCAGACACTGTGGTCGAAGGAGTCCACCTTGGAGACTGGAGGCTTGCGGAAATCAATGCTAGAGAAGCCCCCGACCGAATCTATGAGCTGGAAAAATACGGAGCAATGTTTGACAGGACACCCGACGGAAGAATCCTCCAAAGGGCTTTTGGGGCCCACACCTACAGGAGGCTGTGCCATGTGGGAGACAAGACCGGGCTTGAGATGATAAGGACACTCGAGGACCAGGTGCTGCACAGAGACATAAAGATTCATGATGAAACTGTCGTCACAAAGATTTTCACAAAGGATGGAAAGGCTGTCGGAGCACTCGCCTTTGAGATGAGGACAGGAAAGTTCCTGGCAATAAAAAGCAAGTCCACCATACTGGCTACCGGGGGCGGAGGAAGGCTTTTCAAGGTCACTTCAAACTCCTGGGAATCCACTGGAGATGGATTTGCACTGGCCTTTGATGCCGGAGCAACACTTATGGACATGGAAATGGTCCAGTTCCACCCGACAGGAATGGTTTACCCCCCTGGAGTACGAGGAATGCTTGTTACCGAAGGAGTAAGAGGAGAAGGCGGAATACTGCTCAACTCCAAGGGAGAGAGATTCATGAAGAATTACTCCCCAAACAAAATGGAACTGGACGCGAGAGATGTCGTCGCCAGGTCCATTTACAATGAAATACAGGAAGGCCGCGGAACAGAGCATGGCGGCGTTTATCTCCAGATTTACCACAAAGGTGCAAAATTCGTGCTTGAGAAGCTTCCCGGGATGCACGACCAGTTTTTGGAATTTGCGGGCGTAGACATAACTAAGGAGAACATGGAGGTGGCCCCTACAACACACTACTACATGGGCGGAATAAAGATAGACCCGGAAGACAACCAGACAACACTTCCCGGACTATTTGCCTGTGGTGAGGCAGCAACAGGCCTTCATGGAGCCAACAGGCTGGGCGGAAACTCCCTGATTGACCTCCTTGTATTTGGCAGGAGAACCGGCCTATCAGCCGCTAAGTTTGCCAAATCATCGGGAGACGGACATATGTCTGATGACGAGGTCAAGAATGAGATCACCAGGGTTTTAAGCTTCCTTAAGAAGGAAAATGCCACCAACCCTTATGAGCTTATAAACGAGCTTAGAGACACAATGTCTAAGTATGCAGGAATAAGGAGAACTGAAGAGAACCTGACTACAGCTCTCGACATCCTCCTGAAGATAAAGGGAAGATACAATGAAGTTGGCGTAGCAGGCGGAGTGAGATTTAATCCCGGACTGATTGCCTGTTTCGAGCTGCATAGCCTCCTCACCGCAGGAGAACTGCTCCTTAGAGGGGCAATAGAAAGAAAGGAGAGCAGAGGTGCGCATTTCAGAAGCGATTACCCGAAGATGAGCGAAGAATGGAAGAAGAACATTACCTGGCACAAGGAAGGCGATGAGGTAAAGAAGACATACTGGACCATGCCGGAGTTGCCGCCAGAGATGGTCAAGATAGTTGGTAAAGTGGAGGCGCACACGCAATGAAAGAAGTGACTTTTATTGTTTACAGAAAAGACCCATCGGTAAGCGAGGAAGAGAAATTTGTTGAGTACAAAGTTCCGGTGGAAGAAGGCATGGTAGTTCTCGATGGAATACACTACATAGAGAACAACCTTGATCCGACACTGGCAGTGAGATGGAACTGCAAGGCTGCCAGGTGTGGTTCATGCTCAGCAGAAGTCAACGGTTTTCCGAGGCTTATGTGCAAGACAAGGGTCGAAGAGATGGGTGACAGAATCAAGGTTTCCCCCATGAAGGCATATCCGGTAGTAAAGGATCTTGTCACGGATGTTTCACAGAACTATGACATAGAGAGGAAAATTCCGGCTTTCAAGCCAAAAGAGGGGCTTCAGGAGCCATGGAGAGTTGACGAGATGGATGTCAAGAGGTCCATGGAATTCAGGAGATGCATCGAGTGTTTCCTCTGCCAGAATATCTGCCACGTTGTCAGGGAACATGAATCCAATTATGTCGGGCCCAGGCATATGGTAAAAATCGCTTCACTCGACATGCATCCGCTTGACGATGTAGACAGGTCAGAATTCCTTCACGACGATGGGGGAGTAGGCTACTGCAACATTACCAAGTGCTGCCAGGAAGTATGCCCTGAACACATTCACATCACTGACAACGCAATCATCCCCATGAAGGAGAGAGTGGTGGGGAGTTACTATGACCCCATTGAGAGAGCCATTAAGAGGATGAGGAGGAAAAAGAGGTAGATTAAAATGGTTGAGAAAACAAGCGGCTTTTTTAAAGTCATCCCGAGGGAACTTTGGGAACCTAACTGGAGAGTATGGTCGTTCGTTCTGCTCCTGGTTGTTTCGGTGGGGACATTCATAGAGTTCCCTGTAGCCCCCTTTAAGGGTTACGTGGATCCGTTCTATTCACCGACAGTGCTTGTGCTGCCGTTCGTAGGACTGTTCAGGCTTACTTGCTACGCCTACAGAAAGGATTATTACAGGCACGTGTTTAACCACCCCAGAAGTTGCCTGACACCGGCAAGGGCAGAATCAAAGCATAAGGGCTACAGCGGAGAGACAAACCTGTTCGGGATCAGCAACCTGCACAGATACTTCCTTTACATCGGAATAGCAATACTTCCATTCTTCTATTACGACTTCGTGACCTCGCTGTTTCTGGGCGGAGCCTTCGTGCTTAGGCTTGGAAGCATAATCCTGCTGGTAAACGCAATCCTTGTGTCGCTCTGGACGTTTTCATGCCATGCGTTCAGGCACCTGACCGGCGGGAATGTGGACTGCTACAGCTGCACAGCAGCGCCAAAGTTCAGGAAGGGCTGGTTCAACAGGCAATCGCTGCTAAACGAGCACCACGAAGCTTTTGCTTTCATAAGCCTGGCGTTCAT
The DNA here is from genome assembly GCA_046703705.1 of Thermoplasmataceae archaeon. Lineage (GTDB taxonomy): Archaea > Thermoplasmatota > Thermoplasmata > Thermoplasmatales > Thermoplasmataceae. The sequence goes on from JBJKST010000017.1 coordinate 23,128, forward strand.
CGTGGGTGTTGACCTGTATATGAGAGCTCTAAGTGCGGGCTGGCACATTGACCTGACGCTCCTGAGCTTCCACCTGTAGGTGATATGAAATGGAAGACTTTGAAAAGAAATCATACTGGGGAACAAGCATAAGATACCCCCTCTTCTTTATTGGAGTGATGGTGATGGCCATTGGCGGAAACCTTTACAAATTCACATCTTTCCCCCTTGAGGGAGTTCAGTCAATGGTGGCAATAGGTTTTGTAATCTTCGTCCTTTCCATGCTCCCTGGATCAAAGAAGAAATAACCATTTTTAGCCGGACTCCAACAAACTAATTTTTATTTTTGCTTTTTTCATCTTTATACAGTTGTGTTTCTATCGAATGTTGCCATTGCCCTCCATATTTTCCCTTCCCGTTCTGAATAAAACTTGAACAGCTGTTTGCCAGCCGGTGTTGCGGAATAAAGTGCATAGGCCACATTGACTGGGTCAATATGATTTGCCGCTATCCTCATAAAACTTAAATAGAAATTATAGATATCGAGTTGACAACCATTAGTTGTCAACAGAGGTGAAGAAATATGACTAAAAGAGACTACGATGAGTGGGATGAAGATTTCTTCGAAGATATGTTCAGCGAGTTCGGATTTGACTTCAGGAAGATGAATGAAAGGATGAAGAGGATCTGGGACAGGATGCTGCACGACCCGAATTTTGCAACCCAGGAGCCATATGTGTACGGTTTCACGTACAAGGTGGGCCCTGAAGGGAAGCCGTATTTCCAGGAATTTGGAAACATGCCCGGCATGAAGAGGGAAAAGGCCAGTATGGCTGCAAAGGACGTACGCGAACCTATCACGGACATTACAGAGGATAAGGAGAAAGCCTACTTTACATACGAACTGCCTGGAATATCCAAGGAGAACATAGACCTGAATGTCTCATCCACAAACATTACTGTGAGTGTCAAAGAGGGCACAAGAAAGTATTACAAGAGCATAGATCTTGACTACGAAGTCAAGCCGGAATCCGCCAAGGCCAGATTTGTCAATGGCATCCTGGATGTTTCCCTTGAGAAAACCACCAAGGAATCAGGCGGAAAGACAATCCGCATAGAGTGAAGAGGGAAAATGGCTAAGGACGATCTGGATCTGTTCCTGAGTGCCCTTGAAAACAGCACAAGGAGAGAGATCCTGAAAAGGTTGACCCTGGAGGAGTCATACGCCCTGGAAATAAGCAGGTGGATAGGCGTATCCCAGCAGGCCATTAACAAGCAGCTCGAAATGCTTGAAAGGGCCAGGCTGATAAGCCCGGCCGGCCTTATGCCCAGCAGCAGCGGAGCTCCACGGAAAATATACAGGCCAACCAATTTTTCCTCGATCATAATAGATTATTCAAGGAGTTTCTTCGAGGTCAAGAAATATGACCTGGAGGGAGTGCCAGAAGAAGACGGGAAGGACGAGAACGCCAGTGTAAAGGAACTGGTAGAAGAACTGCGGAACGTTAACCGGAAACTTGATGAAATGATGAGGGAAAGGGCAGGGCTGCTGTCAAAGAAGGACTCGATTATAATGAACATCAACAGCAAGATAGCCAGGGAAGCGAGTGATAACCTTCTAAGGGCGGTCGTGTCCAACTTTCTGGAAACACTGGATGAGGAGGAAGTGGCAGAAAGGCTCTCTGTACCCCCTGAGGTGGTAAGGATAGTTGTTTCTGATTTCCTCAAACTATAGTCTCTCGGCAAACTGGTTAAGAAAAGTTTCCTCAGAATCGTTCAATCTTGACGGTATCACCAGTGCTGCGGGATTTCCCTCCACTCCACTTTTTTTGATTGAGCCCAAAGTGCCAAAAAGAATCCTCTCCCCGGGTTGAGAAACTGCTATTGCAACACAGATATCCCTCTCAGGCTCGAGTATGCCTTTTTTCCGCTTTCTTTCAAGCTCTTCCAGTACCCTGATTGCCTCCTGGACTGGCATTGTCTTGCCGTCCTTGAGATCAAGAAGCAGGAGGGTGTGGAGATCCATTTCCACGTTCTTTTCTATCTTGTCATAAACACTGGTCGGAAAGAAATTCATGCTGACGAATGGTATTGAAACCGGAGGGCCGAACCTGTAATGCATCAGGCCAAGAGTTCCTGGAATTACGCTGAGGACAGAGGAGTTCTCGTATATATTGACCTTGACGCCTTCCCTTAATGCATCATACCTGAGCTGGTTATGGGTTGTCGCAGTGAGCGGATCTCCGGTAACAAGCAAGCATACGTCCGACTTTGAGGATTGGCTTATAAGTTCCTTTTCGGATTCTACGAACTGCCTGTCGGCCTGCAGGATCTCTTTGCCCGAAAGTTCAGCTATGTCCTTTATCGTAGACTCCGGGGAGATTGAAGTGTAGGTCTCAAAATATACGATGTCACAGGATTTCAAGACTTCAAGGGACTCAAGCGTGATGCTCCTTGCTCCCCTGAGCCCCAGGCCAACAATATTCAGCATGTTCAGATTTTGAGCTCCTCTTCTATTCTCACCAGCTCGTTAAGTTTTGAAAGCCTTTCCCCTCCAAGAACACCTGATTTTATGTAAGAGGAGGAGAATGCAACTGCAAGATGGGCGATAAAATCGTCCGTGGTTTCACCGCTCCTGTGTGAGACGACATTCTGCATCCCGGCCCTAGTGGCAAGGTCAACCGCCTCATATGTTGCCGTGAGTGTGCCGATCTGGTTGACCTTCACCAGTATGGCATTTGTTGATTTTTCTTCGATTCCTCTCTCGATTCTCTTGGAATTTGTGGTGTAAAGGTCGTCGCCGACGATGAGGCACTTGCCGCCAACAGCCTTTGTAATTTCGGCAAAGCCTTCAAATGCATCCTCATAGAGCGGATCCTCGACTAGGGCGAATCCGTGCTCGTTGACCAGTGACTTTACGTAGTCGATCTGTTCATCTTCAGACTTCTTGGAGTCCCTGTATACGTATTTGCCTTTTTCGTAGAAAGAGGTTGCAGCAAGGTCCATTCCCAGGTCTATCTTGACCCCCGTCTCTTCTGCGGTCTCTGATGTTGCAGCCTTGAGTATGTCGATTGCCTCTTCATCCGAGATGCTTGCTGTCCATGCCCTTTCATCACCCACGCCAATGCTCACATTCGGAAGCTTGGCAGATAGCATCTCCCCAATCTTCCTGTGCACAAGGGAGTTCACATAGATTGACTTCAGGAAAGTGTCACCGCGTGCGGCTACGTGAAACTCCTGGATAGTTGTCCCGTTTGTGGAGTGTTTTCCGCCGCCAATCACGTTTCCGAGAGGGAACGGAATCTTTTTCACAAAGCTGCCACCTACCAGGGAATAAAGAGGAATGCCAAGTTTGGAGGCGCATGCCTTTGCATTGGCGACCGACAGGGCTGTTGCCATGTTTCCGCCCAGGAGGCCAAAATTATAGGTACCGTCCAAATCCATGAGCAACCTGTCGAAACCGACCTGGTCAAAAGAGTTTCTGCCGATCAGTGAGGATTTGACGCTCGAGTTGAAGAATTCAATGGATGAGTCGATTCCCTTGTTTGAGAAAGCGATAACCTCGGTTGCACCCGTGCTCGCCCCCGATGGTGCTGAACATCTTCCACTGGCACCGTCCAGAAAGATCTCTGCCTCAATCGTATACCTGCCCCTAGAATCCAGAACCTTCCTGACCTTCACGTCCCTTATTTCAAATCCCTTAATCATATCAATCCATGAACCCTACTGGCGATAAAAAACCTTTCCGATTCAGCCTGAAATTTCTAGACTTTCCCTGTAACTCTTGCAAAACGCATTGTACCTTTCTTTGTAGGATTTCCAGAGTTCAATGTACTTTTCATTGACATCAGCAACCACCTTGGCGGGAATTCCGACTGCAATCTTCCGGTCCGGTATGTCATCATTATTCTTCACAACAGCACCTTCCCCCACTGCAGACCATTCGCCCAGAACAGCGAAATCGGATACGACAGATCCCATCCCTATGACGGCCCAGTCCTTTATGGTGGAAGTGTGCACGACCGCATTATGGCCCATAGTAACATGGCTGCCTATTCTGGTGGTCTCACCGGGACGTGCATGCACGACACAATTGTCTTCTATTGCAGTGTATCCGCCTACCTCTATCCTCCCATAGTCACCGCGCAACACGGCACCGGGCCCAATCCATGTGTGCTCTCCGATAACCACATCGCCAATCACGGTTGCGCTGGGAAAAATATAGGCAGTCCGGTCTATAACCGGTTTTCTTCCTTCGAAAGCATAGGAAGTCATTGAGTTGGATCGGGAACACGTATTATAATTTCATTTTTGGATGATTTCATCTCTGTTTGATTTGAACAGATCCATGATTTCCTCACCATTCAGGCCGAATTGTGTGAGGGGGAGCTCTATGGCCTTCGATGATGCAATTATTCCCATGGCAACGGAATCCTTGATGCCCATCCCTTTCCACAAGGCAAAATAGAAGCCTGCCCTGAAAGAGTCTCCTGCCCCAATGGTATCGTGCACTTTTTTGGCCTGCATTATGCTGTAATTGTATGTTTGTCCATCATGGAAGGCAGTTACGCCATTCTGGCCCCTGGTTATGATCACGGTTCCAATGCGGTTGATTATCTCTCCGTGGCTCAACCCGCTCAGTTCCTGCACCTTTCTGTATTCTGCCTCGTTGCCGATGAACATGTCAGCCCGTTCTATGAACTTCAGCGTTATGTCTTTGTCATATCGGTAGTGGATCTCCTGGCCTGGATCGAAGGCAACCTTGCTGCCCACGATTCGCTCGAACAATTTTGAGTACTGCCCGGGCAGGCCTGTCGAGAAATGCACCCATTGGTATGAGGACTTTGAAGGGAAATTCTGAGAAGGATCCCAGGTGTCCATTGGCCCCTGGTAAACATAGGCAACCTGGTCATTGCCGTCCGATGAAATGTAACATACTGGGCCATAGCTCTCCCTCAGCAGATCTACATGGCTTAGGTCAAGGCCCATTTCCGAAAGGTACTGAAGGTAATCAGAATGAGTCTTTGGCGAGACGGCAGAGTAGAGATCAAAATCAAGGCCAAGCTTCTTTGCGACCATAGCGAAATTTCCGGCGGTTCCGCCAAAATTCTCTGTAACGCCTGTTGCGTTCACGGAGCCTACCCTCGGGAGCATGGGTACGCGTATAGAAATATCTATGTTGACATGGCCGAAAAAAGCTAGGAAAGATGAAGTCATCTTGCCCTTCATCTGTCTATTGTATTTGGTTATTGAGGTCTCTCAGGACATTCCTGATTGTGACTTCAGAAACACCGGCGAACTTTGAGATTTCTCCCTGTGTCCTGAGTTCGCCCCTTCTCTGGCAGGAGATGTAAAGGCTGGCTGCGGCTATGGCCGAAGGCTTGAATGTCTTTGATCTCTTCTTCAATGATTCTGAGAAGTCAGAGCAGGTGTCCTTTGCCATCTGGACGGTTCCCTCACTGAGCATGAGTTTCTTCCCAAGTGATGCTATAACAGCATTATGGTCTGGCATGCTTCTCTTGTACTTGGGCTCCAGGTCAAGTATCTTCTTGTATGTCCTCATGACCAGGACCGGATCAAGCTGGTCCGGGAATCTCTTGCTCTTCGACTTTCCATAAAATGAGTTTGGCGCGACGTATGTGTTAAGCTCCCTGGCTGCAGTTATTATGCAGGCGGCAACTGTGTACCTGAAATCTTTCCCCCTCATAAGGTCCTTCTTCGTAACATTCTGGTAGACCTCAAGGCTCTTGATCTGAAGCTCCTTTGGCAGGTTCAGGAACCTGTTGAGCTCATCGTAATACTGAAGGAATATCCTATCTGATACATTCCTTCGCATAATCGAGATCTTGAACTGGTTAAACCTTTTGGCAAATGATATTGAGTTGTCCATTCATCTCACCCCTTCACTACGTCCTTGTAGAAATTTTCCACATTCACTATTTCGGACTTTTCGCTCCTTTCCATTATGTCGCTTATTTCAGAGTTTACCAGGTTCTCCTTCCCGTAGAGCATGGAATAGAACACCTGACCCCCTTCGTGGTGTTTTACGATTTTCTCGGGGAACGAGAATTTCTCGAAAAATTTTGTGCATATAGCTTTGAACATTGTGTAGGATTCCTCTCCCACGTATGACAAAGATTCCACTATGATTCCCCTTCCCCTTCTGGTTATCTCGTTCACCTGGAGATTATCCTTAGTGAAATAGTAACCTACCTCTCTTATACTGCCTTTATCGGCTTTTTCCCTCTTGGTCTGAAGGTATCTTACATTTCTCATGGAGAGTTTCATTATTATCCTCTTCTTGTACGTATTACTAACTAACGTATATAAAAGTTATGCCTCTTTTTTCAGCAAAATAGTTAAATATGTATGATGCTCTGTTTCAAATTGTAATAACCTTTTATATACTTCATATCAAAAATTTGTTAAATATGAACAAATAATTCAATTTCTTTGAATGCAGTAATCGGTGAAACGTGTCCATTCTTATCTCGTTTGGTATTAGAATAATTGGTCTCCTTTTTTCTATTATGAGAGATCCAATTCTACCCGTGAAATCTTTCCAAAAACAAGGCTATCCCTATCCGGGCAGTCTTTAGGAAGGTGTCCTGCAGGTTCTTCAACCCCAACAGCAGGAAATTCTTTCAGGAATTCCCCCAGATCCTCCGGGTCTTCGTAAAATGCCACTATTCTCCTTGTTTCAGGCTTAATGCCTACTGCTTCATATGCGTTGGATATCTGCGAGCTTCCGCTTAGATAAAGCATCAGTAGTGTGGCGTCATCACGGACCTTGTTTCCATGATTCCTCTTCACATGTTCCCAGGCAGCCATTAATTGGACTTCAGATATGAGAGACTCCCTGTCGAGAAGTGCAAAAAATTTGTTGGTGGTCCTGAGAAACTCCCGGACCCTTTCGGTTGATAAATATTCTTCAGATTTCAGGTATTCAATCTCAGGCAACGTTTGTTCCTGCCCTTCCCTTTGGTGGGCTGAACTTCTTTGCGTTCAGGAATTCCGCTATCCGTCCGAAGAACTTCTGCCTCTCCGGAGATGGGACCAGCGAGTTCTCGAGAACGTCCTGGATGTTTGCGGCAGGAATTATTTCTATCTTGCCGACGTGCTCCTGATCAAGAACTATGTCACCCATGTTTGCAGCAGGAACTATTACCCTCTTCAGGCCAGAGTCAATTGCAGCCTCTATCTTCGCGCTTACTCCGCCTACAGGGAGAACGTTTCCTCTCACGCTCAGTGATCCTGTCATGGCTACTTCCTGGTCTATCGGGATGTCTTCCATTGCAGATATCACGGCTGTAGCTATGGAAATGCTTGCCGAATCTCCCTCCACCCCTTCATAGGTGCCTACGAACTGGATGTGGATGTCAACGTCCGATATGTCCTTGCCACTCATTTTCTTGAAAACTGCTGAAACATTCTGGACAGCTTCCTTGGCGATATCTCCAAGCTTTCCGGTGGCTATGACTGTTCCGTTCCCTTTGTGCTGGGCTGGAGTGACCTCTGCCACTATTGGCATTACGATACCGGTGTATTCCGCCATTCCTGAGCTTCCGCCCATGACCGCAAGACCATTCACGGTACCGACTGCCTCACCTTCGCTCAGGAATGTCTTGTAGACTTTCTTTATCTCTATTGCCTTGTCAGCGACCTGCTGCTCAAGTGGCTTGCTGAGTGAGCGAGCCCTTATCACGTGCTTTGCGTTTACGATTGAAGCACTCTCGGATATTGCTATGTCTCCGGCTACCCTTATAAGGCCACCTAGTTCCCTTAGCCTAAGTGTAAGTTTACCCCTTCTCCCTGATCTCTTCTGGGCCTCTTTTATTATCTCTATAACAGCAGAGGCGTCAAAGTGCGGTATTTTCTTGTCCTTTGAGACTTCCTGGGCTATGAACTGGACCAGTTTTGTCCTGTTTTCCTGGTTGTCGTCCATCGTGTTGTTTACATACACTTCGTATCCATACCCGCGGATCCTCGACCTCAGTGCCGGGTGTATTCCCTGAACTGCATCCAGGTTTCCTGCGGCTACGAGGACAAAATCGCAAGGGACAGGCTCTGTCTGAACCATTGCGCCTGCGCTTCTCTCACTCTGTCCTGATATTGGGAATTTCTTCTCCTGCATTGCAGTCAGAAGTGCCTGCTGGCTTTCGGGCCTGAGCAGGTTCATCTCGTCCACGAAAAGGACGCCCTTGTGTGCCTTGTGGATGTTACCTGCCTCTACTCTGTCGTGTGACGGAGTCTCCAGCCCTCCAGACTGGAACGGATCGTGTCTGACATCACCCAGAAGCGCTCCTGAGTGGGCTCCTGTAGAATCAATGAATGGTGGCTTGTCGCTGCCAGTGTGTGAAACGAGCAATTTGGGAATCAACGCGCGTTCACTCCTCATTGCAGGGTTGAAAGCAAGGGCCATGTAAATGAAGGCTGCAGCCATTATTGCGAAAAATATGACTGTCCACTGGCCAAGAACTACAGCAGCAATTATACCTAGGAATATGACTGAGAAAATTATGAACATCACGCCTCTTGACCTGTCCTTCTTCTCCCTTTCTGCCTTAATCTGATACTGTCTTACAATTTCCTTTCCCTTTCCGGCCGGGAGTGTCTTAACCTTGGGCCTGTTGTTGTCCTCCGGGTTTGGAAGGATCATAATATCTTCGAGCTCTTCCTTTGGCAGAAAATCTACCATAGATTGAGCCAGCATGGATTTTCCCGTTCCCGGGTCACCGATAAGCAGGACGTGCCTTTTCTGCAGGGCTGCCTTCTTAACCACTTGCCCCGCTTCATCCTGCCCTATCACTTGATCGAAGAGAACTTTGGGTATCTGGACATCCTTTGTGCTCTCAACGTTGAGCTTGGATACCCACTGTTCTACATCTTCCATTTCTTCTTGCACGATACTTCATCTAAATTTAATAAATAAGCCTTTCCTATTATTGTGTTAGTCAAGAAATCTAAGGGTTTTTAAGGGTTAATAAAATCAAAATGGAAAAGTGGCTGTTGTGAACTATAACTATCCGATCTCAACAGCGAAAACTTTTCTCTGGTTGAACATGTTCTTGAGTGCCTTTACATCCTCAATGTAATCCATGTTCACCTTGAAGTACTTGAATCCATTCTTCGTCTGTTCTACATTCACCAGGCCGAGCCCGACAAGAGACTCCTCGCCTGTGTACCTGACGCCAAGCCCCTCAAGGCATCCTTTCACGTTTGAAGGATCAGACTTTATAGCTCTCGAAATTTCTGATAAGTATGAACGGTACGGATAGATCGAAAGCAGATAGAAGAGAACTTTTCTCCTAAGTTCACTTCTGTTTAACGATCTTATGACGTTGCCGTCTGCCACTAGTTCCATGTCCATGAATGTTATAGGGTGTATTTAAAATTTTTTTTCATCACAATTATATGTCATACGAAATACAGATGGTCATACCCTAACACCTACATAAACGTCATTTGCCGACTGCAGACTTGTCTGACAATGCAGTCATTTTGACTTGCCTGTCAAGCCTGTAGCCTTGACACTACCAACCCGGTTGAGCATATAATATTTTATTCGATTAGTTATCTCCTTTCGTGGCATTTGTCGCCGGAAAGGCCATCAAACTTACAATATTCGGAAGCTCGCATGGTGATCTTGTGGGGTGCAACCTCGAAGGGCTCCCCGCGGGCCTTAAGATAGACCAGGAAAACATGCAGGAGTGGCTCAACAGGAGACGGCCCGCACAGAGCGAAGTGACCACGCAGAGAAAGGAGAACGATGTGGCCGAAATTGTGGCCGGCACCACCGATGGATTTACTGATGGGAGCCCGCTCACCATCCTCATAAGGAACCAGGATAAGATTTCGGCACATTATGAAGAGCTGAAAAAAAAGCCGAGGCCGGGCCATGGCGATCTCACGCTGTTTTACAAGTATGGTGAGCACAGGAACTACAGGGGAGGAGGTTTCCTTTCAGGCAGAATGACAGCCCCGGCTGTTGCAGCCGGTGCAGTTGCAGCTCAACTGCTGCAGAAGTACCATGTTTCTGTAGTCTCTTACATAGACCGGATCGCAGATGTCTCTGCCAGCGTCCGGGACGATGAACTCCTCCCCGATACTGCTTACGGGTTCAAGACCAGGATGCCTGACCCGGAGTCCGATGCGAGAGCCGATTCCTTAATAAAAGCACTTATGAAGGACGGTGACAGCATAGGAGGCAGCATAAGGACAATTGTCAGGAACCCCCCAAAGGGGATAGGTGAGCCATTTTTTGATTCTGTTGAGAGCACCTTGTCGAGAATGATGTTCTCGATCCCGGGGCTTAAGGGGATAGAATTTGGGTCAGGATTCTCATTTGCCGGCCTGAAGGGAAGCGAGGCCAATGACATTTATTTTCTTGAAGACGGCAGGATTGCCACGAAATCAAACCACAACGGAGGCATATTAGGTGGGATATCAAACGGGATGCCCATAGTCTTCCGCGTTGTTATGAAGCCGACTTCCTCAATAAGGAAAGAGCAGAAAACTGTAAACCTTGAGACCTGGAAGGAGGATTCGCTGAGAATAGTGGGCAGGCACGACCCGTGCATTGCACTGAGGGCAGTCCCTGTTGTCCAGACCCTTACATCAGTGGTCATGGCGGACCTTATGTCGCAGAGCCAGCACATACCCAGGGTGATTTCCTAGAGTATTGACAGGAACAGGTCGAAGATGAAAATTGAAAGTGCGATAGACGCTGGAATCGCAACCATTATTGTATACTTGGCAGTTTTCAGGGATGAGAAGACAAGATCTATCAGGTTCTGAAAAGTGTTCTCGTCTCCCATGTTGACCTTTACCGTTTCCGATGCAATGCCTATTCTCACGTCCTCAACATCAGCCTTTGCCTTCTCCACCGCTACCGCGATCTGGTTCGTAAGTTCATCAACGTCGCATCTGGCACCAAGGGGATTCATATCGAGTGAGCCGGCGTTGACTACATGGTTATCGGTTGTGTATATTTCCAGGCCATTCACCATCGATGACGTTTTCTCCCTGGCTTTCTCTATGACCTCAGTTGTAACGTTATTCGAGTCGGTGAGTGCTATAGCCTGGTACGTGTCACCCGCATTCAGCACCATTACCTGCACACCCATTGTTGCAAGGCCCTCCATTTTCGGGGTTACCCTTGCATAGCCCATTCTCGCAGGGAATCTTGACTGCATTCTGGAAAATTCCCTTTCAAATGCCGGTATAAAAGTTGTGCACTCACCCAGCTCTCTCACACCGTCGGTGAAGTGGTTCTGTGCATCTATGAGAACAAGGTCCTTCAGGGTGCTCTTTGTAAGCGAGTCTATGACCTTGAGGCCCTCTGAGAGCGACACGTCGTCAAATGGAGTCTTCTCGGGAATAAGGGCACTGAAGCCGAATTCACCTATTTTCTGCATTCCGACAACGTACTTCCCGACCGTGATCTTCTTGAACCTTGACATTGTGTCGGAATAAGTGAGCTTGCCCATGCCCTTCCTTATCCCTTCAGCTATGGAGTCGATATCCTGGTCGCCCCTGCAGTTGTTGCTGTTGGTTGTGGTTGTGTGAAACACCATCAGATCTGCGCCTACTTCTGGTAGCCTCGTCCTGAGGCGCTCAGGAAGATCGCTGGAACCTATCCTTCCAAAGGGGCCCGGATGTATGTACGGAAACACCATCAGGGCCTTCCTTTTCCCGCCACTTGAAACTACGTCCATCATTTTCACGGGGACCTTCCTGCTGTGCCTGTATATCTTTTCAAAGAATTTTTGGCCAATCCTCTCTGAGTTTTCAACTGACTTGTAATTCAGGAAGAACTTGATCATTTCCGTGGGGCTTTCCCCGAATTCATCTATGAACTTTCTAGTCGACCTCTTTACGAATATTGCGCCTGCAGTGACATATACGAGGGAAGACAGCAGGAACGGGAGAATGGTGTACGGATTGCCGTAGACCAGGAAGAATGCAATTATTCCTGCGTACGTGAAGTTGAGTGACGGGAATATTGTCCTTGAACTGTTCTCAGAATAATACCCGTAGAGGATTATCACCCTTACCAGGGAAACTGATGAGAGTGATATCATCAGGAGATTCTCAATGGAAGTGAATCTTATGAAATAGATTATCCAGAAGAAAACCGACCATATGATTAGGGAGAGGAAATTGAGGAAAAATATCCTCCTGAATGGAAATACAAATCTTGCCGTCTTGACAAAGACCCAGTCAAATAGCAGAACGAGAAGAAAGGAGCCCGCGATTCCAACTCCAACCACGAAGGCGTCCCTGAGGAGGAAGTAGTCGATTATGAATATGGCTAATATTGGTATGGTCAGGTTCCGCCAGTGCGGCGATCTGTAAATGAACCGCGAAAGCTCCCCGAATGTTCGGGACTTATGGTTTTCCTCCATCAGAGTTGACTGCATATTATCCTCTTTATAATAGGCTTTGCCTTCAATGATCAGGCATTGCAGGATTCGTAGACCTCGATCAGTTTCTCTGCATGCTTCCTGGGGCTGAATTTTGTTCTCGCAAATGCTGCTGCCTTTTCTGACAATTCCCTGTAGTACTGCTCATCCTCCAGCAGCCTCCTGAGAGTTGATGCCGTTTCCTCGGGGTTGCCGAAGTCTACCGGGATCATGCCGCAATCTCCGCCACAGTATGTCAGAAGGGGAAAATTCTTCGAAACAAGGGCTGGGCGGCCTGATGAAAGAGCCTCAAGGACTGCGAGCCCAAATGTGTCAGACTCGGAGGGGTGGATGAATATGCTTGAATTCCTGAGGGATTCAAGCTTCATTTGCTCATCAACGTATCCGTTCAGCGCAACTTTTCCGGAGAGCCCGAGTGAAACCACCATCTTTCTTATGTTGATCTCCTCGGGGCCAACGCCGGAGATTGAAAATTGAACGTTTTCGTCATTTTTCATCTTTTCAGCCAGCTGGACAATTTTCTCAATGCCCTTGTCCTTGGTGAGCCTCCCGATATACTGCACTATCTTGGTGCCGGATTGAGGCGGGACCACAGCATACTTGCTGTTGTCCACGAACAGGGCAAGCTCTTCCACCCGGTGCATATTGTTCTTTTTCATTATTTCCACGGTGGAGGTGCTTGGGCAGAGTACAGCATTGCACCGCCTGTACAGGAAGAGGTTGTACCTCCAGGATATCCAGAAAAGGATATTTTTCATTGGAATGCTTATCGATTCCTTCATCCTTGAGAAATCGGTGTGGAATGTGGCAAGAATAGGTATGTTCTTTGCCCGTGCGATCCTGTATCCTAAAGTCCCCATGAAGAAGGAGCTGTGTATATTTACAACATCCAGCTTTGTCTTGAGCATTTTCCTGTAAAGGTTGAAGGGAAAAATTCCGACCGGCATCCTGTACTGCTTATATACGAAAAGTGGAATGGTGTAAGGCTTGAAGACATTCTTTTCGCTGGCATCGCCCGAGAGTGTGAAAACAAAGACCTCGTGCCCCATATCCTCCAGCTCTTTCTTTATGTCCCTCAGATAATGTGAAACCCCGTCCGGGGTCGGGTAATATGTCTCGGTGAAAAATCCTATGTTCATCTTGTATCAGCGTTTGACTGGAACCATCCTGTATCGTCCATAACCATAAAGCACCTTTACGAAGTCCGGTACATTTATATCAGGAGAATTGTCAATGTCTACATATAGATTTGCCATTGCCCTGAGTTTTTCCTGTGATGCAATGACCCAGATATTGCTCCACCCAATTTTCTCTACCGTCCTGGGTGATACCTGCCTGTTCCCCCTTCCAAGGAGAAAATTCTGGCCACCTATGGGGGAAATTATTAGTACAGAGGGCATGCGGGCAGCATAACTGTAAATGGTCTCCTCATCCGCATCTCTCACAACCAGCGATCTGCCCAGCATGATGTCAAAGCCCAGAACATTGGTTTTTTCTGCGCCTTCAGGGAGGATGCTCTTGCAGGTAGAGCCCGGACCGATTATGTAAGCCACCCCTTCTTTAATCCTCTCCCAGATGTATTCTGCTACCCCGGTTACATCCACGTCGGAATATTCAGCCTTTGACTGGGATACCACAAGAGGGGTGACCGGCACAGTCATTTCGCCAAAGAATGATACGTCCAGCTCGCCCTTCCTGAACTTTTCCTCGTCTATGTCAACAACTTCGCTCCTGACAGTTTCCCACGTTCCGGCCGAAACAAGCTCCCTGACAAGGAATGCTGCGGACCTTATGCTTATGGCAAATACTGAGCTGTACATTTTCATCCCTGCAGGAACGCCAACAACCGCAAGGCCTTCCCTCGCAACGGAGATGACATCCCTCGCAGTGCCATCCCCTCCGACAAAGGCGAGCAATTCCACATCTGTCTTGTTGAGTTCCTCGACAAAATTTTTAGTGTCTTCAGCAGTGGTCATCGGACTAGGATCATAAATGACCGTGTAGGAAGTTATGCCCGCTTTTTCCAGCAGGTCAGAGCCCATAATCCCGGATGGCACATAGAACTCGATCTTTTCGTTTTTGATGCCCGAAAGGAATTTCAGAGCCCGAGCGGCGGATTTGGAATCATCGTATGACTTGAGTATGAGTCCATCTGAGCCCTTGGAATTTGTTACTATTCCGTATCCGGCAAGTGGATTTGCGAAAAAGCCTAGTTTCAAGACAGTCTCGTAAGGCCGCTGTAGTTGATTAACCTTTCAGGTTGCAGGTTCAGGCTTTGTGCCAGTTTCGAGCCGGCTGACGCACTGGTCACATGCATTACCGCTATGGCGGCCGAATAGTTCCTGTCGTATGTGATGACGGTGATGTTTCCCTGGCCGGAGATGGGAGTCAGGGTCAGGACGATGCTCTTCCCCGGGTTGACTGACAGCGGAAAAGCTGCCTGGTGGGACTGCCCAAGAGGCAGAGTGAGGTTAGATCCTGTCAGGCTGTACTCCACCCCCGGATCGGCAAATGATGCAACGTTTAGGTACAGGGTGGAAAGGCCTGTGTTGAATTCCGTGAAATTGAAGGATTTGTTGGCCTGAATGGAAGCATACATCGGATTCTGGTTGTTTATTGTGAGGGTGTTCGAAAGGTCCACCAGCATCACTTTTATGGGAAGCGATTTACTGATCTCCCCCGAAAACGTTGTCAGGGTATAATTGTAGATCCCGGTTTTATTGACGTTGTAAAACGGCAGAGTCAGTGTGTACGTGGCATTATCCCCTTTGGCGATAGTCTTGCTGGGACCCTGCACACGGAACTGGGTTGTAGGGCTCACCGAAAAGGCCGGGACAATTGACGACTGCCCGCTGTTTATGATGTGGACGGCAAGGGTGGCGTTCTGGTGGGAGCCGTTTACTATTACGGAATCCGGATTCTCGATCTGCACAGTGAAATCGCTGTTCACTATGTGGTAGGGAAACGGAACCATCCCCAGTATCAGTATGGCAAATGCAATGACCGCAAGAACCTTTCCCGGTGCCATGACCTTTGATATGTTGTTCAAAGGTTCCGGGCCCTTCATTCCCAAGAGAACCACAAAAACTGCAAGAAGGACCCACGGCGGGTAGATGATTCCCAGGCCGATTATTGCGATTATGGAGGCGTAGGAAAGGTAAACGGACCTGTTGCCGAAAAGCGCAGTTGATATTAGGCCGCCGTCAAGATAGCCTGCGGGAAACGCATTGAAAGAGTTGACGACAATGCCTATCCATCCCGCGAACGCTATGGGGTCAAGAATTCCGAGGGAAGGCATTACCCTGTTGAAAAGGAGCTGGAAAATCAGGGGCGAACTGAGCAGCTCGACCGGGGAATTTATGTTTGGGCTTGCGGGAGGATTCAAAATCGCGTTGAAATTGCCGATGAAGATCAAGACTATCGAGGAGGCAAAGCCTGCAATGAGCGAGGCGGCTCCGGTCTCGATCATCGCATGCCTGCTCTTGAAGGCCTGCCTTGGAGTGTTAATGAAGCCCATTGTGCCAAGCCCCAGTGGGTCAGGTACAAAGACCGGAAGCGAATAACTCATGCCGTTCTTGGCCATGACAAAGAATTTGGTGAGTTCCCTTGAAAGAAAAATCAGAAACAGCGGAATTGTGAAGTTCAGGAGTGAGTTTGCAAGAATGTATGGGACAGAACTTGAGCCAGTGTAGCCCTTGACATAGGTGTATCCGACATATACAACACTTCCTAGGGAGGCGAGGAGAAGTATGATCCTGAGCAGGTAATTCTGGTTCTTAGTACCAAGGCTTCTGATAACAGTGATCTGGTTTCTCCCGAAGGAGGATGTAAAACATACGAAATCAATTGATGCCAGGTCGTCCACGAGTTTGTTGAAATTGTCCTCGAGATAACTCTCCAGACTGTCAACTGTGAAAGTGACCGAGTTTCCATCGGCGGATGCCTTACTGTATTCGTAATACTTTGCTACAGTTTTTTCGATCTGTGCTCTCTCCCTGTCAGAAATCATTAGGAATCCGGGTTAGAGCTTATCAAAAACCTCCTTTATTAAGTTTTCATTGGCCATCTTAGATGAAATTGCGCTGGCATAGTTGGCAGTCCCGCCTACGTCAGCTTTGTCCCCCAATATTTCCCGGATCAGCTTTCTTCCGTCAATCTTGCCTTTGCTCACAGCTATGTATGAGAACTCGCCGGACGGCAACTCGTTCACAACGACAGATATTTCATAGGGATTGGAGAACAGTGCTTTCGACAGAAGCTTCAGGCCTTCATTGTCAAGGCTCGCCTTTGCCACAGCCGCCTTCCCCCATGGGTAAGTTGTTATGGAGGCACCGTCTATGACTGAATTTACAGCTTTCTTGAGCATAGCTTCCTTTTCTTTCTTGAGCTCTATATTCTCCTTTATTATCGACCTTACTCTCCCGGGAACTTCAGAAGTTTCAACCGCGAGAGTGCCCTGAACAGCCCTTGACGAGGAATACATGTCCTGGACGTACGAGAGGGCCGCGTCTCCAGCAACAAAAGTGATTCTCTGTATCCCTTCCTGTATGCTGTCCGCGCCTATTATCTTGACAAATCCGAGCTCTGAAGTATTGCCCATATGTGTGCCTCCGCACCCTTCAACGTCAACCCCCTCGATCTCGACTATTCTGAGCTTGGGTGCCAGTGGCACGCCTCCCTGAAAAACCGTGAACCCGTATTTGTCTATGGCCTTGTTCCAGTCAATGTTCTTGACGCGAATTGGCCTGCCTTCCCTTATGTAATCAAGGCACCTCTGTTCTATTTTCCTTGCCTCGTCTTCAGTTATCTTCCGGTAGTGTGTGATGTCAATTCTTGAAGTCTCTACCCCTTTCTGCACTCCGAATTGCCATACGTGCGGGCCAAGAATTTCCTTCATGACTCCCAGTATAAGGTGCGTGGCGGAATGGTGGGCCATGAGCCTGTGCCTCCTGAATGTGTCTATGTAGCCCATTATCCTGGATCCCTTCTCCATTTCGCCATCAATCCAGTGGACTATTGTGTCGCCGAACCTCTCGACCTTTTTGACTTCTACCTTTTTCCCCCGGTAGATGAAATGCCCGAGGTCCGTCGGCTGCCCCCCGCCCTCAGGGTAGAACGCTGTCTGGTTCAGTATAACATAGCCTTTTCCGGAATCCATAACAATCGCATTGAATTCCGATATCTTGACGTCATCGTAATAAAGCGGCCTCGTCTTGATTTCCGGGAATCTGTGTTCCCGTTTCTTCTTGGGTCCGGATTCCTCGTGGAGTGCCATGACCTCCTTGTGGAAGTCTTCCGGGATATCCAGGTCATTTCCGGTCTTCTCCTTAACTATGGAAGCAACGAAGTCGGGGTGGAGGCCTGATGAATCATAGAGCTTCAGGAGCTCACTGACACTGATCGTCTTCTGCTTTGCGAGTATCCTCTCTACAGTCCCCCTCCCCTTCTCCAGTGTTTCGCTGTATTTCCTGGATTCCTCTTTGAGCATCAGGTCAGCAAAGTCGGCGGGATAATTCTTTATTATATTTCTGAGGCTTTCCCAATGCATTTCTATGAGTTCCCTGATGGTTCCCTTGAAATGAATGAGCTCGATATTCCTCAGTGCACGCCTGATTAGCATTCTCACCAGGTAGCCTGCCTTTATGTTCGACGGTATTACATAGTCTGAAAACAGGAGCAGGAGTGTTCTGGCATGGTCAGCAATTATAAAGGCAGATTTGAGAGTGTGGAATTCCCTTATGAACTCCTCTTCGGTGATGTTCCCGGAGATTTTGGATATTTCCGGCAGTGTCAGCTTTATGATTTCATTCTCAGTTTTCCCCTCATGCCTGGCAAAATTCTGGACTGCAAGTTCCATGATTCTCCGATCCATCAGGTTTGCGTCAGAGTTATTTATGACATAATCCAGCACTCCCGGATATATTGCCTCATACACCGTAGGGGTACCCTGGGAGAGCCATGTTAGCCTTTCCAGACCATATCCTGTGTCGACTACTTTCATCTCCATGGGGGAGTAATTGAGGCCATCAATCTCCGTATCGCCATCGGGGTCCTCCTTCATGTCCATGAAAACAAGTGTTGCGACTTCAAGGCCCTCCACCAGAACTTCAAAGGCATTGCCGCCATTGCCTCCTCCTGACCATGGCTTTTCCTTGTATGTGACAAGTTTAGCATCGATTCCCAGCGTTCCGGTCAGGAATGAATGGCAGTAGGAAACAGTCTCCTCCTTCCAGTATATTTGCTGCCGGTTGTTGAAAGAGTCATGGCACATCATTTCGAATGTGGTTAGATGCCTGCCGGTTGTGCCAACGTTGTCTATGTCGATCATCCTGATGCTTGGCTGTGACATCACCAGTGGATTTCCGGGCGGAGGTACAACTCCGGATGTCACATGAGGCTGAAAATCATATATGGACGCGTTGACCAGCAGGACGTCGTCCCTCCATCTCGGGACTACAGGATAAGGCGGTATGAATTTGTGCCCTTCCCTGAAGAACCCAATAAATTCTTCCCTCATCTCGTCAAGGGAGTATTTCTTTGCAACAGGCGGGTTGTTTATGAAAGTGTACCTGTCGCACGGAGGGTCTCCGCACGTGTTCCTTTCCTTGTCTCCAGTCCAGAAGTAATACCCGCAGTTTCGGCACTGTTTCCTGATGAAACCGTTTTCCTTGAAGAATTTTAATTCAAGCGGATTTGTTTTAGGGGACGACATCTGTATATCACTCTTAGTTTGGGAGCAGTAACGCCTGACCTTATATTGGTTTCTGGGCTGCTATGACTGCCCTCCTCTTTATGAAGGAATTGCCCTCTTCCATATATCCTATCAGTTTCTTAAATTCTGGTGTGGATGACTTCAGGAATTCAATGCACTGCTTCCCCTCATCCGACTCGACTGGAACAGGATAGAGCCATTTCTCGAATGTAACTCTTTCTTCTGTGCCAACTGCTTCGGTAACATTGAACCCTGCTCCCTTTATGAGAGCCTTGAATGAAGACAGTGTTTCCGCGCCGACATGCGAATGGTCCCTGAACCTTTCAAGTGTGTTGAAGCCGTCGCCTTCATCACCCTCGGGCGAAACCATATCCGATATGCCGAGCATCCCTCCGGGCTTAAGCACCCTCATGGCCTCCTCCAGAAATTTCTTTTTGTCAGGGAAATGGTGGGTTGCCCTCCTTGCTGTGACAATGTCAAATTTTCCAGCCTCAAACGGGATCTGCTCAACATCGCCGACAACAAACTCAATGTTCCCGACATTCTCCTTTTCGGCAAACATCTTCCCCTGTTCCAGCATTTCCTCAGTCTTGTCAAGGGCCACTACATGTTTTACCCTCTTTGCCAGGGCGACAGCCGTAAAGCCCGTCCCGGTGGCAAGGTCAAGGGCTGCATGGCCAATTTCCGGACTGATGAGTTTTAGAAGAAGCTCAAGGTCTGATCCTCTGGCATGGGAGTCACTTTTCGCGTATTGCTCAGCGTATTTGCCAAAAAATTCCTTTGCATCCATGGAACGTTATTGCAACAGAGAATAATATAGAGTCTATTGGCTATAAAAAGGGAATCAGCGTTCCATGTATATCAAGTAATGCGCCTTGTGGAACGGCTTCAGGTTTATGACTTCCTTTACCCTGAAACCTTCTATCTCTTCAAGTGACCTGTTAAGTATCTGCTTCTCGGAAAGGCGGGAAGAGATTGCCCTCATCTTCAGAATAAGGATGGCACTTCTTGCCGAAGGGCATCCGGCAGCATTGCTGTTGAAAATCTGGACCTGGTTTCTCTGGGAAATATCCTGGTATATCAAGTCTATCCTGCTGAGAAAAAACGAATATTTTTCAAAATAGTTGGCGTCCTCGAGGATCGGGTATATGTTCTTCCTCCCCTCAGACAGCTTGATTAGCTTGACAAATGGTTCATAAGAGGATTCGACTGCGAATATCCTGCCTTCATAGCACAGGTCAGAAACGTGGCTGACTGTCGTGCCTGTTGAAGCACCGAGATAGAGAACATTCGTGTCGTGGCTGAAATTGAAGTGCTCAAGCCCTAGCTGAAGTGCTGCCGCCAGCTTGCTTCTCTTGGGGTCCCAATACCTCAGGTACTTGCCCTTTTTCCTTGAGACCTTCTCACCGTAAACACTGACGGGGTACTCGGACTCAGTGAAGTAATTCCTGTTTATGTGGGAGAGCCTGCTTCCAACCAGCTTTATCTCGCCTGCCACGTCAACATAAGCCCGTGCTGGTTAAAATATGTTGGCGGAGATAGTTAGGGTAAGACTCCAGGTGGGGTGGATACTTAAACTTATTAATGGCGGATTCCATTTTCTCTGGGATTAAAATGGAATGTGAAATGTGTGGCAAGAAAACCACAAAAACCAACAAGGTGCGAGTTGACCACGCAATACTGAACGTTTGCGACTCCTGCGCAAAGTTTGGTGAACCTGTCAGCCCCTCACATGGATATGACAGGGTGAAATATGACGATCAGAATAAGATCACAGTGACTATACCCGAAAAAAAGCCTGCCTTCACCAGGACAACACCCCGGCCCAAATCCCGCCCCCCGCCGAGGAAAAGGGCAAACATAGAAGAGCTTGACATTGTCCCGGAATATGCCGAGCTCATCCGGGAGGCAAGATCCAAGCTGTCCTGGACCCAGGAGGACCTTGCAAAAAAGATCCTGGAAAGGAAGAATGTGCTCTCCAACATAGAGAGAGGCGAACTCCTGCCGGATATCAAAACCGCCAGGAAACTGGAGAAGGCACTTGGCATAAAACTGGTTGAAAGCGAGTGAGTCATTAGCATGGAGGACGGCTGTCTGACAGGCTTTGGTGGGAGTGCCGGAGTCATTTCCACTAATATTTGACGAAATCTTGACTGATTCTCAACTAAAAAAAACTTAAATAACTTGGTTTTTTTAGTTACCTCAGGTAGGATTAATTGAAAATCGAAGTAGGACAGAGATTTGATTTTGAAGTTGATCGGGAAGACATAGAAGAGATCGAAGAGGGATCAATAATCGCAACGTGGTACCATATGGGATCTCCTATCTACGTGGAACTGATGGTCAACAAGAGCCTTGTTAAGGAAATACGGAAGATTTTCAAGAACAACCTGAGAAAGACTGCTCTAGTTTCCATAACCAGAGTCTCGAAGTCCAGATACGTGGTGGAACCCACTGTTGTGCTTGTAAACAAGCAGGGAAGTGGAATAACGACTGTGAAGTGAGTACAGTCCCATACTTTTTTTGTTGATTTTCCATTACGGTTAAAACAATTTCGCGAATATCGAATAAGAAACAGTTAAATAGTAAAATTAAGTATATTATATTGGTCACCAATGGCAAGAAAGAAAGAGTTTGATTATGACCTTGATGACGCAGCCAGCTTTGAAGAGCTCGAAAGAGATATTTTTGGAGAGGGTGATTCCCGAAGGAGAAAAAATTCAGGGAACAATTCTCGTCCTATCCCTAGGAAATAGGGTAGCTTCACGTATGTTGGGCAGGCTGCAAAGGATCATCGTTAGCCTTTCCAGTCCTATTGCCCACCCTGCGTGTGGCGGCATTCCGTATTTGAAGGATTTTATGTAAAAATCAAAATCGGATGGGTTTAGGCCCTTATCCAAAAACCTTTTTTCAAGAAGCACCGGATCATGGACCCTTTGGGCCCCGGATGTAATCTCAAGTTCCTTGAACTGCAGGTCGAAGGAGTTTGTCAGCTCCGGGTTTTCGGGTTTTGGCATAGTGTAGAACGGCCGCATGGAAGAAGGCCAGTCGGTGATGAAATAGAACCCGCTGAATTTTCGTCCTATAACCCTGAGCTGTTCGGGGGAAAAATCTTCGCCGAACTCTAGTCCCATCCCCTCTTCCTTGAGGAGTTTCCTGCAATCTTCATAGGTTATCCTCGGAAACGGCGTTTTAACTGGTTCAATGCTTATCCCCTGCTTTCCCATTTTCTCTGCATGCCTTGATGTAACTTCCTCGACACCACTTCTTATTGCGTTTTCAAGGAATCCCATAGCGTCATTGTGGTCTGCGAAACTGACCTCTATATCGATGGACGTGAATTCATTAAGGTGCCTGACTGTGTTATGCTGCTCAGCCCTGAAGGCCGGACCAACCTCGAATACCCTGTCCAGCCCGCACGACATGAGTATCTCCTTGTATAGTTGCGGTGACTGGTTCAGGTAAGCCTCCTTCTCAAAATACTTCACACCAAAGAGGTCTGCGCCTCCTTCTGTTGCAGCTGCCACTATCTTCGGCGTATGCACCTCAACAAAATCAAGGCTGTTGAAATATTTCCTTATCCCCCACAAGAGTGTGCTCTCTATGTGAAATATCAGTGATTTTTCAGGTTTCCTTATGTCTATGAACCTGTTGTTAAGCCTGGTGTCGAAGTCTGCTTCCACAGGGTCGTCAACACCAAGAGGGAGAGGTGCAAGAGAGCTGTTCAGTATTTCTACCTCTTCAGCTACAATATCTATGCCCAGCTTTGATGCCGATTTTATGTCCCTCTTCCCCTTCACGGCTATGACCGACTCCCTGTTAAGGGAAGCCACTTTATCCTCATTGTCCAGAGTGCCTTTTTTGATTGTAACCTGCGCCATCCCGGTCTTATCCCTGACTGTCAGGAACATTATGTTTTTCAGGGCGCGTATGTCCTGCACCCAAACGGCAATTTTCACTTCGCCCTCAATATTTTTGGATATTATGTCACCGATAAGGCTCCTCTGCATGGGTGCCAAAACTCGTCCTTATTAATAAAAATACTCAGTCAATGCATTACCAGTTAGAATGTAAACCTTAATAATTTCATTAATTATTGATAAATGTGATCCGCAAGTTCGGTATTGCCATTATTCTCCTATTTTCCCTGATTCTTATATTCTCTGCTGTACCCGCCCATGCTCAGCAAAAGGTGGTCGTCGTCATCCATCTTGACCAGGAGATTGATCCAGGTTCCGCAAACATGATAGTCCAGACCCTCCATTCGCTCAACGCGCAGGACACCAAAGCCGTGGTTATTGACATGAATACCCCGGGCGGGCTTCTCAGCAGCATGCTGGAAATGATAAATGCGATAAACCAGACTGAAGCGTCAGGAATTCCTGTTTACACTTACATACCTGCAGACGGAATGGGTGCGTCAGCAGGTTCCTATGTTGCAATGTCCACGGACATAATAGCCATGGGCAACGGATCATACATCGGCCCTTCTACTCCAATCGTGGTTGGAGGAAGCTCACTCCAGCAGGCACACACTGAAGCCGCGATGCAGGCCCTTATGGTGAGCATGGCAGCATCACATGACAGGAATACAACTGCAGCCGCCCTGATGGTATCCAACAATGTGGCTTACGACGCAGGAACTGCCGTGAACATACACATCGCAGACATGCTCTCCGGCAATCTTACCACTTTCCTCGCCTCGCAGAATCTTTCGTCCTATCCCCTGAGCAATGCATACCCTTCCGCCTATGACCAGTTCATAAGTTTTCTGAGCAACCCGTTTGTGGACGGGATCTTCATACTGCTGGGGGCTATTGCCATAATGGCAGATTTCTACCATGGCTCTGTGGTGCTTTCAGTTGCCGGGATAGTTCTCATTGCACTGGGGCTGCTGGGCGCGGAGGCCATAAGCGCATCAATAGTGGGGCTTCTTCTGGTTGCAGTTGGCGCGGTGCTGATACTCGTTGAGATCAAGACAGGGCACGGGGCTGCCCTGATATCAGGAGTAGTTGTGGGGCTGATAGGCACCTTCCTGCTTGCTGCCCCTTATTCTTCCTCCAACCCCGGATATTCACCTTCCCCATACGGGACTCTAGACTATGTCGCTGCCATAGCAATTGTTATATTCGCAATAATACTGGGTTTCTTATTCAAGCACCTGGTGAGTTCATTGAAAAGGAGAAGGTATACAGGAGCAGAGAGCCTTATAGACAAGCCTGCAACTGTTAAAAGAGCACTCTCTCCAACGGGGTGGGTATCCATTGAGGGAGTGATGTGGAAAGCCATCAGCACAGACGGTTCAAATATACCTGAGGGTGAAACTGTCATAGTCACGGGAATTGAGGGGCTGACCCTGAAGGTCAGGAGAGAGTAGCTTCCGTAAGCTGCTCATATTTATATGGTAGCAGAAAATTAACATCGATGACTCGGTTTATCCTCGGCTTTGACGTGGGCGGGACCAAGATATCAGCCGTCGTCGGGGATGAAGACGGACACATATTGTCGCGCATCAGGAAGCCCACCATAAGGCATCTCGGAAAGAGGCGCCTCAACCAGCAGCTTCAGGCTATGGGCAAGGAAGCCCTTCTTAAGTCTGGAGTTGAAAAGCCGGACATGATTGGCATAATATTTGCCGGCCTTGTTGACTCCGAGAAAGGGGCCGTCATTTCATCGCCGAACATCCTAGGCCTGAATAATTATTCCATAGTCCAACCGCTTGAAGAATTCTTTGATGCCCCTGCGACCCTTGAGAACGACGCCACTGCGGCCACCATCGCAGAGTCCCTGTTCGGGGCCGGAAAAGGGGTAGAGAACTTTGTCTACCTGACGCTGAGCACCGGCATAGGAGGCGGCGCCTTTATCAATGGAAAACTCTACAAGGGGAGCCACGGGCTAGCCGGTGAAATGGGCCATATGGTCATAATGTCAAATGGGCCGACATGCGGGTGCGGAAGGAAGGGATGCCTCGAAGCAATTGCCGGAGGCAGGGGCATTGCCAGAAGGGTCTCTGAAAACGTGAGTGCCGTCAGGGATTCCCAAATATTCTCCTCCTTAAGGCCCTATGAAATTGATGCTGCCAAGGTTTTCCAGGCAAAGAAGAAAGGCGACATGCTCGCGCAGCTCATGATTGAGGAGACCATCTATTACCTTGCAGTCGGAATAGTGAACGTCATCACCGTGCTTGACCCGGAGATCGTCATAATAGGCGGCGGAATTTCAAGGGCTGGGAAAGACCTTTTCAGTCCCCTCAATGCAGCAATCAGGGAGGAATTCAAGAGCATGCGGAGGCCCGTGAAAATAGTCAGGGGGCTTCAGGAAGGGGCAGACCTGGCAGCCATATCTGTCCCGATATACAAGGAGAAAACAGAGGGCAGGCTAGCAAACTGAAATTGCTCACCTAAGAGGCAAGCACATTCTGCGTTTCGTACAGCTTGTAAAAGAGCCCGCGGTGGGATATGAGCTCATCGAATCCGCCCTCTTCGGCTATTTTTCCATGATCTAGAACTACTATCTTGTCGGCAAAGGATATGGTTGACAGCCTATGCGCTATAATTATGACTGTCCTCTCTTTCAGGAACTGTTCCAGAGCCTCCTGGATCTTCTTTTCTGTGTAGAGGTCCAGTTGTGACGTTGCCTCATCCATTATGATAAGCTGCGGGTTCCTTATGATTGCCCTGACAATAGATATGGCCTGCTTCTGCCCTTCGGAAAGGCCATTTCCCCTTTCGCCTATTTCAGTGTTAAGCCCGTCAGGCAGGTTACTGAAGATGTCGTCGAGCCCAAACCTTGAGAAAACCTCCATTATCTGGCTGTCC
The DNA here is from genome assembly GCA_046703705.1 of Thermoplasmataceae archaeon. Classification (GTDB taxonomy): domain Archaea; phylum Thermoplasmatota; class Thermoplasmata; order Thermoplasmatales; family Thermoplasmataceae. The sequence continues at coordinate 49,062 of JBJKST010000017.1, forward strand.
GAGCTTTCAGGGCTTGAATACCTGACATTTCCGAGTATTGTATCCCTGAACAGCAAGGGCTCCTGTAGGACCACCGAAATGATGTTCCTGTAGCTCTCCGTTTTTACGTCCTCCAGGTTCACGCCATCCAGGTAGATTTTCCCCGAAGACGGGTGGAAGAATTTCAGTATAAGGTTGGCAAGTGTGGTTTTTCCTGCTCCGGTATGGCCCACTACCGCGACCTTTTCACCCCTGTTCACAGTGAAGGTCACGTCCTTGATGGCATAACTGTTGCCGAACTTCAGTGACACATTCTCGAAGGATATTCCGTCTTCGATCCTTTCTGGCCTGTGCGATCCCTCGTCAATCTCCTCCTCATAGTCTATTATCTGGTAAAGCCTTCCAAGGCCTATCGTAGCGGACTGGTATGAATTGTAGAACTGTGAAAGCTGTATCACAGGGTCAAAGAATCCCTGGACGTAAGAAAGGAAGGACACCAGAAGCCCGATTGTAATCAGCCCGGAAATGGCCTGCCCGGCCCCTACATAGATAACAAGAGCGATTCCTGCAGCTTCAATGATCCTGACTATGCTGCTGAACATGGAGGCCAGCCTTGAGGCGGAAAGGTTTGCCTCAAGATTCCTGCTGTTCAGGCCCGAGAATCTGCCAATCATGCGGTCTTCAGTGGCAAACCCCTTGATTGCCCTTATTCCCCCAATGTCTTCAGCCACTGTGCCTGTGAGAGTGGCTATTGATTTCCTGGTGGCCAGGTACCTTTGCCTTACTCTGCCCTGTATAGAGAATGAGAAGATGAATAGCACTGGTATAACAGCAATTGCATAAAGCGTCAGCGATGGGTCGAGCAGGCTCATGATTATTATTGATGCCACCACTGTCGTCATCCCGGACACGACCTGAGAAACCTGGAAAGTAAGGAAGTCGCTCAATGCCTCGGCATCGTTCGTCAGCCGGCTGATGATCCTGCCTGATTTTATTTCGGTGAAGAATGAGATTGGGACCCTCTGGAGTTTTTTGAATGCATTGTCCCTCAGATCCTTAATGTACCACTGCGCGAGCACCATAACGTCCCTCATCTGCACTCTTCTTGCAAGGTAATTCACCACGTAAAGTGCAGCGTACAGAAGGGCAAATGTCAGCAGCAGGCCCGGTGCGCCCGAGGTTATCGCATTTACTGCAAAGCCCAGCATGAGTGGGGCAGCCATCCCAACGGCGCTGATAACAAGGACAGAAATGATGACTTTTGTTGCCTCTCTCCTGTTCTTAAGAAGGTCGGAGAGCATGCGCTTCATGAGGCCCATTGATCCGTAGTTTTCCCTGGCGTCATTGAGGTCCCACTCAGTCATGTACTGCGCTCACCCCCAGGAACATCCTTGAAAAGGGCCCGTCTGTTTCGGAAAGTGATGCAAGAGGGCCGGCCTGGACCAGTTCCCCGCCTTCTATCACGAATATCCTGTCTGCCAGCTTCATGGTCGACAGCCTGTGCGAAATAGTAATCGTGGTAAGGCCATCGACGGCATTTTTCAGGGACTCGATGATGTTTGATTCGGTCTCAGCGTCAAGTGAAGATGTTGCATCGTCGAGAATCAGGATCCTGGGCTTTGATGCAATGGCCCTTGCTATTGCTATCCTTTGCCGCTGTCCGCCCGAAAGGGTTATCCCCCTTTCGCCGACCCTCGTGTCTAAACCGCGTTCCTGCTCTTCCACAAAATCATATATCGACGCAGTCTTGAGTGCGCTTACCACATCGCGGTCGCTAATGTTCTCGTCGCCAAGTGTAACATTCTCCCTTATAGAGCCGGAGAAAATTACTACGTCCTGCGGCACGAGGGCTATGAATTTCCGGAGAAAAGTGAGATCTATCCTTGAAGTCTCAGCCCCTCCAACAAAAACACTGCCTTCGGACGGGAGATAGAATCTTGGTATCAGGTCCACCATGGATGATTTGCCGGACCCTGTCCTTCCAACGATCCCAACTGTCTCGCCACGCAATATGTCGAACGAAACGTTCCTTATGACCTGCTGCCTGCCCCTGGTCAGTGAAACGTTCCTGAATGAGATGTCATTCGTTGAAGGCCGTTCCATGGCCCCCGCTTCTGGCCCGTAATCAACCCTCATATCATCTTCTACGCCCCCTATCCTTTCAACTCCGGACCTCGCGTTCTCTATGAATGCACCAATCCTGCCAAGGAAAGTGACCGGAAACAGAAGCATGGAATAGATGTTAATGGAAGCCACAAGGTTGCCGATGTTCCAGGAGGAAGTTATGACCTGCAATCCAGCTTCATAGATTATGAAAGCCGCGCCAAGGCTCACGATTAGCGAAAGAAGCGGTGTGTAGAATCCTCTGATTGATGATATGCTCTCATAGTCTGAGAAATATCCGTCTGTAATATTTCTGAATTTGCTGTCTTCCCGGTTTTCAGCGTTGAAGCTCCGTATCACCCTGTGTGCAGTCAAATTTTCCTGGAGGTGGTCCCCCATATGTCCGTACCTTTTCCTCAAGGATCTCCACAACGGTCTCTGAAGCTTCTGCTGGTAGGCGCTGACCAACAGCAGCGTGGGTATGAGTGCTGCAAATACAAGGAAATAATAGAATCCCAGGCTGAAGAGGATAACTCCGGCAACTATGATCATGAAAATTGTCGTGAGGAATTGCGAGAGGCCCACTGAAATAAGCCTCCTGGTTGCCTCAACGTCCATAGTCATCCTGGAAAGAAGGTCCCCGGACCCGCTGGAATCGAAGAATGTGAAGCTCTTGTTCATCATTGATTCATAAAGATCGCTCCTGGCTTCCTTTGAAAAGGTGTGCGACACGTACATTGAACCGTAGCTTACAGCATACTGCACGGCAGCAGCCACTGCCGAGATAAGGACTATTATGATTGATATGTTGACTACGCCGGCAATGTTACCGCCGACGACCTTGTTGACGGAGTCCCCAATAAGCACGGGTATGTATATTCTGATAAGTATTGATACAGCAGAGAACGGAATAATCAGGGAGAATGCCTTTTTATGGTTTCTTATGTATTTCCAAAGGAACGAGAAAACGGGCTCGCTCCTCCCCAATATTCCGCTGGCCATGCAATGATTCCTTATCAAAACAAGTATATAGTAATTTTTGACATAATAAACCTACATAAAAGTGCTCCAACACAGGCTTGCAATTATTGAAAAAAGATGCATCCGGATAAATAGGTTAAAAGAGAAAAATATTGATATATAAAATAAATAGGTGGCTCACGAAGCATCCGCGAGATACCTGGACTCCTGCGAAGCCTCCTCCAAATCTTTCTGCTTTGTCTCGGGCAAAAGCATGACCGTGAGCAACAGACCCACAATGGAGAGAATGGTTGACACCATCATGACTTTCTGGACGCCACCGACAGATGCAAAAAGGAACGCGTCAACGGTGACTCCCATGAACGCCCCTATCTTTCCGCCAGCCGCCGATAAGCCTGTCCCAAGCCCCCTAACTGTCACAGGAAACACTTCGGGCGGGTATATGAAAGTGGTAGTATTTGGGCCGAACTCCACGAAGAAATAACTCATTCCGTATATTATGAGGAAGGTTGACAGGTAGGAAAGGGCAGCGAGTGATGGGTCAAATGCTATAACACCAAATAAGACGGCCATCATTGCAAATCCAACGCTCTGTATTGTTTTCCTGCCGATTCTGTCAATGGTGAATGTCGCAATCCAGTAACCTGGCACTGCGCCTATCCCAAAAATGAGCGTCTTGTATTCGGTCTTTGTTATCAGATCGTGAAGCCCGGTAAGCCCGGACGGAACAAGTGCTCCGTAGATCGAGCCACCCATTATTGAGTTTCCGTAAAAGGACCAGTCCATAAGGAACCAGGCCCCAGCGGTTGCCAGAAGAGTCAATGCAAGCCTCCTGTCAGTAAAAATAGCTTTCCACTGCAGTTTGACAATCTTGCGCTTCTCTTCCTTTACCTCCTTGTAATCGGTTCCGGAAAATTTGCTGAAACTCCTTGAGGCGGACTGCACATCCCCCTTTACTCCAAGTAGGTATTTCGGGGTTTCCGGAAGTTTTCTCCTAAAGTAGATTACTATGGCAGATGGAATTGCACCGATTGCAAGCAGCATTCTCCATGTAAGGAAAAGAGGAGCACCAGGAATCAGGAAAGCAAGTGCAATAAGTGGACCTGCCACCAGTCCGAGGCTCTGCATGGAAAAGACCATGCCTAGGAACCTCCCTCTCCTCTTTGTGTTGGAATACTCGGCCATTATAACAGAACTTGTTGCGTAGTCTCCGCCAATTCCTATGCCCAGCATGAACCTCCAGGCTATGAGGTAGTAAACACCGTCATAGGGGGTCAGGAAAGCGCTGCCGAGGGATCCTGCAATAAGCATTATTAGCTCTACGCCGTATATTGCTTTCCTGCCAATGCGGTCAAGCAGGCGTCCAAACACTGTTGCCCCAATAACGGCCGATAGAAGGGAAGTGGAGCCAATCAATGCCTCCTGGGCTGTTGTAATATGCCAGCCAACCAGTGGAAGAATCCCAAGTACCGTCCCAATAATGAAAAGGTCATAAGCGTCAGTAAAAAACCCCATTCCAGATATTAGCCAGGTCTTATAGTGGAAGGAGCTGGTTTTCACAGAATTTATTTCGTTCAGCACCTGGTTCCTTCCATAAGAGCCCTCATCTTGCTGGGCATCTTCTTTGCTCATCAATCAGAAATGTTTCCGATGGATTTATCTCTCCGCTATATATAAAATATATAGCATATAGCCGTATATATGGTACATATATTCAATCTATTCTTTATTTATATAGTAGCCCCTTGCCAGTTTAAATCTGCAGGGAAGCAAAATTTTAGGGTGTCCTTTTCCTCAAACCAGCGGAATAACATGTGAGCGTCAATAGTTTTATCTCGCCATGCTATAAAACAATCGAAGGATGAGTAAGAGAAGCAAGGAGTATTTTAACAAGCACTACGAGGATTATGATGATTGGTACGAGGAACATCCGAAGGAATTCTCTGACCAGATAGATTTTATTGCAAAACTCCTGCCTGAGGGACGTGGCATTGAAATTGGCGTAGGGACAGGAAGGTTTGCCTCTGCATTAGGAATAGGGACTGGGGTGGACATCTCTGAAAAAATGGCTCAGATCGCTGCCAAGAGGGGAATAGATACAATAGTGGCCGATGCAGTTGCCCTTCCATTCAGGGATAATGAGTTTGACTTTTCGCTGAATATGGTGACAATATGTTTTTTGGATCAGCCCCTTGAGACACTCATGGAAGCCAGAAGAATTTCCCGCATCGCCCTTACGGTAATTCTGGACCGGGAGTGCGAATACGTTGAACATATAATCAGCCACAGAACTGGATTTTACCGTTTTGCAAAATTCTATACCAGGGCAGAGCTTGAACAACTTTATGAGGAGGCGGGATTTGACAATATAGAGACCTCGGAAAAGACACTGAAAACGAAAGAAGGGTTTGAGTACAGGCTTGTAGGCGTCTTAGGCTCATAGTTTCACTTTTCCTGAATGCCTTGGCTCTTCAAGTAAAATTTCGTCCCGTTATACTCGACCTCTTTTAGAATTCCTCTGGAAATCATACCCTCGACCACACCCCAGTCTTTACCTGATTTTGAAAGCATCTCCATCAGGCCTTCCTTTCTCATTGGATGCACTGATGTTATTCCCAGAATGTCTTCCTGAACATCATCAGTATAGGTGAAGAGGTTCCCCTCATAGCCCGTTATGCATTCTACCCTCTCCAAGAGTCCTCTGAAAATCTGGTATGCCTCATTTACCACTTCTTCATCCGGTGGCTTGACCCAGACTTCTGCAGGAGGCCTGGTGGGAATCGAAATATATGCAGTATGGGGTTCTATTCCGCTGATGAAGCTTGCTGTTGCCTCCAGTTCGTTCGGTCCGTCATTGATGCTCGAAACAAGCATTGTTTCTGTTGCCAGATTTCCCTTGAACTCGCTGGAGAATTGCCTGACTCCCTCCAATACCATTGAGAGAGATAAATCCTCTGAAGGTCGATTGATAGTTTTCCACAACTGTTCATCTACGGTATCAACCTTGAGGGATACCCAGTCTGCATTCATAAGATCCGACCTCACATCTTCCATCCAGAGAAGAGAAGAGTTTGTAATGACAGCTATCTTAAATCCCGTTTCACGTAACCCTACAATCTCCTTTCCGAGATTTTCATCTAGTGTAGGCTCACCATCCGGCACAAACGTGATGTAGTCCACATTCCATTTCTGTGAAAGGACTTTTTCCAGTCTTTGTTTAGCTGCTTCAATGACATATTCCGGGCTGTAGAAACTGCTCCTCTCTGTTCTTTCCCGCGGAGTGATTCCAAGTTGGCAGTAAACACATGAGTAGCTGCATAACTTTGGGGGTATGTTGTTTACCCCCATGCTCATACCGAGCCTTCTTGATGGGACTGGCCCATATGCGATAGTATTCAGCTAAATCGACCTCTTTCGTTATTGCTTTGTCATGTGATTCAACGCATAAATACCAAATGCCAAACTCCATTTGGAGAAGCCCCCCCAGCAGCACAGTCCACGCTTCAAAATTTGGCTGGCAAGGGATATTAAAATATGCATAATCTTATGAAACCAGTTGACATTAATTTCCCTGCTATACATTTGCGTGGCTGGATGCAAATGCTGGAACAGTCATTTCGGTTCGGGACGCAAATCAAAAGTGTGTTTCAGGCAATATCCTGATGCATCAGGAGTGTGGAAGGTTGAGCAAGATAGGAATAACGTTGGGTGACCCCTCTGGGATCGGGCCTGAGATAGTTGCAAAGTCACTTTCAGAGAGTGTCTTGAATGTTTCAGATTTCATATTGTTCGGAAACAGGGACAATTTTCTTTCAGTTGCAGATAGCGTCAACCTGGATCTGAAGAAGATGGAGGCTGTTGAATTTGCCAACATAGAAGGCGGCAAATTCGATTCCGGCAAAATCTGTGAAGAATCTGGAAGAGTCGCAGAAGAAAGCATCGAAAAGGCTGTAAATTATGCCATGGACGGGAGAGTGAACGGAATTTGCACGGCCCCGATAAACAAGGAGTCAATCATACTGGCCGGTTCTAAGTACAAAGACCACACCAGCATGCTTGCAGGGCTTTCGAAAAGCAAAGATGTTGTGACAGTGTTCGAGGTTGAGGGCCTCAGGATAATTTTCCTAAGCAAGCATGTTTCCTTGAAGGAGGCTTGCTCAATAGTCACAAAGAAAAATGTCTACAAATACATCTCATTGGCAAATCAATCCCTGAAGTATCTCGGTATTGAAAGGAAAAGAATTGCCGTTGCAGCCCTCAACCCGCACGGAGGTGAAAATGGCCTTTTTGGAAGAGAGGAACTGGACGAGATAATACCCGCAATCGAGATGGCAAAAAGTGAATACGATGTTTACGGGCCCATCCCTGCAGATTCAGTATTTCATGAGGCTTCGCTGGGAAAGTATGACATGGTTGTTGCACTCTACCATGATCAGGGGCACATAGCGGCCAAAACCATGAACTTCTCCAAGACTGTAAGCATGAACCTTGGCCTGCCTTTCCTGCGAACATCAGTCGACCATGGGACTGCATTCGACATAGCCGGAAAGGGGATTGCCGACCATACAAGCATGCTGGAGGCCATATTGAAATGCCAAAAATATGCCACACCATACAGGGAGAAATGGAAATCTGTCAATTACTGAGAACTGGTTGACTTTTGCTCTGGGACCGCAACAACCAGTGTGTTTGAGATGACTTCCCTGATCTGGACAGTTTCCCCGATATCAGGAGGTGATCCTCCAATGAATTTTGCCTTCCAGATTTGCGAGTCGAACTTGACCTCCATATATGTTGGCTTCACAAGGGTAACTACAGCTATTTTGCCCAGCATGGACTCCCTTCCCGTAAGGGGCTTCAAGCCAAACGGATACCATACGAATAGCCTTTCCACCCAGAGCCCCAGAGCAAAACCTCCAACGACTGCAAGAGTGATATAAAGGGCCAGCACATATTCAGATAAAATCAATTGAAACGACACCTTCCTTAGTTTTAAGTTTCGAGGTCATTACTGCATGCAGACCTGAAGATATGAACCCTGCTGTCCAAATTTGCCGATTGCAGATCATGGCTAGAGCAGATCCTCAATGTCCGTTTTATCCCTCATCCTCCTGATCTGCCTCAACGCACCATAAATGATCGCAGGAATAGAGGCAATTGCCATTATGAACCCCAATATTCCTATGTTTCCTACGACTCCAGCCGAGGTGCTTTCTACCAGGTAGCTTATGTTCGGAGGCGAATTTGAAAAGGAGACGATAGTATAGTTTCCTGCCAGGTTACCATAAAGTGTGGAATTTTCACCCACTGAGAAATTTATTCCACCCACAGTAATTGCTTGTCCCGGAACCGGTTCAACACTGAAATTGGCAACATTTGTTAAGTTTATTTTGTTCACCGCGGGGGAAGGCACCAATTCAAAATTCCGGGTTACGTTAAGGACGTACAATACAGACTTGTCTGTGAGTGATATATTGTGTGAAGCATACTCTCCTGCATTGATTTCGGTAAAGGTCGATTTGTCAGTTAGTGCCGGACCGAGAAGAGTAAATCCAACAGAGAATACGAGGACAATGCCCAAGGCCAGGGCAGAGATTCCTGATGCAAGAATTGGATCAATCTTCTTTTTGGCTACCATACCAAAGAAATTAAACACGATTCTTGTATTTAAACATGATTGTCAGTAACCCCATCGAGCCGCGTATTTTGCGTGTCTCTAGAATAACGGTTGCTTTCAGATGCCCTGTGATTCAGCAATGGAAATCAATTTGTACTGCTAAGAAAAGATTTTTGTACTTAAGGTTGTTATTATGTCTGGTAAAATTGAGATCTCATCTGACCTTGCGGAGAGTCGCTACAATTGCCGGAATGGCGCTATTGTTTGGGGGAGTTGGATTAGCTGTATATAGGGCCATTTGGTATGTAGTGGTCCCGGGAGGAGGAGACGGATTCCTTCTAGCTGCAGCCGCATCACTAGTTTTTGTATTTGCCGGAAACAGATCGGCGGGAAACAGGAAATTCAAAAGACTGTATATCCCTTGAAAACTTTCCTGACCGTGAAGTACAAGTCCCAAGCGCTAAAGAAGAAAACAGCCTTTTCATGGAGTTCTGGCAAGGATTCCTCCTATGCCTTGCATTTGCTTAACAGGACAGGACTCTACGATGTAAGATATTTGGTTACAACTGTGACAGATTCCTACAGAAGAGTCTCTATCCACGGAGTGCGTGAAGAACTTTTAGAGGAGCAGGCCAAGTCCCTTGGGATCCCGTTGATGAAAGTTGAGATACCTCCAGATTGCACCAATGAAATCTACGAGAGAAAGATGCTGGAAGTCACCAGAAGGTTGAGGTCTGAAGGCATTGAACATATGGCCTTTGGAGATATCTTCCTGCAGGATATAAGGGAATACAGAGAAAGGAAGCTGGCCGGAACAGGGATAGAGCCTCTTTTTCCACTTTGGGGAAGGGACACCGGAAAACTTGCAAATGAGATTATCAATGCAGGGATCAAAGCGAGGATTACCTGTCTGGATCCGTCAAAAATCCAGCCTGATCTGGCAGGTATGGAATACGACTCTGGTTTGCTTGAAAGTCTGCCTGAAACGGCAGATAAATGCGGAGAAAATGGTGAATTCCACACATTTGTTTATGGATCACCCATGTTTGCCACCGACTTGAAAATTAAAACCGGAAAGACTGTGAAAAGGGACGGGTTCGTCTTTACCGACTTGATACCGGGATAAATCTATCACTGTCAAACCAGAAGAAAAGCCGCCGACGGGATTCGATCCCGCGGCCTCGTGCTTACCAAGCACGCGCTCTACCAGGCTGAGCTACGGCGGCAGTATTTAGGGAATATCCCGTCTCTATAAATAATTTCCACGCCTTATTACTCATTTTTAAGATGAGTTGCCAAGATACACATGATTTTTAAGAGTATGGAACATGGGAGAGAAGATGCTGTCCCCGAATGAGATAGAAGTTGATACTGTAAGAGCCCTTTGGGAGGGTTTTTTCGATCAATTCGAGTACCGGGACAGGATTAACAAGCTTAGTGAGTTATATCCAGATGAGAAATCCCTGTACGTTTCTTTCAGGGAAATTACAGAATATAACAACGAATTCTCAAGCAACCTTATCGAATACCCTGAGATTTACCTCTCAATTGGGGAAGATGTAATCAGGGACGATATCTACCCTTCCAGGATAAATGACTCAAGAAGGGTCAATATTCGCCTTCTGGAGGTTCCAGAACAGGATGTGCAGTATGAGATAAGGAACATAAGAAGCCAGAATGTTGGCAAACTCATCAGTGTCAGCGGCATCATACGAAAGAATACTGAGGTCCTTCCGAGGCTCCAGATAGCAGCTTTTGTGTGCAGTGCCTGTGGTGAGATAAATAATGTTAGGCAGGAGCGAGGAAGGCTGGAAGAACCTTCCAGATGCCAGCACTGCGACACAGAAAAACCAAAGGTCAGGTTTAAGCTTGACACCTCTGAATCCGAGTTTGTCGATGTTCAGAAGGTTGAGATCCAGGAGAATCCTGAAACTCTGGATGGCGGGGCCCAGCCACAAAGAATTACAGTAATTCTTGAAGATGACATCACCGGCAGAATATTCCCTGGGGACAGGGTTACAATATACGGCACACTTAAGGCAGAACAGAAGAGGGCAGGTGCGGTTCCACTGACAGAGTTCAACATCTACGTCTACTGTGTCAATTTCAAAAAAGACAGCAAGGAAGTGGAAAGCGTAAAGGTCACCCAGGAAGATGAGAAGATAATTATCGACCTCTCAAAACAGCCTGAGATCATTGAGAAGCTTGCACACTCCATTGCGCCAACGATCTATGGAATGGAGATGGTTAAGACCAGCCTTGTCCTGCAGATGTTCGGTGGGATTAGAAAAACAATGAAGGACGGCACAACCATGAGGGGAGATATCCATATCCTTATGGTAGGTGACCCGGGAACAGCCAAATCCCAGCTTCTGAAATACATGGCAGAAGTATCTCCCAGGGGAGTGTTTGCGTTCGGCCGCGGTTCAAGTGCTGCCGGACTGACGGCTGCCGCCGTAAGGGATGATTTTGGCGAAGGCAGATGGACTCTTGAGGCCGGAGCCCTTGTTCTTGCAGACAACGGATTTGCAGCCATTGATGAACTGGACAAGATGGATGAACGCGACACTGCAGCCATGCATGAGGCCATGGAACAGCAGACAGTGACAATATCAAAGGCCGGAATAATGGCCACGCTCAAGTCAAGGTGCTCAATATTGGGAGCAGCCAACCCAAAATTCGGAAGATACGACCAGAACAGGCCAATTGTGGATCAGATAGATTTCCCACCACCCCTAATATCAAGATTCGATGTGATTTTCAAGATTATAGACCAGCCAAGCAGAGACAAGGATGAGAAGCTTGCACAGCACATACTTGCTGCCCACAAAGTTGGGGAAATATACCGAAGCCTTGAAAGCAACAAGATCGAAAATATCGAGGTTGAGGAAGAAAAGGAAATGGTTGCACCAATAGACAAGGAGACTCTCAGGAAATACGTCTCATATGCCAGGGCAAAGATCTTCCCCAGATTATCCGAAGAGGCCATACAGATACTGAAGGACGAATACGTGAACACAAGAAATGCAGGAGGAGAATCCATACCAATTACAGCCAGGCAACTTGAATCAACTATTAGGCTCGCAGAGGCTGCTGCAAGGGCGAGGCTTTCCCCTGTCGTGACGCCAAAGGATGCACTTCTGGCAAAAGCAGTCGTAGACTTCTACCTGAAGGATGTTTCAATGAACAATGGAGTGGTGGATATTGACATTCTCCTAACAGGGATGAGTTCTGGCCAGAGAAATGAGGTGGAAACTGTCCACGACATAATAAGGGACATGAAGAGGGAGAACAAAAAGGCGCCCAATGTCCAGGCAGTCATAGAGGCTGCAGTCAGCAGAGGCATCCCGAAGGAGCGGGTCTCCACAATAATAAATAATATGAAGAAGAATGGAATGATATACTCCCCCAACGACAGGTCAATAGACCTGGTAAGCCGTGATTGAATGACCGACAACATCAAAATGAATCTCATGAACACGCAGGGAGAAACCCTGCTCGCTGCGGCTGATTCTGCCCTGCTTGGAAGAGAACTGAGGGAAGGAATTCTTCATCTGAGGGTAATCAAGGAATTCTACGGCGATGTGTCTGTTTCAAGGGAGACTTTTGTCAATTCATTGAAAATGTGCACAATTGCAAACCTAGTCGGTGAAAGGGTTGTAAAGATTGCAATGATGGAGGGATTTGTGGATGAAGAGAATATCATCTACATAGAAGGAGTCCCACACGCACAGTTTGCAGTGCTCCATGAATAGTGCGGTCCACGGTGGTCATATGGTGGAAAAAGAAGTTCAGGTCAGAAGCGTTTTCGAGGCCATACAGGACAAATACGACCTCCTTGATTCTATCATAAGCCTTGGGATGGACCAGCCCTGGAGAAAGAAGGTCCTGAAGATTATGGGGCTTCATTCCGGTATGACAGTCCTGGATGCAGGGGCCGGAACAGGGAAACTGACAAGGATGATCAGAGAAAGGTGCCAGGACTGCAAGGTTATCTCACTCGACATTACGGAGAAAATGTTCCGCCCTTCGCTGCTGTCAGATGTTGAATTTCTTGTTGGCTCCGCGGAGAATATGCCACTTGATTCCGGCAGTGTGGACAGGGCGGCCTCTTGCTTCCTCACCAGAAACCTGTCAAGTGTAGACAGATACCTGGAAGAGCTCAGCCGTGTCCTTAAGCCCGGTGGAATTTTTGTCAACCTTGACATATATCCTCCTTCGAATGCCATTTTCAGCAAGTTCTTCTCATTCTATTTCTACAGGATCGTGCCCGGCATAGGAGACAGGGCAACAAAATCCAATTCATACAGCTACCTGGCCAATTCAGTCAGGAACTTCATGTCTCCGGAAGAAATGGGAAGAAAAATAGTGGAGCACGGATTTGAGCTTGTAGAAAACAGGGTTATGGGTTTAGGGAGCGTTGCAATCCACGCCGGAAGAAAGAAATGAACAGCTGATTAATATTATAATACCAAGATAATGAGCATTAATGCTTATATAATATGCATTTCTTCACACCTTATGATCACCTCACAGGCCGAGGAAATAATTCCAGACTCGTGGTACAATATTGTCCCTGACCTGCCAGAGCAGATGGCTCCGCCGAAGGACAACAGGGAGGACTTTTCCTCAATAGAGCTCCTCAACAGGATAATTCCGAGAGAGGTCCTCAGGCAGGAGTTTACCTTCAAGAAATATCAGAAGATCCCTGAAGAAGTTGCTGAAGCCTATACCCAGATAGGAAGGCCCACCCCCCTGGTGAGGGCCAAGAATCTGGAGAAGTTCCTTGACTACAAGGGCAAAATCTTTTACAAGTACGAAGGTGCAACGGTCACAGGCTCGCACAAGATAAACACCGCAATTCCCCAGGCGTATTATGCAGCAGAAGAAGGGGTAAACGGAATCGTAACCGAGACTGGCGCAGGGCAGTGGGGAACAGCAACGGCCCTGGCCTCTTCACTTTATGGCATGCCAAGCAAAGTCTTCATGGTTGGGATAAGCTACAGGCAGAAGCCCTTGAGGAAAAAAATAATGGGCATGTACGGGGCCCAGGTCTTTTCAAGCCCATCCAGTGAGACCAAGTTCGGATCAGGAATCCTCAGCAAAGACAAGGACCACCCCGGATCACTCGGAATAGCTATAAGCGAGGCCGTGGAATACGCCCTTGAACATGATTACAGGTATCTGCTGGGCAGTGTGATGAATTCAGTTCTGACCCACCAGAGCATAATAGGGCTTGAAACAAAGAAACAGCTCGAGATTCTTGGCGAATATCCGGACGCACTGATTGGATGCGTGGGCGGGGGCAGTAATTTTGGTGGCTTCACCTACCCTTTCATTCCGGACAATAAAGAGATTGATATGATTGCTTCAACTGCATCTGAGGTCCCAAAGTTCGGAAAGGGGGAGTTCAAGTATGACAAGCTTGACACAGCAGGCATTCTCCCTTCGATGAAGATGTACTCACTGGGCTCGGATTTTGTCCCGCCTCCAATTTATGCTGGCGGCTTGAGGTACCACGCAGCTGCGCCAAGCCTATCGCTGCTTATGCAGAAGGGGGTGCTGAAGCACGATGAGGCAGATGAAAAGTCGGTCAAGGATGCGCTGATGGTTTTCTCAAAGACGCAGGGAATAGTTGCGGCCCCGGAATCCGGGCATGCAATCGCTTCCGCCATCAAATATGCAAATGAACGGGCCAACTCAGGAAAGACCATTGTGCTGAATGTGAGCGGCCACGGCCTGCTAGACCTGTCTATATTCAAGGATGAGTGAGATGAGGAAGAACCTGATATTGTATTTCACCCTCGGTTTTCCCAGCCAGGAAGTTCTTGATGGGTTCTGTGACAGGATTGATTCCAAGGAGGTTGATTATGTCGAGTTTGGTTTTCCTTCGCCAAACCCTGTTTATGACGGCCCCAGGATCAGGGGGACTCACAGGGCAGCAAGGGAAAACTACCAGCCGGAAAAAGGCGAGAGACTATTCAGGAGCCTGCTTGGGAAAGGGATTAAGCTGTACTCTCTCACATATTACAGGGATATCGAGAATGATCCGGAGAATTTCCTTCAATACCTGAAGGCGAATGGCTTCAGCGGCCTTATTATACCGGACCTCCTGGTGGATTACTACAATGATGCGGTTCCAATACTGGATTCGCTGAAAAAATACGGCCTTGAGCTGATACCGTTTTTCAACCCGTCCACTCCAGACATGATTATCAGGGAGATTGCTTCCAAGACTTCCTCCTGGATATATTACGGCCTCCAGCCGTCCACTGGCATAAGTGTCCCGTTTGATACCCGGGAAGTGGCCGAAAGGATCAAGGAGATCCTTCCGGACAGGGAGATAAACTTCGGCTTCGGCATAAGGGACAACAAACAGGTAAGGGAGCTTCTCAGTTACGGGGCTTCCGGGGTCGCAATAGGGACTGCCCTTATTGACAAGCTGAATTCCGGCGACAAAGACGACTTTTCAACCTATCTGGCTGAAATGAGGGGTGTTCTCGACGGAAATTGAGGATTATATCATGAGGATACTCAAGGGAGAATCCCTGAATGCCGAAGATTCTGAAACACTGATGAACCTCCTCATAGAAAGCGATTCATCGGATATAAAAAAGGCGGCCTTTCTCACCGGGCTTCACTTCAAAGGTGCGACAACAGATGAGATAATAGGTTTCTCACAGGCCCTGAGAAGCCACTCAATCTCATCGAGGATTCCCGGGCTTACAGACATAGTTGGAACAGGAGGGGACGGCAGAAATACAATAAATGTCAGCACGGGTGCATCCATTGCTTCATCTGCCCTCGGAGTCAGGATTGCGAAGCATGGAAATGTCGGAATAACAAGCAAGCACGGCAGTGCCGACTTCATGAAATACCTTGGGTACGATTTCGAGAAGGGGGTCAGAGACCCCGCCGGCACACTGATTCAGGAAAATTTCCTCTACGCATTCGCACCATTGTTCAACCGGAGTTTTGCAAAGTTCGCGCAGGTCAGGAAGAAACTGGGCCACCGGACCATATTCAACATAATGGGGCCGATAACAAATCCGTTTGACCCGGATTTCATTGTCATTGGAACTGCTGACGAATCCGCTGCAAGCTCCTTTGCAGACGTACTCCTTGGAAGGGGGAAGAAAGGGTATGTTGTACATTCTTCCGAAGGGCTTGACGAGATCTCACCATCCGCCGAAACGCATGGCTACATGGTCAACGGCAGCAAGAAAGAAGTTACCATTGTTCCGGAAGACATAACAGGTAGGAAAATAGACCTCGGGAGCGTAACCACGGCGGATCCCGGCGAGTGCTTTGCAAAAACACTCAAAGGCCTTATTGGAAAGGATGAGAATGCATCGTCATTTATTGCACTCAATGCCGCCCCCGCCCTGGTGCTCAACGGAATTGCACGGGACCTGGAGGACGGATACCAGGCGGTCATGAATGCTATCCATGAAGGGAAAGTTGAAAAGCAGATAAGCAGGCTTTCTTCCGGGAAGGTGGAACTCAATGAGGCGTCCTGACGAAATGCTGATAAAAGTATGCGGAGTAGCAAATATTGAGGATGCACTCTTTGCAAGCAGTTGCGGGGCAGACATAATAGGCGTGGTGCTCGACAGCAGGGTGGAAAGGCATGGCGATTCCTCGCTGGTGACTGAAATCCATTCCGCCGGAATAAAAGTGGCAGGCGTATACACATCCCTTCAGTCAGTTATGGCCGAATACGGCGATGAGGATTACATACAGCTGCATTTCCCCCATGGGCCTGAAACTGTGGCCAGTGTGAAGAGGGATACTGGGAAGAAGATCATTTCGGTCATACAATTCAGGGATGCTGAAGGGATTGCCCGCCTGGCGAAGGCACATTATTCAGCAGGTGCAGATATCGTGCTTCTGGAAAACAAGGACGGGGTCATAAACAGCATAGATGAAATCAGGAATATACAGAAAGCGGTAAGGACTGGCATTGCGGGTAAGATTGCCCCCGGGGATGTGATCAGGCTGGCGGAAACTAATCCCCTCATGATTGACCTGAGCAGCTCACTCGAGGAACGGCCCGGCAAGAAAGACCACAGGATTGTTGCCGATCTTTTCAGCAGGCTGGAGGCGGCCTAAATGCTTTACAGGGAAATTGAGAAACACGCGGAAGAATACAAAAATGTGGCTTATTTCTGCAAGTTTGACAGGGACTCGAAGTCGTCGGGCCGGGAGACTCTTTTCCTTTCCAATGGCAAACCGATCCTGGCAGAAGATGATGTGAAGGAGTTCTTCCAGAGAGTTGAAAGCCTTTCTGGAGAAATCCCGTTCTTCCTTTCCTACGACTCCGTGTCCGAGTTTTACCCGGTAAAAGGCATAAAGAGGTCAGGCTGGCCGATGGCGGCAGCCTTTGAGCCGGAGAAGGTTTTGCACTCCAGTTACACGAGAAATCCGCAAGAATCATTAAGAGGCAGGGTTTCAGACGACATTTCCGATCCGGGAATGAAGCTCAAGATCGAGGAGGTCAGGGAGAGGATCATTTCCGGGGAACTTCTGCAGGTTGTCCTTTCAAAGCGTTTCGATCTCGCTGATGTGGACGCCCATTCCCTTCTCAGGCACTTCGTGGAAGGGGACGGGTCCCTTTATGTATACTATTACAGGATTGGCGGATTCGAAATAATAGGGAGCTCCCCCGAAAACATAATCACCAGGGACGGCAAGATGCTCGAGGTCCACCCTATCGCGGGCACATCAAAAAGAGGCGAGAACGACGTCGAAGACCGCATGCTTGCCGAAAAGCTCCTGAAAGACAGGAAGGAATAGAGACAACACCGGATGCTTGTAGACCTTGCCAGGAATGACCTTGGAATAGTGTCAGAAGCCGGCAGCGTAAAAGTGGTGAAATCCATGGAAATTCAGAAATTTGCCTCGGTCCAGCACATAGTCAGCACTGTGCAGTCCACCCTTAGGAGCGGGCTGTGCAATTACGACGTTGTCAAGACCCTTTTTCCGGCCGGAACAGTGAGTGGCGCTCCAAAGGTAAGGGCCATCCAGCTGATTGACCTGTACGAGGATGTTGCGAGGGGGCCATATGCCGGGGGCATTGGGGTTATTTCTGGAGATTCACTGGAAATGGCACTTCTCATTAGGTCCGTATTCAGGAGCAGGAATGAGGCATACACACAAGCGGGTGCCGGGCTTGTAATGGATTCCAATCCGGAAAAGGAGGTCAGGGAATTCTATTCAAAGGCAGCAACTGTCATGGGAGGCTTGAAAAGTGCGAGTATTGATCATTAACAATTATGATTCTTTTGTGTACAACATCGTACAGGCAGTGGAGAAGACAGGTGCACACGTGGATGTGGTAGAGAACGACAAGATATCCGAAATAACCAACATCGATGGTTACTCTGCTGCCATCATCTCGCCCGGCCCTGGAAATCCTATGAATCCGGATGACAGGGGTGACATTTTCAACTTCATTGAAAGGTTTGAGGGGAAAAAGATCCTGGGCATATGTTTTGGCCACCAGGCTCTTGCTTATTACCTGGGAAGCAGAATAAAACAGTCAAAGGCGGTAATGCATGGAGAAGTGGACAGTATCATGCACAACGGAAACGAGCTTTACAGGAATGTTCCAGCCACGTTCAGGTCTACAAGGTACCACTCCCTCGAGATTGAGCCCGGAGATGGTATCGTGGTGGATTCCCGCTCAAGCTCAGACGGCGCAGTCATGGGATTCCACTCTGCAAAAGGGAGGCTGTTCGGAATACAGTTCCATCCTGAAAGCTTCTACTCAGAACACGGAGAGACAATACTTCAGAACTTCCTGGTAATGTAAATGAGTGTAGTTGAAGAGATATACAGGAACAACAGATCCCGTCCCAGGCAGTTGAACGACCAGAGGGAAAAACCTGTTCTAAGCCTCAGGGAGTCTGTAAAAAGGAAGTCCTTTGCGGGGAAACTTGGACTGATTGCAGAGTTCAAGAAAAAGTCACCCTCAGGATTCGTGGCCGGGAATCTTTCCTCACCAAGCCAATATTTCAGGAAAATCGGCACAGGCAAGGTTGCAGGCTTCAGTGTCCTTACAGAGCCGAGATGGTTTGGAGGCTCCTGGAATGACTTGTCAGAAAGCCAGGGGCTTAAGGTTCCTTTGCTTGCCAAGGATTTCTTCGATTCCGAAAATATGATCCATGACGCTTATTTGTGTGGAGCGGATGCAGTCCTCCTGATAGCAGACTTCCTGAGCCAGGAAATGCTCGAATCCCTGGCAGAGGAAGCGAGGAAATTAGGAATGGACGCGCTGGTAGAATTCCACGATTTCGATAGTGCAGGGAAGATCCCCCTGGCCGAAAACGTCCTTGTCGGCTACAACAGGAGAAACCTCAGGACAATGAAGATGGGAAACCGGGAAAGAGAAGCAGCCGAGCTGTTTGACAGGAAAGAGGTTCCGTTCATACTGGAAAGTGGAATCAATGCGGAAAACAGTGCGTCAATGGACTTTTCGAGATTCAGCGGCATCCTTGTAGGATCCTCAATAATTTCTGGGGACTCGGTAATTGATGTCCTGTCAGGGAGGGGCCTGCTTTGATTCCCTCTGACAGGCTTGACAGGATACTTTTCGACAGAGGGAAAGTTCTCATGATTGCAGGCCCATGCGCAGTGGAATCTGAGAAGCAGATATTGGATACTGCGATATTTGTGAAGGAGATCGGAGCGCATGTTTTGCGGGGGGGCGCGTTTAAGCCCAGAACTTCACCCAGGACTTTTCAGGGGCTTGGCGAGGATGCGCTCAAGCATCTTTCAAAGGCCAGAGACAGGACAGGCCTGCCGGTGGTCTCCGAGGTTATGGATGCAGAACACCTGAGCCTGGTGTCCTCTTATGTTGATATTCTGCAGATAGGGTCCAGGAACTCACAGAATTTCTCCCTCCTGAGGGAGGTGGGGAAGGTGGACAAGCCCGTTATACTCAAGAGGGGCTTCGGAGTGACAATAGGGGAACTCCTGAGTGCTTCCGAGTACATCACATCTGCCGGAAATAACAGGGTTATGCTTGCCGAGAGAGGCATAAGGACATTCGAGAATTCCACTAGATTCACACTTGATATTTCAGCAGTGCCCGTGATACATGACAAGTCGGATTTTCCCGTTATCGTTGACCCGAGCCATCCGGCAGGAGTTACAAAGTATGTGGAGCCGCTGGCCCTTTCGGGGGTTGCAGCCGGCGCCGACGGCCTCATGGTGGAAGTTCACCCGGATGCGGCCAATGCCATGAGCGACACCTCCCAGCAGCTGTCTTTTGAGGAATACAGGCAGCTGTATGGCAAAGTAAGGAAAGTAGCTTCTGCTGTTGGCAGGACCCTTTAGTTTCTGCTTTAGCTGATTGGGCCTGCCCAGTCCCTTTTCTTCAAGGAATTCTGAAATCGGTGATGCGCCGATACTCGGCCCCATACATGCAGCAATTCCTCTTGCTGGATCTTCGCAAAGTTCCTGATGCGTTCCCTGAATAGGGCCCCAGGCCCAATTACCCTGCACCCATGGTCCATGTTTGTGACGGCCTCGATGAAAGGGCTTGTTTCTTCTTTCGTGCTGCCGGACCCTGAATGTTAAATTTCAGCAATATTTTTAGTACTAAAACATTACCTTTATCATGGCTCAAACGAAAATTGTCGCTACGGTCGGTCCGGGCAGCGACAATCCCGCTACTCTCAGGGAAATGGTTGAGAGAGGCCTTTCTGCTGTAAGGATAAACACAGCCCATGCCGAGGAGGGATATATCGGAAAGATAAAGGGCATGGTTGACAGAATAAACTCTGAGAATGGGAGCAATGTAGGGGTCATGGTTGACCTGAAAGGGCCTGAGCTCAGGACCGGAACATTCAAGAAAGGCCCATTCCAAGTGAAGGAAGGGCTGAACTATTCCCTGGTTCACGGTAGTCCCGGGGCCAATGAAATAGAGATCAATTACCAGTCAATATTCTCCAGCATTGAATCTGGTGACCGTATTGTAATGAGCGACGGGAAAGTGAGCTTCAAAGTCCTTGAAAAGGCCGACTCCTCAGCGGTCCTGAAAGCACTTTCATCCGGTGACCTGAGGGACAGGAGCAGAGTCAATATTCCAGGCAGGTATCTTGACCTTGGCGTTCTGACTGACCGCGACAAGGCATTCCTCCATGAAGGGATAGAGCATGGTGTTGAATACTACGCACTTTCCTTTGTTCAGGACAAATCCAATGTGATGCATCTGCAGAAATTGCTCTATGAAAAGGGCGAAAGGGCAGCAATTGTGTCAAAGATAGAGACCAAGAGCGGATACGACAACATTGCTTCAGTTGCAGAGGTTTCGGATTACATAATGGTTGCGAGGGGCGACCTGGGTGTTGAAATGCCGCTTGAGGAGGTGGTTCTGGCCCAGAAGACCATCATAAATGAAGCCCACAAGCACGGAGTCCCGACCATTGTGGCTACCCAGATGCTTGAATCCATGGTGGAATCCTCTTCACCAACAAGGGCAGAAGTGGCCGATGTGACAAATGCCATTCTTGACAATGCAGATTCGGTGATGCTTTCCGAAGAGACAGCAATAGGGAAGCATCCTGCGGATGCTGTTGGCTACCTCAGCAGGATTGCAGACTATGTTGAAGGTTCCAGCAAGAATTTTCCTGAGCCGGAGGAGTTCTACGGAAACAAGATAGCCTATTCCATTGCAAGGGCATCAAAAATCATTGCGAATGAGATAAGGGCCAACGCCATACTCGCCTTTACCCAGACGGGCAATACCGCGAGGATGATATCGGCAGTCAGGCCTGAGATACCGATCTACGCTGCCGTCGCAGACGGAAGAGTTGGAAGGATGCTCAATCTCCTCAGAGGAGTTATACCCATCCAAATGCCTGAAAAGTTCAGGGCAACCTCTGACCTCATAGATGCCGTGTCCTTTATAGAATCTCAGGAATATTTCAGCAAGGGAGAAAGGCTGGTTATAACTTCCGGGGCACCATATTTCCTCTTCGGAGGAACTAATGATGTCAGGGTAATGACTGTTGGCTCATTCAACGGCAGAGGCTACCCCATGGGTCCATCAATACAGGGTAAGCTAACCACGAGCCTAAAGGGCAAGGGTGACATCATACTGATTGGGAAAAGGGACTGGGACAGGGAGCATGTTGCTTCCAGGTTCAAGGGAATCATATTTACCATTGACATTTCTGATGAAGACAAGGAGTATCTCTCAAAGCAGAACAAGACAGTTCTTTTCAACACAAAGATAGTGAGGGAAATAAAAGAGGGGTCAATGGTAACTATCGACGGCGGAACCGGGATAATCAACAGTTGAAATCAGGTGAAGAGTTCATCCCTCACAGTGTTTATGTGAAGCTCATTTCCTGAATACCCCACATAGACATTTTTAAGTTTCGCATACTCCTCTATGCCGTACTTCGAGCCTTCTCCCGCCTGTCCGGTGAGCCTGAACCCGGTATGGTAGCCCTGTGTCTCTTCAGGTCCGGGAGTATTTACGTAAAGTTCTCCGAACCGAATCCTCTCCCCGGCCTGGAAAATAAGGTCCGGATCCTTGGTGAAAAGATACGAAGACAAGCCGTACTTTGAATCGTTTGCCTTCTCGAAAAGCTCATCCTTGCCTGACACCTTGGCTGCGCCGATGACGGGGCCGAAAATTTCCTCCTGGAAAATGCCGGAATCCTGGGGGGCGTCACCTATTATTGTTGGTTCGTAGAAATATCCGTTCTTGAGGTTATCCGCGAGGTGCGGCCGCTTCCCTCCGAGAAGTATTTCCATTTCCGATTCAGCTGCTTCATGGACGAACTTCTCGGTCGTTTCCAGCGCACTCCTGTTGATCAGGGGGCCAACGTCGGATGTTCTCGGGTCTCCAGTCTTAAGCTTTCCTGCTGCTTTGACGAACCTTTTCATAAATTCGTCGTAAATGTCCTCGTGCACATACAGCCTTTCTGCTGCAATGCACGACTGGCCGGCATTCCAGAATTTTGCCCACATGAGCGCTTTGAGGGCATTCAGCATGTCTGCATCCTTCCAGACCATGAAGGGGGCCTTTCCGCCCAATTCCAGAATCAGCTTGCCCATATTGTTTGAGGCTTTCTCCATTATTCTCTGCCCCACCTCGGTGGACCCCGTCATGGTTATCAGTGAGACTTTCCTGTGCGATACTATGTAATCACCGATTTCCGAGCCTTTTCCCGTAACGAGGTTAAGGACGCCTTTGGGTATTCCGGCCTCTATGAATTTCCTCACAATCCACTCCGCCGCTCCTGGAGTATCGCTGCTTGGCTTCAGCACAACTGAGTTTCCGGTCATAAGTGCTGGCGCAAGCTTCCTGGCAACCATGCCCGCAGGGAAATTCCATGGAGTCAGTGCAACCACGACCCCATATGGAACCTTATATTGCAGTATCTTGCGGTTGCTCATGCTGCTTTCAACTATGCTCCCTGTAATTTTCCTGGCAAACTCCGCATAGTACTGTATCTGGTCAAGAACGCCATCAACCTCTTCCTTTGCCTCCTTGACAACTTTTCCATTTTCAGATATAAGAATGTTCTCAAGCTCAGTCCTGTTCTTTGCGATAATTTCCCTGGCTTTGTATATGATCACGGAACGCCCATGGGAACCAAGGTTGTACCAGCTTTCAAATGAAGATTCCGCAGCATCTATAGCCCTGTCAACATCATCCTTCTTGCCCGAAGGGAATTCCTCCAGAAGTTCTCCAGTGGTGGGATTGAACTTCTCCAGCTTATCTCCACCCGAAGAGTCTGTCCACTCTCCATCTATATACATCTGCATGTATTTTTGAGTACAGAATGTGATAAAAAGTTTACCGGAAGTCGGTGGTGTTTTACCTCACTGCTTCATCAGTTTCTTTTCAGTAGCTTGCAGTGTGTCGAGCCCCTTAGGCCGTTATTTTGGCTTTTCTACCTGTATTTTGCCACCATTTGCCTTTCGTGTCTATATCTTTAAATATATTTTTGGGCTTTCGGCATTCAGCACATTGCATTGGTGAAATTAGATGAATGAAGGTGACTTTATCAAGCTCGACTTTACGATGATGGTTGGAGACGACAAGAAGATAGTTGCTACCAACCTGGAAAAAGTCGCTAAGGAAAATGATATTTACGATGAAAACACAAGATACAGGGACGCTGTCCTCGTAGTGGGTTCCGATAAGGTCTTCCCTGAGATAAATGACTCGTTCAAGAACGCCGAGGTTGGAAAGGAGAGCGAAGTCAAGATCGATGCTCCAAACGCATACGGAATTAGGGATACCAAGAATATCAAAGTACACACCATGAGGGAGTTCCAGAGGCATAACATAGAACCGCAGGTAGGCAAGGAAGTAAATCTACACAACAAGACAGGGAGAATTATTTCTGTTACACCCGGAAGGGTACTAGTTGATTACAACCACCAGTGGGCCGGTAAACCTGTATATTACCAGTACACAGTAAAGGAAGTTATCCAGGACGGCCTTGAGAAGGTGAAGGCAATCGTGGACATGAACTACAACGTGGACTCCGAAAAATTCGGCTTTGAAATGAAAAAGGACGAAGTCCTCATAACCGTGCCCGAGGAGGCTAAATTTGACCCGGCATGGTTCGAGGCAAAGTACAGGATCGTCAACGACATGAGGCAGAGCCTCAAGGGGACCAATGTCTCATTCATAGAAAAGTACCTCAACGAAAAGGAAGAGGAGAAGAAAGAGGAAGAGAAAGCAGAGGAAGCCCCTGCAGCTGAGGAGCCAAAGAAAGAAGCCCCGAAAAAGGAGACCGTGAAGAAGGAGCCTGCCAAGAAAAAGGCGGAGCCAAAGGCAGAGGAAAAGAAAGAGCAAAAGCCTAAGCAGGCGCCAAAATCAAAACCAAAGGAAGCCAAGAAGACTGACGGGGAAAAGAAGGCCTCCTCATAATCCCATTTTTTATTGATGAACCTTAATCCAGAAAGCCTTGCGAAACTTTCCAGGAGAGTTTCAGTTATTCTTGTTGAGCCAAAATACCATGGAAATGTTGGGGCAGTTGCAAGGCTCTTGAAAAATTTCGGCCTCGAAGAGCTCATAATTGTAAATTTTGAAGAATTCAACGACGAGTCCATATCAAGGGCCATGGGTGGAAAAGAAATTCTGCTTAATGCAAAGAGGGTTGACACATTTGAGGAGGCAATTGCAGATTTCGACATCGTGGCCGGCACATCAAGCACGGTTACTGGGAATTTCAAGAAATTCCGAAGGATTCCGATGCTGCCGTCGGAATTCTGGGAATCGGTTTCAAAAAAGGAGGGGAGGATTGCCCTCGTCTTCGGCAGAGAG
This sequence comes from Thermoplasmataceae archaeon, assembly GCA_046703705.1. Classification (GTDB taxonomy): domain Archaea; phylum Thermoplasmatota; class Thermoplasmata; order Thermoplasmatales; family Thermoplasmataceae. The sequence continues at coordinate 74,042 of JBJKST010000017.1, forward strand.
GGAGACGGGCTGAGGAACGAAGAGCTGGAAAAGTGCAATTATTTCTTCCACGTCCCCGCAAACCCTGACTTTCCGGTGCTTAATCTGTCGCACGCCGTTTCTGTGGTGCTTTATGACATGACCAGGAACATGGAGCTGGTGGCCACAGATCTTGTAAGGAAGGCAAACGACTTTGAGACGGAGAAGCTTATTGAAAGAATTGGGCTGGTGCTGGAAAAGACCGGCTATCCCGGATACAGGCTCAAAAATACTCAGGTCATGCTCAGAAGAATCATTTCCAGAACCGACCTCACGGACTCAGAATTCTACAAGATAATGGGAATCATAAGGGGAATACTGCATGCTGTGGATCCCGGCCTGGAAGATGAGTGACAGCCGGCCTTTAAATTCAGAAATAACCTGAAATAGCAAAAATCCACAATCTGGAAAATTTTATTAATAAACTTGTATTGAGGCTGTAGAATTGGTAGCCATGTCGCTCAAAGCTAACAGAAAATCCAGCCCACTAGTAAAGGATGTAATAGATGGGCTCAATGAAGTTTCAAGGGAAAGCGGTTCCTCCATATGGAGAGATATCGCAAGAAGACTCAACGGAGGAGACAGAAGGTATGCTTCTGTCAACGTGAGCAAAGTAAGCAGGATGGCCTCGGACGGGGACCATGTTGTAATACCGGGATCACTGCTCGGTTCTGGATACATAGACAAGAAAGTAACAGTTTCCGCCCTCAGAATAAGTGAGAAGGCAAAAAGAAAACTGGATGAGGCCGGAGGGTCCTTCAAGCCGCTTCTCGAAATGGCAAAGGAAAACCCGAAGGGAACAAACGTCAAGATAATGAGGTAAAGTAAATGTTATACATAGACGCTGACAACTCTATTTACGGAAGACTCTCGACTTACATCGCAAAGTCCCTGCTCAACGGAGAAGAGGTCACTGTTGTGAATGCCGCCAAAGTGGTAGTTACAGGAAGGCGAGATTCCGTGCTAGAAAAATTCCTCCATAGAAGGGATATCGGAAGTGTAAGGAAGGGGCCGTACTACCCGAGGACTCCGGATAAAATACTCAGAAGGTCCATTGGCGACATGCTTCCAAAGAAACAGGCCAAGGGAAAGGATGCACTCAAGAGGTGCACAGTGTATGCCTTTGTTCCCGAGGAACTCAAAGACAAGCAATTTGTCAAGCTGGAAGAGTATGCGAACGAAAAGGTTAATGGGTTTGTGACACTCGCTGAAGTGTCAAAGATCATGGGCCAGAAGGTGCGAGAATGAAGAATGCGAACATTATTGCCACATCGGGAAAGAGAAAAACCGCCATTGCAAGGGCAGTTACCAAGAAAGGCAAAGGCATTGTGACTATAAATGGCGAGCCTGTTGAATTCCACCCTGTTTTAATTCTTAAGGACAAGATAATGGAGCCACTAAAGCTGCTTGGTGAAAGAGTAAACCAGGTTGACATCGATGTGATGGTTGCAGGTGGAGGGAACACCGGACAGGCAGACGCTGCCAGAACGGCGATAGCAAAGGGAATTGTCCAGTTCTTCAAGGACGATTCAATAGAAGAGATGTACAGGCAATATGACAGGACTCTTCTCGTTAACGACATTAGAAGAAAGATGCCCAAGAAGCCTCAGGGAAAAGGTGCGAGGGCAAGGAAACAGAAATCATACAGGTGATCTGATTTGATTATACCGGTAAGGTGCTTTAGCTGTGGCAAGGTAATTGCCTCAGACTACAAGCAATTTAAGGAAAAGATTTCGGAATTGAGCGCTGGAGGAAAAAAACCCACGCCACAAATGATCGTCCAGACCCTAGACGATCTCCATGTTGATCGGTACTGCTGCAGGAGAATGATTCTGTCGCACACTGATCTGATAGACGAAGTCCTTCCGTTTTCGTGAGGGGACCGTGGGGTAGCTTGGTATCCTACCAGCTTGGGGTGTTGGTAACCTGAGTTCAAATCTCAGCGGTCCCATATAGTCCTAGTGCGGATTCACCTGGATTCGCACTTTCTTTTTTCATTTCTCTTCCTCGAAAAAATTCCGTCATACGCTCTGACGTTTGCGTAGCCACCTCTCTCTCCTGGAGGTGTGTGTAGACCTGGGTGCTCGATAAGCTCGCATGCCCTAGGTGGATTTGAACCTCCCTTATGTCGAGTTTCCTTCTCTTCTTTCCGTCCCTTAGAAGAGTGGTTCCGCACCAGTGCCTTGCAGCATGTGCGTGGAACTTCGGCACTCCCGCCTTCTTTGCTATCTTCTTGATCAGGAAAAGAGCTTGTCTTCCTATGTTTTAATTCACTTCTTTTCGATTTCCTAAGAAACGTTCGTCACTGTATCAACCGTTGCACTAACAGGCAGAGAAAGACCATTAAGTGTGGCTGTGACGTTGAAATATAGGGTTGAGGGGGTACCTCCGAAATAGGATAGATCAAACAAGCCTGAACATGAGAAGTTGTAGTAGCTACTTCTGCTGTGCTCAAACTGAAGGAGGATCGGCCTGTTCGTGAGATTGAGTGTGAAGGATCTGCTATTGTTCCCGGTAAAACTGTAAAACAGTAATCCTGGAAATAGTGTAGTAGTGTTTAGGTTTTTTTGCTGAATTCCAATCAATTGACCGCTTGAATTCGAGTAGTTTGCCCCTGTGCCAGCATTTACGAAGCCCAAAGTAACTGATGAGGGATGCAAATTATCCAGAATAGAGCCGGCAAATGACAGATTCATGATTATTAGGTTCCCTCCACTAGAGTCCCCACTCAAAACAGTAGAAATACTGTCATTTAGCGTCAGTTGGAATTTTGAAACTGGAGCGTTGGATTGTGTTATTTCTGACACTGATGTGTTGGTAACAATTGCCGGATATGCGGCTGATATATTTCGAACAACCTCAAAGGTTATTGTGCTATTTCCTTCATTAACGGAAATATTGGGTTGTCTATAAAATGTGTAAAGGACCGACGATGACAGCATGACCACCACAATTATTATAACCACAAAAGTGGCCCCTCTTTTCAAGTTCATGTTGGTTGCTAATTATAGCCATATAAAGTTTATATTTATATTGTTCATTCTAATTATTATTCACTGCCAGTGGTGCAACTATATTGTCTGGAATAATTCTAATTAGATTTAACCCTCTCTTGAAGGGTTCGTATCACAAAAAGAACTGATGAGACTGCGCTACACTAATTTTCCACCTCGGCCAGCATTCCTTGTGAATCAGCGCTCTGAGAGTAGGTCCCCTTGCTTTGTTTGACCAACTGGTCTCTCTTTCCTTCAAGGGTCCTAAGGAGGCCTATCTGAAATTGTTTTTCCTCATGCTTGGTCCTTGCCTGGAGGATCCCAATAGGCCTCGCGTCTTTCGGGACCTTCGTTTAGGGAGAAAGAAACTTGATGCCCCTCTTCACTTCCTCTATCCAGTCTTCCAGGAAGGAGATCTCTACATCGAGATCAGACACTACTCGATCACCCCGAGAAGGTCCTCAAAGGTCTGAGGTTCGCCTATATTCTCTTTCTTATACTCCTTGATAAGGTCCCTTACAGTTCCCTCATCAATTCCGAGCTCCTTTCCTCTTTGGAAAATCCTGGTTGGATTTATGCTGGACAAGTTATCGCCCCTGGATTCAAAACCTTGTGAATCCGGATAGCACTCAAAGTCCGACTCTCAGCGGTCCCATATAGTCCTAGTGTGGATTCATCGGGACCCGCACATTCTTTTTTCATTTTTTCACCTTGAAAAAAACTCCGTCATACGCTCTGATGTTTGCGTAGCCACCTCTCGTATCCGAGTGTGGGAGTATCACTCGGTGCTTGATGGGCTCACGTGCTCTGTGGGAATTGAACAATACCCATAATAAGTCCCC
>JBJKST010000018.1:0-17983 GCA_046703705.1 Thermoplasmataceae archaeon
GTAGGTGCCAACCAAGCACATCGCAACGATAGCCAGAACAAAGAGCCAAGCAATCATAACCCATTCACATAGCTAGTCATGTATATTTAATATTTTCTCATAATAATCGTCCGTTTTTATTTCTATCTAGTCAATCAGGGCTTGACCTTCGAGAAAGTAAGAAATGAAATTGGTGAAGTGATCCATCCGGGTGAATTGAACCAAGAATAGAGTTATTGGCAGCATATTTGGTTGGGCAGAGTGTTTTTAATTCAAGGAATGAGGTTATAATGGTTAAAAATCACCCCTCCCCCTGTGCTATTTTTATTGAAGAGGAAAAATTTAATGACCCAAAGCCCGTTCAAACTATACACACCTAATTTTGTTTTAGAAAATAAAATTTAGAATGTTTCTTGAGACGGGGTTTAGACCAAATCAGACAAAAATTATTCAGGCCAGGCTGTGACACTGCTGGCCTTGAAGTCATCCAAATTGAACACAACCAGCGAAGTCTGCTGGTATGTTCCATGCACAAGCACTTTCTGGCCCACTGCTGGCAGGGTGCCGTTCCAGACAACCCACACGTTTCCTGAGCCGTCATTCAGCTCAAATGCAGCATATCCACCGGTGGCATCCCTCTTCTCCACGGTGCCGTAGATATACGCGGTTTCACCGGGAGCAAGGGTGGAAACCTTCGTGGATGCCACATAGGGGAACAGCGCATATACGGATACTGCTGCCACAACAACAATTACGGCAATGATTGCAGCTTTCCTTGTTCCTCCTTGCATTTTAACCGGCGGAAAGTAGGACGGGGAAAAATAAACTTTATGGAACAACTCTCCGGGGAGCCCGGCCAGGATGCCCTATATTATTTCCGTGCACCATTCCACTAATAAAGCCTTCCGTGTGAAGGAACGGGCAATTCTTCCGGGAACAGGTGCGGCAAAGAGATTTTTCCGTGCTTTGCAATATCTTTTGAAATACGCTGAAAATGTTAATAAGCAATACAGGAAATTCATGCCAATGATAACCACGGTAATGCCTAAACTGCCAAAAGGCAAGAGGTACGCGGTATGCCTGACCTTTGATTTTGATACATTCAGCTTCCGCATCGGCAGGATGAAGCACTTCTCGCCTGTGCTGATCTCCCGGGGAGAATTTGGAAATGTTGGCGCCCACAGGATCCTTGACCTGCTGGCAAAACACGGCCTGAAATCCACCTGGTTCATCCCGGGATACACAATCGAATCATTTGAGGACACTGTCAGGGAGATAAACAGCAAGGGGCACGAGATTGCACACCACAATTACCTTCATGAAACGCCATTGGAGCTTCCAAGGGATGAGGAAAGCAGGATTATCGACAAAGCAAACTCAATAATCGAAAGAGTCTCGGGCAAGAAGGCAAGGGGTTACAGGTCTCCCGCGTGGGACCTGAGTGAAAACACCCTCGACCTGATACTTGACAAGGGTTTCCTGTACGACAGCAGCCTCATGGCCCACGATTACCTTCCCTACTATGTCCGGACGGGAGACGTGCCGAGTGAGGACGGAGGATTCAAGTTCGGAAAGGACACCCGGATGATCGAGATACCTATAAGCTGGTCACTGGAAGACTATCCCGTGTTCGAATTCGACGATGAGGCACCGGGAATGGGGCTAAGGGATGCAAGGGGAGTAGAGAGCAACTGGATTGCAGATTTTGATTACATGACCCGGCACCTGGACACAGGTGTTTACACTCTCACAACACACCCCCATGTGATAGGGCGGGGACACAGGATGCAGGCGCTTGAAAATACAATTAACCATATAATGAAACGGGACGACGTAATCTTCATGACAATGGAGGATCTGGCAAAATCCTGCCTCAGCTGATCAATAAAGGATCAGATTGTCCTCCATTTTTTTTCCAGCTTTTTCTTGAGGGAAGTCACGCTCATTACGGATTCTGTCAGCTCCTTTACCTTCTTTTCTGACTCCTCATCACTGTCGATTCCGAGCCAGTTGAGTTTCTTCTGCAGAACTATGAGCTTTTCCAGGATCTGTATAAATTTGGAAAGGGCGCTCTCAATTGCGTCCCTCTCAAAGGATTCGGCAATTATTCGCTTGATGCCGTCCACTTCGTCTTCTCCATCCTGAAGCTTCAGGCGAAGGGAGGCAAGCTCGAGGCTGTTCAGCGGTACAAGTATTGTACGGGTTGACTCTTCCGAAAAGTCGTCATTGACATCGTCAGCCTCTCCATTCTCGTTCATGGGGTACCATGCTTCTGTACTCACAGGTAAGTGGAATCCATAGACCTTTTGGCGGCATCGAAGTATCCGAGGGCATTTGCGAACTGCTTGTCCTCCTCTTCGACCTCCACAAGTGTCCCGGGGGCCAGTATTTCCAGCTCGTTCCCAATTAGCCTTGCGCCTCCGCCCACTGGGACCAGGGCCGTAACTCTGTCTAGTTCTCCCCTGAGTGTAGTTCTTATCCTGTCCACAATCTTTCCTGCAAGAATTTCAAGGATCGGCCTTGCCTTCTCCTCTCCTCCGACCACACGCTGCCTGTAGTTGACCTCGTGCACCAATGCCGAGAGTGCAACATCGGACGGGGCAGTGTATCCGGTTTCTCTGGCAATCAGCCTGTTCATGCTTGCAACTGCATTGCCGACCCCTTCCTGCACACTGAATGACATGTCGACAACCGGTTCCATGTCTGTGAGGTTTACAGTGAGGACATCGGTCGTTCTTGTGCCGATATCTATGATCAGGCCATAGCCGATTTCCTGCCTGATAAGGCCCTTGTCAAGAAGGTAAAGGGCGGCACCGACTCCCTGCGGCCTCATTACAAGCTGGGATACCTTGATCTCCCTGGCTTCATTGTCCCTGCTTTCAATCCTGAATGTTTTGTTTGACAGGTTGGCTCTCGCCTCCTTGGCTTCCAGGTGAAACCTTCCCAGCGGAGTGCCGCTTCCAAGAACAACATTTGCGGACCCTCCTTCCTTTGCCACTCCGCTGCTCCAGAGCGCAGCTGCGAGCAATGGCAGCGAATCCCTGTCGGAGAGCCTTCCGTCTCCAAGCGGTTCCCTGGTGTTCTCCCCTATGGCTGCGTCTCCAAAGGTGAAGCGCTGTCCGCCGTCAAGCGAGAGCACAGAAACCATTCCCCCGAATCCCCATGATTCATTGTCATGCACTTTCCAGCGTGAAGGAAACTTGATCCTTGAACCGTCGGGACAGATAACCTTGGTTTCACCGTATCCAAGATCAATGCCTATAACATCCATTTGATTTTCACTCAAAGGATGATTGCCTATGCTAGTAATTTTCTTTGTCACTTGGTATCTCGCATGATTTTATTTCGCAATTTCGCCTGAGGCAGGTTTTTAGATGTTCCTGGAGTGTTAGATATATCTAAGACCGAAAAAAATCTTGTGTTGCGAATTAAAGTAAGAAACAGGGAATACGCCGCTCTCAAGCCACTATAGAAATTACTTTACCAATAAATATTTTATAAGAGGATTAAATACTTGTGTGATAGTAATGGTTCAATATAAATGGGTGGCGCTCTCGAACACCACCATGGGTGTGTTCATGGCCACCATAAACCAGACAATTCTCCTTATTTCGCTACCTGACATATTCAGGGGAATAGGGTTGAACCCCTTCGATGCGGGAAACTTCCAGTACCTCCTCTGGATACTGCTCGGATTCAATATTGTCACTGCAACCCTGCTTCTCACATTTGGCAGGCTCTCAGACATGTTCGGCAGGATCAGGCTATTCAATATGGGCTTCGCAATTTTTACCGCAGGCTCCATAATGCTGTACTTCACGCCGGGGCAGGGCGCTTCGGCTGCACAGTACATGATAGTCGGAAGGCTGATACAGGGCTTTGGTGCAGCATTCCTGTTTTCAAACAGCGCAGCGATACTTACTGATGCATTCCCGAGCAGGGAACGGGGCACTGCACTTGGAATAAATTCCATTGCTGCCATAGGCGGTTCCTTTATAGGAATCATACTCGGAGGAATTCTTGCCGTATTCGACTGGAGGTACGTATTTCTGGTGAGCGTGCCAGTTGGGGCGCTCGGCACAGTCTGGTCGTACCTCAAGCTGAAGGACACCTCAATAAGGGACAGGACCCAGAAGATAGACTACGTGGGGAACCTCCTGTTTGCGGGCGGCCTTACCCTGATTCTTGTGGGTATAATCTACGGCCTTCTTCCTTACGGGAGCTCAACAATGGGCTGGATGAACCCGATGGTAATTGCATCATTCATAATCGGTGCTGTCTCACTTATAGCATTCCCGTTCGTGGAGATGAAGGTGAAATTCCCCATGTTCAGGATGTCACTTTTCAGAATAAGGGCATTCTCGATGGGAAACATAGCAGGCTTGCTTGCCGCAATGGCCAGGGGCGGCGTCATGATAATGCTGATCATATTGCTCCAGGGAATTTACCTCCCCCTCAAGGGATACGACTTCGCGGTTACCCCATTCTGGGCGGGGATTTACATGGTTCCGCTGACGGCAGGATTCATGGTCATGAGCCCGATAGGAGGCAAACTTTCTGACAAATACGGAGCAAAATTCCTGGCAACTCTCGGCATGCTCATAGTTATAGGGTCATTCTATGCACTAACAACACTCCCATACCTGTTCTACTACCCCTGGTTCGCCATAATGCTGTTCATGATGGGAGTTGGAAACGGCCTCTTCGCAGCACCGAACGCTGCAGCGATCATGAACTCTGTCCCTGCCGAGACGAGGGGTGTTTCATCGGGAATGAGGGCAACCCTGATGAACGCGGGAATGACAATCAGCATAGGCCTGTTCTTCACTGTTGTCCTCGTATCCCTTTCCGCAGGACTTCCCGGGGCATTTTCAACCTCACTGACCAAGGCAGGTGCATCAGAACTTGTAAGCTCATTCGACAGAATACCGCCGACAGCGGCAATGTTCTCCGCATTCCTTGGAATAAATCCGGTCAGCACAATTCTGGCACAGCTCCCTCATCAGGTTACGTCCCAGCTGAGCCAGTCAACAGTGACACTGCTGACCAGCAAGACCTGGTTCCCACACGCTATTGCCCCTGCATTCATGAGTGCACTTCACACAGCATTCTTCATCGGGATGCTGCTTGCCGGTATAGCAGCGGTTACATCATACATGAGGGGCGGCATATACATTCACGAGGAACTTTCGTCGCAGCAGCCGTCAAACAGCAGGGACGCAAAGGATGCAGCCACCTCCGCGGGATACGAGGGTACGCAGGATTCAGAGGCATCCGGCGCAAAGGGCTATGAACCCTACTACGGGAAGTGATCAGCCTGACAGAAGAAATGCACAGGGACAATCTTGTAGAGCTCTGGAGATTATTCGCCTCAACCTGGAAGAAATGGTACAAAAAGGCGGAGGAGAACATATCCCCACTCGACATTTCCATACCTGAATACAGGATGATGACCTATCTGCAGGAGCATGGCCCCACACCCATGGCCAAGCTCGCACTCTCGATAGACGTTTCCCAGGGATGGATCACAAGCATGGTGGACCGGCTCGAGAAGAAGCGCATGGTGAGAAGGACAAGAAGCGATGAGGACAGGAGAATAATTAAGATCGAGGTAATGGAACCGGGGCTGGAGACTATTCAGAGGGTCCGTGAACTCCATCTGCAGTTTGTCAGGCGCACTCTTGGAAAGTTCACGTCCGAGGAGCAGATACAGTTCAAGCTCCTCCTCAACAAGCTCTCACTGGACCTGACAGGCGAGCCTGAGATCTAATCCCCATTTTTTTCAAGATCAACAATAAAGGTCTTCTTCCTTGAGGTTCTGCCCCTGACGAGCCTTACGCGTGAAGTTTCTATACTGTAATAGGCAGCAATTTGCCTGATAACGTCAAGGTTTGCCCTGTTGTTCTCCCTCTTCTCCATTGTATGAACGAGCAGGATCCCGTCCTTTTCCAGAATGGCGCCGCTCCCGGGGCTTACCTTCACTTCAACAATCATGCAGCCTCATTTACAGTGTACCTACGGCTTAAAATGTGCGTGGTGTGCTTGGCACAGTCTCACAAAGGCGAAACATCATAAACAGTATCAAAGAACCATAAAATACGTGAAAGTGATTAATGAAATGTCTTTTTACAAAAGACACGGGTGAAACTGATGCAAAAGACATCAACCCAAATTGTGCATGACACAACAGGTGATAAAATGGCAGAAGACTTGGACCCTTTTGATATAGCCTTGCAACAGCTGAATAAAGCCGCCAAGGTAATGAAGCTAGATGAGCAGGCGCTGAAGCTTTTGAGCCAACCGATGAAGATCCTTCAGGTTAGCATACCAGTAAGGATGGACAATGGGAAAACAGAGGTTTTCACCGGATTCAGGGTCAGATACAACAACGCCCGAGGACCTGCAAAAGGTGGAATAAGGTTCCACCCGGAAGAGTCACTATCAACGGTAAAGGCACTTGCCGCATGGATGACCTGGAAGACTGCAGTCGTGGACATCCCTCTCGGCGGAGGAAAGGGAGGAGTCATCTGTGACCCCAGAAAGATGAGCACCGGCGAGCTGGAAAGGCTCAGCAGAGGCTACATAAAGGCAGTGGCTGACCTGATAGGGCCGGAAAAGGATGTTCCTGCCCCGGATGTTTACACCACACCGCAGATAATGGCGTGGATGATGGACGAATACGAGAACATAGTGAGGCACTCTGCCCCTGGAGTCATTACCGGAAAGCCAATTGAAAACGGCGGATCTCTGGGAAGAGGAGACGCAACCGCAAGAGGCGGAATGTACGTTCTCAGGGAAGCAGCCAAGAGGGCAGGCATGGACCTTTCAAAGGCCAGGGTTGCCATACAGGGATTCGGAAACGCGGGCCAGTTTGCCGTGAAGCTTATAAAGGAACTCTACGGCTCAAAGGTAGTCGCAGTCTCTGACACAAAGGGAGGCGTATACCTTGAGGGCGGTCTTGACTTTGACAAGCTTCTTGAGCAGAAGAAGAACAAGGGAACAGTACAGGGCTACCCGGGATCAAAGAACATCACCAACGAGGAGCTTCTTGAGCTTGACGTGGATGTGCTCATCCCTGCTGCAATCGAGAACCAGATCACCTCAAAGAATGCAGGAAAATTGAAGGCGAAGGTTGTTCTTGAACTCGCCAACGGGCCAACAACACCTGAAGCCGATGAGGTCCTGCACAAGAACAAGATTCTGCTGGTACCGGACTTCCTGGCAAATGCCGGTGGAGTCACAGTGTCCTACTATGAGTGGGTTCAGAACCAGACTGGTGACTACTGGGAGGAAGAAGAGGTCCACAAGAAACTGGACAAGAAGATGGTCGAGGCAAGCAAGGCTGTTTTCGCAGCAGTTGACCAGTACAAAGTGGATCCGAGGACCGCAGCCTACGTCGTCTCCGTCAAGAGAGTTGCGGACGCAATGAAGCTTAGGGGTTATTATTAAACCCCATTTCCACATTTTTTCATTTCTATCGGCAATATTTTTATGAACAAGCCCTGCAATAACTCGTACAGGTACAACACCGGATCCGCTTGATTTGCGGGGGGTTGATGGTTCTGGCAGAGGGCGGAATATCGATAAAGGAATACTATGGCATGCCTGACGGGGAGATCCCGTTCAACGTATATGAAGACAAAAAGGTCCGGGAACTGTCTGAACGCATTATCTCGCATGAGGGCTCCGGGAAAGCAAGCAATGTTCACATTATAGCTGGAAGAAAGCCGGAGCAGGTGAGAAGAATCGCCTACCTGACTGCGCAGAAGCTTATCAAGGCAGGATCCGAAGTGATCCCGCTCAAGAATATGGACAGCCTCGATGAGAACGGCATCACACAGGGAAAATATCCGGTGTTTCTTCTCGACGAGGGTCAGGTCCGGGACAACCTTCCGGAGGGAGAAGCATTCGATCCCGACAAGGTGAGCCAGGTAATGCGCTTCGTCAGGAAGAATTATGCCAGGAATCATGCCATTTTCCTTTCCCTATCCCAGGAAACATATGAGGCCAGATTCCGGGACACCGTCGAGGGAGGAACCGAGCTTGAAAGGCCTTCCAGGGAAGAACGGAAAGAGAGGAAGGAAAACGTGACCGACAATCAAAAGGGCAGCAGGTACTGGTACGCCTTCCTCCTCCCGGCATTGTCCTTCCTGGTCTCACCGGTATCACAGTACTTCCAGTTTTCGGGAAACCCTTTCAAGCTGGGCAGCATCGTTTTTGCTGCGTTTCAGAATGTCATATACCCTGTCCTTTTTGTCGCGCCCGTCATCTTCAGCGTAGCCGGCATTGTTGCACTGGTATATCTGGGCAGGCAAGAGGAAGGGAAGAGCAGGAGAATCCTTAATTCTGGCCTGACTCTGTTTCTAGCCGAAATTGCCATCCCGCTTATGCTCTATGCAGTAGGCCTCATCCCCCTGGGCAACCAGCCACGGCACTCAATAATCGGTTATTATACATTCCCCCTTGTTCTGTTCGTACTATTTCAGTCGATTGCCGCGATCTCTTTTCTCATGATCCCACTTTCATACTCAAATAGGTCGCAAGGGGCGGCCATTGCCATCTCCTTCATACTTTCCGAGGCGTTTTTGGCTGGCATTTACCTGAGTGTTTCCTCCTATATCTCCCCAAACCTGACATACGCGGGTTCAGCCATTCTGGGCCGCATGATCGGGCCATTTCCGATGGTGGCGCCCTTCAACACCATTTTCTTCGGGCTGGACTACGGGCCGTCCTTCATTATAGGCAAGGATCTGCACTACCTTGCATACCTGGCCCAGCTGCTGTTCGGGCTTTCCTACCTTTACGTTGCCGTTGGGCAGAAAAGAATGGCCCATTCCATGAAATGGAATGACGACTCCCCTGACGCACGGTCAGCATGAATCATATCTATGGCTTCAGGATAGATGGTGCAGGTACGCTATGAGGATTCTGGAGGTAGTGGAATACGACCCAGGCTGGAGGGATGAATACGATAAGGAGAGCATGATGCTTTCCGGGATTTTTGCAGGCAACCTTGTTGACATCCAGCATATCGGAAGCACAGCGGTGCCGGGCATGAGGGCCAAGCCAACCATAGACATAATTGTGTCAGTCCACAACCTTTCTGCTGTTGATGCAAGGGAAGAAGAAATGGCCCAGGCGGGCTACGAGGCACATGGGGAATACGGGATTCCAGGAAGGAGATTCTTTTCGAAGGCCGAACCCGTTTCCGGTGAGGACTGGGTGAACATCTTCCACGTCCATGTGTTCCACTCCTCCGATTCGTACAGCATATCAAGGCATATTGCAGTCCGGGACTTTCTCAGGGCCAACGGTGAAAAAGCGGAGAAGTACGGTGCACTCAAATCCCGGCTGGCAGAAAGCCATCCAAACGATCCGGAATCCTACTCTAAGGGAAAGGAGAAATTTGTGCAGGAACTGGAGAAGGAAGCGGTTGATTGGTATTCCTCCGGGGGCAGTTTGCCTTGAAACCCCGTTGTTTCGGATTTCAGTGAAATTTGCGGCAACTCATATTTACCCCCTGCCTCAGATGTAAAGCCATTCGTTTAATATATGCGAATTTTTAGTTATTCAGGGTGAAAGAAATGACCAGCTACAGTTTCCACTGCAAGGATATTGGAATGAACTGCGGGTTTTCAACAGAGGCGAGGAGCACCGACGAACTTATGCCAAAGATTGTCGAACACGCCAGGAATGCACACGGAATGAAGGAAATTTCTGCGGACCTCAAGCAGAAAGTCACAGACGCAATAAAAATGAAGCACTGACAGGGGTCAGCCATATAAATAGAATTGCCGGGGAATATTGCCCCGGCCTTATTTTTGCCTTCTTATTATTGGAAGCACAACACCGGACGGATATTCCCTGCTGTGGTAAACAGTCTGGTTTGCAATTTTCATGTTGGATGTCTTTCCAAGCTTCTCCCAGACATTCTGGTTCCTGCTGTATTTCGGGAATGCGCTTGAAGCAACTTCCACCCTTATCCTGTGGCCCGGTAGGAATACCTGGCTGGTATTCCACATGTCAACCTCCATCTTGTAGACCTTTCCCGGCACCATGGGGACCTCCTTTTCCATGCCTTCCCGGTATCTTGCCCGTACGACTCCGTCGCACAGCCTCTGGGCGAATCCGTTTGGCCATACATCAAGGAGCTTCACATTGAAATCAGTGTCCTCTGCATCGGATGAAACAAAGATCTCTGCCTTGACAGGTCCCGTGACCTCAAGTTTCTCCTTCAGCGGCTCGCTGGTATAAACCAGCACATCATCCCTTCTCTCCACTGCAGAATAATCATCGGGGCCACCAATCTGGGCAGAGGTCTGCTCTGTTATGAACGGGTAAGGGTCCTCCGGGTTGTATGTGTAGCTGTCTCTCTCCTCGCCTTCGGGGGATCCCGGACTGAGGGTTCCATCTCCGAACCTGCTGTTTGCCCTGCCTCCGCTGCTGAAGTGATAGGTAGTAAACTCTGTGCCCGGAAGCGGCCAGTCTTTTTCGTGGCGCCACTTGTTCTCACCCATGACAAATATGTAGACCCTGTCCTCATCCTCAACACCATTGCTCTCGCCCTTGAGCCATCTGTCAAACCACCTCTTCTCTATCCCAAGGAGGTCTATGAGGGATTCGGGCCCAAAATCAATGTCCCCCAATGTCTGGCTCTTGTTCACACCGTGCGGCCATGGGCCCATTACAAGTTTCTGCCTGTTTCTTGCAGCCTCAGAACCGCCATGCTCCCTCATTCCGCGGTAATTCATCGGCGTCCCTACCTGCTCATCATCATACCATCCGGATACATGCATTACAGGAATGTCAATTTCAGAGAATCTTGTCTGGTAGCAGATCGGTTTCCAGTATTCGTCGAGTGTGGTGTGGTCGAACGACTCCTTCCAGTCGGTAATCTTTCTGCCAGTGGCTTCCTCCATTTCTGTCAGAGGCAGTGTCTTGTAAACTTTCTCCCAGTTGACATGCCCTACGTTCTGAAGTGCCCTGTCGCTGACCAGAAAGCTCCAGGATATGTGTATCGGGTCCGGCACTCCGGTAGGGCTCTCAACGAAAGGGTCAGAAGGCACAACGGTGGAAACCATGGCCTTGAGATGTGGTGGCTTCTCTAAAACAGTTGTCCATTGTATCCTGGCAAGGTACGAGCCGCCCATGGTTCCGACAGATCCGGTGCACCATGGCTGGGCTGCCGTCCATTCTATAACGTCGTGGCCATCCCTGCCCTCGTTGAAATACGGGACAAAGGACCCGTCCGAATCCCCGCGTCCCCTGACATCGCAGATCACAACAACGTACCCGTTGTCGGAGAAATATTTCCCAACGCTGATATTCCTTTCTTCGCCTTTTCCATATGGCGTTCTCACAACAATAGCAGGATATTTTCCCTCATTTCCCGGGAAATAAATGTCTGCTGAAATCTCGACTCCGTCCCTCATAGGGATCCGCTGGCCCCAAAGTATTGCAGGTCTCTCCATGAATCTCACTCAACTTGGCTAAGGGAGTTTCCCGATATTATTGTTTTCTGCATCTGCAATAATTCCAGATGCAGCCCAGCAACTTAATTAAACAGTAACGGGCATGGAGATCTGTGCAGCCCGGACATCTGAAAGTTCCCCTACTGAAGAAAGAACTGGCTGGAAGCAAATACCTCATATTTTACGCCGACACTTCAGGCAGCAGGTACCCTTTCAGGGCAGGCAAGTATGCAACCGTGTCAATTTCGTCTGGGGCCGGGAAAGAAATGGATCTGAAGAGAATATTTTCAATATCTTCCCCGCCCTGGGAATCCAGCTTCCTTAGGTTTGCAACCATAATCAGGGAAGGCTCAGCATTCAAGGAAAAGCTCTTGGAAATGGAGGCGGGGGAAACCCTGGACATATCTCCGCCGTTGGGTGGATTCTTCCTTATTTCCGACAGGAAAAGGCCGGTTGTTTTCATAACATCAGAAATAGGCATCACACCTGTGGCGAGCATCCTCGCCCAGGAAGCGGAAGAAGGGTCCGACAGGGAAATGTGCCTTCTTTACGCCAATGCATCAAGTGAGGATGAGCTATTCTCAGAAGAAATTGAATGCCTCAGGGAGAGCCTTGCAAATCTCAATATAGCCAGACTGGCATCCTTGGAATATGTTGAGAATCCACGGGAAACATATTCATTGGAGAAGCTGAAATCTGCATTTCCCGGCTGCGATATTAATGCCGCAATGTTCTACGTTTCCGGGAAGCCAAAGTTTGTCAACGAGGCCAGGCGAGTTCTCCTGAACGGCGGAATAGGCTCGGCCAGCATAAAAACGGAAAGATTTTCAGGATATTGAGACAAAAACCGTTTAAACTTTTCTGCAAATAGACAATCATGGTCAGCCTCCTTGGCGGAAGGATCAAAGACAGGGAATATGCAGGCGGAAACGTTCTCCTGGTCCGGGTGGCTCTTAACAGTCAGCTGGATTTCATGGCAGGCCAGTACGTCAAGCTGACCCTGCAGACAACATCGCTCAGTGGAGCCGAAAGGTCCAGGTTTCTATCCATGGCCTCTGCTCCCTGCGATTCCAGGAACATCGTGTTTGCATTCGACATATCAGGATCAGGATTCAAGAAAGCAATCCTGTCTTCCGGCATCGGAATGCCGGTCAACGTTGAGGGGCCGAGAGGAAAGTTTGTCCTGCGCTCCAGGAAATCATTGCCTGCTGTCTTCATTTCAGACAGGATCGGAATAACGCCGATAAGGAGCATTATAGAAGACGCCACAAGGAGAGGCCTGGGCCACAGGATATGCCTGTTTCACCACCAGTCAAAAGAGGAGGAAAACTCGATGTACAGCGATATACTCGATTTCGCCAAAGTGAACAGGAAGATCAGTGCGATGTGGCTCGGCAATGTGGACAGAGATGGCATAATTGATTGCGATGAGACATGCGGCCTGTTGAGGAATACCCTTGGCAAGGATTTCTCCCGATCTGCGTTCTATATATCGGGCTACCCCATGAATGTGGTATCGATCCGAAGCAGGCTTCTGGACCTTGACATCCCGCCCGAAAGGATAACCATGGAGAGTTTCGCGGGCTACTGATCCCCAAGGGACATTTCATACACAATTGCCGAAGGAAAATCCTCCATTATATTCAGTCCGGAGAAATTGCTTTCGGGCATATCCGAATGGCACACAGTCATGGCATCATCGACCGGCTTGAACGGGCTTCCGGCTTTCAGGACGTAAAAGGCGTTGCCCTCGTCGTTTGCAAAAACAATGCTCCTCCCGTCAGAGAGGAACTTTCCCTGGAGATCTTCTGCCATCTCGCTGCGTATAAATTTCCATCTTACTGCAATATATCCATTATTGCTGTAATCAAGAGGGGAGAAACCTTCCAAATCAATTCCGTGTTCATAGAACCTGTACTTTCCAACATTACGGAAGCCCATCTTTTCGGACAGCCCCCTGGATCTGTAGTTTCCTTCCTCAACTAGCATGCGGGCGGCATACGCTCCAAGCTCAATGGATTTTTCAACTCCCTTTTCCGTGAGCCTGGTTCCAACCCCCTTCCTCCAGTGGTTCGGGTCAACACGAAGCCCGCTGAGCCAGGATGCGCCGTCGGCCATTATCTCCACTTTTGAGAATCCCATTGGCACATCCTCTTCCGCGATTAGTACAATGCCTTCTTCCAGGTAAGCAGGCCCCCACCTGTTTATATAATCCTCATAGCCTGATCTTCTCGATATGTCGCTTATGGCCGGCCAGTCTTCTGCAGTAGCTTCCCTGAAGATCATTGAACTTGGAATGGCAGGCCACAATAATAGTTAATCGATGGCAGGAGTTAAAAATCATTCCCGGGCGAAAATAATTAATCATATCCGTGAATATGAAATAATGCTGGAAAAGTCCCTTGACAGCATTAAACGGACTGTAGCCAACATGCTGGATTTCTATGGAGTCCCGGACATAGAGGAATCCATGGATATACGTTCTCCCGAAACGGTTGACGTCATGGCATCCATAGGCGGGCAGAGCGAACCAGATTTAGGGATCAAGCTCCTGGCGAGAAAACCAAGGCTGTCTGAATTCTACGGCACCCTCAACATGCCATCACTGAAATATGTAATATTCCTGGCCCCTGCCGACTTGATAAGGGAGGTGAAGGAAAGGCTGCCCGCCACTGCCAGCCTTATAGAAAAGGATGTGTTCATAATACCGCTTCCCCTTGAAGGCAACACTGAGCTGGAGGACAAGATCAGGGAACTTACGGGAAACTCAGGCAGGGAGGCATATTACAGGGAAGGTGGCGCAGACACCCAGAAGTTCAACTGGGAGGCCCATGAGCTTGAAAAGTTCGGTGAGCAGATAGCATCTCAGGGACTTTCAATTGAGACTGCAAAACGGCTGGTGTTCCAGGCAGCAGTGGGCGGCCTCAATATAGAGTCGGGAAAGAGGATAAGGCAACTGGGAAACATGATCACAAGAAGGAATGAGAACCTCTCACGGGAAGCAATATTCCTGGAGGCTCTGGGCATTCTGAGGGAAAGTGACCGCCCCCACTCCAATGGCTTTACCGAGGAACATACGGTCTACTTGACACTGAACCAGGATGAAAATACGGCAAAGCTGGCCAACCAGGTCATAATGGAGTCCATAGAGACTAAGAAGAACAGGATACTCGACATTCTCTATTCCTACCCGAACCAGTTCTCCTTTGTGTCGCTTGTCGGTTCGCTGGGGATATTCGCGCCGAGGCAGCCTCTTCCACCCGAGAGGTCCACCTCTTTCCAGCTGGGGGTCATGAGGACCACGTTCGAATTTGAGAATACATTCCTTGTTGAATCCATACGGGAACTGGTCAACATTGCCGACATAACAACAACGGAATGGAACAGGATAAACACACTGGCATCTTACCCGGAGATACTGAATCTCATGCAGCAGTTTTTCGAGAGATTTGAAAAGATAGGCATCGGCGTCAGGGGACACAGGGGGATACGCAGAATATACATACCCGTGACTCACATGGCGAAGAGCCTTGGCCTGGCCTCCTTCAAGGAAAGCTATAGCCGCAGCGAGCTCAGGAAGTTCGTCATCTGGGATACCATCCTGAACTACAAGACGTACATGCACAGCTGGCAGGACAGGCTGTCGAGCCTAGGCCTGGAAAAGGAAGACATATCAAGTGCACTGGCAGAGACAATGGGGAAAAAGATAACTTCCGGCCTACTGCCGGAGGGCTCATTCATGCCCTTTGCCGTATACAATAGCCACGCATTCAAGAATTACTGCATCGAAAGGATGAGGAAGGCAGCATCCGCCATCCTGGACATCACATGGTGATAACGCTGCATAGTTGGACCACGTACACCAAGGGGACTAATTTCAATAATGCAATTGTTTGAAATATTTAAAAGCATGAGTATTTATCTATAGAGGACACACTGCAGCGAAACAGTCAGGGAAGCCTTATATTAAGGAAAATACAACGGGTAGCACAAACAAAATATTTATGAAGGTTAACTTTCTAACTACTCCTACTGGACTGAGTATTATGACAAAATATGTATTGATTTCAGACTCGACTCTAGGATATGAATACAGGGATTTTCCGCTGCTTGATTTTCTTCCCTGTGCACCATCCAGAACCATACCCGGTCCCGTCTACAGTTTCTTAAAAGGCCCGGCACCCCCAACCGCACCGGATGGGAGAGTTTCTCTGGCTCCATACTCCATCAGGAAGCTTGAGGCCTCACTTCTCACAAAATATGACAGAAAGGATGTTGCAGTAATACAGGAGAATTACATCGCCCAGCACATTACGGACGATACGGAGATAATAGCAGTCTCAACAATGGATCCCCTTGGCCTTGGGCCTGTCACGATGTCCTATTACGCACTCTTCGGCGGTGAACTTTACGCCTGGGTCTGGAGAGAATGGGACGCCCTGATGGAAAAAATAAACAGGGTCAGGCAGGGCAAGAAGGCAAAACTTATGGTAGGCGGGCCCGGTGTCTGGGAGTTTACCCTGATGAGGGATGCCATAGACAAGTACAACATAGATTATGTTTTCCAGGGAGAGGCCGACGACATTGCCCCCATACTGTTTGAGCAAATTGTAAACGACAGCCTGGACCCGGCACTTTTCCACAGCGGCTACATGACCTACGACGACAAATTCAGGAAAGTTGTTCAGAAAGATGAGAAGTTCCTCGCCAGGGGAGTCTCCTTCGCGGCATACCCCAAGCTCGAGGAAATGCCTCCAATTGTCAACCCTTCCATGAAAGGCATGACGGAAGTGATGAGGGGATGCGGTGTAGGGTGCGACTTCTGTGAGGTTACCCTCAGGCCGCTAAGGTACGTCCCGATTGAGAACATAGTCAAGGAAGTCGAGGTCAACCTGAGGGCTGGCCAGACAAATGCCTGGCTCCATTCCGATGAGATCTGGGGATATAAGCACGGCAACATGTTCACTCCCAACGAGGATGCCCTGATCGACCTTTTCAGCTCTGTCATGAACGTAAAGGGGGTCAAGACATCAAACCCGACACACGGGAGGATATCGATTGCGGCCGGTTATCCTGAAATGATGGAAAAGCTCTCCAAGGTGCTTAAGGGAGGTCCGGACAACTGGATAGGCATCCAGACCGGCATTGAGACGGGCAGTGACTCGCTGGCCAAGCAGCACATGCCAAACAAGACCCTCCCCCTCAAGATTGGGCCGGACGGGTCCTGGCAGGATATTGTGTGGCAGGGAGTTGCAAACGAGACCAGGAACTATTGGAGGCCGGCTTTCACGCTTCAGGTCGGGCAGGCAGGAGAAACGGACGAGGACAACTGGGACACAGTTGCAATGATAAACAGGCTCAGCAATTCCTACGTCGAAGGGAGGCCATTCGAGTTCACGGCAACACCACTGCTCAACGTTCCCCTTGGCAGAATCAAATCAAGAAAGCTCAACAGGGACATGCTGAGTGAAAGCATGCTTGCAGTGTATTATGCTTCCTACAGGCATCTTGCAAAGATGGCAAAGAGGAACGGATACAGGGATGCAAGGGGAAACGTTTTCGTCAGGCTCGGCACCGGGAGCATTATCTCCTTCGGAGGAGGCATAATGCTGAGGACAGTCGAAAAGATTGCCAGGAAGCACGGAGTCGACATAGACAAGGTCAAGGAATACGGAATCGAAAACTCCAAGGAAATTACTTCACAGGCTGCTCTTGCGAGAGCCTGATCCCACTTATTTTTATTTTTCAGCCCACAACTGTAGCAAGCCCTTTTTTCCTTATGGTGTTACTATGGCTTAATGACGCAACAGTGCTATGATAAGAAAGCCAGTTCTTAAAACAAAATTATGCAGAAAAAATAAAAAAAATGGAAAAATGGCAGACTTTTCAACTTGATTATGGTGGGTTAAGCAGGTGTCCTGGAACTGCATTCAGAGCTGTGAAAGCTGCAAGTGCAGCAGAAACAATGAGCCCAATCCAGAATATGATCAGTATTAAAGTCCACATGCTGGAAGGCTTGCCTCCTTTCTCGGGGAACCTGTCGTATATGTATGTTGCGAAGTATGTGAAGACTCCAGTGAGACCGAAGGCTATATACATTCCGAACATTGCGAGCGGTTCCTGGGTCATTCCCTGCAGGTATGCATGATACCCGTAGTATATGGATATCAGGCCTGAGAATGCTGCAATGATTCCCACGAACTGCAGTTTCTGCTTCAGTGCGAGTGATATTGCCAGTGCTGTTATCACGATTCCCATCAGTATGAATGGATCCCCAAACAGAATGTTATAGCTCCCGGGCAATGGCCAGACCATTTCTCCGAAGTATCCCATTATAAGGATGAAGGACCCCAGCATTCCTAAAGGAAAAGCACCGGGCCTGAGGACTTTCTCTATGTCTTTTGCGCCATTTCTCCTGTATTCTACATAAGCTGTACCAGTCATGTAGAGTGAAACGACCCCTACCAGAGCAAGTACAAACAACTCTATTGCGAGATCATCTACGAAGGGCATTTTTATTCACCAAGAAATTA
>JBJKST010000019.1:0-84647 GCA_046703705.1 Thermoplasmataceae archaeon
CTCCTCACTTTCAGCCTGAACAATCCAATCCTGCTGAAGAATCCCACAAAAGTACCGGTGGAGCACCATCCGTACCTCCTGCACGGGCTCATCCCCACGAACGGTATGGAAATGAAGAATATGTACCACAAAAAGTTCCATACAAATGTTGTGTAGAAGCTGGTGGCATCAATTCCATAAAGTGTAAGTGAGGGAATTGAAGTCACAGAATAGTACGAGAAGACGGAGAACAGTATTGCAATGATCCATGAATTGTATGCGACAGTCAAAACAGAATTCCTGTACTTGCTCCCAATGTGCTTCCTGCTGAAGTCAGATCCATAATTGTACGAAACCATGCTCTGCCCCAGTGTGCCACCGTACATCACTGCTGACGGGCAGAGGGTGCTGCAGTAGCTCCTCCTGCCGAAGAGGAGGGCCAGGAATGCGAAAAGTATGTAGCTCCCGATGATTGCTGCGGCAAGCACAGGAAGGAATGGGCCAAGCTCACCGATGTTGGGCCAGAGTGGAAGCCTGTACGCTGATGTTCCGAAAAGCATTGTCCACCAATCCGTCTGAAACCACACTGTCCAACCCCAATAGGCGGTCAGCGCCAGACCGAGGTTCCACTTCTTTTCTTTCCACTGCAGGCTCTTCATACGTATGATAACCAGGGTGCTCATCTCAAGGCCCATGATCGTCCAGAACCATGGTGTGTCTGCCACTCCTCCAATGAAATATGGAATTTCTACAAGCATAGAAAGTGGAGTGAACGTATCGACTCCTCCAAGATAGTTTGAATATGCTATTATGTTCCCGACACCCCCGGGTTTATAAGGGACATAGAAGTGGAAAATTATGGAGGCTGCCAAGAACCACTCAGAGATGAAGGAAGCCCCCAGGATCCAGAAGAGGAACTTTCTATTGTTCTTCCAGCCTACTCTCTTCTCTACTTCTGTAGTGCTGTTCAGTGAGCTCTTGAAGTAAAAGGCCATTCCGGCAACCATGGTGAGGGCAAAATATGCCCAGGCAACCCCAAAAGGCTTTACAAACAGCGTTCCAATGAATACTCCTGAAGACATTAAGACGAAGATGAAGAAAAGGAAACTGAGATCCTTCATCTCCCTGCTGGTGAGATTAAGCTTCCCCCTTGCAACCCTTTCGAAAAGGACAGTCATAAAGAGGACCATGGCACCTGTTACCGTGAAAAGGCCAGGGCCCACAAACCACAACTGCCCGGCAAATATGGGTGACAGTGCAGCCATAGATAACAAGGAGAGAAGGATATTCCTGTGGCTGTTCTTTGGTTTGACCACAAAAAGGAAAACCAGCATTTCAACGGCCATCGGAATGATGAAAAGGTACCCGTTAATGCCAAAACTGAGAAAATTCACAAAATCATAAAGGAAATTTCCAGTGAGGTATGGCATTCCAAAACCGACCAGGTACACAAGGACTCCCATGGAAATCTCATTCCACAGTAGAAGCAAAATAAAGGTGTTCTTGGACGTGTTATTGAAAGCAAAACTCTTCTTTGAAAGTGCGAACCAGAATATCAGAATAATGGCAGCAGACATTGAAAGCATGGAAAAGTTGACTGCTATGATTGTGTTGAGGAAGGTCTTGACAGTTGCCAGGTAATATGTGATGGAATTGAGCATGCTTGCCATCATTACCAGGAAAACAGTAATGAGGGCCCACCTCTTGAAGTTCAACTGGTCCTTGTGCCTGTATGTGAATATTATCACATAAGATATGAAAAAGGTCATGAGGATTTCAATCAGTGCGACAAAAACCAGATCCCTCATCCTCTGGCTGATTTCAAATTGATTAATAAGTGTCATGCAAGCCACAGAACACAACCAAAATCAACAAAAACCTGCATGAATTATGCCTCTAGACTATGTGAATACTTAAACACATGTAAAATGTATTTATAGAGTAGGTCAAGACTGTGTTCCATAGCTTATTTTGTTCCGAGAAAACTTAAATAAGTTATAGCGATCCGACGGTTATATGCATGCGGGCACAAAAATCATGACGATTTTCGGAGCCATCTCCACCATCGTCGGTTTTGTTTCTTTCTATATCCTGTCTTATGCATTCTCCAACTTTTTTGTTGGGGAACCGGGTAAGATCACTGCCGAAAATGCGACCTACTTTGTTGCTACCGGCATCGCCGTAGGGTTCTTCACAATTGCAATGGTGATATACCCTGTGTACAAGAAGGGCGACAGATCACACACATGGGAGGACTATAGATGAGCTTTAATTCGGGGAGGCTGTTTTAGTTGGAGAAGAAAACCAAGATAGAAGCAATTTTCATGCTGCTTGTCATAGTTATACTGGCAATTTTTGCGGCACAGCAGGCCTACATATCGGCCAAGGAAATTCCTAACTCAATAGCCTCACAATATAACGGAAACGAATCTGGTGCAACTCAGATCCATGTGATTGGGGCACAATGGAGTTGGACATTCATCTACGCCAATGGGACAAAGAGTGTCGATAACTTGACTCTTAAAGCAAACACCACTTATCAGCTAGTAGTTACTTCGCAGGATGTCATACATGACCTGTATATAGGCCATATAGGGGCTCAAGTATACGCCGTGCCGGGTCAGACAAATACAATTACATTCACCACACCGAATCATCCTGGTCAGTATTTCTTTGAGTGTGTCGAGTACTGCGGCAAGGATCATTACCTGATGAGGGGAACAATGACGGTGACTTAAGATGAGTTCATTCACAATTCTATTGGAAACTATGGCTGTGCTGTCAGTTGTATTCGTTATACTGGCATATCTATACTACAAGTTGAGCACAGCTAAAATGACTCTTTCCAAGGAGGCCGACGCCAAGGGGTATGAAGACTATGACTCCTATGTCAGCGATATGATGGCCGGAAAGCCCAGGAGGCTTGACTGGTCAATCCTCTATTTCAATGACTCCAAGAGCATAGGCCTTAGATTCATATTCGCGTCGATCATCTTCCTGTTTATAGGCGGAGCATTTGGCGTAATGATGAGGCTGAGCCTCACTGAGCCGGTGCCCACGATTATACAGCCTGAGGTTTACAATGTCCTGCTCACGGAGCACGCCACCATAATGATATACCTCTTTACAGTCGGCATATCCCTCGGGCTCGGTTTCTATCTCATACCGACACAGATAAAGGCAGTTAGGGACAACATGGGAAATATAACTTCCATAGCCTTCTGGCTCTATCTTGTTGGCGGAATACTGTTCGTCATCTCAAGGTCAGCCTTTAGATGGTACCTCTATCCCCCGCTTTCACTCCAGATAGCACCATACGGGGCAGGATCAGACGCTTGGCTTGGAATACTCTCGATGGAATTGATTTTCATTGGAATCTCTATGGCAAGCATAGTTGCACTGAAGATCATTTTCCTGGATAGGTCAAAGGAGGTCCCTCTCAGCAGAATGCCTCTGTTTACATGGTCAGTGGTCTTCACGCTGATAATGCTTATTTCCTCGGACCCTCCGATCATGGTGGCACTGGGAATGATGTTCTATGACTACTTCAACCCAATATTCTTTACAGCGAGTTCTCACAATGTGCTCCTTTTCACTGATCTGTTCTGGTTCTGGGGGCACCCAATTGTGTACATAGCAATTCTGCCTTTCTTCGGGATAATCTACGAACTTCTGCCAAGATTCTCTGGAACTAAGATCTACAGCTACAATTCAGGCGTTCTTGGACTCGGCCTGCTAATGGTTCTAAGTGAACTAGTCTGGGGTCACCACCTCCAGAATTCCGGCCTTGGCCTGAACTGGGACCTGTTCTTCTCTGTGGCTTCATTTGCAGTGGTAATACCTTCCGCAATCACAGTTTTCAACTGGATTGCAACCCTGTGGACCGCGACAACTATCCGTCTTACAACCCCAATGATACTGGTTCTAAACGGTATAGTGGATTTCATCATCGGTGGAATCACCGGCGTAATGCTCGCTAACACAAGCGTTAACGAGATTCTCCATGGGACATACGCAGTCACGAGCCATTTCCACTATGTGTTTGTAGGGATTTCCCTTGGAATAACACTGGCAGCGTTCTACGTTCTGTTTCCGACATTCTCCGGTGGCAGGACTTATGATGAAAGACTGGCAAAGTGGAACGCATACCTTGTGGCATTCGGGTCACTTCTCATGTCCACTTCATGGGCAATAGGAGGCTGGCTTGGCATGCCCAGAGCAGTTGATGGTTATTTCCCCTGGTTCCAGCCATACCAGGTGGGGGCAATAATCGGCGGTGTAATAATTGGTGTTGCAATGCTGATATTCCTCTACAATATGGCGGTCAGCTGGTGGAAAGCCCCAAGCACTGACATGAACAACATAATAGAAAACCCTCCGGAACTCCCTGCAGACAGCGCTGGAGGGGCAATGGGAGGAGGCGAGTAAGATGGAAGGAAACAAAGCTGGTGTCGGAGTGGTTATTATAATCGCAATCGTGGTTGCACTGAGTTTCTCGTATGTGCTTACTACCCCGACAGGTTCTCAGAAACAGACTATGCCAAGCAACCCGGCCTATACTAATACTACATACCTGTGGGCGGACGCTGCGGGATGGAATTTCAACCATGGTGTACTGAACCCCACACTGAACTACACCGTTGGAACGGTTGTGACTTTCAAAGTGACCGAAGCGGACACTGCGCCTCACACCCTGACGATAAACCCCGGCGGTTCTGCGTCCAATCCAATCAGCGGAGAGACCAGGACAGGGGCTTATACTGTTCTTTCGATCGCAGACATAACCCAGACAAAAGGGCATCTGTCGACAGGACAGTTCTACTTCAACAAGCCGGGTATATACACATACTGGTGCACCGTGCATCCGACCACCATGGTGGGGCTGATCTATGTGAATTCCACATCCAGTTCTACCTCGGCCACGATAGCTCCGCAGTCAGTTCTGGCAGAACCGTCAAGCATTAATCCTAATCTGCAATACAGTTCGTACTTAGATATGACTTCAATATCTGGTACAGCTGGTGGAACATTTGAACTTTAAACAATTCTCAAAACTTTCAAAACTTGAAATCACGATGCTGATAGATATCGTGGCAATAGCCGCTTTTCTATCGGTTCCAAACTCTTTTGAGAATATTTTGCTTATAATCCCGCTGATTGTATCCGGAACACTCGCTTCCATGTCGGCTTCCATACTAAACAACGCCTATGATATAGACATCGATTCTGAAATGGCCAGAACAAGCTACCGGAACGAGATCATCAACCCTAGCAACAGGAACCTCTATGTAAGTGTCGCAGTGGGAATGCTGATCGTCTCGATGGGTACGTCTTTCTATTTCCTGAATTTCATTACAATGCTGTTCATTCTTGGCGGCTTCCTCAGCTACGTTTTCCTCTATACTGTATTCCTGAAAAGAAGAACTACGTGGAACATAGTTATTGGAGGGATAGCTGGGAGTTTTCCGGCACTTGCAGGATGGTCTGCCCTTACAAACGGCATCTCACCAACATCCCTGTTTATTGCTTTTCTTGTGTTTCTCTGGACACCGACCCATTTCTGGAGCCTGGCTACTGGAAACCTTGATGACTATAAGAACGCAAATGTCCCAATGCTTCCTGCAGTGGTAGGGATCAAGAAAGGTGGGCTGTGGATCCTAATCAACACAGTGATACTTGTCGTTTACTCCATAATCCCATTCGTTACGACAGCTGTTAAAGTCGGTGTCCCATATTTCTTCATTGCCGGCGTTATGGACATATTGATGGTTTATTATGTGGCGAAACCTTATTTCGGGAATTCCGAGAAGGGATACAGGGCCGCATTCCACTTCTCCAATATGTATCTTCTCCTCATACTGGTTTCAATATGGTTTGCACACGTTGCAATCTGAAGTGTGCAACCCTGTAATGGGAATAGGTCACGCGTATCTATCCGGGAGGCTCCACTGAGATGTTGTCGAAGAGATTGAGGATGTCTGTTTTTACCCTCCTTGAGCTTTTGCTGTTTTTGTTATTCTACATAAATCTCTACATTACTGGGTCCTCGCTTCCGTTCTACCTTTATATAGGCCTTTTTCCGCCTATATTCTTCATTCTTGTTTATTTAAGCGACACAACGAGGAAAAAGCTCAGAGAACTGGTTATATCAAAGGACATAGTGATCTTCCTCGCAGTAATATCTTTCTGGATCTACGTTTATGCCCTGGATAAGCTTCCGATACCCTATATTTTCTCAACTCTTTATTTCCCGGTGCTTATCGAGGAACTCAATTTCAGATTCGTAATAACAAATTACCTGACAGAGGTTATGAGCCTACCGCGCGCCGTAGTGGTTCAGGCTTTTCTGTACACCTTGCTTTATTCAAGCTATATTATTGTCCTTCCCGGATCTTATCCCGGGCCATACGCCCCTCTTTTTGTGATCGACATGCTTTCTGTCGGTCTGATATACGGGGCAGTATACTATTTCAGGAAGAATCTCTATATAGATATCTCGTTCCACCTCAGCCTCTGGCTGATGGCGGCTGTGATACCTTATCTCCTCGTGTGGATTCCATATACCTTCGCTCCCACTTGAGCAACCGTCAGGCAACCAGGTCCCTGAACCTCTCCGGCAGCTTCATTGCTTTCCCCTCACCATCTATGAGAACTCCGACGGTATTTCCGGTCGCGTATGGGGAATCTGCATTCTCGAGGTCTTCCAGCACGTGTGAAAAGGTGAAGCTTGTATTGCCTACACTTTTTATCCTGGTAACCACTTCAATCCTGCTGTTCAGATAGATCGGTTTTTTATAGTCAACTTCGGAGTGCACTATCACAAACCCGGCATTGCTTGGGTCAAAATCCCCAAAAAACTTGTAAATGTAATCGACCCTGCCCATTTCGAAATATGTAAGGTGGACAGCGTTGTTGACGTGCCCTACGCTGTCAAGATCCTTGAACCTTATCTGAATCTGAAGCCTTGAGACCTTCTCATTCATCGAGGAGGAATTTCTTAATGAGACTAAAAAATTGCGAGGTTTTTTTGAGATATGGGACATGGTCGGCACCTTTTATTAGCGTCAGGGTAGAACCGGCTATGAAGTCGTGGTATTTTCTGCCGTAGCTTATGTCTATGGTGTTGTCATTTGTCCCCCAGATCAGGTGAACAGGCTTATCTATTCTGTACAGATCTTTCTTGAGGGCTTCAAATCCTGCGGGTGCTACCACGATAACCTGCTCAACTAGTTCTGGGTAGTCGATCAGCGTCCTCATTGTTATTGCTCCTCCCATTGAAGGGCCGAGAATGGTAACTTTGGGGACGCCAAGCATGCTGCAGAACTCTTTTACGAAGAGGGAGGAAGGCGAATAGTCCAATCCGCTGAACTCATATCTCTTATTCGGCTCAGAATCACCGAATCCAGGATAATCCACTGCTATTACGTCGTACCCCCATTGGTTTATCTTCCTGAGGGCGTCAATATCGGACCAGTTCCCGGAGGAGAAGCTCATTCCATGGAGCATTAGGACTGTTCTTCCCAGCCCTGCAATGATTGAACGGTAAAACACCCTCCCTCCGTACAGGTCTGTGAAATTTTCTTCCACCGGCACAGTCCTGATAAAGCATCGGTGATTAGAATGTTTTTGCAAACTGTTTTGGGAACCTTCTATTGCAAAGGATTAGGAATAAGGATGCATTGGGGATATACCATGCATCTCAAACAGTCTTCCCTTGATTTCTATGCGTTTACAAACTATTACAGGGAGAAACTGGTAAACTCATTCATTAAGAAGATATACCAGGTTGGGCCAAGTGAGTTCATTTTTCAGCTGTACAGATCTGATCTGAAAAAGGTGCACCTTTTCATCTCCCTGACCAAGGGCATAATGTTCCATGAGGCTGAAAGGCCAGATGAGGCTTCACCTCTCGCAATGACCTTGAGGAGGATGCTTTCTGAGCGCAGGATAACAGGCATTGAGCAGATAAATTTTGACAGGGTGGTCAAAATAACCCTTCATACCGGCCAGGAACTGATCCTGGAACTATTCAGGGAAGGGAATCTCATAATCACAAATGAAGGGCTAATTGAATACGCATTTAACCAGAGGGAATGGAGAAACAGGAAGATAATCCGCGGAGAAGCCTACAAGCCTCCTATGGATTCAAACCCGCTGGATTATACAGATGCGGAGTTTCAGGATAAGCTGCAGGGAAGCAAGGCTTCAATCGTCCAGACTCTGGCTACCCGTCTCAGCCTTGGTGGGGAAAATGCCGAAGAGCTGGTTTTCAGGATGGGGATAGATAAGGAAACTCCCGCAAAGGAGTTGGCCGCAAGAACTGGAGACATCAGGAAAATGATCTCTTCACTCCTGGATGAATCTCTTCTTGGGAAAGCATACCTATACAGGGAAGAAAGCGTAGTTTCACCTATCGAACTGAAACACATCAGGCCGCAGGCCGACGATGTTTTCGAAGACCTCAGCGAAGGCTTCTCCATGTACCTCGAGAAATACTCGGAAGGGGAAAGGGAAAAGACCCCGATGGAGAGAAGGGTGGAATCACAGAAGAGGGCGATAGAACAGTTCAAGGAAAAACGGGGGGAGTATGCAGACAAGGGAGCAATAGTGATGAGAAATCTCCAGCAGGTGCAGGCTATCGTGAATGAGTTAGGCAGAAGAATAAAGAGCGAGAAGCTGGAAAGCATATCCACCGTGCAGAACAGGAAAGTAATATCCATAAACCCTGTTAAGAAAATTGCAGAGGTCGAAATAGAAGATGTCCCGGTGGAGCTTGACTATACGAAATCGGCGGGTGAAAATGCCAATATTCTTTTTTCATCTTCCAAGGACTTCAGGGACAAGATATCCGGGGCCATTACAGCGATTGAAGATACAAGGAAAAAGATCACGCTCGAGCAGGAGAAGCCAAAAAAGAAGAAAAAGAGGACAAAACAGTGGTTTGAGCTGTACCACTGGTTCTATTCGTCTGAAGGCTTCCTCGTGATAAGTGGAAGGGATGCCAAAACCAACGAAAGGGTCGTAAAGAAACACCTCAAGGACCACGATCTCTACATGCACGCAGATTTTTACGGGGCCCCCAGCACTATTATCAAGGTTGAAGGCGAGAATAAGCCGACTGACAAGACCCTGCGGGAAGCTGCTTCATTTGCAGTCTCATTCTCAAGGGGATGGGCAGCCGGAATGGCAAACGGTTCGGCATACTGGGTTCTGCCTTCCCAGGTCAGCAAGACGCCGGAGTCCGGGGAATTCATAGCAACCGGATCCTGGGTGATAAGAGGGAAGAGGAACTACGTGCTTGACGTGCCCCTGTCCCTTGAGATCGGTCTAATTGAACTCAAGGGCGAACAGGTTCCAATGGTATGCCCGGCAGGGGTATTTCCAGAGGGGGAATCCAAGGTAGTCAGAATACTTCCCGGTGGAGAAAAGCGTCCAGTAGTCTCGAAAAAGGTTTCGGAGATCCTGGGGGTTGCAAGGGAGGAGATAGAAGGAATTCTTCCGCCGGGAAACTCCAGGATAATTTCCTGAATCAAGGTTTGAGGATCTTTTTGAGGTCCTCGATTGCAGAAACATCCTCAGGATCTACTTTTCTCAACTTTGCAAGGTGGTAGGTAAGGTAGTCTCCGTAATGAATGAGGTAGAAGAGCCTTTCCACTGTACTTTCCCCTTTTGGCTGGATCACATTGAAGGTTACGCCAGATACCTTTCCGGTTCCATCCATCCTCAACGATATTCGTTCATTGCCAGGTTTTCCGAAGGTATAGAAAATGAAACGGCTCTTTCCGTATGTGGATTTTAGTGGAATGATCTCATTATGGTCCAGCTCGGGGAAGTAGTTTGAGAAAGCCATAACCTTGGAGTTTTCATTGAACTGCGTCTTCCATCTGTATGCTACTGACCTGTACGGTGAAAACCCATATGTTACGGGGATTCTTTCTCCCTCAAAAATCCTTTCCGCTTCTCTTGCGGCAGCTTCATTGTCGTCGTCGAGTTCCTCCAGCAACGCCGCAACCCTTTCCAGGGACTCTGAACCGATGCCCATGAAGGAGTTCAGAAGAGGCATCAGCATGTATCCGAGTGAAGACCTCGGCTGAAGCCCGCCGGGGAGCTTAATTGCGTGATCACACATATCGGCCAGCCTGCCGCCTGAAGTAACTCCCACAACTTTGCAGCCTCTCTTTTTCGCAGCTTCAGTGGCAGAAAGAACTTCCTCGGTGTTTCCGGAATAGCTCATTGAGATGAATAATGTCCTTCCGTTTACGAACTCAGGAATGCTGTAGTCGTCAAGAACTATTACAGGTTCCTTTGTGTACAGTTCCTGAAAAATCTTTCCAGATATGCCGGATCCTCCCATTCCGGCTATGACAATTTTATCATAATCCGAAGGCAGCGGTATCCTTTCGTCAAAGAAAACCTGATCACGAAGACTCTTCAGTTCCTGGAGAAAATCCATGTGGGATGATATGAATTGCCCCTTAATTATTTATCCCACAAGTGGCAGTTGCGGCGCGGGCTTTACGGGCTTACTCCTTCATTGCAGACGGGAATGGGCAGAAGGCTATACTACAAGCGTCAGTATGACGTATATCAGGAAACCGGCAACCGGTGTTGCAATCGCTGCTATGATGAGCAAAACTTTGATCTTGTCGGAACGGTTCATTGTATAAATTGATCAGTTATAGTGATAAAAGTATTTGCAATATTTTCATCCATGGCTGTGTGCACAGATCATTCCAAAGTAATTTTCAACGTAGTGATAGTCAAGTTTGAGACTTCTTCCGCTTTTCTCCAGTATGGATGAAAGTATAACAAGGTTCCAGTAGCTGTCCGGCCTGGCATTGGATATTAGCTGTTCACTTATGTCCAGAAGCGGAGAGTATTCATTGCTCTCGATGCACTGCAGCACTATGCTCTCGTACTTTTCAGCGTCTTCCGAATAGCCGTATGGGCCAGAACTCGAGTGTGTATGTGCCTGGTCTGCACTCACTATCAAGGAAACCGACTTCTCATACCTGTTAATCGCGTCATAAAGGTTCACCCCAAAACTCCTCAGCTTTTCCCGGTCCTCAATCCTGGACTGGCCGAGGTAGACTATGGGTTTGTCTGGGAAGAAAGAAAGTGGGATGAGCGTTCCAAAATCAAGTGGAAATACAGATTTTTCGCCTCCAGTGGTAACGAAGCCAACTTCTTCTGCCTCATCCTTCGCATTGAAAAGGATGGATTCGGCCAGGCTCCTTTCATTGAAAAGTTTCCTGCTTAGCTCAACCGTCTCAAGCTTGAATTTTCCCTCAAATCTCTCAGTGTTGACCACAGCTATGTTCTTGGAAAGCCTTACGCCATGCGGGCTTGCAATAACGAGGACCTCTGACCTGTTCTTTCTCACCACATTGCTTATGGCACTCTTCATCTCGGCGGACCCACTGTCAGGGATGTCAATTATCTCATCTCCGTGCGGCAAAAGGTAAATGTCCTGGAGAACCATGGAAAAGCATGCTGAAACAGAATAATTCTTTTTTTATCAGTTGGCAACTATGCCAAGATTGAAGCCTGACCTGAAAGCAAAGATTCCTAAATGTTCACCAGCTTTGCGCTTTCAATAAATCCAGCAAGGCTTTTCAGCAACTAATTGCTGATCAAAGTGTTTATATTCTTTCTTTAATTTACGGGACATCCAAAAAGAGGATATGGTTAAATAAGTCCTTATATTTTGGTCTTATCTAGCGCAAACAACGGTTAGGTGAAACTAAATGGCAACACAAAAACCACACATAAATCTGGTCACGATCGGTCATGTAGATCATGGAAAATCTACACTTGTAGGTAGGTTGCTCTTCGAGCATGGGGAAATTCCTCAGCACATTATTGACGAGTACCGAAAGCAGGCCGAAGAAAAGGGAAAGGCAACTTTCGAGTTTGCCTGGGTTATGGACAAGTACAAGGAAGAAAGAGAGAGAGGAGTTACAATAGATCTGGCTCACAGGAAGTTTGAGACAGACAAGTACTACTTCACACTTATAGATGCCCCAGGCCACAGAGACTTCGTCAAGAACATGATAACTGGAACAAGCCAGGCTGATGCAGCCATACTTGTTGTATCATGCAGGGACGGAGATGGCATTATGGCACAGACAAGGGAGCATGCTTTCCTTTCAAGAACACTTGGGGTACAGCAGCTTATAGTCGTGCTTAACAAGATGGACGCAACACAGCCTCCATACAGCCAGGACAGGTTCAACAAGGTAAAAGAAGACGTAGAGAAACTCCTAAAGAGTATTGGCTACAAGGATGTTCCAATCATACCTATCAGCGGGTACAAGGGAGACAACATACTTAAGAACACAGACAACCTGAAATGGTATACGGGCCCCACCCTAATGGCTTCTCTCGACGCACTTAAGGTTCCAGACAAGCCTGTCGACAAGCCTCTCAGGCTTCCAATACAGGATGTTTACTCTATCACAGGTATCGGAACTGTCCCGGTCGGAAGAGTTGAAACAGGTGTCCTTAAGATTAACGACAAGGTATCATTCCTTCCTGCCAACAAGCAGGGCGAAGTCAAGTCAATTGAAATGCATCACGAGACAATACCGAAGGCTGAGCCTGGAGACAACGTAGGATTCAACGTAAGAGGCATAGGGAAGAACGACATCAGAAGAGGAGATGTTTGTGGCCCACAGTCCAACCCGCCAACAGTGGCAAAGGAATTCACAGCCCAGATAGTGGTTCTCAACCACCCGAGTGTAATAGCACCCGGATACAAGCCTGTGTTCCACGTCCATACAACTCAGATTGCATGCAGGATCGAGCAGATCTTGAGGACTCTGAACCCCAAGGATGGAACAACACTGAAGGAGAATCCCGACTTCATCAAGACAGGTGACATTGCAATAGTAAAGGTAATACCCGATCACCCATTTGTAATTGAGAAGGTTAAGGACATACCCCAGCTTGGTCGATTCGCTATTAGGGATATGGGTCAGACTGTTGCTGCGGGACAATGTATTGACCTCGTTGCAAAGTAAGGTGAATGGACTTGGCGTCATACAGGGCAAGAATATCATTGAGCGGCACTGAACACAAGATTGTTGATGTCGTGTGCGATGAAATCAAGGGAATAGCAAAGAGAACCGGCGTCGAAGTTCATGGTCCAGTTCCACTTCCAACCAAGAGATTGGTCGTCCCCGTCAGGAAGAGTCCTGATGGAGAAGGATCATCCACTTGGGACAGGTGGGAGATGAGGATACACAAGAGGCTCATCGACGTGGACGCGGATGAAAGGACCCTCAGGCAACTCATGAGGATACCTATACCCGATGGCGTTCAGATAGAGATCCAAATCAAGAGCTAATCGGGCCAAGAATAACTCTTTACCACATCCTATTTTTCTTTTTTTTCTGTTAATCCATGTTTTTCAGTAAGTTTTACTCACGGCAAAAAAGACACTATATTGATATCAGCATATACAGCAGCACAGTTGCAGGTATGGAGGACAGGTAGGGCAGCACAGTAGAAATGATGTATTTTCTTTTCTGCCCCACTTTTCCATCAAATGTGATTAGTTGCATGGGAAGGACAAAGATAGAAGCATAGACGACTATTGTGGTAGGTATGGAAACAATGAACCCTGCAATATTCTGAAGAAAGAGACCGGTGCCTATATACTCAAACATTATTCCTGAAAGTCCGGCACAAATCAGTGCTTCGTTTTCACCGAGAGAATATCTCCTGGCAATGACAAAATACCAGACTGTGAACCATACCGCCCATTCGCCTGGCACTACGATTATGTCATTGATGATGCCCGGCACAGCAGTCCTGTTTCCCAAAGCGAAAACATAAAGCTCCTCCAAAACTGAAACCAGAATAGCCAGTGCTAGGAATACGGGATATCTGTTCAAGCCTCTCCCTATGAAAAAACTTTTGATCCCGGTTCTCTGGGTATAGATGATCCCGCCATAGCCGAGACCGAAAGTAATAATGTAGGCCACAATCGTCCACTCCCTTCCAATGCAAAGGATGGTAACTGAAATCACGAACCAAAGCCAGAAAAGATCCCGTGCCAATCTCAAGTAGAACAAGTTTAATTGATGCACAGTTAATAATTGCTTATGCATGGAACGCACGAAAAATATGCAGCACGATCTCACCCAACTTAACAAAATCTCACAAAAACATTCTGCTGGAACTCTCTGCCGGAACCTTGTGGGTACGGTTATATAAGTAATTCTTATATCCCTTTGTCAAAATCACTAAGGTGTCATACAATGGGTAGAAAAGAAGACAATATCGCTAAGGCACAGAAACTGGTAGAGAGGCCAGAACGAATTAGGAATATGGGTATTGCAGCCCATATAGATCACGGTAAAACCACTTTGAGCGACAACCTGATAGCCGGTGCAGGAATGATGAGTGAAGACCTCGCCGGAAAGCAGTTGTTGCTTGATTATGACGAACAGGAACAGGCAAGGGGCATTACTATCAATGCCGCAACAGCATCAATGGTTCACGATTATGACGGTGAGGAGTTTCTCATAAACCTCATTGATACCCCGGGGCACGTTGACTTCGGTGGAGACGTTACAAGGGCAATGAGGGCAGTGGACGGTTGTATAATTGTCGTTGACTCAGTCGAAGGTGTTATGCCCCAGACAGAGACGGTCATCAGGCAGGCTCTGAAAGAAAGGGTAAAGCCTGTTCTTTTCATTAACAAGGTTGACAGGCTGATCAATGAACTCAAGCTTAATGAAGAAGAAATGCAGAAGAGATTTGTCAAACTCATAACTGATGTCAACAAGCTTCTTGCAAAATATTCCCCGAACGAATTCAAGCAATCCTGGCAGCTTAATGTCCAGGACGGAAAGGTAGCTTTTGGCTCTGCATATAACAACTGGGCCATATCAGTACCGGCAATGAAGACGTACGGTGTGACATTCAAGGATATATTCCAGCTCGTCAAAGAAGGCAAGCAGAAGGAACTCTCCAAGAAGGCGCAGCTCCACAGGATAGTTCTGAACATGGTTATCAAACATCTCCCGAACCCTCAGGAGGCACAGAGGTACAGGATTCCTCAGGTGTGGAGGGGAGACGAGAGCACACCGATTGGAAAATCAATGATGGAATGCAGCAGAACCGGTCCAGTGACAATGATGATTACCAAGATAATCATTGATCCCCATGCCGGAGAAATAGCTGTGGGAAGAATATTCAGCGGAACACTCAAGAAAGGCAGTGAAGTTTACGTTTCAAGGGGCGGGAACCAAAAATTCAAGGTTCAGCTCCTGTCAATGATGGTTGGGCCAGACAGGATCCAGGTCGAGGAGATGCCTGCAGGAAATATAGCTGCAATTGTGGGAATCAAGGCCGCCATAGCAGGATCTACCCTATCCCAGGACCCCGAAATGGAGCCCTTTGAGCCTATGACGCACTACACCGACCCTGTCGTTACACTCGCAATTGAAGCAAAACACACCGCCGATCTGCCTAAACTGATAGAGGTTCTGCGTAATGTCTCAAAGGCAGATCCATCCATTCAGGTAGATATAAACCAGGAGACCGGAGAACACCTCATTTCAGGAATGGGGGAACTTCATCTTGAAATCACAATGTACAGGATACAGCACGATTACAAGATTGAGGTCCAGACCTCTGATCCAATCGTGGTTTACAGGGAAACAATAGAAGGCAGTGGCGGTCCATTCGAAGGGAAGTCTCCCAACAAGCACAACAGGTTCTACTTCGAAGTCGAGCCTCTCGACGAGAATGTCATACAGCAGATCAAGGATGGAAATATTCCACAGGGAACCAAGTTCAAGGACAAGAAAGCACTTATTGAGCTCCTCCAGGAAAACGGACTGACCAGGGAGGAGGCAAGAGGGCTTGAGATTGTAGAGGGTCTTAATATACTCACCGACGTGACAAAAGGTATTCAATACCTTGACGAAACCATGGAACTTCTATTGGAGTCTTTCAAGGAGGTCATTGCCAAAGGCCCGTATGCCAATGAGAGGGTGTACGGAATCAAGGCAAGGCTGGTGGATGCAAAACTTCACGAAGACAGTATTCACAGGGGCCCGGCCCAGGTGATCCCCGCAGGGAGGAACTCCATATACGGTGCAATGTGCCAGGCCAAGAGAATACTGATGGAACCTGTCCAGAAAGTATTCATAAACGTTCCGCAGGAAATAATGGGTTCCGTCACAAATGAAATTCAGCAGAGGCGTGGAGTAGTTCAGGAAATGAACCAGGACGGAGACGATATTGTGATTATCGCAAGAGTCCCGGTATCTGGCATGTTCGGATTCGCGTCTGCAATAAGGAGCGCTACAGGTGGAAAAGTTCTCTGGAATTCTGAGAATGCGGGATACCAGAAGGTTCCGCCGGAACTGCTTCATGAAGTTGCAGGCAAAATCAGGGAAAGAAAGGGACTCAAGCCTGAACCCTACGGCGTCGAATATTACGCCTCACTCTGATTTTATTTTTATATGGGCCGGCAAAGAAAAAGAACCGGCCCCAATCCCTCTTCTTTTTGCACATTTTGTGGAAGCCTAAAAAAATTAATTATTGGCTGCGAGTTTTCATCTGTATGCAAGCCTGCTGCAGTTCCTGTGGATCGCAAAGGAAAAACCTGGAGTACAGATGCGAAAAATGCGGAGGGGTTTTCGATCTTTTTCCGGACTTCAAGTTCAGGGACAGGTTAGAAGATAACTTTCCGCACATCAAGAAATGGGTCTCCCTCGGTGAAGTTACCACCCCCATTGTGCAAAGGGGAAATCTTCACCTGAAACTCGACTATTTCTCTCCGACATTTTCCTACAAGGACCGGGGTGCCAGGGCATTGATATCATTTCTCGATTCAAAGCTGGCCACGGGTGATATGAGGAACATAAATGAAGACTCTTCAGGAAATGCTGGTGCAGCGATATCTGCTTATGGCGCTGCTGCGGGCTTCAAGGTGAACATATATGTCCCGGAGAAAACCTCGCCTGCGAAGATTGGACAGATAAGTTCCTATGGAGCCAATATAATAAAGGTTAAGGGATCAAGGGAGGATGTCCAGGTTGCTGCTGAAAATGCAGATGGAGTATATTCCAGCCATGTAATGATGCCTGAATTCAGGGACGGTATACGGACACTATCGTACGAACTGTTCAGGCAGTTTGACGGCAAAGCTCCGGACAACATATTTGTGCCTGTATCTGCAGGAACACTCCTTCTGGGCGTATACTCAGGTTTCAGGCATCTTCTCGAGAGCGGAGAGATAAGCCGCATGCCCCATATCGTGGCAGTTCAGACGGAACAGGTTTCTCCTCTCTGTGCAAAGAAAGAAGATAAAGAATTTGACCCTGGCAGGGAAGTCAATTCGGTTGCAGACGCCCTGGTATCGATGAAACCACCACTCTTGAACCTCATGCATTCCGCCATAAGGGAAGGAAGTTGCATAACAGTCGGTGAAAAGGAAATAATCAATGCAAGAAAGGAACTGTCTGCATCCGGAATCTATGTTGAATACAGTTCAGCAACCGTTTTCGCCGCATATAAAAAGAAAAAGTATGAGGGAAATTCGGCACTCGTACTCACTGGCAACGGCCTTAAGAATCCATCATAAGGCTATGCTGGAATAACCTCATCCGGGGATTCTACCCCGTAGTTCTTTCCATTTATGCTGAATTCATACGTGACTTCAGCGCCGCCTCTTCTTGCAAGTATGGTAACAGAGCAGTATTTTGAGAGTGAAAGGTTGACCGCCTTTCTGACCTTCTTCTCATCAAGATTTCCGGTCAAGGAATACTTGAAATGAGCTTTTGTAAGGACTTTCGGGGGTTCCTCATTGCGTTCTGCCTGGACCTCAACTGAGTATGTCTTCAAGTCCTCCCTCATCTTAGTCAGTATGTTAACCACATCATCACTGGAACACGCACCCATTGCAATGAGCATCAGCTCTGTAGGGGCAAAATTGCGTGTATTATTGGAAATGGAATTCTTGATGTTTACAGGTTCTTTTCCATCAACGGTTGTTATGAAACCTTCCCTTTCATCAAGCCTGAATGAAACTTTCAATTCTATCCTCCTATCCCTGTGTGCAAAAGCCGAGAATCACTCGTTCTGGACTTTCTGGAGAGATTTCCCAAGTTCCTTGAGCATGTTGAGCACGGCTGTGAGTCCGGAGGCTATTTCCGGATCCTTCGTCATGGCTAAGAGCCTCATCATTGAGAGCTTCTCCGGGTTCTTTGCACCGGTAACCATTGAGTCCACAAGCCCTTCTGAATCAAACAGGAGTGCCTTGATGGCATCCGAGGTTGTCTCCCTTGAAAGTGCATACATTACTCCAAGCAGTGTGTTGGCGGTTTTCATTACTCCCGTTGTGAACTCCCTGGAGGAAAAGAATTTGCCTATAAATTCCACATCTGAAGGGAGGTAATCACCGGTAACCTGATCAATGAAATCCACGATCCCTGCCTGTTTCAATTTCCTGAACATCACAAGCATGGACTGTATGGCATCCTTGCTGTCTACAAACTCCCTTATGAGGGGCTCCAAGTCGTCTCCATCATCATCAAACTGGGCGGCCTCATTTTGGGGAGTTTCGCTCACCATCTGCTGGCCAGGATTTTCTACATTTGACTGTTCCTTCTGTTCTTCTTCTGAACTCTTTTCATCAGTTGATTTGTTTTCAGCCATATTTTATCGCCTCACAATATACCTCTAACCACTCCGGAAAAGTAAGTGTCCGAAGCTGCCCACTTAAGCATGTAATCAGCCTTGCTGGCAAATGAAACCCTCGGTTCCCTGTTGTAGGAGAAATAGAGGCTGAGGGCACGGTCATCGCCAACCATGGTAGTCCAGTAGACATCTCCATTGTAATCCTGGTCATAGGGGTTGCCTACTAGCTCGTGGGTTATTCTGTTTGCCAGGAATTCTGCCTGCGACTTTGCAGAAGCTCCAGATTTTGCCACTGGAATGTTTGCTGCATCACCAATTGCAAAAACATCGTCATAGTCTTTGTAGTTCAACTTGCTCTTGTCAACAGTTATGAAGCCGTCTTCCCCGGAAAGCCCTGAAGAGCTGACATATCTCTGCCCCTTGTGCGGCGGAACAAGAACCAGCAGGCCGTATTTTACTGCCTCTCCATCGCTGGAGGTCAACTCTTTGTTCTTGGCGTTAACGGAACTCACCTTGAAATTTGTCACAAGGTTGATATTCTTTTCTGAAAACTTCTCCTCCACGTGGTCGGAGACTTTCTTTATCTCAAATGCCCTGTCCATTGGGGACAGAAAATGAATGTTTGCCTGGTCTCTGATGCCCTTTCTCCTAAGGTATTCATCAAGGACCATTGCAAACTCATATGGTCCTGGAGGATACTGGAAAGGACTGTCAGGCTGGCCGATGACAATGTCTCCAGACTTGAAAGTCTTGAGGTGTTCTCTAAGGTTGAGTGAATCCTGGAGACTGTAGAAATGCTTAGCCTCTCCCTCGTAACCGGGAATTTCCTCGTGCGCAAACCTTGTGCCTGATGCGAGCACCAGATAGTCATAGCTGTACGTCCTTCCTGAGGTTCCCGCCAGGGACCTCTGTTCTATGTTGACGTTGGCTATTTCATCTTCAATGTAGTCTATGCCATGGTTGAAGAGAAATCTCGTCTGTTTAACACTGTCCCTGTACCTTTTCAACCCTACTGGTATTGTGATTCCATCAGACTTGAAGTAATGGGTAGTGGACTTACCTACTACGGCAATACTCGCCTCCCTTGGCCTCAGTAGGAATCTGAGCTTGTTGGCGAGCATTATTCCTGCGCTTCCATCTCCTACAATAATTATTCTAGTTGGGGCAAACATTCAGATTTCACCTGCTATTTTTTTTACTGCTACTTCGTAATATCCTTCTCTGTCGAACTCTCCCAAGAACCGGTTGCCAGATTTCATTGCCCAAGCCCTGCAATCGACCTTTATTCCTTCGTCTGTGGAATACACTGACACAACGCTCCCTGACTCCATTTTGCCTAATTCATCTACAAGGGTCATGAGGGGTCCAGGACACGGGATGCCTCTGGCATCAACGACTTTGTCTGGAATGAGAGAAGGGTTACAATCCATCGGACTCATATTATAAACTTAATAATAGTATTTTCGGGCTTTTTTTATTAAAATCCGCAGCAAGTCTATTCTTGACAGGCTGCTTGATCCCTGCGGAACAGAGTTCAAGTATACAAGTATGATATACTTCTTGCCGCATCTTCATGCCCATTCCAGGAAAATTCTGCGCTCATCCTGGAAATGTAAAAAGAATATATATATCGAATCAAGATTCCGAGTCATGGATTCCCAGTTTAGGGTCGTTTCAAAAGAGAAAAATTCCATCGTCTTTGAAATGCTAAATTATGACAACACACTTCTTAGGCCCTTGGTAGAAGAACTGTTGAGCGATGAGCAAGTCGAAGAATCGAGGTATTATATTAAGCACCCTGTAATAGATAACCCTCAAATATTTATCAAGGTCAAGACTGGCAAGCCCCAGGCTGCTTTGAAAAGGTCACTGAAGAAACTCAGCAAAATTTATGAAAATCTTTCTACAGACCTTGCTAAGGAGCTAAAGGAACAAACAGGTAAACAGGCATAAGCCTATTTCTTGATGAAAGACTCCTTTTTTGTGGAATTCAGCCGGGAAAATTATGAAGCGGCTGAATATGAACTGCTGGCAGTCCAAAGGTCAGCCAAAGACTTTGAAATATCATACCTTCAGGATGAATTTGCACTTCTAACGGGTAGTATTGAACTTGTGAAGCAATGCTCCTTTGTCAATTCCATATCCAGGGTGGTCAAAGAATCGGAAAACCCAGAAGGTTTCTGTGAATCGGACTTGCCTGGCGGGAGTTTCTATATCAGGGTAAAGGATTACAACGGCTGCCATAATTCGGACTTTGAACCCCATATTGGGAAACTTATACAGGGGGGCAGGGAAGTAACATTCAGGAATCCTGACTTCAAAGTGCGGGCAATCCATGCACAAAGCTGGTACCTGACAGTTATTGTTTACGAAAAGGACAAGAAGGGAATGGAGGCCAGGAGGGCACCATTAAGGCCCTTCTTTTCACCAGTTGCCATACACCCCAGATACGCCAGATATCTTGTCAACATAACCGAAACCCTGCCAGGGGAAACAGTATTGGACCCATTCTGTGGAACTGGCGGGATCCTCATTGAGGCGGGTTTAATGGGCCGCAGGATCCTGGGCAACGACTTTTCACTGAACATGGTCAAGGGTGCTAGGCTAAACCTGAAATACTTCAGCTTGAAGGAATCCAGAATATACAACATGGATGTTGCCGAACTCGTACTTGATGATCCCGTGGACGGAATCGCAACCGACCTCCCCTATGGCCGCAACTCAAACATGAAGGCAGAATCTGTGCGAAGCCTTTATGAAACTGCTTTCTCACAGTTTCATGACTGGCTCAAGCCGGGGGGGATAGCTGCTGTGATACTATCGGACAAAAGCCTGCTTCAGACTGCGGGAAGAAAGTTCAAGGTTGAGAAGATCGTTGGTGTTCCCCAGCACAAGTCATTGACGCGGTATTTTGTTGCAATGAGGAAAACAGATCGCAATTAATCAGTTAAGTTTATGTAGAAGAACAAATATACCAAGCAGATGTCAGAGGAAGCATGCTCTATGAATTCCTTCACTGATCCTATCTCAGAAGAGATAAAGAGCTCAAAAATGAGACAAGGGAAATTCGGTGCCATTATGGCCGAAAAGTCATTGAAAACAATCGACGCTCTGCTTTCACAGGTCTCCTACTATAAAGACCAGGTGATCAGGCAGAGGGCAGAGATTGACAATTACATAAAAGCAAAGGAGAAGGAAGTGAAGAACATTCAGGAATATGCAAACAGGGACCTCATAAAAGGTCTTCTTCCGGTCCTCGACTCGATAGACTATGCCCTGCTTAATGAGGCGGATTCAAAAGTGGCCGGTATTGTTGGAGGACAGATCTTAAAAATACTCTCACAATA
Organism: Thermoplasmataceae archaeon; assembly: GCA_046703705.1. Lineage (GTDB taxonomy): Archaea > Thermoplasmatota > Thermoplasmata > Thermoplasmatales > Thermoplasmataceae. The sequence continues at coordinate 21,987 of JBJKST010000019.1, forward strand.
CGGGTTCAAACCCATTGAGGCAAAAGGAATGAAATTTGATCCGTATCTGCATGAAGTCATCTCAGTGACTGAGAATGGCGATGACGGGGTAATAGTTGAAGAAATCCAGAAAGGATACATGCTCAAGGAAGATGTAATCAGAACATCAAAAGTAATTGTTGGAAAGAGGTGAATATTTTGGGAAAAATAATTGGAATTGATCTTGGAACAAGTAATTCAGCTGCCGCTGCCGTCATTTCAGGGAAACCCACAATAATCCCCAGTGCAGAAGGGGTATCAATTGGGGGCAAATCGTTTCCCAGCTATGTGGCAATGACCAAGGAGGGGGACCTTCTCGTCGGTGAGCCCGCAAGAAGGCAGGCTTTGCTCAACCCTGAAGGCACCATATATGCAGCCAAGAGAAAAATGGGAACGGACTACAAATTCAAGGTATACGGAAAGGAATATACTCCACAGCAGATATCCGCATTCATTTTACAGAAAATCAAGAAAGATGCCGAAGCGTTCCTTGGCGAGCCTGTAACAGAAGCAGTCATAACGGTGCCTGCTTACTTCAACGACAATCAGAGGCAGGCAACAAAGGACGCAGGATCAATAGCAGGCCTTGAGGTCAAGAGGATCATAAATGAGCCCACTGCGGCCTCTCTGGCATATGGAATCGACAAGTCAGACCAGTCTCAGAAAATTCTGGTATTCGATCTTGGAGGAGGCACGCTGGATGTCACAATCATGGATTTTGGAGAAGGCGTGTTCGAAGTTGTTTCAACATCAGGAGACACAAACCTCGGCGGAACAGACATGGATGAGGCAATCATAAAGTTCCTTGCCGGGGACTTCAAGCAGAAGGAGGGCATAGACCTGATGAAGGACAGGTCAGCCTATATCAGGCTCAAGGATGCGGCCGAGAAAGCCAAGATAGAGCTGTCATCCTCTACAACTACTGAAATTAACCTGCCATACATAACTGCTACACAGGATGGGCCGAAGCATCTTCAGTTCAATCTGTCGAGGGCAAAGTTTGAGGAACTCATTTCACCCATTGTGGAAAAGGCAAAAGTTCCAATTGACGACGCAATAAAGGCAGGCAACCTCAAGAAAGACGAACTTACCAGAGTAATCCTAGTTGGAGGCCCAACGAGGATACCATACGTAAGAAAATTTGTTGAGGATTATATAGGGCAGAAGATAGAAGGCGGCGTTGATCCCATGGAGTGTGTGGCTACCGGGGCAGCACTGCAGGGCGCCGTGATATCAGGTGACATAAAGGACATAGTGCTCCTTGACGTTACGCCACTCACACTTGGAATTGAGACCCTGGGGGGCGTTGTTACTCCGCTGATTCCCGCAAACACAACCATTCCGGCAAAGAAGTCACAGACATTCACAACTGCAGCGGACATGCAGACTGCAGTAACAGTCCATGTTGTGCAGGGGGAGAGGCCGATGGCTTCGGACAACGTATCACTGGGTATGTTCAACCTTACCGGAATCCCTGCTGCACCGAGAGGGATCCCACAGATAGAGGTCACGTTCGATATCGATTCAAACGGAATATTGAACGTATCGGCTGTCGACAAGGGAACCGGCAAGAAGCAGAGCATATCAATTACAGCTTCGAACAAACTGTCACAGGACGAAATTGACAAAATGAAGAAGCAGGCGGAGGACTTCTCCGAGCAGGACAAGAAAAAGAAGGAAGAAGTGGAACAGGTCAACAGTGCTGAAACGCTTGCATACACAGTTGAAAAGACCGTGAACGAGGCCGGAGACAAGATTGATGCAGACGCGAAATCCAAAATTCAGGCATCCGTTGCCGACCTGAGAAAGGCAATTTCAGACAAGGACCTCAACAAGATCAAGGAACTCAGCGAATCGCTTACCAAGGAAATCCAGGAGATCGGCTCCAAGATGTACCAGCCCTCAGGAGAAGAAGCCTCGGCCAGCCCGGAGGGAGAACCTGCCGGAGAAGGCCAGAAAGAAGGGGACGAGAACGTAGTGGATGCAGAATACCAGGACAAGGAATAAACAAAGACTGATGAATTAAATGCCAAAGGACTACTATGAAGTGCTAGGGGTATCGAAAAGTGCGTCCCAAGAGGAGATAAAGAAGGCCTTTAGAGGTCTCGCAAGAAAGTACCATCCTGACGCGAACCCGGACCACAAAGAGGAAGCCGAGGAAAAGTTCAAGGAGATAGGCGAAGCCTATGAGGTCCTGTCAGATGAAAATAAGAGGAGGATGTACGACCAGACAGGATCGGTCGACTTCGGTTCAGGAAGGCAGGACTTCAGGTGGGAGGACTTTTCCCACTTCAACGATTTCAGTGACCTGGGGGACATATTCCGTACTATATTCGGTGGCGGGGGAGGCGGCTTCGGTGACTCATTTTTTGGCGGTTTCAGGAACAGCGGGCCTGACCTGGACATGGCTGTCCAGGTGAAGGTCAGTCTTGAGGAAGCATACAAGGGTGTAAAGAAGCCCTTGAAATACAGGCGAAATGCCAGCTGTGACTCGTGCGGCGGAACTGGGGCCAAGGGCAAGAAACTCAGTACCTGCAGGACATGCAACGGGTCCGGCCAGCAAAGAATTGTACAGGGTCAGGGATTTTTCAGAATGGTTTCCGTCACAACATGCCAGACCTGCAATGGAAAGGGACAGGTTCCGAATGAGCCATGTCCTGTATGCAAAGGCAGCGGTTCCAACCCTATCACTGAAGACCTCTCAATAAGCATACCGAAGGGGGCCGTTGACAACCTAAGGCTGCGCCTCCGCGGAAAGGGGCAGTCCCACAATGGGAGGACGGGCGACCTATATGTTATTCTTAGGGTTGACGAGGACAAGACAATCAGGAGAAGGAATGACGATATAATTGTGGAAAGGATCGTGTCTTTTCCCGAAGCTGCACTGGGGACATCCCTGGACATAGACATCTTCGGCGATAACCATGACATTAAAGTGCCTCCCGGAACCCAACCTGGGGAAATTCTGAGAGTGAAAGGGGCGGGAATGCCAAGACTAAACTCAAGAGGATCTGGAGACCTTCTTGTCCGCGTAAACGTTGAAGTTCCCAAGCATCTGAATAATAAGCAGAAAGAGCTTGTCAAGGAACTGATGGACGAACTCGGGAAGAAGAAGGGATGGTTCCACAACAATTGAGCCGGGGGCTATTCATACTTTTCCCCTATTATCCAGTTTACGGCCATGATCAATGCAGAATACAGGGCCAATATTGCCGAAACTGCAAGTACCAGTAGTGATACCATCAACTGAAAAGTTCCCTGTCCTGCTGTTCTCACAAAGGCGGCCTGATCAAGTGATATGAGGAGCAGGGAGACGATGAAGAGAATCAGGGGTACTCCTCTGATTTCTCTTTTCATGTGCCCTTTGGCAGAGACAATCTTGAAACCTTTTTTTCGGCCCTCCTCATCTTCACCGTATTCCAGGTCCAGCCAGTAAGCTTCATTATTCTTGTTTATCCTGCCTATCAGAAGGGCAATCACTGTCGCAAAGGCCGCAAAAGATATTACGGATCCACCTAAGAGGTAAACATTGACATTGTTTGGATAGTATGAAGTGACTGTCACGTTGAACGTGGATATGCTTGTCTCATTTGTAGAATAAAGGGTTATGTAAAACGTATCGACGGTGGAACTGTCACCTTCCTGATAGGTAAATAGGCCGGAGGAGGTCAAGTTCCTATTCAGAACGGCAGTTTGTTTTCCGCTCCCTAATACCTTGTAGGGCTCCTGGACAAGCTTAAGGTGTGCATATGCCCCAGGGCCCAAATCATAGGTAATATTTTCATAGCTGTGGGGAGCAGCGTGGAATTGCAGCTGAAAATTGGTATTTTCATTGGGTTTGAGCGAGTAAGAAGTGTAAATAGCATTGCTGCCTGTGAGCGTTGAGGGTATAAGGAAAATGAAAGAGGACACAATGAGAACTGAGGCAACCGCAAGCAGCAGGACGCCAACGGTGACTCGATGCTCTTTCCTCATTAAGAGCGAAAGTTTGTGGAGGCTCCTGGACGAGGGTCGTTCAACATATTTCATTACGGTGGTTTTACCAGGAACTTTCTTAGTCATTGGCGGCCAAAAGAAATTCTTATAGGTGTAATTAAATATTTTGCCCAGTGGCCATTTGCTCCAAGACGCTCATCCAGATAACATGCGAACCATCATGGAAATTGTATAGGAAAAGTATAAATGCATACAAATTAATTGATCACCAATGAAAGTACTCATAGCCTTTGACAACTCACAGGCATCGAAGAACGCTTTGAATTTTGCACTCAAGATGAGGCCCATTGTAGACGAGTACTACATCGCTTACGTGACTCCAACCGTCATTGGTGCGGGCCCCACATTTGATGCATATGTGCCCGCTTCGGTCTATCAGCGCCAGGAGCAGACTGCTGACAATGTACTCAAGTCTGCCCAGGAACTCATGGAAAAGAGGGGAGTCACTGCGACCTTCCTCAAATTGGATGCCTCGGGGGACCAGGTTGCAAGAGTCATAGTGAATACTGCAAAGGAAAATGGAGCAGACCTTATTATTACCGGAACTCGAAAATTGGCGGGGCTGAGCAGAGTATTGCTGGGCTCGGTGAGCACAGAAATCATAAAGCTTTCAGAAGTTCCCACATTGGTTGCGCCTCCTGTAGGGGAAACTGAGGAAGAATGATACGTTTTTTATATGGCTCCCGTATAAAGGTTTAGATTCGGATGGGTAGCATCAGACCTTCAAGCATTAAAAGAATTGCAGAAGAATTTGCTGAAAAGCATCAGGACAAGTTCAACGAGGACTTCAACAACAATAAGGCAATTATCAAGCAGTCAATAGGTGGAATATCGAAGAAGACCGCCAACGTTATAGCCGGGTATGTGACCCGGTATGTAGTGAAGAAGAAAGAGAAACTCCAAAGAGAAATGGAAGAGAACGTAGCTGCGTAATCTTCCAACCATTTTGATTTTTATCAGCATAAAGCCATTTGCCGCAAGATATAACTATTTCAGGCCCGGGAAAAAATAATAACATCTCCCACAATATCCAGTGGATTGTTATGGAGGATGTTTACATTGTATCCGCCAAGAGAACACCAATAGGAAAGTTCGGCAAATCCTTATCAAAACTTAGTGCTCCAGAGCTGGGGGCGAAGGCAATTCGTGGAGCAATTGGTGAATCCGGGGTTTCCGATGACAGGATTGAAGAAGTGATAATGGGAAATGTCATCGGAGCAGGCGTAGGCCAGAATCCTGCCGGCCAGGCTTCAAGGTTTGCCGGCCTGAGCGATGAGATCACAAAATTCACGGTAAACGCAGTCTGCGCATCTGGCATGCTTGCAATGGAATCTGCTTCGCGGGAAGTTGCCCTCGGAGAAAGAGGCATTGTTGTGGCTGGTGGAATGGAAAGCATGAGCAATGCCCCGTTTCTGCTCCCTCCATACCTGAGATGGGGTCCCAGGCAGCTCCTCAACAAGAACTACAAGATCGACGACGCCATGCTCGTTGACGGACTTATGGACGCCTTCTATTTTGAGCACATGGGGCTGTCGGCAGAACGGACAGCTGCAAAATTCGGCATCACAAGGCAACAGGCCGATGAATTTTCACGCGACAGCCAGGAAAAAGCATTAAAGGCCAGCCAGAAAGGCACCCTCAAAAAAGAACTGGCGGAAATGGAGGAGCTAGATCACGACGAAGGCGTGCGGGAGACAACTATGGAAACTCTTGGGAGGCTGGTCCCAGCCTTCGACAGGAAGGGAATTCTCACCGCAGGAAACTCATCCCAGCTTTCGGACGGGGCCTCCGCACTTGTTTTGGCCTCCGGAAAGGCCGTGGAGGAGAACGGACTGAAGCCTCTGGCAAAAATAACAGGGTATGAATCGGCATCACTCGACCCGAGGGACTACGTGCTGGCACCTGTACCGGCTACCAGGAAGCTACTGAAGAAGATGGGCAAGGAGATCGGCTATTTTGATCTGGTGGAGCACAACGAAGCATTCTCGGTTGCGTCCATAGTGGTCAGGGATGAATTAAAAATACCGAACGACATATTCAATGTGAACGGTGACGCCATTGCACTTGGGCACCCGCTGGGCAATAGCGGCTCAAGGGTTATAGTCACACTCCTTAATGCACTTAGGGAGAGAAAAATGACCAAAGGCCTGGCGACACTCTGCCATGGTGGCGGAGGAGCGCATTCAATGGCAATTGAGGTGATATATTGAAAGTAACAGTAGTTGGCGCAGGAACCATGGGAAACGGTATTGCTCAAGTCTTCGCACAGGGCGGAAATGAGGTCATTCTGACAGATATTGTCGAGCCTATACTTGAAAAGGCGAAGGAAACAATTTCAAAGTCGCTGGAGCGTCTCGCCAAAAAGAACCTTCTGGATGAGGACCCGGAAAAGATCAAGTCAAGGATTACATTCACAAAAAATATAGGTGACGGGGCAGAGTCCGACGTATATGTTGAGGCCATAGTGGAGAAGGTAGAACTCAAGAAGGACATTCTGCAGAAAATAAATGAGATAGCAAAGGAGGACTCCATAATTTCCACAAACACCTCATCCATATCAGTCAACTTTCTCTCGAGATTTGTGAATCACCCTGAAAATTTCCTCGGCATGCATTTCTTCAACCCTCCTCCGGTTATGAAGCTCATCGAGATCGTCACTGGGGTCAGGACCTCAAGTGAGGCAGTGGCCAGGGTCCAGGAGATCTCAAGGTCTCTGGGAAAAGAACCTGTGGTTGTGAAGGACTATCCCGGATTCGTAGCGAATAGAATTCTGATGCCTCTTCTGAGGGAAGCAATTGTTGCATTTGAAGAAGGTGTGGCATCGAAAGAAGACATAGACAAAACGGTAAAACTCGGCCTGAATCACCCCATGGGACCTCTTGAGCTTGCTGATTTCGTAGGCTTGGACGTTACCTACGACGTCATGAAGGTTCTCTACGATGAGTTCGGGGACCCAAGGTACAAGCCTCCAATAACCCTCAGAAACATGGTAAATGCTGGCCTGCTCGGAAGAAAAACCGGTGAGGGATTCTACAAGTACTGAAGGGATTCAGATGGAATACGTCAAGGTAGAGATAAAGGATAATGTCACACTGGCAACGATAGAGACAGATAATCCACTGAACCCCCTGAACATGGATATTCTGAGGGAAGTGGGAGAGGCTGTGAGCCAATCCAGGAAAGTCGTGGTACTGAACAGCAAAGGGAAAGCTTTCTCGGCCGGTGCCAACATCAAGAACTTTACCAAAATGGATGCAGTAACCGCCCACAGGTTTGCAATGGAGGGGCATGACGTCATGAATTCTATCGCAAATGCTGATGTTCCAGTGATTGCAGCAATACATGGATATGCCCTTGGAGGGGGATTCGAGCTTGCACTTGCCTGCGATTTCAGGATCTCAACGCCGGATGCCAAACTCGGGCTTCCGGAAATAACGCTTGGGATACTTCCGGGATTCGGTGGCACACAGAGGCTGAAGGCAATTGCCGGCGAGGGGCGCGCTCTGGAACTTGTATCCACGGGCCGAACAATTTCGGGGGAGGAGGCCTTGAAAATGGGCATCGTCAACAGTATCTCCGAAAACTACCTGGAAGAAGCAAAGAAATTTGCCGGAGTGCTTTCAGAAAAACCGCCGCTTTCGCTGAAATATGCCAAGAAGCTGATCAGGTCGCCTCCCGATGAGTTCTACGAAGGCGAGATAGAAAAATTCGGGGTACTGTTCAATTCCGCCGACAGCAAGGAAGGATTTGAGGCATTCCTCAACAAGAGAAAGCCAAACTTCAAAGGCGAATGAGAAGGGGCCCTATACAAGAGTAATTGCTTTTTCCGGAATTTCAATAAAATATCTCATATTTTTATCATATTCCTCTTCAGTAAAAATCCCCTTGTCGACGTACACATTTCTGTATTTTTCAGCACTGTCCGGAAAGACGGTCAGGACATTGCCGCTCTCAAGGGTATCAGCAATTCTTCTTGCGCCAGCCAGGTTTGCTCCGGACGATGTTCCGACGAAGACCTTGTGGTTTTCGAGCAGGAATTTGACTTCCCGGTATGCTTCCTCCTCGGTTACCGTTATGAAGTCATCGATGAAGCCGATATTATCGTCGATGAGCTTCCTTTCCTTAGCCAGCTTATAATTTCTGATTCCTTGTATGTAGCTGTTGGGGTGATTCTGCACTGCGTATACCCTTGCATTGGGATTTCTGCTCTTGAGATACTTCGAAAGGCCTGTAATTGTCCCGCCAGTTCCCATCCCTATGGCTGCATACTCTGGGACCAAGCCAGTCGCCTCCTCAACCTCAGGGCCGGTTGTATAGTAATGCGCCAGCATATTCGCCTCATTTCCGTGTTGAAACAAGGTAAAATAAGTTTCAGGGTAATCTTTCGCAATCCTTCTGGCCTCGTTTATGGCTGCTCCTGTGCTGCTTCTTGATTCAGGGGTGCCGTCATCAGGCGTTTCGACAACAGTCGCGCCTGTATCCTTCAATCTCTGTTTTGTGCCCTCGCTTATTCCAGGGGGAATGATGATTTCGGCCTCTATACCGAGGTCTCTTGCTATACTTGCTATTGCAATGCCGGTGTTGCCCGATGTACCTTCAACCACTATGCTGTCTTTCTTTGCCAGTCCATCATATTGGGCTTTCTTCAGCATGAAGAAAGCAGCTCTGTCCTTAACCGAGCCATACTTGTTGAAATACTCAAGTTTGGCATAGATTGAGACTTTATCCTTGACCGGGATTTTGAGAATGGGGGTCCTTCCTATTCCCATTGAATAAGCTTCTTCCCGTATTCTCCTGTAGGTGGACTCCTCGATGGGGCTAAGCATTCTGAGGGTTTATTGTTGCGCAGTTATTATTCTTATTGAATGAGTGTCCACTAAAATAAGGAATAAGCCTTTTGTGGATGAATGGAAGTTGCATTAGCAATAGATATAAGAGATGACTGATTAGATATGTAAAGGAGCCTATGAATTTGCATATTATAAAAATACTTATATATATGAATTCGCCTTATGCATATGACAATTGTCTGACAAATGATAAATATGATGATTGAAAGCCTTGAACTGGATAACTTCAAATCCTTCGGGAACAAAAGAAAAATACTCTTTAGAAAGGGGTTTACGGTAATCAGCGGCCCGAATGGAAGCGGAAAGAGCAATATAGGGGACTCCATGCTTTTCGTTCTTGGCGTCCGTTCCTCGAAGGCAGTCAGGGCCGACAGGCTCGCCGACCTTATACATAAAGCGTCGACTCCAAACAGGCAGAGAAACCACTGCCGGGTTACCATCACATTCAACAGCGAGAATCCAGAACTCTCCGAAGATGAAAAGAGGATAAGGCTCACCAGGGAGCTTATTTCAGACACTGAAAGCTACCATTCCAATTACTATATTAACGGAGAAAGGGTAAAACACTCAGACGTGGAAGTCCTGCTGGATTCACTGCACATCTACCTCGACTCCTACAGCTTCGTGCTTCAGGGGGACATAAACAACATTATAAAAATGAGCGGTGTAGAGAGGAGAAAACTTCTGGAATCAATTTCAGGAATTGAAAGCTTTGACGTTCAGATAGACAAGGCAAAATCAGACATAGAGGGAATCTCCGGGAATCTGACAAAGCTCGAAATAATGCATGAGGAAGGGCAAAGGAGGCTCGAGGAACTCAGAATCGACAAGGAGAATGCAGAAACGTACAACTCGTACTCCCAGAGAATAAGGGACCTGAGGGCAACTCTTCTTGGATATGAGCTGAACAGGCTTAACAGGGATATTGCATCGGTAGAGACTCAGATCAATAACCTCACTTCGGAAATCGATACCCTGAACCTTGAGAATAGCAGGCTTCTGGAAGAAATAGAATCAAAAAGGACCACCCTCAAGAGGCTGGAACAGGAAAGGGAAGCGATATCCGGGTCCGAACTGGGCGAGATCAGGCAGCACATTGCCGACCTGAGGGTTAAGATAGCTGAATACAAGATGAAGAAGGATGACAAGGCAGAACGGATAAACAGCCTTGAGTCTGAAATCACTGAAAAAGAGCTTGAGTCAGAGAATACACGGAAAACAATTTCAACCGACGGTGAGGAACTGGAGGCCAAGGAATCTGAACTCCTGAAAACCCAGAATGAAATGGCAGGGATAGAACAGCAACTTTCCAGGATGAGGTCTGAATTCAGCGATTCCACAAAATCGGCAAAGAAACTGCAGGAAAGGCTAGTTGAGATAGATTCATCAATTGACGCTGTAACTGCTGAGAATGACCAGGTAAAGGAAAAGTACAACCTATTAAGCCAGGAAAAATCGAAAATAATGGCCGAACTGGTTTCCAGGGAAGAGAAAAGAAAGGATCTGGAGTTCCAGATAAAGGACGCGCAGTGGAGGCTCAAGGATATTTCCGGAACAGACCAGACTAAGAGGAGGGGTCTTGAGGACCTGAGAAAGCAGTACTATGAGGCAAAGAATGAGCTAGAAGACAACCAGAAGGCAAAAGAGGCTGCAAGAGACAAGCTTTCTGCCCTTTCAAGGGAATACGACAAGCTCAGCATTAGCATCCAGGGCTCAAGGGGCGGTGGTTCCAGAACCCTTTCAGCCATAATCAACGCAAGGAATCAGAATGTTATAGACGGAATACACGGCCCCATCAGGGATTTGATTAGTTTTGACGAAAAATACCGGAACGCTGTGGAGTCTACGGCTGGCGGCAGACTTAATGCTGTCGTGGTTGAGGACGACCAGGTTGCACAGGAGTGCCTGGAGTATCTCCGGAGGGAAAGAATAGGCAAGCTTACTTTCCTGCCTCTCAATAAGATAAGTACCGGAAGGCCAAGGGGAAAAGCCATCATAGTCCATGGTTCGGAAGGATCTCAGGGCTATGTATTCGAGCACATCAAGGCAGAGAGTATTTACGAATCCGCCGTATGGTATGCTTTCCAGGATACTGTCATAGTCGACACTGTTCAGACCGCCAGGAAATATATGGTTGGTGTCAGGCTCGTAACTCTGGCAGGAGACATTTTCGAGGCAAGCGGGGCAATAACCGGTGGATATACTGAAGCCAAGAAGAGCAGTGCTGCCTCTGAATCCAGGTTATCTCAGTTATCATCAGAAATCAACGGCCTGAATGAAGAACTGAGCATACTCAATGTAAAGATTGAGGATGGCAAACGCCTGGTGGATCAGCTCACAAACGAGCTCACTGATCTGTCAAAGGAAGAGGGCTCCAAAACCAAGGAAATAGACCAGCTCAGGGAAATTGCCGAAAAGGCGGAGAACCAGATCAAGGAAGTTGACCAGAAGATATCGGAGTCGGAAGAATCACTGAGAAGGACTGAAAACCACATGAAGTCCCTGAACGAAACAATACTGGAAAACGGGGACAGGATAGACCAGCTCTCCAAGGAAAAATCGGAGATCCATGAAAAGCTGAAGTCGCTCTCGCCAGAAACGATGGAACTCCAGAATGACCTGGAGAGGAACTATTCATCGCTGAGGGTGGATGAGCAGCAGATCCTTGAAAGAATTTCATCAATCAGGTCCGACCTCAAGCACATGGACAGAACTCTGCAGGAGAACTCAAGGTTCATCGAGGCAAACAGGAAGGAGAAAGAACTTCTTCAGGGCGAAATATCCGGCTTGCAGGACCAGATATCCGGACAGAATTCTGAACTGGACAAATACAGGAAGATGGAAGAGGAGATGGACCAGAAAACAAGGGAGCAGACAGAGAAAATCCATTCCATCGAAAATGAGATTGAGAAACTGAACGGTAGAGTTGAAAGCAACAAGTCGCTTGTGTCTACAAAGCATGATGTCATAATAACACTCAGCTCCAGACTGGAGACTTACCGGACGAAGATAGCCGAAACCGAGGAAATGCTCGCAGAAACCGGAGGAACGGCAATTGAGGAGAAGCTCTCCGTAACAGAAATAAAGGCCACTATCGGGGATCTCGAGGGCAAGATTGAACAGCTCGGCCCCATAAATCACAAGGCGATTACTGAATTTGACGAAGTGAGCGTTGAATGCTCAAACATATCAAGTGAAATATCCCGGCTCCGTGAGGAAAAAAAGAGCCTGGAGGACCTCACTGATAGGCTTAATGAGCAGAAAAAGACGATATTCCTGAACCTGTACCATTCAATAAACGAGCACATGAACGAGATATATGCCACTCTCTCTGCCGGAGGAGAGGCCCAGCTGGTGCTTTCGGACGAAGAGGACCCCCTAAACGCAGAAGTGTCCATAAGGGCAAGGCCCAAGGGAAGCAACTTCAGCAAGCTGCACGCATTGAGCGGGGGCGAAAAGAGCCTTACTGCCCTCTCATTTATCATGGCCGTGCAGAGGATTAACCCATCGCCAATCTACTACCTGGATGAAGTGGACATGTTCCTTGACGGTGCCAATGTTGAGCGCATCGGGAAGATGTTCAAGAGCAATTCGTCAACTTCACAGATCCTGGTGGTCTCACTGAGGAAAGCCATGCTGAAGTACGCAGAGAACATAATTGGCGTAACAAGCTTCGACGAGGAAAATACTGAAGTATTTGAAAAGTCTCTTGGAACAGAGCCGGAGGTGTTTTGATGGAAGCGGACCAGATTCTCAGGGATATTGTGGTTCAGGGGACCCTGCTTGACTACAACACAGACGTTTACGCCTCCATTATGCAGAAAACAAGGGATTCAAGGGAGTTTACAGATCCATTTGCAAAACTTGTCGCATCAACTTTCAAACTGTGCGCTGAGGGAGTAATAGACCCTTGGAACGTTGACCTCAGGGGATTTTCGAGGGTATTTACCTCGATAATCGACGAGAGTTTTGACCGGTTTGGCATGGCAGGCTACCTTATCAGCCAGGCATGGCACATACTGCTGGAAAAAACCGAGATGTCTGTACTCAAAAGACAGCAGCCTGAAGTTCCCGATTCATACGTGGAGGAGGAGCTTCCGGACGAGCCTGAGAATTCTTTTCTGGAGTATGCCCCCAGGTCTCTGGAATTAAAGGAGCCGGTAAAGCACAGGGAAAAGAGGCCAGTTATGCTGGTTGAGCTGCTCGAAGCCATGAGGGTGGCAGTCCGGAAGGAAAGGAAAAGGGTAAGCATAACTCCCCAGGAAAAGGAAGAATACGATGCCAACGCCATGGAGGACATTATTTTCGAGCTTCATGCTGAAGAGCCGGAAAAAGAAATAGACAATACTTACGAGAAAATACTCGCCCAGTACAGTGACCAGTTCTACATAGAAGAAGTCTGGGGCTCATCCGTCGAAGAAAGGTGGAGTTTCCTCATTTACTGCCTGTTCCTGATGAGGGAAAAGAGAATCATTCTCAAACAGGATGAATTCTTCGGGAAGATAGTTATTCAGCGGCTTGCCGGCCCTGACAAGCCGATGGTAGAAGTTTAGCCACTACTCCGGGCCGCAATGGAGGACACATGAAGGAAGACGGCACACTCACTGCGTCAGAGATATCAGAATACTCGTTCTGCAGTGTTGCCTGGTATATGGATTCAAACGGCTATCCCAGAAGCCCCTACTCGTCGCGAAGGATGGAACGGGGAAGGACAATGCACAAGAAACTTGAGCCCAGGTACAAAAGAGTGAGCATCGCCTCCAAGATTACTGTCTCAGCCGCTGTAATCCTCCTGATATTTTTCTTGGGGATCGCTCTGGGACTGGTGTAATTGAACTTATTGGAAATTTACGCAATCCTGATCGCTCTTATCGCAGCCTTCCTTTATCTTTCGGTCATTTTCAACATATCAAGGAAAAGATTCGCCATACCTCAGGGAGAAGCAGTCTATGGCGATTTGAAGGCGGAAGGGAGGATATTGAGGTCGAGCCGTTATGGGCTGACCGGCAAGCCTGACAAAGTTGTCCAGAATAAAGGGGCAATCATACCGTATGAATACAAATCAACCGACGCTGTAAGGCCGAGGGAAGGCCATATGCTGCAGATGGCAGCATACTTCCTGATCCTGGAGGAGAATTTTCCGCAGGAAAAGGTGGAATATGGGATCCTGAAGTACAAGAATTACGCATTCAAGATAGAGAACAGCGAAAGCCTCAGGCAGGAATTGTTTCATGTGATGAAGGAGATCAGGAACGGGGCGGGAATGCCTGAAAGGAACCACAACAGTCGTGGCAGATGCGCATTATGCAGTTTCCGCGAGACATGTTCAAAAAAATTAATTAAATGAGACGGTATGGGCGCAGGTTCATGGATAAATTAGAGCTCCTCACCAGAAACATGGTCGAGGTTATCACTGAGGAAGAAGCAAGGGAAGCATTGGATTCCGGGAGGAACAGGGCATACATCGGCTTTGAGCCTTCTGGCCTCCCGCATCTCGGTTCTGGCCTTCTGTGGCCAAAAAAGTTGAACGATCTGGCGGAACTCGGCCTGGATACAACAGTATTGCTGGCAGACTGGCACGCCAAGGTCAACGACAAACTTGGAGGAGATCTTTCGAAAATACAGGAAAGCGGAAGGATCCTGATGAAGAGCATGAAGGCAGTCGGCCTCAGCGATAAGGTGAAATTCCTGTGGACAAGCGACATGGTATCCGACCCTGAATACTGGAGCACCCTTCTCTCAGTTGCAAAAAACTCTAACCTTGCAAGAATAAGGAGGGCGCTCCCAATTATGGGAAGGACGGAACAGGATGCAGACAAGGACTTCAGCAAATACATTTACCCGCTTATGCAGGTAACCGACATTTTCTTCATGGACCTAGATTTTGCATTCGGCGGAATGGACCAGCGCCACGCGCATATGCTGGCAAGGGACGTTGCAGAAAAGATGGGAAGGAAGAAGGCGATCTCAATACATGGCCCGTTGCTTGGAAGCCTTACAGGCTCCGGAAGAATGGATTCATTCAAAAAAATGTCCAAGAGCGACCCCGGCTCTGCGATTTTCCTATTCGACAGCCCTGAAGAGGTGAAATCAAAGATAAAAAAGTCATTTTGCCCAATCAAGGAGGTCGAGGGAAATCCAATACTGGACATCGTTCGCCACGTAATATTGCCATACTACGGCAAAGACTTTATCATAGAAAGGCCACCAAACAAGGGCGGGCCAATAACTCCCGGTACTTCGCAGGAACTGGAGCAAATGTACAGGAACGGGGAGATTCACCCTCTAGATCTCAAGTCCGCAGTAACCGCTGCAATAAATGAGATGATAGCCCCGGCTATACGCCTTCTGGAAAGTGAAAAGCTCGATCTGTCTGAATTCCGGTCCTGAGGGGCATAATAATTACTTGATCTTCTCAAGTATTATTGATTCACCATCAAAGTAGAAACCGAGAATATCTTCCGGCTTTACGCTAAGCTTTTCTGTTACTTTCTTGGGCAGGGTTATCCTGAGGGAACTTCCTCTCTTCGAAACGTGGGAAACATCAAGTAATATTTTTTCTTCGTTCGTAAATATATATTTGATATTAACTACTTAAATGAATCGCATTACGTTTAATATTCCAAAAAATTGCAATATTTCTATATGTGCTATCCTTAAAGAATAATTAAAAGAATGAATCCAGGTTTGCTTGCGAAGTCTTTCTGTATGCTTTTTCAAGGGTATCTATGTACGGCGTGACTCGTTCCTCAGAGAAGCTGTGTTCATTGCAGAGGAAATCTAAAATAGCCTGCCTGTCGGGTTTTGCAAAATTCAACTCATATTCCCTTGTCACGTCCGGGTTTTTGAATATTCCAAGGATACGGTCGAGATTTTCTATTTCTTCACCCTTTTGCTCCAGAACCTTTGAGATATCACCGTGTTTCTTGATCAGCTTAAGGGCAGTCTTCGGGCCAATGCCCTTTATTCCCTTGTTGAAGTCTGTACCCACAAGAACTCCGATCTGGATTAGCTGTTCATGGGTAATCCCATTCACCCTAAGTGTCTCTTCAAGGTCGATATACTCAGGCTGAACATTGATGTATATGTTTCTTCCCGGAACCTTCCTTCTCCCGAATACTGCGAAGTTTCTCAGAATGCGCCCGGCTCCGAATAGCAGGCAGTCATAATCCTGGGAAATGACTCCATTTACGTCACCTTTGCTGCTCATGAAGGATGCCTGCGCTTCCCCCTCCGATGGCGCGTTTACGAACGGAAGCCCCATGGCACCAAGCAGTTCCCTGGTTTCAGAGACAGTTTCCCTCCCCACGTAGGTGATTCTTGACGAAAGGGATCTGACCCTTTCCATATCTCCTTCCTCCCTTGCCTGTGAAAGTTCAATTCTGGCCTTTTCCTTGGCGAGTTTCCTCTCTTCTATGGTACGGTTCTTCAGCTCGGTAGGCTTCCCGTCAAAAACATAAACTGGCCTGACCCCGTTGTCCAGCATGTTTATCGTTCTGTAGAAAATGCCTGAAAGATGCGAAGTTATCCTGCCCTTCCTGTCCATTAACGGCGTTCCGTCCGGCTGCCTGATACTGCTAAGGAACTGGTACAGAATGTTGTATGCATCAACTGAAAAGGTCGAACCTGAATGTTCCTTCAGGGTGGTTGTATGTTTTACAACTATATCGGAAATATCTACCCCCACTGTCATCCCTCACAATTAATGCCATAATCTGCTATTCTGAATTCTGAACTGTTGCCCTCAGGAATGGACCTGTGCTTGGAAACGGAGATCCTTCTCTTGCCACCGGGGATCTTTTCCATCCTGTAAATTGCCTTCATTGAGTGATCGATCAGGAATCCCCCGAATGGCTGCAGAATCTTGGAATCGACATCCTGGTAGATCTGGTTTGTGATCAGCACCGGTATGTCCCCCTTTAGTGCTATTGTCGAAAGAAGGCCAAGCTGTTTCTGGAAACCTGCAGCCCGGGAAGAAGCGTCCGAGGTCTTTTCAACGCGAAAGTATTCAGTGAAGGAATCTACAATGACTACGCCGATTTTCCTGCTCTTGTCAAGCATCTTCGAGACTCTCATAATTGAGAGTTCCTGGTCATCAAGGGACGTTACACGGTAAAGCATCAAGTTATCTGCCGGTTCAGTGGAACCTCCGCAAACTTGGATGAACCGGTCCGTAGAAAATCCCTCCGTATCCAGGAATACTGCTGACTTTCCATTCCTTATGGCAGCCAGCGCAAATAGCATTGACATGTTGCTCTTACCGGAACCGCCTTCGCCGTAAAGTTCAGTTATCACACCACTCTCAAGGCCTCCGCTCATAAGTGTGTCAATGCAGTCGACTCCAATTCCGAGCCTCACCGTTTTCTGAGCGGGGTCTATCTTCTCCATAATATCGTAATGTTACCGATATATAAAACCAGTTTCAGCTTGCGAGAAGGCACTGTTCCAGTATTATTTCGGCGAGTTTTTTCAGATCATTTGACTTCAGGGAGACAGTGGAATTCTTTTCAACATCTTCGTCCGCTGCGTTGAAAGCTACGGAAAAGCCTGACTCGATGAACATTGAGATATCGTGTATCGAATCTCCAACGCTGATAGTGTTCTTTTTTTCCACACCGAGCAAATTCTGCAGTTCCCTCACTGTAATATCCTTCCTCAGGGGATCGACTGCAGCTAACCCCTTTGGCTGGATCACTCCCCTTGAATCCGTGTACAGCCTGTTGGCATAGGTATAGTCGAAGTGAAATACATTGTTTACCCTGTCTGAAAGCCATGATATACCGCCGGATACTATTGCCATCACGCAGTTAAACTTCCTTAGGGAGTTCATCGCCTGCTCAAGGTTGTTCCTGAGAGGTATCTCGCTGAGGATTGACACAACATCTTCCTTGTGAACTGTGCCTAGTTTCTCATTCCAGAGCTTCACATCACTTTCCAGGAATTCCTCATAACTGATTTTCCTGTTTTTGAAAAGCTCATAGTTCTCCCTGTTGCTGACCCCTATCCTGTCATGGACAAACTGCCAGCTGCTTGAGTGCTGGGTCAGAACGCCGTCCATGTCAAATATCAGAAGGGAACTGTAGTTTTTCTTCATCTTTCGAGGTACATTGGAATACTGCTTATCAGGCTTTTCGATTTTATCTTAGCGAGATCCCCACTAATCAATAAGATTTTGAAAATATTGACTTGTGGCCGTCCTTCCCGCATACGACGCACTTCCCTTTCTCATCAGAGCCGTTCACGAATCCAAGAGGGGAGAGGTCCACTGTTTCATCAATGTGATCCGAGCAATCCTTTGATCCACACCAGTATACAGTTGCCGCCCCATTTACGGCGCTCATCTGTTTCACGGTTGCTGCCTCATGGAGAAGCGACTGGAAAAGTGCTTCTGCCCTCTCCTTAATCTGCATTTTTGCATCCTGCAGAATCTCTTCAACCCTGGCTGCAAAATCAAGCCTTGACATCGTTTCCTTGCCTTTTTTGCCTCTTATGGCCATGGTGACATTGTTGCCCGAGACTTCCCTGCCTCCTATTTCAATCCTAACTGGAACCCCTCTCATTTCCCAGTCGTTGTATTTGTAGCCGGGGGTATAATTGTCCCTGTCATCCATTTTGGCCCTGTAGCCCTTTGCGACAAGCTCATCCCTGATTTCCCGGGAGTACTGGAACGTGTCCGCCTCGTCGGAAGGAATGGGCACTATTATGAACTGTATTGGCGCAATGGCTGGCGGAAGTATGAGGCCCTTGTCGTCCCCATGTACGCCGATAACTGCTGCAAGGAGGCGCTCACTCATCCCGAATGTAGTTTGTGAAACGAAGTGATGCTCCCCCTCGTCATCGGCATACTTTATGTCATAATTCTCAGAAAAATTGCTGCCATACTGGTGTATTGTCCCGATCTGGAGAGATCTGTGGCTTGGCATCATTGTATCAAAGGCCAGGGTGTATTTTGCTCCCGGGAACTTGTCCCAGTCAGGCCTCTTGTTGGTGACATAAGGCAGGCAGAGCTCATCTGCCAGCTTCTCCCAGATCTCCTTGTACTGTACCATCTGTGCCTCAGCATCTTCAAAGGTGGCGTGTGCAGTGTGGGCCTCGAAGAAGTGGATCTCCCTGATTCGGATGAAGGAACGAGTGTGCTTGGTTTCATACCTGTAGACGTTCACAATCTGGTATAGCTTCAACGGCAGGTCTGCGTGGGATCTGATCCACAGCGAGAACATTGGGTACATGGCAGATTCGCTGGTTGGCCTGAGTGCGAGTTCAACATCCAGCTTGTCATGCCCACCTTTTGTTATCCAGTAAAGCTCCCCTTCAAAGCCTTTTATGTGCTCAAACTCCACCATCAGCTGGTCCCTGGTAACAGGAACAGGAAAGCTCACTTCATCAAAGTCCCTTGAATCTACGAGATTCCTTATGATGCGGTCTATCGCCTGCATAACCTTCAGGCCATATGGCCGCCAGACATTCATTCCTTTGACGTGGTATCTCTTGTCGCTGAGCTCTGCCGTCTCCACGATCTCGTTGTACCATTCGCTGAAGTCCTTCTTCCTGCTCTCCATCTGGTGCAACAGATTATCAAGATTGTAATTAACTTTCCTGATGCCCGGCAATACTTTTCAACTATGGGGCAGCTTTGACCAAAAAAAAGAGATATATTCTTCCGATATAGGTCTGGTAGCTATGGCAGACTCTATTCAGGATCAGGAAAGAAATCTCATTATTGATTATGCGAGGCGAATAATCCCCATCAAGTCAATATCACCTGAGTCTGGCGGAACGGGCGAATCTGACAGGGCAGACGAGATCTGCAAGATACTGGATGAAATTGGGATCAAGGGGTATTCGAGATACGATGTAGAAGACAAGAAAGGCTACAAAAGGTCAAGCGTCATAGTGAAGTCCGGATACAAGGAGAAAACCCTGTGGATCATAGCCCACCTCGACACAGTTCCGGAAGGGGACCTGTCATTGTGGACAAAGAACCCTTTTTCCGTAACGCTTGAAAACGGGCGCATGTACGGGCGTGGAACATCGGACAATGGCCAGGCCATACTTCTCTCCCTCCTACTACTTAAGAACCTCAGGGAAGAGGAACTGTCATACAACCTGGGAATTGCGTTTGTTGCAGATGAAGAGATGGGGAGCCAGTACGGAATCCAGTACCTTCTTGAAAAGGACATTTTCAGGGAAGAAGACCTGATTTTGGTTCCTGATGCGGGTACGGAGGAAGGTGATGAGATTGAGGTTGCTGAAAAGAGCATACTCTGGCTGAAATTGAAAATATCTGGAAAACAGTATCATGCCAGCATGCCGTTCAACGCCATAAATGCATCCAGGGAAGGGATGAAATTCGTTCTTGAACTAGACAGGCATCTCCATGAGAAATTCAAAGATTCCGTGGAAATTTTCTCACCGCCATATTCTACCTTTGAGCCTACAAAACACGAGAAGAACGTGGATAACATCAACACTATACCGGGCATTGACGTGCAGTACATGGATTGCAGAATACTGCCGAGATATGATCTAGATGTGGTGATGGATCAGATTGAATTCAAGATGCGCGAGTTCGAAAAGAACAGCAGCGCCAAAATCTCCTATGAAGTTATCCAGAAAGAACAGGCACCGGCACCGACTCCGGAAAACGCGGAGGTCGTAGTGAGGTTGAAACAGGCAATAATGAAGGCCCGAAATATAGAACCACGGATTGTGGGCATTGGTGGCGGAACCTGCGCAGCCTACTTCAGGAGAAAAGGATTTGATGCCGCTGTCTGGTGCACAACTGTCGCGGAAAGTGCACATAAGCCGGATGAATACATGGTGATCGATCACGTTCTGAAGGACAGGACGGTCATGGAAGAGATCCTCTACGGGCGGAAAGACTCAGTCTGAACCGTCGTCCTCATCTGTTTTTGAAAGGTCAATCAGCCTGTTCACACCATCTACTTCCTTAATTATTTCAGCGACTGTTTCCGGGACTGACTGTTCCCAATCTGAACCTGAGAGAATTTTTTCCCTGATTTTCGTGCCCGACCATTCATGCCTGTTTATGAGCTTAAAGGACCTGGTGTCGTAGCCTTTTTCATAAAAAAGCCTTCCCACGAGAGGGTTATTGGTATAGATTGTCCTGAATTTTGGGGTCAGAGACTCCACATGGGCTACCCAAAGCGGATTTGAATTTACATCCTCGATAGGAACTATGTAAAAATTGCGAATTCCCTCCTTTTCGAGTGTCGAAGATATCATAAGGTACCTTTCTCCTGCAGTAAACGGATCCTTAAGGGTATGCGAGTACTGAGCACTTCCGATCCCAATAATCACTGAGGGGCTGTCCCTTAGGACTTCCTTCACTATCTCCAGATGCCCCTTGTGAAATGGCTGGAAGCGACCCACTATGAAAGATCTCATGTACTGTCGTATTACAAGGTTTAAATAAAATCTTCACACGGCTTATATAAGTTAAGAAGTCTGGGCTGCATTAAGGCGCTCACTTCATACGGCTGCTATGCTGATGTATACTTTCTCGCCGTTTATGTCCCACTCTCTACCGTCCTCGTGGGGCTTCTCCTCGATTTCGACGCTGAGGGTTTCATCCATGATCCAGTTCCTGAATCGTTTAAGGGATTCTGTCAGCGGGCCATTTCCATCTATCCGTGTCCTTATCTTCTGGTCGTATTCCAGGTTCAAATCTTTCCTCATTACCTGTATCCGCCTTATCAGTTCCCTGGCGTATCCTTCAAGCACAAGTTCCTCGTCCATCCTGCTGTTCACGAATACCTCTATCTCTGTTCGCGGATCTGCAGTGTGCCCATAGCCCTCCTCAGGCTGCTCCTCGATCTTGAACAGGGAGGCATCGACCTCTACTCCATCGAGTGACAATTTGCCTTTGGATTCAAGCTCTTTTATCAGAAGCTTATGGTCAGCATTTTCAAGGTATTTCTGAACTTTGCCCAAATTCCCCCTGAGTATAGGTGCGGCCTGGGATATCATAAGCTCCGCCTTTCTTGCAACAGGCTTCTCATCATTGGCGACAAATCTCAGGTCCCTCGCGTTGACTTCAGGCTTGACGAGCTCTATCAGCTCATCCGCCAGCTTTCCGGCTCCTGATACGAGTATCTCCGTAACTGGCTGCCGCCCCTTTATTCCAGTGAGCTGCCTGACTCTGCGGACGGACTCGATTATGGAGGCTGCCTTCGCGAACGACTCTTCCAGCTCCCTGTCTATGGCCGAGCTTTCGCTTTCCGGGAATGGCGTTTCATGGACACTCTGCTTTCCCTTTGAAAGCCTGGAGTAAAGATATTCCGATGTAAAGGGAGTTATGGGTGCAAGAAGCCGCAGGGTGGCTTCTATGGTGTAGTAGAGTGTGCTGTAGGCCTGCCTCTTTTCATCATTCATTGACTCGGCCCAGAACCTCCTCCTCGAAAGCCTAAGATAGAAATTGGATATGCTGTCTATTAGTTCCTGTATGTCCCTGAGTGCGGAATGCAACTGCAATGCGTCCATCTTTTCCCTGACGCTCTTTATTGTCGAATTGACAACGGACACGATCCAGCGGTCAAGCAAGTTGCCGGATTTCTCCAGACCGCCATAGTTATAGCCGTCCAGGTTTGCATTGGACGCAAAGAATGAATACACGTTGGTCAGCGTCCCCAGTGTTTTGCTGCTGACCTCATTTATCAGCTTCTTGTCCAGAGACTTTACCTTCCATGGTGCACCGGTAAGGAAGAACAACCTCATTGGGTCCGGCCCCACTTCGTGCACAAAATCCAGGGCGAAAACAGAATTTCCCTTGCTCTTACTCATTTTCCTGCCCTGCTCATCCAGAACGAAATTTATTGTAAGTGCATTCTTGTATGCATTCTGGTGGAACAGGAGCGATGATATTACGTGAAGAGTGTAGTACCATCCTCTTGTCTGGTCTATGGCTTCAGTTATGAAGTCTATGGGGAAATTCTCATTGGGCGAGAACCTGTCTTCAAATGGGTAATGCATTGCCGCGTAGGTCGCGCTCCCGGAATCGAACCATGTGTCTATGACATAGGGCTCCCTTGTCATGTCATTTCCACATTCACGGCATTTTAGCACAACATCGTCGACAAAAGGCCTGTGCAGGTCCTGCGGCATTTTACCGCCATTTTCTTTTATGTCATTCCTGCTTCCAACTGCCAGGTAATGGTCGTTTGAGCATTTCCACAAGGGCAATGGGGTTCCCCAGTACCTGTTCCTGCTCAGGGCCCAGTCCTTGGCCTCTGAAAGGAAATTGCCGAATCTTCCTTCCTTCAGGTGTTCCGGAAGCCAGTTTATCTTTTCATTGTTCTCGATGAGCTTGTCCCTTATTGTGGAGACTCTTATGAACCAAGCTTCGAGCGGATAATAAAGGAGTGGTGAACCGCACCTGTAGCAGAATGGGTAAGTATGCTCGATCTTTTCGCTCTTGAATATCTGTCCCCTTGACTTGAGGTACTTGAGTATCTCTATGTCTGCCTCCTTGACAAACTGCCCGTTCCATGGGAGCCTTTCATCGGAAAATCTGCCTGAAAGGTTGACCGGATTAAGTATCTCGACGTTCTCACTCTTCCCTATGTCAAAATCATCAGCACCGAACGCGGGGGACGTGTGAACAATTCCGGTGCCCTCAGTAACCGTAACATGGTAGCCTGTAACGACCTTCATCGTTCCAGAAGGCTTGCCGAGGAAAGGTATGAGCTGCTCATACTCCTTGCCCGCCAGGTCTTTGCCCATGTATTTTCCAAGTATCTCATACTCTCCCTTGAACAGTTTTGGGACTATTTCCGATGCGAGGTAAAGCTCCTCGCCTTCGTGCCTTATCAACGAATACTCTATGTCCGGGTTGACAGAGAGAAACTCATTTGACGGGAGCGTCCAGGGAGTAGTTGTCCATGCGAGAAAATACCTGTTTTCATGGCCCATTTCCTTGAACCTTACATACAATGACGGGTCCTTGACCTCCTCATACCCTTGGGATACTTCGTGTGAACTGAGGGAGGTTTCACATCGCGGGCAATAAGGTACTATCTTGTAGTCCTTAACCAGAAGGCCCTTATCGAACATTGTCTTGAGTGCCCACCATTCGCTTTCGATGTAATCGTTTCTCAGAGTTATGTATGCGTTTTCATGATCTACCCAAAACCCAAGCAGGTCATCAACCGTCATCCACTCATCGATGTACCGGAATATGCTTTCTCTGCAATATTCATTGAATTTGTCTATCCCAAAATCCTCGATTTGCTTTTTGGTCTTGAAGCCGAAATGTTTCTCAGCCTCAAGCTCCACCGGAAGGCCATGGCAATCCCAGCCCGCAGTGCGCCTGAGGATGTTGTATCCTCTCATATATTTGTATCTGAGCACTGTGTCCTTCACCGTTCTGGTCATGGCATGGCCTACATGCGGCCTTCCATTTGCAGTTGGTGGCCCTTCCAGAAACACGTAGTTGCCGATTCCTTCCCTTGGCCTGAATATTCTTTCCTTTATTCCGCTTTCCTTCCAGGAATCAAGAACTTCTTCCGCTATTGAAAAGTATGACTTTCCCGAGTCTGCCTTCCGGTATATTTCTTCGCTCATCTGACAATTTTCCAAGAGGTTTAAAAAGTATTTATCAGTTTCCTGAAGTGCGTCTCAAATCAGGCGGCTCAATTCGGCGGTCTGTTGAAAATATAGTTGAGACTATCAAGAGAAAAATTATTGATTATGATGTGGTGAGAATCGTCACCTTTGGAAGCTGGCCATATTTCTTCCTGTACTTCTTTATAAGTCTCTGCTCCTTCCTTTCCAGCCAGTCAAGATAGTACCCGTACAGGTGTGGGGTCTCTTCCCTGAGTTTTATAATCCCCAACTTCTCCTGCGCCAGGGTATCGATATCCTCAAGCAATTTGTATTTGTCTGACACGTAATCCATCATTCTTGCACCTAATTACTAATAATTTTGTAAAGTATGATAATCTTTTTACAAAAAATAAAATTGAGGAAATGAGCTAGAATCCTTTGAAATTAGGAATCTTAGACCTATGAAAGCATTGCGAAATTTCATGCACATGCACACCGTGGAAAAGTTTTTGGCTGTTATGGGCGTTTTTCACTGTTTAACATTCGATTTTTAACAACTAATAGCGTTCTACCTTACAAAATACCTACATTGGCAGACATTGGCGGAAGTATAATTTTTCACGCATACTTATGCTTGTATAAAAGTAAAAATATTTATAAACCAGGACCAGTTTTATTCCTATGTTTAAAACTTTCTTCCACAAGTTATCAATTTCCATAAAGGAAGAAACGCAGAGACTGCGTTCTGTCATGCATGAGCAGTTTGACCCGCAGCTAGACCCAGAAAAGGCAAATAACCACCATAAGTGAGACAAAGGTTAGTTTACCTGATTCTCCCCAGGGTCGGCTTTCCTGTGAAATGCTCGTATCCGTGGCTAGTTATCGATTCCCATCTCTCGCCGTCAAAAATGAGATTTTCGTTCTCCCAGACCTGGCCAATTATAGAAACATTGACTCCGTTCGCTTCCATATTCTCCAGGAACTCGCCGTAGTTGGCATTTTCAATCGTGAATAAAATCTCATAATCTCCGCCGAACGAGAAAAGAAGGTCACGCATGGAAGCACCCGAAAGCTCTGCAGCCTTTTCAACATTGATGTCCGGAGTGACAGAATCTTCCACAAGCTTGAATCCCAGCCCGTAGTCCCGTTTCATCTGGTGGACTGAAGAGAATACCCCGTCTGAAAGGTCCATCATGAATTTGCCTCCAAACCGGCTGATTATTTCCGCCTCCTTTATTCTTGCCTGTATGCCAAGCATCAGTTCGATACCATAGCTCTTCCTGTAGCCCGACTTGTAGAACACGTATCCTGAAGCAGACCTTCCAAGGCGGTTTGTAACTCCGAGAAGCTGGCCCGGCTTTATTTCAGACCTCTTTCTGGTGAGCTCTTTCTTCTGCCGCCCGACAGCTATTCCAGTCATTGTAAGTGAACCCCCCTCCTTCATGTCTCCCCCAAAATGTTCGATGCTATGCCCTTTGAGGACTTTGTCCACTCCTGTCTCAACCCCTTCCAGAAATTCTATATCGAGATCATCAGGGGCAGAATATGCAGCCATGAAACCTAGTGGTTTTCCGGCCATGCCGGCGATATCACTCAGATTGATGTTGGCAAAGAAACTTCCTATCTGCTCAGGCGTCGATCCCTTAGGGGCATGCGTTTCGGGAGTTATGACATCGGTGGAGAGCATGAGGTAATCCTCCCCGTCATCGACAAGCGCGCAATCGTCCTTACTGCTCTGATTCGAGTGAAGAGACATAAGCCGGTTAATGATCTCACGCTCTCCCAGTTCTTTTAGCTTCAACAATCTTGAATGTCCGAAATTGTGATTAATGTTTCCCAATATCGCGATTCTCTTTACTACAGGTAAGAGCAAGACGAGGAGATTCTGCCTACAAGCCTGTCAAAGTCAGGCTGGAAAATCAGGACATCTTCGGCAGACACTCTTTTGTCATAGGTGCTTCTGTCTCCCTGGCTGTAGTATTTTTCCAGATTCGAGAAATCCTGGCTGAGTGAAGATTCAAAAATCAGGTTGAGCAGAGTTCTGTCATGCTCTTCGTTATGCACTCCTCTGACCTTGTCGCCACCTGTCGGATACGATAACACAGTTGAACCTAAGTCCCTGCTCCGCAGGAGAACTTCAGCAAGGCTCCAGAGCCTGGGAGGCCTGTAGAGTCCTGCTTTCCAGAGTTTTTCAACCATTGTATTTTTCTGGATATTCATGGGATTCACTGATATGTCGTCCGAGTACGGGGCAACTGCTTTTATGGATTTCAGCGCATCTTCGATTGCCCCTCTTTCAGATACAAATGGAGGTTTGAACAGAAGATAGGTCCTCAGCTCCAGGTTGAGTTTCCGCAAGGCTGAGACCGAATCCATGAACTTCTTGAAAGAACTGCCCTTATTTACAGAATATTTCATTATGTAGTCATCAGCACTTTCCAGCCCTATGGCAACTCTGGTGGGGACACGGTAATCCCTTACGCCAGCGAGGTTCTTTTCCGTTATATATTCAGTTCTGGATTCAACCAGCACTTTCTCAACTTTCCCTTCAATCGACCTGTAGAAATAGTCCCTGACCTCCATGGGCACCTCCACAGGGTCCAGGAAACTCCCGGAGGTGAATACCTTCAGTACCTTTGAGCCGTCCAGTGACGACGCCATGTGATCAATCTGCCTGAACAGGTTTTCAGGCTCCACCTTGCTGGATACATCATTGAAGTAACCGCACATGGAGCATGATGAAAAATTGAACCATGAACACCCCCTTGTCCTGAATATGACAACGGTTGACTGCTCAGGGAACCCTCTTATCCGGTCCATTTCCTTCCACAGTGATACTGGCCTGTCAAGGTCAGCATTCCTGTCCCTGTTGGGCATTAGCTGCTTTATCGCTGCTGCGTATTCTCTATTGATCATTGGCTGTATCCTTTGGGGTGATTCATCCACGATTAATTATACTAACCATTTCAGCTGCCACCGGCTGGAGAATCACAAATTCTCACTTTGCATTCCTGCCGTCGCTTCCACTTTTGATATCATCCCTGAATACAACTTCACGCCTGGGGACTGCTATTTTGATCCCATTCTTATCAAACGCCTTCTTTATGTTGTATAGGGACTCCTTCTCAAGTGTCCAGTTATCATTCTGGTTCTTCGCCCTTCCAAGTGCCCTCAGTTGGACTCCATACTCCGTATAATTCATCACAAGCACGCTGGGCATTCCTTCGGTGGGGTAGTACAGAGGATGGTTTCGGATCTCCTCTTTCATAAGGTCCATGGCCATGTCAAGGTCGCTTTCGAGCGTGATCTGGATGTAAATAACCGCAAGTTTTGTCTCTTCTACGGCGTTGTAATTTACAACAACGGACTTGAGGAACATGTCGTTTGGCACCATAAGCCTCCTGCCGTCCCACGTTTTAAGTATGGTGAAAACAAGCCTGATGTCCTCAACATAGCAGTATTCGCTGTTGAAGATAATAGCATCACCGATCCTGAACGGCTGGGCGATGGATACCACTCCCCCGGCGATAAGATTGGAAAGGCTCGATTGGGCGGCCAGACCTATCACGATCGATGTGAAACCTGCAGCGACAAACAGGGACGCAATGGCCCCTGATGCAGTTGGAAAAGCAGCGAATCCTGCAGCAGCAGCTCCAACCATCGCAATCAAGCCCATCACAACCCTTCTACCGAAGGTGATAGTGGTATGCAGTTGAGGCTGTTTACCGCTGATTGCGCTCTGGTACCTGATTATTATGAGGTTGACTATGTACGCAATTATATATGTAATGATGAGGCCGCTCACAAAGCTGACAACCTGGAACGCGCTTGCAGCAAGGGCAGGGCTCAGAGGGGATGTAAATACAATATAGAACAGGGCAACCAGCCCTATGGAGTAGACTCCTATCAGGAGAAGGCGCCTTCCTGCTTTTCCCATGTTGAAATAGTCCTTCAGGACAATTGTGCTTATCTTTCTGGCAGCGTTAATGCTTACCGCCAGAAGTATAAGCTCAATTATGAAAACAAGGCTTCCTTCAGTTATGTAGGAGGGAAGCAGGTCCGGATGGGAGTTCCCCACAAGTATTATTGCTGTCCCGAGCACCGCTACTGGCACGGGGCCCCTTATGACAACCATTATTGCTCTTTTGAACTCTTTCGCCCGGTTGGATCTGCTGAGTGCAATTCTGACTATCGCGTAAATTATTGCAATTAAAGCCAGGGCAACTACTATGGGCAGGACTATTGAAACCAGATAGTGCGAAAGATAGGTTAGCAGATTTATTACGTCCATTGTATCAACTTTTTATATTCAGTCTGGAATATTGCCAAGACTGGACATTATTGCTAATAAGATATACTATAAATCATTTGTTTGAAAAAAATAAGCCATCCTATCATCCACCCACACAAAGTCTGTGTGAATGCTTGGCTCTTTCCGCCAAAGAAGGGGGGATCCCAAGCATATTTATTATAAGTGGTAAGTAATAGCACACGATGGTTTCCTCTAGACTTGACAGCATAAGCGCTTCACCTACAATCAGCCTTTCAAACAGGGCAGCAGAGTTGCAGAGAAAGGGAATGAAAGTATACAATTTCGGTGTAGGAGAGCCCGATTTTACAACACCTGAAAATGTCATCGACTACGCTTTTGAATGGGCAAAAAAAGGGAAAACACACTATACGCCTTCAAGAGGGATAATGGAGCTGAGGGAGAAGATCGCGGAGGAAGCAAAGTCAAGAAACAACATCGATGCGTCTCCAGGGAACATTATCGTGACTTCAGCCAAATTTGCCATAAACATGGGCCTGATGTGCATACTCGAGCCCGGGGATGAAGTGCTTCTGCCACAGCCTTACTATTCTTCCTATCCGGATATCGTGAAGCTTTCCGGTGGAAAGCCGATTCCGGTCAGAACCGGTGAAGACTACGAATTCGATTTTGATGAGATGTCAAAGCTGGTGGGCCCCAGAACCAGGGCCATCGTTATCAGCAATCCTACAAATCCCACAGGGAAAGTCTACTCAGAGAAGTCAATCAGAAAACTTGTGGACTTCCTCCTCGAAAACGACCTCTACCTGATCTCGGACGAGATTTACTCGGAATTGATATACGAGGGCAAGATGTTCTCAGCAGCGTCCATTGGGGAAGCATTTGACAAGGTCCTAACGATTGGGGGATTCTCAAAGAGCCATGCCATGACGGGATGGAGGATTGGGTATCTTCTTGCACCGTCAGATATCATAGACGCTTCAGACAAGATACAGCAGCAGACAGTAACCTGCGCACCTTCAATTTCCCAGTACGGGGCTCTTGAAGCCCTCAGGGACAAGGAAAGCCCGAGAAAGATGAAGGAGGAGTTTCAGAGAAGAAGGGATATGGTAACGAAAATATTGTCCGAAACAGGGAAGCTGAAATTCAAGATCCCGGAAGGGACATTCTACTTCTTCCCTTCATATGATTCCGATCTGAAATCAAAGGATTTCTGTGAAAAGCTTCTCAATGAAAAACAGGTAATAACAACGCCGGGCATTGCATTCGGGGAGCAGGGGGAGCAACACTTCAGAGCCTCTTTTGCAGCTTCGGATGAAGTGATCAAAGAGGGGCTCGGCAGATTGAACGATTTTATTTCATAAAGACGGATTCCGGGCTTTAGCCCGCTTCCTCTTCAGTATTATGATGCTGTGGTTCTCCACAGAATTTTCTGGCGAGATCCTGGACACGACCCTGCCGTCTTTCCTGAACCCCAGTATGAATGTCCCCGGCACATCATAATCCTTGTAAACAGCTTCAAAAGGCTTGCCCGAGTATTTCTTCAGGTCTATCTCCTCCAGCTCATTGTCGCCCCTTCCATAAACGAGATCTTTGAGGATTTTTGAAAGTCCAGGGTGCTCAATGGAGTTTGAGATAAGCTGCGAGGAAAGCTTTCCCTTCACTATCACCTCGTCTATGCCCACATTTACTGCATGTAGCTCATTGGAGGAGTCCAATATTTCCGCAATAACATACGCATCAGGGTTGGCTCTCTTGACAGTCATACCCATTAGTATGGATCTGGCATCCACCTCAGAATATTCCTCGTCTGCCGGTGACCTCCCGGAAAGAATGATAACCGTATCAGACTTAGAGATGCCGGCGTTGAGGAGGGCCTCATGTTCCAGGCAGCTCCCTTTTACATACTTCAGTTCCAGCCCATCCTCATTGACTTCGTTTCTGTTGACAACCACAACAGGTATGGACTTGCGGTTCAGCTCCTCCACGATGTCTTTTCCTGTCGAGTCATAATTGCATAATATCACATGCTCTCTCAACCTTAGCCTCACCCTCCCTAGCCTCTGTGAAACTCCTGAATTTACAATATTCGCAGACACTGAGGCCAGCAGATAGCCGATGCTCCCTATCCCGATAACCATGATAAGCATGGCGTTA
The DNA here is from genome assembly GCA_046703705.1 of Thermoplasmataceae archaeon. Classification (GTDB taxonomy): domain Archaea; phylum Thermoplasmatota; class Thermoplasmata; order Thermoplasmatales; family Thermoplasmataceae. Next base: position 52,842 of record JBJKST010000019.1, read on the forward strand.
AGCCTTCCGAGGTAGCCTACTACGGAAGTGTCTCCATAGCCTACCGTCGTAAGGGTCTGCATTGTCCACCACAGGCTAGTGAAGAGGCTGTGTATTCCCGATGACGGGATGCTGTTCTCAATGTAGTATTCTGAAATCGTCCCGTATATTATGACAACTATGGTGCTCAGCGATGAGCCGACCACACCCTTTTTTATTGTTTTTCCCAATTTCTTCAGGAAGATCCAGATAGGGATCATAGGCAAATAGCAATCTCTCCATCTATCTTATTTTTATTGGAATGCGAAAATATCTGTAGCTTGACACTCCAATATCTTGAAAACGCAGATCCTAACCTCTTCTCGTCCCTTTTCTCCTGACAAGCCTGAACAGATCCGACAGGCTGAGCACAGAAAAAATGAGTCCTATTAAAAGACATATGAAGAAGAATACCTCTACCTGCACGAAGAACGGAATGGAGTTGTCAGGTATTATCCCATTTGCGAAATCGATTATCATCAGAATAATTCCGTCGAATATAGTGAACAGGAAGAGCCTGTTGACCTGACCGAAAATCGGCTGTTGAAGGCTCTCATTGGAGAAGTTCGGGATCAGTGCCACAAGGACAGCGTATGCAGCCAGCAAGAGCCCTATTAGCGTTCCATAAAGCGACAGGAGGCCCTGGTTTGCAAAGAAAGTGACAAATTTCGGCCCAACATTTGGAAGATAAACGGGCAAAAATGTGTTCTTAAGGTAGTTGGTCGCAAGCATGATGGTGACAACCAATGAGACTATGACTATAGTTCTCACTTTGTAAAGGCTCTCAATTCTGCCTACCAGTTTCACTCCTGCCATTTCAGTGCCACATAATACCAATCAAATAAATCTATCCATCATGCACTCAGCAATAATTTTTATCATATGGACTGCCTATTGGTAGTAAACTGGTGATCATTTGTCCACAACTGTGCTTATGGAAGCGGGTGTTATTTCGGCTGTAATTTCATTCATAGTGTCATTCCTGACGGTCAGGTTTGCAGGATCGGGAAAGAAGATGAAGTTTCCGTTAAACAGGCCGACCAGACCCGATAATATAGGCGTCGAGCAGAGAATGCCAAAGCCCGTCAGCCGCAAAAACAAAGAAAAGCAAAAAGTCAAGAACATGGAATACGAGACTAGCCCGGACCATAGTGCCGTTCTGAGGAAAATAGCATCGGACATGAGGTCGCAGCTGAAGGGATACTCGGACTCAATTTCAAGGGTTCCAGTGCCTGTGATTATTCCCGAGATCTCCACAATGGCACTTTGGTCGGATTTGATCAGAAATCACATTGAGGAGAGTGAATTTGACTTCGAATCAAACTGGTACAGGTACATTGAGCTGCTTAGGGAACACTCACGCCTCGAGTCCAACATGTTCGTTGATATAGAGGCTGCTGTGAAGGAAAAACTGGTGGGTTACAGTGCGGTAAACAGCGACAACCTTAATGTTGCCCCACCCGAAAACACCGTGTATTACAACTCGGAACTCATTGGATCAGTGATGCGAAACTGGCTCGATGCCATCAGGGGCTCTGAACTGCATTACCCAATTGACAACGGAACGGACCTTGGGATGGAGGACGCCAAGAAATACCTGAAAATACCCGATGCACGATTCCTTACCCTATACAACAAGAAAGTGGGTGCAGGCGCCGAAGTAATCGTAGAGGAGCTGGAAAACATATCGCGGGAACTTCTGCTTAACTTCCGTGATCTGAACCAGTTTGTCAGGTACAGCTCAAAAATTACTGAAAATGAGGCTGAAATTGATTCGCTTGAGGCAAGGCTGAATTCAATACTCGGCAACCTAGAATCACAGCCAGTATTCAAGGGGCTGTGCCAGTATTCCCGATAGGTCAGAAACGGGCACAGTGGATCATCTTTTCCTGAACCACTGGCCTATCAGTATCGATAGCACAATAAGGCCTGCTCCTAACAGGATGAGGCCCGCAATAAGCACTGTTCTGTGGATGCTTGAGACCACCTCGGAGATCACCACGCCAATGAGATATCCGCCCACCACCGTAATCACAATGCCCACAATGAATGTAATGAGCCTGTAGGGAATTTCCCCGTTCGGTTTTCCATCTACCATTCCAATCTGTTTGTATTAGTAATATGGAAATATTAATATTTTGCATCAATTGTTCAAAACGGCATCATTGCTCTGGCCCATCCTGTTCCCTCGGCTCAATGTGTGTAAGAAGCTTGTATCCGGGAAAATGCTTCCTGAACTGGCTGTCTATCCTGTGGGCGATCCTGTGGGCCTCTTTCAGGGTTATGTCGTCTGCAAAGACAAGATGCAGCTCGGCAATCGAGGTTTCAAGGGACTCTCGAATTTCCAGCCCATGGAATCCTGTTACCTTTTTCTCGCCCGAAATTAACTGGGAAATGGTGCTTTCTATATCGCCCAGGAGTGCTGTTCTCCTGGTATCCACGTGGACGTGGGCCGAGTAAAACCCGCTCTTGGTAAGGCTGTCCTGCACCATGTGGGAGATGGTGTGGGCGGAAGATGCGTCCAGGTTTCCCGACAGGACTATGGTGATGTTTACCACCACCCTTTCGCCGTATTCATGGACTTCGATTTTCCCTGTATCCCTCACTCCTCTCACCCCAATCGCGATGCTCCGGGCCCTTTCGATCAGGTCCTTGTTCTGAAACCCTCCCATAAGCCTGTTTATGCTTTTCCTCCCATAGGAAAATCCCAAGTAAATGAGGAAAACAGCTATTGCTGCGCCTATGGCGGGATCTATGAAATAATATCCCTTGCCGCTCAATACCAGTCCAACTATGACTGCCGCGGTCACCAGGTTGTCCGACTGCTCGTGCCAGTAATCCGCAGACATGAACTCCGCTGATTTCTCCTTCCCTATTCTTGCCACGTAAGTTCCAAGGAAGAATTTTACCGGTATCGTGGCTGCTATGAGAATTACATACAGCAATGAATACCTGATCACAGCTAGGTGGCGGATATCAAAATACTCTCCGGCAAGAATGGCTGTTCCTGTGCCCAAAAGAGTAGCCGACAGGATGAATAGCACAATGTATTCGGCCCGTCCATGCCCAAAGGCGTGCTCCTCGTCCGGCGGCAGATAGGCATAGGCTATGCCCGCAAACATTGAAAGCCCAACCAGTGCGTCTGTAAGTGAATTGAACGAATCTGAAACAAGGGCATAACTGTGGATATACACACCAATTATGAGTTTGTACACAAAGAGTGCAAAGTTCACTGAAAGAACCACGATTGATCCGGTCTTGAGTGCTGATCCTCTATCCACTGTTTTTGATAATTAATGCATGGTTAAAATCAGCTTTGCCCATTCGGTCCAATCATGCAGGATCCCCCAGCACCACTGATTATCTAAGGGAAACTTTAATGCAGTTGTTCCATAACGTCATCTGAACTCAGGAGCATGTGCCAATGGCGCTGATTGAGAAAACAATTGTGGAAACGGAATGGCTTGCAAAGCACATTGACGACGGGAACGTCATAATTGCAGACTGCAGGTATAACCTCATGGACTCTTCAGAAGGGAAAATGAAGTACCAGGAAGGGCATATCCCCAATGCTTATTTCGTGGATATGGAAGAAGACCTGACCGGGGAGAAAAAGGAGCATGGGGGGAGGCACCCAATACCTGAAGCCCGGGATTTCAGCAGAAAGATGTCTAAAATAGGGGTTGAGAAAGGGAAGACAGTAGTCGCGTATGATGAAGACCTGTCGGGATCGTCCAGGCTCTGGTGGCTTTTGAATTATTTCGGGCACGAAGATGTGTACGTGCTGAACGGGGGCATCAAAAAATGGATCGGAGAAAACCTTCCTGTTTCAACGGAATCTACGCCGGAGAGAAACAGCACTTTTGAGGCCGTTCCAAACAAGGAGCTTCTTTTTGATGTCGGGTCAGTAAAGAATGGCATCAGGACCCAGGTAATAGTTGACTCCAGGGCCCCTGAAAGATACGCTGGAAAAGTTGAGCCCATTGATTTCAAGGCAGGGCATATACCCGGTGCTGTGAACATATTCTACAAGGATGCGATGAGCCCGGAGGGCAGGATAAAGGATCCAAGGGAACTGAAGAAACTCTATGGCAGCACAGGAAATTCGCCTGTGATATATTGTGGATCCGGCATAACATCCTGTGTAAATGTGCTCAGTCTTGCCGTAATAGGGATCAAAGCTAAACTATACTCCGGAAGCTGGAGCGACTGGATAAGCTATCCCGACAACGAAGTGGAGACGTCGCTGGGAAATTAAAAAACAGGCTCGCCCCGGTTAATCATCACGGCATCTTTTCCAATACCGGTAGACCTTTCACTGATATCTTGACCATAAGCCTGTCCCAGTCGGCTAGAGGCATCTTCTTGCATACAAGGTAGCTCCCCTCGGGCTGGCTGGAGTCAATGCTGCAGAATTTGCCGTAATAAAGCTCCTCTTGCGCATTAATCTCATCATAATTCTTGACTTCAGCAGGTTGAAGGAAAGCTGCTCGGTAGTCCGACCTCCTGAACGGCTTTACTTCTTCGGCTTTGTTGTTCTCCTCATCCCATTCCCAGAAAATTCTGAGGTTCTTTATGTCAATGCTTCTGTTCAGAATTCGCCTTATATGCTGTCTAAGAACCAGCTCTATTTCCTGCTCAGCCTTTCCCCAGATTATGTCTCGGCCGTTTTCTTCGATAACCGACCTGCATACGGACGAGGCAAACCTGGAATCAATCAGAAAGTTCCCGTTTTCAAGATCGTCAGAAATTATTTTTATGCTCTTCAGGAGAGAACAGTTCTGGATCGGCACGAACGAAGAAGGTGCAGTTGGAATTAAAGCTTGCCTAGAATTGTGCCCATGAAACGGACACTATTTCTTGCACGTCAGGAGCTCAGGTTTGCATATTCCCTCTCCAGCACCGGCGACAGAAGGTAATATGCCAGCGCAGATGCCAGAGTGATTCCTGCTATCAAATACCATCCAAGCGCCGCCTCGAATGCAAAAATTCCGAAGACAAGGGGGCCTATGTACGATGACAGGGAAATTCCTGCCCTTGAAAATGCAAAATAATACCCCTGGTATCTTCCGCGATTGTGTTCCCTCGAGAACATCGCTGCAACAACCTGGGTCGGCACAGCCACCATTATCTCCCCAAGCGTCGTGAAGACAATTGCTATCTCAAGAGTGTCAAATCCCGATGCCATTCCAATGGCGATAAAGCCCGCAGCCATCAGCCCGGACCCAAGGGCGATTGGAAGGAGCCTGAGTTTCCGCTCTATGCCCATCAGCCTGGAAAGGGGCATCTGGAGCAGTGTGATCAGGAGCCCGTTTGTGGTCAAAACTATGCCTATCTGCAGGCTTGAAAGAGAGAGAAATTTGTCTTCGAACACTGAAAGCGGAATGGCCTGGTATCCTATTGCCAGCCAGGACACAAGGACAAGTGTGAAGAAAGTGAGAAGGCCCTTCTCGAGTTTGAGCGAATAGCTCCTTCCTATCCCGGTCACTGCCGTGCGCAACCCGTATCGAGGATTAGTCTTGATCTTAAGGCCTGCCACGAACACAGATGCAAGGGTAGATATCGCTCCAAAAAGAAAAATGGAGCCGTATCCCAGGTATGAAATGAGGAAACCCCCGGTAACGGGCCCAATTGTGAACCCAAGATTAACCCCGGCATAGAGGAGTGACATTCCGCTTGCCATCTGATCCTTGCTTCGGTCAGAGATGTGGGAGGATAGGGCTAGTTGTGAAAGGTTGTTGAAAAGGCTCAACAGTGGATACGCTAACATGTATAGAAAAACCGGGCTGTTTTCCAGAACGAAAAGCGCCAGCAGGAAGTAGAAAACTGCAGAGACCAGAAGACCGAGAACAGTAACTGTTCTTGTGCCGGCAAAATCTGACAGCCTCCCCCCAACAATCTGCCCGGCTATCCCAAGCACCCCAGACGCAAGGTATACGATCCCCACGCTTGAAAGCGGGACGTTCTTGACGTTCATCAGGAAAACGGCCAAAAAAGGGAAACTGCTGCTGAAGCCGGTGTATGCAATCGTTACCGCTGTAAATATGGTCACATTCTCACGCGCTATGTCGGCGGGCATAGCTGCGCCTCTTTCGGAGACTGGGCTCATGCAGGACCCCTTGGCGGAACGACTTTCGGAAATATCATAACCTCACCACAAAAATGTGCTGAACCTCTATAGCGGTATATCATGAAGACTCTATGAATTTTGCCGATCCCAGATTTTCCTCTGTCACTGCCGGCAAAAGCGATATGGGGGAAAGGAATATCATTCAGTACAGTAGCAGCCTTACATGTACGTCATAATGGTTTAATCGCACTGACAGTTATTTTTAGTATGGCATCCGCCGGTGAGGAGTTCTATAAAATAAGTACCCATAACTGCATAAGAGTAAGCAACGTGGAAAAATCCTATGGTAGGACTCCCGCTTTGAGCGGCCTCAGCTTTTCAATTCCATGTGGCGAGAAATACGCGCTCATAGGCCCCAACGGTGCAGGAAAGTCCACAACACTCAAACTCCTGGTGGGGCTTCTGGTGCCGGATAGGGGCGAAGTTTCGATTGATGGCGTAGATCCAACGCGAAAGGAGGCAAAGAGGCTGATAGGATATCTTCCTGAGGATGCCTCTCCCTACAACACACTGTCGGTCAGGGAGAACCTGGAATATATCGGGGCAATACGTGAGATCCCTGATTCCAGGGAGCGGGTTGACGAATTAATTTATGAAATGGGCCTGTCAGAATACGAAAGGTCAAAGGTGAGCAAACTCTCAAGGGGAAACAGGCAGAAGCTTGCTGTTGCCCTTGCTGTGATCCACAAGCCAGACATTCTTTTGCTAGATGAACCGTTGAATTACCTTGATATTCCGACACAGGAACAGACAATATCAATATTTGACAAGCTGAACGCAACTGTCCTTGTGTCCACACACATTATGTCTATTGCTGAGAGGCTCACGCAAGGTGCCATTGTAATTTCAAGAGGCAAGACAATATGGAACGGAACCATGGAACAGCTTAAGGAACTTGGGGATCCGACTGAGCCGATTGAAAAAATTGTAATGAGGTTGATGACAGGTGCAGCCCAAACTCATTAGGCTTCTGATCGCGTCAAGGTTCTCAAAGCCCCTTCTGGGGGTGATGGCTTTTATCCTTGCGTACGCAGTGGTGAGCAGCATCTTCATACCACCGGAAGCTGTTCAGATGGGTTCCTTCTGGACCTTCTACATAATCGGCATAACAGCGTTCTTCCTGGTACTGATGACAATGATCGGGGGCATTGCCATAATGAAATCAGACCTTGACTACCTTTTTACCCTTCCGCTCAGCAGGAGGGAACTTGCTGTCAGCTTTTACATAACCCAGTTTCTGGCGACTGGCATATCCTACCTTCTGCTTTTCGGATATGTTTTTGTTTTCATTGGAGGAAGTGTGATCACAAAACTGGCACTTGCAGGGGACATGGTGCTCATTGGCCTCCTGCAGACTGCAATCAGCATAGTTTCATTCAGGCTCGAGACTAGGCAGAAAGCGGTCCTTGCCGGAGGGATAGCGGTCTACGCTCTACTTCCACTGGTCGGTTTCAATTACTCATTTACCTCGATATTCACAGGAAACGTTTTGTTCGGGACCATCGTCATAGTGGTGCTTAACATCATATTCAATTATTTTGCACTTACCCAGCTCAGTACCATTGAACTTGGATTCACCAAGGTGTCGGCCATGAGATCTTCAGCCGAGTACCGCACAACTGAGAAATTCTCTGGGCTTTCGCAGAGGGCAGCTATAATGAGGAGGTATCTGGCTGAACTGAGTTTCACAGGAAGGTTCAATCTGGGCGGAAGTGTCAGCGTAAGGGTGTCTAGGATAAGGCTCAGGACAATGGTCATTGCAGTAAGCGCAATAGCAGTAGTCTACGCCTATCTCGCATACATGTTCAACCCGGCGGACGGTTCTCCCGGAGTGGCAGTCGTGGTTGCGATCATGTACCTGGGGATATTCATCCCGATGTTCTTCCCGGACGTATATTCACATGAAAGGGCCTGGCTTGCATTCTCGTCCATGGCAGCCAAGAATTACTGGACTTCTGTTGTGTATGCCAAGACGCTTCAGACTTTGGTCATGATGTCTCCATTCATTGCCGTCAACATCTTCCTTGCATTTATGGGCGTAGGCGGCGCAATCAACGCCATAATTTACCTAGCAACAGTGATTCCCACCTCGCCCGCTATCTCATTGTTCTTTTCGGGCAGATTTTCCCCGGCACAGGTTATTGACATGGAAACACTTCCCATGGAGTTCAACCTGAAGCAACTGGCTACGTTGATCCCGATACTATTCTTCTCCGCAGCAGCAATAATATCAATGTTTTCCATTGTTCTCGCCCTGGGATGCTCTGCGTTTTTCATCATACTTGCACTTCTCATGATGCTGGGGAACAGAAGATGGAACCGGGTTGTCTACAGGCTGACAGAGAGGGGATTTGTGTAGCCTTGCCCTGGCAGTAAATTTGCCCGGGCATAGACTAAATCGCACAAAAGTGGCATTAGAGCGCCCCGGCCGGGATTTGGACCCGGGTCACGGGCTCGACAGGCCCGTATGATAGGCCGCTACACTACCGGGGCTGTTAGGGAGATTGGAAGGATTTATTTATATGTTAGCTGATTCGGAAAGCGATACTTGCGTGTTGCTTCCAGTCATAGACAGACTGCCAGGAACATGTTCAAATATCAATAAGTTTACTTAAATAATATGTGTGTATTCACATGCATCACACCTGATGAGGTAAAACAATGCTTGACGGACTGATTAGGCTCGCATCCTGGAACCAGAAGATTTCATACAAGTCACTGGAGGAAGCCCTCTCTGTCCCGGCAGAAAAATGGGTCGAATTTCTGGAATCAGGAGGGGCGGAAAACTACGTTATTGTGTCGACCTGCAACCGGCTTGAAATTTATTACAGCTCAGAAGAGGAGCTTTCCGGATTCCCCATGGAGTCTTTGGCTGAAAAGTATTCTGGCACTGATGCCTTGAACCACCTTTTCAGAGTCACGGCAGGCTTGGAATCCATGTCTGTAGGGGAGAATGAAATACTGCATCAGGTCAAGGAGGCATTCGACCTGGCAATCGCAAATAAACACGTTCATGATCCACTCGCTTTCATTTTCAGAAAGGCAATAAGCTCCGGAAAGCTTGTGAGAAGGGACACAGGCATTTCAAGAGGCAAGGTCTCTATCCCGGCGCTATCCATGGACGTACTTAACAGAAACCATGGAGTCTCGGGCAAAAATGCAGCAGTGATTGGAACCGGAAAAATGGCATCTGACGTAATCAAATATCTCCAGAAGCTTAAGCCGGCAGGAATTACAATAGTTGGCAGGAATCCCGACAAAACAGCTTCTCTGGCATCATCCCTCGGCACGGAGTGGAAGCCTATCAACGAACTTGCCGATATCATAAACCTGAACCAGATCATAATAACAGCCACATCGTCCAAATCACTGATCATAAGCAGGGAAATGCTTTCGGGGGTACAGGAAAACAAGGTATTCCTCGATATCTCAAATCCCAGAAATGTTGAGGAACCATTGGAAAACGACAACTTCACACTTATAGATCTGAAAGCTCTCAACCCTATCCTTGAGAAAAACAAGGCGAACAAGGAAAAGGAGATTACAAACGCAGAGCAGATTGTTCACAGGCAGGCAGAATCTCTTAATTCCAGACTTTCGAAACTGGAAATGGAAAAGTTGATCGCAAGCCTCTATAAACAGGCTGAAAAATTAAAGGAGAACGAGATTTCAAGACTGAAGAGAGCACTAGCTTCGGGAACCGATTTCGATGAGGCACTTGAGGCAATGTCATCAGCTCTGGTCAAGAAACTTCTCGCATTTCAGACAGATGTTCTCAGGAATGTTCACGGTAGCAAGGTTACAGGCGACATAAGGGAAGCCATAGAGGGTGCCTATTTCGGAAGGGATACTAAAAACGCCTCGAAGAAACCTCGAGGTCGCCAAGGAAGCCAAAGTCAACAAGACCAAACTCCTCAGTTATCCCAAACACCCTGAATTTTTTAGGGTCGGTGTGCCTCAGCACGGGGGTGAAATGCTCATCGCTCAGCAATGAATCGGTCACATCGGTCCCGGAGGAAAAGAAACTCATGGCCGGGGTCACAAGAACGCCTGCGTCCTCGTTGTAAATGAATGCGGGAACCTTGAACACGCCGCCTATCCTGTCCCTCAGCACAAATGACGGGTGTTCATGCCCGAGTATTGTAAGTTTCTTAAGCGACCTGTCCCTGTCACCGTGGTAAATGTAGTACCTTTCAGTTTCATAGGTATCTAGCAGCTCTATTCCTCTGTTTTTCAGTATGGTCATAAGGTAATTGTCATGGTTTCCGCGCACAAAAACGAGCTTTACCTGTTTCCTGTACCGGTCAACAAAATGCTTTATATCTTCCCACTCCTGCGGGAGGTTCTTGGAAAATTCGTGCTTGAAATCTCCGTTTATTATAAGCTTCTCAATCTTGTAACGGTCAATTATACGGTCTACCATGGACTCGACGTGGTCTCGCTGGAGCTTTGGAAGAAATAGGCCATGGAGGTTCATCTCCTCCTCAAAACCAAGGTGAAGATCTGAAACAACAGCAGCATTCTCATCCCTCAGGTAGATGCAATGCAAATCCGAAACGAACACATCCCTTGCAATCTGGATATCCTGCACTTCAAAGGGTCATTCCGATTTGAAGCTTAACCTTTTTCAGAAACCCAAGAAAAAAATATGATGTTTCTATGTTTAGATATGATCCTTCTATCATCTGAAACCGGTGAAGCTGAGGTTGACCGGAAGGGAGCATATCTGAGGGCTTTTTCGCTCAACGGGAAAGAGATAATCAAGAGACCAACGGATGATAGACCTACCCACGGCGGGTCTGCGGTTCTCATTCCCTATGCGGGCAGGGTCAGGAATGCAGAATATACCTACAGGGGCAGGAAATACGTTCTTCCTGCAAACGACGGGAGGAACAGCATCCACGGCCTCCTTAAAGATGAACTCTGGGAGGCAATGAAGAGCGGCAATGAAGAGGCAGTGCTGTCGTGCGACCTATCCATCAGCGGATACCCTTCAACCATTCATACTGAGGTAAAATACAGGATCAGAAGGAACCAATTCTCCATATCGGCCGAGGTTAGGAACAAGGGCGATTATGCGTGCCCGCTGCTTGTGGGTTTTCATCCGTACTTCATTACAGGTGGGCAGTGGAGGCTCTCACACAGCGAAAAGCTTAGCGAGCTCATTTTTGAGGACGGTTACTTCCCGAACGGGAATTACAGGGATGTGAACTTAAACGGATTAAAAAATATGGGAGAAATGGAATTTGACAACTGCTTCCGTGGCGGAGGGGTGGTAACACTTCACGGCAGTGGAAGGTCCGTCACAATCAGAAGGAAAAACATGCCGTTCCTTGTGATCTATAACGGGAAGTATGCAGAGGGGATATCTGTGGCGATCGAGCCTATGACCGGAGCCCCGGATGCATTCAACAACGGGATCGGGCTGATTGACCTGGAACCAGGAAAAAGATTCTCCTGCGGTTTCAGCATTGAATTGACTGCCTGAATTATCCGAAAAATAAAAGCAATAACAACGTCATGACTTTCTATGAAGGTTGTTAAGGCTACCACTCTTTATGATGGAGAGTCCCTTTTGAAGGACGTCTACGTGGGCTTCAATGAAAAAATTGAATATGTCGGAAAGACGAGGCCGGAGGGGGAAGTAATAGGTGAAGGTACAGTTACCCCGGCATTCGTTGATGGACATAGCCATATCGGGATGGCAAGGGCAGGTGAACCAGGGAGCGAAGATGAGGCAAATGAGCGCATGGATTCAATATACCCGCTGGTCAATGCAATCCACTCGATATACATGGATGACCGCGCCTTCGAGGAGTCTGTAGAATCCGGTGTGCTATACTCAACGATTCTTCCAGGCAGCGGAAACCCTATTGGAGGCCGTGCAGTCCTAGTCAGGAATTTTGGAAAAAACATCAATGAGTCTTACATCAAGGACATCGGCGTCAAGGCTGCACTCGGATACAACCCGAGAAGCACCACCGAGTGGAAGGGACGAAGGCCAACAACCAGGATGGGCGCAGTAGCACTCCTTAGGGAAGGCTTCTCGAAAGCAAGGAAAAGCATGGAGCTGATCCAGAAGGGGAAGAAGGTCCAGGAGGAAGTGGATCCTGTTGAAGAGGTTTTCATGGACATACTGAAGGGGAACCTGAAACTCATGGTACATCTCCACCGTGAGGATGACGCTTTTGTTCTCCTTGACCTTATCCGGGAGTTCAACATTCGAGCCGTCCTGAACCATGGGATGGACATTTACAGGGAAGAAACCTTCAGTTTCCTCAAGGAAAGAGGTGTCCCGCTTATTTATGGCCCACTGGACACACACCCGTATAAGGTGGAATTGAAGCACGAGTCTTGGAGGAATGTTGAAAAAGTGCTGAAATCCGGCATAAACTTCGGCCTCATGAGCGACCATCCTGTAATATTGCAGAGGAATATGTTTTACACGCTCAGGCATTTCATGAGGTTTGGTCTTACAAAAGAAAAGGCGATCTCAAAGGTTACGCTTGAAACAGCCAAAATTATCGGGGCGGAAGGCATTGGCGCTGTGAAGAAAGGGTACAATGCTTCTTTGGTTCTGTGGCAGGGCGACCCGTTCTCGCTTGAAGGGTACCCACTGACAGTTGTAGGGGAGGGAAGGGTTGTATACGGGTAAATTAAAGCCCCGGGAGGAAAAAAGAGTAAGGTATGACTATTAAGACGTAACTGTTAAAAGAAAAGCAGGTATTACTGAGTATGCCAGAGGACAGGAGAGAATGCACGGAAGTCCTTAACGAGATAATCAGCAGATACAGCAAAGTTGCCTTTGAAAAAGGCTCAAAGGTAGAGGAGGAAAAAAATCAGCCCATCCAGGAAGAGGGACCGGCAACAGAGGAAGAATTCTGGACCTGGTTCTGCAGTGAAATGAAAGACAAGGGCTTCAAGAAGTGCTTTGAAGACACTGACAGGGATGACTTCTATGGTTCACTGGCCACCATAAGAAAGGAATACGAAGGCCGGTGCAAGTAGGATCACAACTCCGGCCTGAATAGCTTTTTTTGCAGTTCAAAATTTGATCCCAAGGGAGTTGAGTCTCTCTCTGATGAAGTTGAACGCCTCCATATTATAACCTATCTTTTCCGGGGGAAGAACCCCTTTTCCGTCCAGCTTTCCCTGCACAACGGCTTCCGCAATGACTGATGCCGTATAGCCGGTCATTCTGCTCATGGAACTGATTTTCAGCTTTTCATCGTAATAATCCAAACAGTAGAATTCCTTGTTTTCCCTGCCAATTCCCCTCACAACCAACAGGGAGAAGTCCTTCTCCCCAGTTCGCATTCTTTCGAACGAGTGCTCGGTGAACTTCCTCATGGTTGAATCCCCAAATGGCTCGTCGCTGAAAAATCCCAGATCCCTAAGAATTCTTATCCTCTCAAGGTGCCCCGAATACCTCAGAGTCCTTTCAAACATATCTACTCCATCCAGTGTCCTGATGAGGGTTCTAAGGCCGTCGGAATAAAATGCTTCGAACTCACCTATTCCCTCTGCATGGAAGCATGATATTTCAGACAGAGGGTCCTTCTCCAACACTTTTCCGTTTTCCACAATTCTTGCAGGCCTGGTGTACTCATCGATCAGGCCTTCTATTGACCACGTCACGGAGTAGTTCAGCGGTGGCTTAGGCTGCTGCGGAAGCCCTGAAACATAAATCTCAATTGATGAGTACAGTCCCTCGCTGTGGAGCTTTCCCGCAAGTATGTTTGAAAGGCCGGGGGCGAACCCGGCATCCGGTATCAGAAGTCCTCCATTCTCCTCAGCGATGTCCTCCAGGTCATAGGGATCACGCTCCGAGAATGAAATGTCTATCACCTTTCTCCCGTGGGAAAGGAGTTTCCTGACCACGTCGAAAGAAACACTGCCGGGGAGTGCAACTATCACCGCATCCGAACGGTCTATGACATCCCAGTGCTCATCAACTGTCCCTTTTATTCTCCTCACTCTTTCCAGACTTTGAAGCTTCTCTGCGTCCAAATCCATGACTGCAACATCATGTTCCTGGGAAAGATAATCGGAAATTGTCCTTCCTATGGCTCCGGCCCCAATGACGGTGATCATGTTTCTTAATAGTATTTGAACTATAAAACTGCAGTCCCTAATGCAAAAAAATGATGTCTCTTAAGAGGATAGGCAGTACATGGCACACATTTCTCCTGAAATGGCCCTCAGCAGTATCTTAAAGGATAACAGGTCGGGTTCCACTGATCTCGCACTCAAGGTTCTTGAATTCTATTCAGTCTCCCACGATCGCAGCAGCGAATTCATGAAAAAATCTAGGGAAGCCATATCCAATGCCCACGTTGGCCTAGGGCTGGTACGCAACGTCAATGAAATCCTGTATGGCAAATGGGTCTCAAACGCTTCGGAAATTCACATTCAATGTGAGTCATTGAAAATGGAAATAACGGATCAGGCAGAACTTTCCGTGAAGAATTCTCTTGCACTGATTGAGGACGGCTCTATTATTGCAACCCTGAGCAACAGTTCTGCAGTCAGAAGGTCTCTTATTCTGGCGAGGAAGGAACTGTCCCGCGTGTATGTCCTTGAAAGCAGGCCCGGCCTGGAGGGGCGGGAAATGGCTGCCAAACTAGAGGAAAACGGGATAGATGCCGTATTAATTGCCGATGCTGCCGTGCAGGAAGCTGCCAAGAATTCAGACATAGCACTCTGTGGATCTGATTCTGTTCTTTCAGACAGGTCTCTTGTGCACAAGATAGGGACCTACCCACTCTTTATGGCAATGCGCAGAGCAGGGAAGAAGACTTATTCAATGACCATGGGACTCAAGTCTGAAAACTCATTCGATTCATCAACATACCCTTCTTTTGCAATTCACGATCCGGGCGAGCTGGTCCTGAGTGGACAGAAGGCATTGAACATCTATTTCGACATTACTCCTGCCACACTCATATCAGGGTATATTTCAGAGAAGGGACTGCTTACATTAGATCCTTATTAGCAAATCTTTATACTGGACGACCTTCATGGAAAGCCGGTCTGTGCAAATGGTTTCCTATTCAACACTGCTTTCAAAGCTATTCTCCAACCCAATGGGGCTATTCAGCCTCCCGAACTTCCAGATTTACCAGTTTTCGTTCTTCGCTGCACTCATTTTTGTCCTCGTGGCAGTCAGGATTGCCCTTTCAGCGGTTGGTAGGAAGTACTCTGCCGCCAGGCTATTTCTTGGCCCTGTTTTTCTTGTAATATTGGTTGCCTACAACTACTACAACTCTTACTTGGTTTCAATATCCCTCAACCTGTATTCGATTATGAAGACCGAAGTCATACTGATTCCCGTCTTTGTAGTTCTAGGCCTGGCTGCGGGGCACAAGCTGGCCAGAAAGGACAGGGTATACCTGAAAAAGGGGACACCATACTACAGGAGCTCAATTGTCATATCCTTTGTTTGGGCACTTTCATTTCTCATAAAAATGGGCATCATAACCTACCTGCCTTTCCTGCCCATCGGTGTGGGGCTGGCATTTTCTGCCATACTTGACATAACAACCGGCTTGATCCTCGGCGAGGCCATAAAGATCCACGGCACTTACAGGAAGGAGTTTTCGAGGGAACGTGCAGCGGCCTTATAACGGGGATACGAAATATTCCTGCTTGACAAATTTCGCATGCGAAAATATGTCAGACAAGTGTATGTATTTGTGCAAGTAGCCCTGCAAGCAGGTTTCCAGCTCATTCCATACTCGGCGCAGCCCACAATCCGTTCTTTTCGGACGAAAGATTTATTATTATAGCGCAGTTGTGATTTAACACGCATCGGCTGTGTGATTTGCGATGAAAGAAGTAATACAGAGAGATGATAAGGCAGTATCACCGATAATTGCGACGATATTGCTGATTGCCATTACAGTGGTCCTTGCTGCAACACTTTACACAATACTTGGCGGCTACACCACATTTCTGGGAGCTTCGACTCCTTCGGCATCAGTACAGGTCAAGAATTCGTCCACTTCCACGCTCCCATTCTATTTTGTCTATGTGGAACAGTTCGGTGGGAATGTGTCCCTGAACTCAGTGCAGCTTAGAATAACCGAGTCAAACAATTCCATTTATGAAACTACGTTGTCAACCGGAACGACCAGCATTGCCGGAGGGCTCTGGAATCTCACTGTCCGCGGGTCAGATTATCTGAGTGCTCAGACAGCCATGACTCTCCAAGGGAACAAGAGTGCCCCGACACTTCCGTTCATCATCCAGATCCAACTCGTGGACCTGAAAACAAACGGTGTCATTTCAACCAACACGGTGCAGTAGGGCTCGGATACAATAACCCATTTTTTTCAAATTTTTGATCAGCACTGATCACGGATTCTGCCCCTATCATTCTATTTCCGGATTTGGGTGGAGCCAGAAACTGTATTAACAAATATGAAATCTCACGCAAATCAGGATTGGAGGTAGTTCATCATTCCGGAACAGGCCATGGGAAAGAGGATATCCGGCAGGAAGCTTATTCCTGTATTTCTTGTAGCAGCTCTATTTTCGTGGATCTACTGGCGTGACCTCGAGACATTCGTCCTTCCGGCAGCACTTCTTGTCAGGCTCTACACCTACACTTCTGCCTTTCTTCTTTTGGCGGCTATCCTGCTCATGTATTTACGGCTGCAGGACAGGAAGAATCTGCCCGAGAACTCGAATTTGAGGAATAAGATCAGGCTGCTTCTGGGGAGCTTCTGGATTATTGACGGGCTGCTTCAGATTCAGCCCCAAATGCCTTTCGGCTTTTCGCATTTTGTCCTGTACAACTCACTTTTGTCCCTTCCGGTCGGAGTTTCTGGTAACCTTTCCTTTCTCATCTCCGCCTGGAACTCGCATGAGGTCATACTGGATGCGTTCTCCGCATCGGTCCAGCTTTTCCTCGGTATCGCCTTAATTACTTCAAGATCGCGTAAAGTTGCGGCAGCAGTTGCCATTATGTCCACAATCTGGGCACTCGGGATATGGGTGGTGGGTGAAGGTATGGGTGGAATTCTGCAGCCGGGCCTGTCATTGATTTCAGGATTTCCCGGTGCAGCTTTGCTATACGCCGTAATGGGGGTCATGATCTCATTCAGGAGAGGGGAAAACATCACCAGAAGGGCCGCATACACGGTTCTGGGTTCTATTCTCACAGTGGGAGGGATCATCCAGGCAATACCCTATGAGGGATTCTGGACTCAGAACGGGATAGCTACAATTCCTGGGGTGATGATACTAAATCCGCAGCCGGAAATTATCTCTTCAACCCTCTTCTGGTTCGCCAGCACCCTTTCAGCAAACTGGATATTCTGGAACCTGTTCTTCATTCTGGCATTCGTGGGACTGGGGACATTGTGGTTTACAGTACCAAGATATGCTGGCATTGGAACAGTAATTTTGATGGGTTTCGTGTGGATTTTTGGGCAGGATTTCGGAATTTTCGGAATGTATGGCACAGACCTGAACACGGCCCTTCCATTCCTGCTCTTCGCTCTCGTGGCATCATACAGCAACTTCGGAACAAAGAGGGAAGTGCTGGAGAATGCCAGGCCCGACAAGAGCAGTGCCGAACTGGTCAGGGCCGGAAATTAAAAATTAATGTCCTGTCAGCCCGTAGGTGCTGCAGGCTCACTTGTTTATTTTAGAAAGCAGTTTTACAAGGTCTTCCGGGCTGTACACCGGAGGGTAGCATGTATTGTCTGAGCAGACATATGCCGCGGGCCTTTCAGCCTCAAAAACAGTGTTACGCACCCTTTCGGAAAGCTCCTTTATCTTCTCGTCAACTCCGTCATAAAGAACGGTCACCTTGTTCGGAATATACCGCTGCCTCAGTTCGTCTATCATGAGGGCTGTTTCGGCGGACTCTTTCTTGCCCACGACTGTAATCTCGAAGGAAGGGCCCAGGGCAAAATCAACTGCTGTTGCCAGGAAAGTGTGGTACATCGGTCCCCTCTGCATGTCCTCTGCAGCTGAATTGGCCACCTTCAGTGCCTTTTCCTTGAGTTCCTCATCTCCCTTTATCAGTGCAATCCTGAGCATGTTGAACATCTGTGCGGAATTGCCGGAGGGGATGGCACCGTCGTGGCCTTCCTTTGTCCTCAGAAGAACGGTCTCGCCCTCATCTGATGTGTAGTAGAAACCACCGTTTTTGTCGTCCCAGAAATGCTTGAGGGAATAATCCATGAGCTGCATCGCAGTCTCTAGGTAGCGGCTTTCAAAAGTGGCCTCGTAAAGTTCCAGGAGTCCCCAGGTCATGAATGCATAATCGTCTATGAAGCCATCAACAGCCGCATCTCCGTCCCTGTATCTGTGGAGAAGCTTTCCATCGGCGATCATCTTGCTAATTATGAAGTCAGCCGCCTTCTGTGCGACTTCAAGGTATCCCCTGTCTGAAAACTTCTTGAATGCACGGGACAGAGCCGCTATGACCAGGCCATTCATGTCGGCGAGTATCTTGTCATCAGTGTGCGGATAGACCCTTCTGCTTCTGGTTTCGAGCAGCTTCAGCCTAAGACTGTTGACCCTTGATATGAAATCCTCTTCGTTCTCGCCCCTGTTCTCTGCTGCCTTGCCAAGGGGCATTTCAAGGTACAGTATGTTCTTCCCGGTGCTTCTTCCCGTAGCCTCGTCGACGTAGTTCCCATCCTGCTCCATATTGAACAGTTGAGCCATGAATTCACCGTCCTCTTTGCCAAGTATGGTGGTGAACTCGTTCCATTTCCAAGTGTAATATTTCCCCTCCTCGTTTTCACTGTCGGCATCTATGGCTGTGAAGAAGCCTCCTTCCTCGCCTACCATTTCCCGTTTCAGGAATTCGAGAATCTCATCTGCAACATGCTTGTAGAAATCATTTCCGGTAAGCACAAATGCATCAGTATAGGCAGTCATGAGCAACGCCTGGTCGTAAATCATCTTCTCGAAGTGAGGAAGGAACCATCCCGAATCTGTGGAATATCTGTGAAATCCGAACCCGAGTTGATCATATACTCCACCCATTCTCATCTTGAGAAGTGTCTTCTCAACCATTTCCAGGCTCTCGGGATCCCCGTACCTGTCATAGTGCCTCATAAGGAAAATCAGGTTGTGCGGTGACGGAAACTTCGGCGCGACGCCAAATCCGCCGTTGTCCTTGTCAAAATTTGCCTTCAGGCTGTCATACGCCCTCTTGACAGTTTCGTCTTTTATGATGTCTCCAGACTGCTCCCTTACAACTCTCTTGAGGTTTGATATAATCTCTTCAGCCTTGGTCTCAAGGTCTCTCCTGCTGCCATTCCAGAGATCCTTAATGCCGTTTGCCAGCTCCACGATCCCCATCTGCCCATGGCGGCTGGTCTTTGGGATGTACGTGAGAGCAAAAATAGGCTTCTTGTCCGGAGTCATTATGATGTTCAGGGGCCATCCTCCGGTGCCTGTCATCATCTGGCTGACGATCATGTACGTGCTGTCAAGATCAGGCCTTTCTTCCCTGTCCACCTTGATGCAGACGAACGCCTCATTCATGACCCTAGCCACATCTTCATCTTCAAAGGACTCCCTCTCCATTACATGGCACCAGTGGCATGTCGAATAACCTATACTTAGGAATACGGGCTTATCCTCCTTTCTGGCCCTCTCGAAAGCTTCCTCAGACCAGGGGTACCAGTCCACAGGATTATGCGCATGTTGCAGCAGGTAAGGGCTCTTTTCATTGATTAGTCTGTTAGAGTGCTTTTCCATTTTGGGGTCCCATTTTCATGATTTAATACTATTATTAACAGTTGATGTAAAGATTGGCGGATAATCATAAGTTCAGAATGCATTCCAGTTGGCCTTCATCGCAACTCCAAAATTTGCTAAATGGAGAAATCTGTTTTTATGTTCAAAGCATTCTGATCCTCAATGGATTCTGTAGTTCTCGTGAGGCATGGCCAGAGCACGGTCAATGTCCAGAAGGTTATCTCCAGTGATTATGACGGATATCCTCTGACTTCTGTGGGCACAAGGCAGGCTGAATATCTGGCAAGGCAGCTTGCAGGGGCATCCGTCTCCGGAATAATTTCATCGCCTGTCCTGAGGGCCAGACAGACATCGGCAATAATATCAAAAGAACTCAACATTGGCTACGGCGTTGATGACCGCATAAGGGAGTCCGGCATGGGACGGTTCAACAACTTCAAGATTACCGGCCTTCCACGGCTTTCGCATCAAGAGCTTGGAATGGAGCCCTGGGAATCGCATATAGAACGTTTCCTTTCGTTGATTGATGAAACGGGTGGCAGGCACATTCTTGTCTCTCACGCGTATCCAATAAGGGCAATTCTCTGCCACTATATGGGGCTGAATGAGCATGAAAGTGGAGGCATCGAGGTGAAGAATGCTTCTGCAACTGTTATAGACATTGAAAATGAAAAAATTCTCTGTATTGGGTCAACTGTTCTGAGTGAGCGGGTTGTTGACTTTCTAAGACTGTAAATTTCCTGATATGGATGACTCCAGGGTTTAATCTCTGTAGACTTCCCTCACCCTTCCACTGATTATTTCAGCAACGCGCGTAAGGAACTCCTCATCATCCTTGCTGAATGCAGAAGCTGTGTCGGAATCCAAGTCAAGTTCTCCAATGGGCTTTTCTCCGTCCCTTATGGGGACAACAAGCTCAGACTTAGTCGAGGGAAAACATGCGAGGTAATCTGTATTGCCTTTCACATCAGGCTCATTGACTATTGCATTTGTGACGATCGCCTGGCTGCACAGCCCATCGCCAAGCCTGATCTCCTCGTGTTCTGTCTTTTCACCCGAGAATGTATCAAGCACAAGCTTGTTGCCGTTGACAACATAAATGCCGACCCAGTTGTAGTGGCTGTTCAAAGACATCAGTTCGGCGCATACAAAGGAAAAAAGCTCCTTTCTGTCCCCGGAAACCTTCGAGTTGAGCTCCTTCAGGAATTCATCCTTCTTCTCCATTGCAACTATAATTCATATGTGGTTAAAAATCCCTTTCAGCATCTTATGCTACCGGGAAGCACTTTTTTGGACTGCATTCAGTTAAGTTATTAAGTGAACTTCGTATTTATCGACAGTCAAAGATGAAAATTCACGACACACTAACAAAGAGCGAGAAGCAATTCCGGCCAATCCACTCTGGAAGGATAAACCTCTTTGTATGTGGGCCAACGGTGCAGGATCATTTCCACATAGGGCATGCAAGAACTTACATTTTCTTCGATGCGATGGCCAAGTTCCTAAGAAAATCCGGCTATTCTGTGTTCTACCTCCAGAATATTACGGACATCGATGACAAGATAATCAACCGTGCCAAGGAAGAGAATATGGATCCACTTCAACTGGCCGAGTCATATCTTGATGAATACCTCAGGGAAATGAAGGCTCTGAAGGTTGACAGCATCAACTTCTATGCCAGGGCCACACTGCATGTCGATGAGATCATCTCCCAGATAGAAAGGCTCATATCCGCAGGCTACGCCTATGAGTCGGATGATGGGGTATATTTTGAAGTTAGAAAATTCAAGGACTACGGAGAGCTTTCCGGCCAGAATCTCGAGCAGATCAGGCACGGTGTCAGGACTGAAATAAGCGAAGGCAAGAAGAGCCCTGAGGATTTCGTAATCTGGAAGAAGATGAAGCCCGGTGAGCCATGGTGGGACTCACCATGGGGGAGGGGTAGGCCGGGATGGCATGTGGAAGACACTGCAATTACTGAGTCATACTTCGGTGAAGAATACGATATTCACGGTGCTGGATCTGATCTTGTATTCCCGCATCACGAGGCAGAAAACGCAATAGCCCGCTCACTTTCAGGAAGAAAGCACCTCGCCAGGTACTGGATACACACAGGGATGCTGAATATAAACAGTGAGAAAATGTCAAAATCACTGAAAAACTTCAGGACCATTTCGGAAATTCTAGATAACTATTCACCGGAAGTCCTGAGATTTGCTATGCTGAATGCCAACTACAGGACTATGCTCGATTTTTCGGAAGAAATGATGGAGAGTTCCAGGGAGAATGTCCATTACATTACCAAGACCTACAAGAGGTTGAAGAAGATAACCCGGAGCCAGGGGGCATTCACTATTGATACAGGCGCGAAAAGAAAGATAATGCAGAGGGCAATGGAAGATGATTTCGATACCCGCAGCCTCATTATGAATATTCTCGAAATGTGCTCGGACGTGAATAAAAACGTTGAAGAGATATCGTCTGAAGAGGCAGGGAAGGTATCAGATCTTCTTGATTGGGCCGACTCATTCCTGGGAATACTGGAAACCGGTGGCAGAATGATAGGGGAGAACCTGATTTCCTCGGTTCTTGACATCAGGCTTGAATTGAGAAAGAAAAGAGAATACGGGCTTTCAGACAGGATAAGGGCAGAACTAAAGTCAAACGGTATTTATATTGAGGATGTCAACGGCAAGACAGAATGGTGGTTTGAATAGGAGCTTGCGCGGAGTTGGTATGAATGTCATACTCTGAAAATTCAGCAATTGTTGTAGTCGACCTGGTCAATGACTTCGTGACTGGCGTGTTCGGCTCGGATAAAGGCAGGGAAACGGCAGACAGGGTCGTTTCAGTACTGGAAAGGGTAGATGGAAAAATACCGGTGGTATTTACAATGGATTCACATCTTCCGGATGATCCTGAATTCGAGGTCTGGGGATCTCACTGTGTGGATGAAACTGAGGGCTCGAGACTCTATCCTTCCCTGGAAAAATTCAATGCACACCGTATCAAGAAGAGGCACTTTGACTCCTTCTTCGACTCAGACCTAGACGGCCTTCTGCGGGCCAGGAAGATCACCAGGCTTTACCTGTGCGGCATCAGCACGGACATATGCGTGCTGCATACTGCCTCAGGTGCTTTTTTCAGGTACTACGGCATCACCGTTGTAGACGACATGTGTTCCTCCCTTGAACCTTCAAGGCACAGCGCTGCTCTGGAGGACATGAAAATAAACTACGGCGCAAGGGTAATCAGTTCAGAAGAATTTATCAAGGAGGTAGGATAACACGGGAAAAAAAGCTCAAGTGGAGGCAGAAAAAATGTTCAACATCGCAACCGACGAGGACATATTGAGTGGTGATGCTTCTGATGTATACTTCCAAAGAAGCATAGCCGGGATAAAAGACAGGGGGTTCGACTTTGAAGTGGCAGCGGAATTTACTGTTTCCGGGCCCCTTGACACGTGGCTCAACTTTTCTGGGCTGGACGAAGTCGTAAATGCCCTGGAAGGGAGGAACATAGACCTTTACGCAATTCCTGAGGGAACTGTAATGAGGCCGCGCGACTCGGGAGGGATACCCGTCCCGTTTCTCAGGATTGAGGGAAAATACAGTGAGTTCGGTGAAATGGAGACCGCAATTCTAGGTTTCATCTGCCAGTCCACTGGAATTTCCACCGAAGCTGCAAAGGTGAGGATAGCTGCGGGTGACCTGCCTTTCTTCTCATTCGGGATAAGGAGAATGCATCCTGCGATCTCTCCCATGATTGACAGGGCAGCGTATATTGGTGGTGCCGATGGTGTTTCCGGAATACTGGGGGCAAAGATAGTCGGCCTGGAACCCCTAGGGACAATGCCCCACGCCCTCTCACTCCTTGCAGGTGACGAAGAAGCGTGGGCAATTTCACAGATGAATGTCCCGAAGGGCCATAAGAAAGTTCTGCTTATTGACACTTTCATGGATGAGAAATTCGCAGCTATGAAGGCGGCAGACCTCTTCCCCGATGTTGATTACCTTCGGCTGGATACCCCCGGATCCAGGAGGGGCAACTTCCCGGCACTGTTGAGGGAAGTGCGCTGGGAACTTGATCTGCGTGGCCATACAAACATAAAGCTCATGGTCACGGGGGGACTGAACGTTGAATCCGTGAAAGTACTCAAAGAAGCCGGGGCAGACGCCTTCGGTGTGGGGACCTCCATTTCTTCGGCAAGGCCATTCGACTTTGCGATGGACATTGTATCGATCAAGGGTAAAGCAACAACCAAGAGGGGCAAGTTTTCAGGAAAGAAGAGTGTATTCAGATGCGCTTCCTGCGGCAGGACTGCCGTGACCAGGGCAAAAACAACCAGGAAAGTCTGCAGCTGCGGCAACAAAATGGAGTCGATGCTGAGAAAATACATCGAGTCTGGAAAGGAAGTGCGCAGGTATGAGCATCCTTCCAGGATCAGGGAAAGGTCCCTAAAGGAGACCTCAAAATATGGAAGAATCTATGGCGAAGAGCTGTAGCCTCCGCACTCCTTTTCGAAATCGCTGAAGTTATCGAGCACTTCTTTGAGTACAACAGCATTGTTGTGCTCTTCATTTCTTGCTGAAAAGAGAAGTGTGACAGTTCCGGAGCCTGAAAGCTGGCGGAGTTCCTCAATTAATGGGTTTCCGCATAATTCCTTTCTGTAGCTGGCCCTGAACTCATTCCATCGCTCATCAACATGCCCAAAATTCTTCCGCAGTTCGTGGGAAGGTGCTATATCCTTCATCCATGAATAAAGGAGCGCCTGGTCTTTTCTTATTCCCCTCGGCCACAATCTGTCTATCAGGATCCGCTTTCCATCGCCCTCGGTGGGGCTGCCATAAATTCTTTTTATCCTTATGGGCATATTGTATTTTCAGATCACGGTGCCGCTATTAACGCTTGTCAATGGCGGTCGGGGATAGTGAAAGGCATCTTAAATTAAGTGCGCAGGATCAAGATGCAATGCCATGCAGTGAATCGGATGAAGTTGCAGGAATCCTGGAGGAACTGGTTTCACTGTCGGTCAGGGAAAAACAAGAAAATGTCGGAAAGACCGTGATCAGTCCCGGAAGTAAATTGGGTGTCAGAGTACCAGATATAAGAAAGCTCGCCAGGAAGACAGGCAAAAACCACTTGCTGGCTTTGGGCTTATGGGATTCCGGAGTACATGAGGCGCGAATACTTGCTGCTATGGTGGCAGAACCGGACAAACTGACGGAAGAAGAAATGGAAAAGCTCGTCCGTGAGATCGACTCATGGGATGTGTGCGACAATATCTGCGGGGAGCTTTTCCTGCATACCGCAATGGCAGACAGGAAGATACACGAGTGGGCCAGTAGGGAAGGCGAATTTGTGCGGAGGTCAGCGTTTGCATTGATCGCTTATTTTTCAGTCCACAAAAAAGCCCTTCCAGACCAATACTTCCTTCAGTTCTTTGATCTAATCAGGGCAGCCTCATCTGACGGAAGGCATTATGTCAAAAAATCTGTAGACTGGGCTCTGCGGCAGATCGGCAAGCGTAGCATTGCCCTTAACGAAGAGGCCGGCATGTTGGCGTCCGAGCTGAAAAATTATGACAACCGGTCGGCAAGGTGGATCGGTTCAAATTCACTAAGGGAGCTAAAGAGCCGGGAAGTGGCAGAAAGGCTGCAGAAAAAAGAAAAAAAATTATGACTGGATTTATGAAAATATTATCCCTGAATTTTCAGGATGAAAGGTTTGAGGAAGTGCCTGACGGTGTCTCAACTTTGTCCGAAGAATCCATCCAGTCAGGAATGTAACCAAATCTCTTCTTGAACTGGTTTCTCAAAAACCTGAGTATATAGCCGCTTATGGCATAGGTTCCAAGAACCGTTCCCATCCTGGTGACCATGTTGAAGCTCTGGGTCGCAAGCCAGATGCTGTCGGCAAATTCTCTCGCATTGTGCTTCCAAGCAGTGTAGTAGAGTTTCCAGTGGTTTTCGGTCATCATGTCGTAGTCCATTGTCCTCTCCGGCTTGTAATAATCCACATAGAGAAGCGGCGCCACTATCCCTTTCATCCTATCCTTTGTGGAGAGGGTATTGATGAAATCGGTCGTCATGTCAACCTCGTCCGGCTCCTCATCAGGATGCCCCACTACAAGTGTTATTGCCGGGTAGTAGTAGTTCCTGTTCATTATCTTGACAGCTTCCCTGATCGTTTCCGGATACTCCTCCGGTGTGAATGGCTTCATCTTGTGGGGCATATATTTCTTGACCAGCCTCGGTGATATCCATTCCAGTCCGGGCTGTACGCCCATCCATTCATTGGGGCTCAACTCGTTGATCCGGGATAGTTTTGCTATCATCTCCGGAGCGGCCCTTACGCCTGCAAATGTCCAGTGGGTCGAGCCAATTCTCCTCGCGCCTGCACCCCTCAGTGCCTCAAATAGCCCAGCTATGGCATCGCTATTTGGAACCTTGTCCTTATTGTCGCAACCGTAAAGCGTCAGTTCCTCAGTGAGAAGCCAAACTGAATCATAGCCTTTCTTTATGTTGACGCTTGCTTCCCTCACGAGTCGGTCTATTGGGAAATCCCTCTTGGTTCTGAGGTTCGGGGCGCAGAAATCGCACCCTCTTCCACAACCCCTCATTATTTCAACCGTGCCGGTGAGCGTGCCCTTAGTGATCTCCGGGATTTCATCCAGGTCCTTTATGCTGTTAGTCATGGACCTTATGACTTCAGGCGCCTCACCTGACTCAATCTGCTGGAAGAGTTCTGGGGCTGTCACATCTGCCTCTCCTTCCACCACATAGTCAACTCCAAGCTCCTCCTTAACCCAGCTGTCAATTCCGTTTTTGAGCTTGTTTCTGGACGCCTCCTCATTTTCGTACCTCGAAGCGTCCCTCCCCAGAGGGGTCAGCTGTCTTTTCATGTAGTCTGTAAACGGGTTCAGGAGTTGCCAAGAGCCCGGTCCGCCCACTGCCACCTTGAAATCATATTTTTCCTTGAGCTTCTTCAGTTTCCTTGTCAGCCTGGTGAACCACATCCTGTTCCATGGGTCGTTGTTCCAGCTGATCGCTGTGTCAACAGTGCCTATCCCGAGGGGGCTCATCTCAGTCAGCCCGACTATCTCAGTATCTTTGTCGATTGCCTTCTCAAGCTCAAAAGGGTGCTGGGCAACAACGCTGTCCTGCCCGTACTTGTTTTCCAATGATTGTTGGACACGCCTGAGCCCGAGGGGGGCAAGCTCCATTTCACCCGTCCTCCGGTTATAGGTGTCGTTTGTCGGGCATATCATCGAATATATTGGGCCCGGCGATACCTTGGCCGGCCCGCAAGAAAGAAACCCGAAGAGAAAGTTTCCTCTGAAATTTGAAACCTGTGACCTGTCTGCGGTCATGACATATTTCTTTCCACTCATTTCACCACCTCGCATAATAAAGCACTTTATCATATTAAAAAGATTTCGTTTTATAAATTAGTTCGAAAGATAATAATTTGGGCATTTTTCAATAATTTCCCATATCTTAAAAACTCACATTTTTAAATCCGGATGAGGAGCCCCATGATTGTGGGAAGCGAGCGAAACGCGAATTCCCCCTAATGGCTTGAGTCTTCATGTGTTATAATTTCTTAATCTCCTGGATGAGCTTATTGATTGAATCGGATGCATCCCCAAATAGCATTCTGGTCCTGTCCTCCCTGAAAAGCATGTTCGTTATCCCGGCAAATCCCTTTCCACTGCCTCTCTTGAGAACGATTATGTTCCTGGCCAGGTCCACGTCAAGGATCGGCATTCCGTACAGCGGGCTACCAGGAATTTTAGCAGAGGGATTTACAACATCATTCGCACCTATGACGAGTGCCACATCAGTGGCGGGAAATTCCCTGTTGGCTTCGTCCAAATCCAGCATTAGGTCGTAGGGGACGCCCGCCTCTGCTAGCAGCACATTCATGTGTCCAGGCATTCTACCTGCCACCGGGTGAATCGCAAAGTCCACGTTTATGCCCCTTGAAGAAAGAATGTCCAGCAGCTCCTTCGCTTTGAACTGTGCCTGTGCAGCCGCCATTCCATATCCGGGCACGATCATCACTCTTTCTGAATAAGCCAAAAGGATAGCTGCGTCGTTTGCCTCGATCGGCTTCAGGGTTCCCGAAACGGGCTCTTCCAACGCCGATCCCCTGCCAAAGGACCCAAAAAGCACATTGAACAGGGACCGGTTCATTCCCTTCGCCATGGCAACAGTGAGCAGAGTTCCTGCTGCGCCTACAAAAATGCCTGCCACCATCATTGCATAATTTGATATTGAGAATCCGTCCAGTGCAACTGCGATACCTGTCATCGCGTTGAAGAGTGCTATGATAACAGGCATGTCCCCGCCGCCGATTGGAAGGGCCATCAGGAAACCGTAAAGAATTGAAAGCACGAAGAATGGAACAATGAGGCTGATGCCGAACAGGGAAACTGAACCGTTCAGAAGATAAACAACCCCGAAGAGGATCGATACGACTAGAGCCGCCATGTTCAGGGCTTGCTGGCCGGCGAATGTTATGGGCCTTTGCCTCATCCAGCCCTGTAGCTTCAGAAAGGCTATGATGCTCCCGGCTATGGAAACGTTTCCTATTGTTGCCCCCGCCAATGCAAGTGACAGGTCAAACGAGGGAGAGGACAGGTTCAGCATTTCTATGGAAGCAATGGCAGCCGCAGCTCCAGCCCCCATTCCGTTGTAGATCGCAACCATCTGGGGCATGTCGGATATTGCTACCCTAATTGCCGCAATCCAGCCTATTATGCCTCCAACAAGTATGCCTGCCACTATGAGGGGAATGTTGGAGATCCCGGGTGCAGTAAAGGTGAATGCAATCGCCGCTGCCATGGCAATGCCGGACCACACGATGCCTGATTTGGCAGTTTTCGGATGGCCCATCAGGTGCAGACCAAGTATGAACACGCCAATTGCGATTATGTAAACCGGGTTGTAGAAGTCCACCATGCTATCTTCCCCTCTTCCTGGTGAACATGCCAAGCATTCTGTCGGTAACCACGTAGCCGCCAGTCACGTTTAATGTTCCCATCACGACAGCTATGAACCCTATGACTCTCTCAAGGTCGTTTGCGGCCGCTCCCAGAGCAACTATGGCACCAACAAGGACTATTCCGTGTATGAAGTTCGATCCTGACATCAAAGGGGTGTGCAGAGTCACCGGAACCCTGCTGATCACTTCATATCCTACGAAAGCAGCCAGCATTACTATGTAGAGGACGACCCAGAAATCGACTATCATCCCTTCCCTCCCTCGTTAAGCGGCTCGAATGTCACCTTTCCATTATGGGTAATCAGGCATTCCTTGAGTTTCTCGTCGGTGTAATCGCCCTTCAGATTGCCGTCGCCGTCGACCAGTAGCTCGAGGAAGGAAAGCATGTTTCTTGAGTACAGCATGCTGGAGGTGAAAGGCACCTCTGAGGGGAGGTTTGACTGCCCCACTATCTTTACCCCGCTGTTTACTACAGTTTTGCCTGGCTCAGTCAGCTCACAATTCCCGCCGGATTCGGATGAAAGGTCAATAATTACGGAACCCGGCCTCATGGTTTCAACCATCTTCCTTGTAACAATTTTGGGTGCAGCCTTTCCAGGGACACTTGCAGCAGTTATTACCACGTCCGCTCCGGAGACCGCTTTTTCAAGCATGTCGTTCTGCTCTTCCCTTTCTGCGGCTGTCAGGTCTCTGGCATAACCTCCCTTTCCCACCGCATCAAATGAAGTTTCAAGGAATCTTGCCCCAAGGCTTCTCACATCGTCGCCGGCAGTTTTCCTCACATCAAAAGCTGTGACTGCGGCCCCCAGGCGTTTTGATGTAGCTATCGCCATCAACCCTGCAACACCTGCTCCAATGACAAAAACAGAAGAAGGGCGGACAGTGCCTGCTGCGGTCGTAAGCATTGGCATTATGCGGGGGGAATTCATGGCTCCAAGTATCGCTGCCCTGTAACCTGCAACAGAAGACTGTGAAGAGAGCACATCCATGGTCTGGGCCCTTGTAATCCTGGGCATGAGCTCAAGTGAAAATGCGGTGATCTTTGCGTCTGCCAGCTTCTTCACAAGCCCGGGGAAGAATGACGGCAGTATCGTGCCTACGAGAACGGTGCCCGGCCTCATGTTTCCAATGTCATCCTCATCTGGCCTCTGCAGTGTAACCACTATATCAGACTCCTTGAGAATATAATCCCTGCTGGCGGAAACTACCCCGCCTTTCCTTGCGTAATCCTCATCGGAAAAGAACGAGCTTTTTCCAGCATCTTTCTCGACAAGAAACTGAAGCCCCATTCCGGCTGCCCTGTCAAGGAGTTCAGGAACCATTGAAACTCTATTCTCCAACTCGTCTTTTTCCCTCAAAACAGCTACTTTTGCACACATGGCAGAACCCGGTACGGGTAACAATCCACACCGCACAATAAAAACTGATAACCGTACTAATGAGAATGATCGGCGCCAGGAGATTGTGCAATGCCTCGCCCTGTCTTTTTCATTACATAATAGGGTTTCAATTTATTTTCAAGAGCAGAATAGTCAGAAGGCGATAATATGCCCGACAAAATGTCTCTTGTATTGTTCTCAGGAACGGACGACAAATTGATGGCCGCCTCAATAATAGCTTCAGGCGGAGTGGCAAATGATATGGATGTGGATATTTTCATCACATTCTGGGGCCTCACCAAGACTGTCAATAACGGCGAAACGAAGCCAAGCCTGAGCCCCGAGGGCGAGCCAATGAAGGATCAGGTGTTTGCATTAATGAAAAAGAACAATGTTCCAGACTGGCTGACCATGCTTAGAAATGCCAAGGAAGTCGGAAACGTAAAAGTCTATGGCTGTGCCATGTTTGCTGATCTGATGGACATCAAGAAGGAGGATCTTGATCCCATAGTTGACGAGATCATAGGCGTAAATGAATTCGTCTCCCTCTCGAAGGATTCCATGACCATGTTCATATGAGGGCATTGAGGTGAAAAAAATGGAAAGTGAAATAAAAGCAACAAAAGTTGTGGATGCAAGGAACTCTTTCTGCCCCGGCCCCTTGATGGAGCTCATAAAGGCATACAAGGCCGCGAAGACAAACGACATTATCTCTCTCTACTCAACCGACAGTGGAACAAAGAGAGACGCCCCCGCTTGGGTAAAGAAATCAGGAAATGAGCTGGTTGGAGTATTTGACAGGGAAGGTTACTACGAAATCGTGATGAAGAAGATCAAGTGAGCGATTATGCCTGAAAGAATACTCATACTTGGCGATGGTGCGGCCGGAACAATAATGGCCAACAAGCTCAGGTATCTGGTGAGGAAGGAAAATGCTGAAATAACGGTCATTGGAAATTCCATGTACCATTACTTCAAGCCTGATGGGATACACATACCCTTGGGGATGAAGGACTACCAGGGAAGCGTGAAGAAGCCTGAATACCTTTTCAACTACGGTGTGGATTATATTAAGGATTCAGTGACCCGCATTGATGTTGAAAACAGGTCTGTAACTGTGAGTTCAGGAAAGGAGTTCACGTACGACTACCTGGTAATAGCGACGGGCGACAGGCTTGTGGAGGACGAAATTCCGAATTTTGAGTCCGAAGCCCATCATTTCTACAGCCTTGAGGCTTCCATGGAACTTCGCAGGAAACTTTCAGAATTCAACGGCGGCAAGATTGTCATTGGCCCGTCAAGCATACCTTATCAATGCCCCCCTGCGCCATATGAGTTCACGTTCCAGTTGGACCGTTACCTCAGGAGACGGGGAATCAGGGACAAGACTGAAATCCATTACACGTTCCCGCTGAACAGGGTCTTTACCATGGAGAATGTTTCTGAGAGGGTCCAGGACCTCTTCGATGAAAAGGGGATAATATACCACACCATGTTCAACCTGGAAACAATTGAAAAAGACTCCAAGAAGCTGGTTTCCCT